>JAWKRQ010000046.1:0-80372 GCA_041389545.1 Myxococcota bacterium | reverse complement strand
GACCTCGCGCGGCCCACCGCGCCGGCGCCGCGCCGATGAAGGCGAGCTTCCGGCCGTGCCCGAGCAAGGATCTCCAACGCCGCCCGTCGAGCAGGATCGACAAGCCCCGACCATGCTCCACCGCAGCCCGCCATACAGAGCCTGACGGCGAGAGAGGCGATGCGAGCGAAGCGGCGCCGAGCTGCCCCACGTAGCCGCCAGGCGCAAGCCTCGCCGCGGCAGGCTCAGCCGAGCATCCGTGCCGACCAGCAAGTTCAATCTGCTAGGGCTGCGGGTCCTCCGCGGGCGCCTCGCCGGGATCGCTGCGCTCGACCTCGTCGGTCGCCGCCCGCCGCTCCAGATCGGTGAACGCGTGCGCCCGCGAGCCCGGCGCCAGCCCGATCCCCATCCGCCACCCGTCCCACACGCCGAGCAGCGTGATCGGCACGAAGCACACCGTCCAGAACACCAGCGCCACGGCCTTCGCCTCGGCCGGCGGCGCGTCGAACAGGGTCAGCGCCTCCTCCGTCACGACCTGGAACACGCCGAGGAAGCCCGGGGCCTGCGGGAACATCATCACGATGGTGAGCGCGGCCTCGATGAACATGGCCCCCGCGGCCGGGATCTTCAGGCCGAACGCCCGCAGCGTGGCCTCGATGCCGAGCAGCCACGATCCCCACACCAGCGCCGTCACCACCAGGGCGCCGAACATCTGTGCCGGATCGCCGACCGCGGCCATGCCCTCCACGAGCTGGTCGAAGATCTTGAGCAGCTGCTGGCGCACGCGATCGGATGGCACCGCCACCAGCATCGACTCCGCCACCGTGCGCGCGCGGCGCGTCGACAGCAGCGTGACGAGGCCGAGCCCCACCAGCGCGGCCGCCGACAGCCAGATGCCCCACGACTTGAGCTGCACCAGCGGCCCGGCGTCGTTGACCTCGCCGGGCAGCATCACCAGCATCGCGAGGACCAGCCCGACCACGCCGAAGGCGTCGCACACGGTCTCGGCCACCAGCGTGAACAGCAGGGTGGTGTAGGGGATGTTGCGGGTCAGCGCGACGACCGCGGGCCGCAGCAGGTTCCCGGCCCGCAGCGGCAGGATGGTGTTGAACCCCCACAGGATGGTGGTGCCCCGCCACACCGTCTTCCAGTCGAGATCGGGGTCGACGTGGGCGAGCAGCACCTTCCAGCGCCAGCCGTGCAGCGCGTAGTGCGCGAGCACGGCGATCACCGACACGACGAGCCAGCCCCAGTGGATGTCGCTCAGGACGGCGCCGAGCTCGGCGAAGTCGATGGAGGAGACGAACCAGCCGAGCAGGCCGACACCCAACAGGATGCCGCCCCACAGCTGCAGCTGCTTCCACCGGGCTTCCCCCACCGACGCTCCCGGGCTGCCGTCGCGTGCGCGCGACACGGGGGCGTCTAACGTTGACGGGGCCCGCCGTGCACGCTATCCCCGGCCGGTCGTGCGAGGAGGATGGGATGCAGTGGGACGTCGCAGGCCTCGGCAACGCGCTGATGGACGCCCTCGTCGTCGTCGACGACGATTCGCTCCTCGACGAGCTGGGCATGGCGCGCGGGATGATGCACCCCGTCGATCACGCGAAGTGGACCGAGGTCTACGAGCGCGTGCAGACGCAGGGCGTCACGTTCGACTCGGGGGGATCGTGCGCCAACACGATCGCCACGGTCGGCCGGCTCGGCGGGCAGGCGATCTACTGCGGCCAGGTGGGCGAGGATCAGATGGGCAAGCTCTACGCGAGCTTGATGGAGCGCGCCTGCGGCGCCCACCGGATCCGCTTCACCAAGGCGTCGGCCACGGGCAAGTGCCTGTCGATCATCAGCCGGCAGGACGCCGAGCGCACCATGCTCACCGACCTCGGCGCGGCCACGCAGCTGCCCGAGCTCGGCACCTTCGCCGACGAGGTGCGCGCGTCGCGGGTGGCCCACTTCGAGGGCTACATGCTGCTGCCCGGGCCCAACCGCGACGTGACGCTCGAGGCGATGCGGATCGCCGAGGCCGCGCCCACCATCGTGTCGTTCGACGCGTCGGATCCGTTCGTGGTGCACCAGCTGCGCGACCTGCTGTGGGAAGAGCTCGAGCGCTCCGTCGACGTCGTGTTCCTCAACGTGGAGGAGGCGCGGGCGCTGGCGGGCGTGGAGGACGCCGAGGAGGCCGCGCGCCGGATCGCGGTGCGGGCGCGGATCGCGACGGTGGCCGTCAAGCTCGGCGCGCAGGGCTCGCTCGTGCTGGCCGACGGCACGCTCCACCGCATCCCCGCGGATCGCGTCCACGCCATCGACACCACCGGCGCGGGCGACGCCTACGCCGGCGGGTTCCTGTTCGGCCTGTCGCAGGGCTGGAGCGCGCCGCGCGCGGCCCGGCTGGCGAGCTCGGTGGCGGCGCTCGCCGTGAGCCAGCTCGGCGCGGTGGTCAAGGACGCCGACGCCCTCGAGCGCGCCATCACCGACGCGGCGTAGCGCCCAGCTGCTCGAGCGCCCAGCCCGCCGCCTCGCGGACCACCGGCGCCGGGTGCGCGAGCGCGTGCGCCGGATGGTGTCGACGGCGCCGTCGTCGCCGAGGTTGCCGAGCGCCACCAGCGCGTTGCGCTTGAGCCCGCCGCGCCCGGCCGCCGCAGCGGGGTGCCGGTGAAGCGTTCCAGCAGGGCGTCGTCGGGGGTGGCGAGCAGGCGGTCGAGGTCGAGCCAGGCGTGCGTGGGCCGGAAGGCGTCCTCCTCGCCCTCGGGCGGGTGGTGGTTGTGCGGGCAGACCTCCTGGCACACGTCGCAGCCGAAGACCCAGCGGCCGAAGCCCGGCCGGAGCGCCTCGGGGGCGAGCCCGCGCGCCTCGATGGTCCAGTACGAGATGCAGCGCCCGGCGTCGAGGTCGTAGGGGCCGCGGAAGGCCCGGGTGGGGCAGCCGTCGAGGCAGCGGGTGCAGCGGCCGCAGTGGTCGCGCGGATCGGGCGGGTCGGGCGCGGCCTCGACGTCGACGAAGACCACGCCGAGCAGCATCCACGAGGTGCGCCCGGGCAGGATCTGGACGGTGCTCTTCCCGGTGAAGCCGAGCCCCGCGGCCTCCGCCCAGGCGCGCTCGAGGATCGGCGCGGTGTCGACGCCGCCCCACGAGGCCACGCCGTGCTCCCGCAGCAGCGCGCGCAGCCGGCGCAGGCGCTTGCCGAGGACGTTGTGGTAGTCGCGGCCCCAGGCGTAGCGCGCGACGAGCCCGGTGCGCCCGCCCGGATCCGGCGGGCGGCGGTGGTGGTGGGCCACGGCGAGCACCACCGCGGTCTTCGCGCCGGGCAGGCGGTCGCGCGGGTCGCGCCGCAGGTCCCGGCCGCGCGCCAGCCAGTGCAGGTCGGCGCCCCGGCCGCGGGCGAGCCAGCGGTCGAGCGCCTCGCCCCGCGGGGTCGGGCGCAGCGCGGCCAGGCGCACCACGGAGAAGCCGCAGCGGCCGGCGAGGTCGACGATCAGCGTGCGCGCGTCCACGCCGTCGCTGTACCCCCTGGCCCGACGCGCGGCATCCGGGTACCCTCCGCGGATGCGACGCACCCTCGCTCCGCTGCTGCTGTCCGCCGGCCTGGCCGGCTGCACCGACACCTGCCCGCCGCCCACCTCCATCGCCGACGAGGTGTGGACGGTGTTCGTGAACCCGGTGAGCTGGGAGGGCGACAACGAGGCCGCGTTCCCGGCCGACACCTCGCCGGCCAACGGCGTGCACACGCTGTCGGTGGTCTGGCCGAGCGACGCGCCGGACGGCAACGTCACGGTCACGATCGACGACCAGGCCTTCCAGGGCCGCGGCCGGTGGGACGAGACCGAGTGCGGCACCTTCGCGCTCGGGTTCAACGGCCGCTACGAGGCCGGGGGCGACGTCCACGCCTTCTCCTGCGCCGCGACCCTCGTGACCTGGCAGGGCAACGTCGACGGCTACCTCGACTGGGAGGAGACCTGGCAGTCGGCCGAGGGCGAGATCGGCAGCTTCAGCTCCCAGGCCCAGCTGCGCTCCATCCAACCGTAGGCGGTGACCCGGGAGCCGGGTTACGGCTGACGGCATGTCACAACCTGCTCATCGCCGTCGTCCTCGGGGTGGCCGTGTTCGCCGGGATCACCGCGTGGCTCGGCCCCGTGGCCGCCGTGGTGCCCGCGATCGGCGTCGTCGTGCTCGCGATGTTCCTGCTCGCGCGCCGCACCAACGCGCAGGTGACCGCTGAGCTGCAGGGCATCGCGCCCCTGCTGCAGGCGCGGCGGATCGACGAGGCGCAGACCAAGCTCGTCCGCGTCAAGGAGCAGTACGGCCGCTGGCAGTTCCTGCTGGCGGGCCAGGTCGACGCGCAGCTCGGCGTCATCGACTACCTGCAGACCCGGTTCGACGAGGCGGCGCCCAAGCTCGAGAAGGGCAAGTTCCGCAACCCCGTCGCGCTGACCTGCCTCGGCTGCATCGACTGGCGCAAGGGGCGCAAGGATGCGGCCGTGAAGCGCTTCGAGTCCGCTGCGGCGGCCTCGTCGCAGGACCCGACGGTCTACGTCGTGTGGGCCACGCTCCTCGCCCGCGACGGGCAGCACGCCGAGGCGCTGAAGGCGCTGACCGACGGCCTCAAGGCGCTCCCCGACAACAAGGTGCTGACCGACCTCAAGAGCCGGGTGGCGAACAAGAAGAAGATCGACGTCGACCGGCTCGGCGAGGCCTGGTACCAGTACTTCCCCGAGGAGTACGCGCAGAAGATGATGATGCGCGGCAGCCGGGTGCCCTCGCCGATGCAGCAGCAGATGCAGCAGCAGGCGCCGCGCTTCGGCGCCCGGCACGCGCCGCGGCGCTGATGGCGGAGGCGTCGCGGGGGGCGTCGCTGCTGGAGGGGGCGCTCCGCGACGTGCCGATCGCGGTGCTCGACCTCGAGATGACCGGCCTGTCGCCCGCCGGCGACCGGGTCTGCGAGATCGCCGTGGTGCGCGGCGCGGGCGGCGAGGTCGACCGCGAGTACCAGACGCTCGTGCGGCCCGGCGTGCCGATGAGCGTGGGCGCGCTGCAGTGCACCGGCATCACCGACGCCATGCTGCTCGGCGCGCCGTTCTTCGCCGAGATCGCCGGCGACGTGGTCGACGCCGTGCGCTCCTCGGTGGTGGTGGCGCACAACGCCGACTTCGATCTGGGCTTCCTCCACCGCGAGTTCGACGGCACGCCCGTGGTGCTGCCCCCGCCGGTCACGCTCGACACGCTGCTGATGGCGCGGCGCCTGTTCGCGTTCCGGCGCAACGGCATGCTCGACTGCTGCCGCGAGCTCGGCGTGGAGGTGGCGGGCGCCCACCGCGCCCTGTCGGACGCGCGCGCGACCTTCGCCCTGTTCTTCAAGATGGTCGACATCGTCGACCCCGAGGCGGCGTTCACGGTGCGGGACCTCGCGGATCTGGTGGGCGCGCTGGCCCCGAGCTCGCCGCTGCGCCTGCAGCAGCAGCAGCTCCTGCGCGACGCGCACCGCCTCGGCCGGACGGTGATCCTCGAGTACCAGAGCACGTCCGAGCCCGGCGTGGGCACGGTCGTGCGCGAGGTGGAGCCCTGGTTCCTGCGCCTGCCGCGGCTGCAGGGGTGGTGCCACCTGCGCCAGGCCGAGCGCGTCTTCCGGCTGGAGCGGATCCGCAGCGTGAAGCTCGGCGACCGCGCGTTCACGGTCCCGGACGGCGCCGAGTGCCGCCTGTGAGCCTGGCCGTCGCGCAGGTCTGCCGGACGTTCGAGCCGCGGGTGGGCGGCCTCGAGGCCAGCGTGGGCGGGCTCGCCCGCAGCCTGCGCGACCGCGGGCACCGCGTGCGGGTGGTGACGCTGCGCGACCCGGCGCTGCCCGTGGTGCCGGTGGACGGCGTCGAGGTGGTGTGGCTGCCGCGGGTGGGCCCCCGGCGCTGGCCCTGGGCGGCCGGGCTCGGCCGGGCGGTGCAGGGGGTCGACGTGGTGCACGTCCACGGCCTGGACGGCCTGCTCGACCAGGCGCTGGCCCACGCCGCCGCGCCCGTGGGCGTGTCGACGCACGGCGGCTACCTGCACACGCCGCGCCACCGCCGGATCAAGGCGCTGTGGCTGCGCACGGGCACCCGCTGGTCGCTCGCGCGCGCGGGGGCGGTGTGGTTCACGTCGGAGGCCGACCGCGCGGCGCTGGCCCCGGCCGGCGCCGACGGCCCGGTCCTGCCCGACGGCGTCGACGTGGGGCGGTTCGCCGCCGTGGTGCGCCGCCCGGAGCCCGGCCGGGTGCTGGTGCTCGGCCGGGTCGACGTGCACAAGGGGCTCGACCGACTGATCGCCGCGCTGGCGGTGCTGGCGCGGCGCGGCGTGCGGCGGCAGGTCGACGTGGTCGGGCCGGAGGCCGCGCCGGGGCTGATCGCGGCGCTGAGCGCGCAGGCGCGGGCCGCGGGCGTGCCGGGCGTCCGCTTCCACGGCGCGCGCACCGGCCCGGCGCTGCTCGAGCTCGTGGCGCGGGCCGAGCGCGCCGTGCTGCCGTCGCGCAAGGAGGGCTTCGGCATCGCCGCCGTCGAGCTGATGGCGGCGCGGGTGCCGCTCGTGCTCGCCGACATCCCCGCCTTCCGCCAGCACGCCGGCTGCGTCGCCCTGGTGGACTTCGACGACCCGGTGCGCGGCGCCGACGCGCTGGTGGCGCCGCTGCCGCCCGCGCACCTCGACGCTGCCGCCGCCCGCGCCGCCACCTTCGGCTGGGAGGCGCGCGCCGCCGCCTGGGAGGCCGCCTACGCCGCGCTCCTCGAGCGCCGCCGGTGAGGGCGCTGCTCGTCGCCAGCGCCGGCGGCCACCTGCAGCAGCTGGTGTGGCTCGCGCCGTGGTGGCGGGCCCACGAGCGGCTCTGGGTCACCTTCGACACCCCCGACGCCCGCGGCATGCTCGACGGCGAGCGCATCGTCTTCGCCGCCCACCCCACGAACCGCAGCCTGCGCAACGCGGCGCGCAACCTGGCGCTCGCGCGGCGGGTCCTGCGCGAGCCGTTCGACGTCGTCGTGTCGACGGGTGCGGGCGTGGCCGTGCCCTTCGCCCTGGCCGCTCGCGCGGCCGGCGTGCCCGTCGTCTTCGTCGAGCCCTACGACCGGGTCGACGGCCCGTCGCTGACCGGGCGCCTGCTCGGGCCGTGGGTCGACTGCGTCGTGCTGCAGCGCCCCGAGCAGCGCCGGTTCCACCGCCGCGGGGTGCTGCTGGGGCCCGTCCGGTGATCTTCGTCGCGCTCGGCACCCACCACCAGCCGTTCGACCGCCTGGTCCTGGCCGCAGACCAGCTGGCCGTGGCCCTCGGGGAGCGCGTCGTCGTGCAGCACGGCGCCACGCGCTGCCCCGCGCCCCACGCCGAGCTCGTGGCGGCGCTCCCGCCCGACGCCTTCGCCGCGCACCTGGCCGAGGCGCGGGTCGTGGTGCTGCACGCGGGATCGTCGTCGTTCCTGCAGGCGCGCGCGCTGGGGCGCGTCCCCGTGGTCGTCCCGCGCGACCCGGCCCACAGGGAGCACGTCGACGACCACCAGCTGCGCTTCGCCCGCGCGCTCGGCCCCGACGAGGCCGTCGTCAGCGACCCGCCCGGGCTGCTCGCCGCCGTCCGGGCGCACGTCGAGGTGCGCCGCCGCCCCGAGGACCGCTCGGCAGCGTTCTGCGCGCGGTTCGGCCCGCTGGTGGACGGGCTCGTCCGCGGGCGACGCTAGCGACGACCAGCTACGACAGCGCCCAGGCCAGCAGCGCCACCGCCGCGACGACCGGCGCCAGCAGCACGCTCCAGCTGATCGCGTTGACGATGCGCACCCGGCGCTGGAACGCGGCCTTGTCGTTGACCCGCGGGAACGGCTCGTCGGGCACCGGCACGCCGAGGAAGGCGCACAGCGGCGCCCAGCCCTCGCGCACGTCGAACACGAGCAGCTGCTCGGCCGGCACCGTCGCCCGGACCTCGTCGTTCCAGGCCGCCAGGCGCCGCAGGGTGGCTGCGCGGTCCTCGAACTCGCCGCCGAACACGTGCTGCAGCATCCGGGCGCCGGTGACGCGCAGCGGGGCGCTGACCACGGGCAGCCAGGGCACCACCACCCGCGACGGGAACCCGCCCGACAGCGGGTAGATGGTGGCCGCGAAGCTGTCGTACCAGCGGTCGGGGTCGCGCACGGTGAGGACCACCTTCGCGTCGGGGAAGGTGCGGTGCAGCTCGCGCCAGTAGAACGCCGACGGGAAGTCGCAGCTCGCGCGCCAGCCGCGCATCAGGGCCCGCCAGTCGACGGGCTCGCCGCGGACGGCGGCCTCCCAGACGGGGACGTCGGCCCGGTGGCGGACGACCTCCTCCATGTGGTGGCAGGGGCCGAACCCGAGGCGCTCGAGCGCGAGCTTGAGCGAGGAGGTGCCGGTGCGGCCCCAGCCGGCGCCGATGACCTGCGGGTGGACCTCGTCGCTCACACGTGGCCCGGGGTGCGCGGGAAGGGGATGACGTCGCGGATGTTCTGCATCCCGGTGATCCACATCAGCATGCGCTCGAAGCCGAGCCCGAACCCGCCGTGGGGGGTGGTGCCCCAGCGGCGCAGGTCGAGGTACCACTGCAGCGCGTCGGGGCTCATCCCCCGCTTGGCCATGGCGGCCCGGAGCGCCTCGAGCCGCTCCTCGCGCTGCGACCCGCCGACGATCTCGCCGATGCGCGGCACGAGCAGGTCGGTGGCCGCGACCGTCTTCCCGTCGTCGTTCATCCGCATGTAGAACGACTTCTGCTCCCAGGGGTAGTCGGTCACGAAGACCGGGCCCTTGAAGTGCTCCTCGGCGAGGAACCGCTCGTGCTCGGCCTGCATCGACGAGCCCCAGCCGATCGGGAACTCGAACGACTTGCCCGACTGCGCCAGGATCTCCTGGGCCTCGGTGTAGGTCACGCGGGCGAAGGGCTTCTCGACGGTCTCGCGGACCATCGCGGGCACGCCCGGCGCGATGCGCTTGTCGAAGAACGCGAAGTCCTCGGCGCACTGCTCGAGGGTCGCGAGCGCGACCTGGCGCACGAAGGCCTCGGCCAGCTCGATCACGTCGCCGAGATCGGCGAACGCCATCTCGGGCTCGATCATCCAGAACTCGGCGGCGTGGCGCGGCGTGTTGCTGTTCTCGGCCCGGAACGTCGGCCCGAACGTGTAGACGTCGGTGTGGGACTGGGCGAACGCCTCGGCCTCGAGCTGCCCGCTGACCGTGAGGAACGCGGGGCCGCCGAAGAACTCGGCAGCGTTGGCGAGGGGGAACATCTCGCCGGCGCCCTCGGCGTCGGCCCCCGTGATGATGGGGGTGTGGACCCAGAGGAAGCCGCGCTCCTGGAAGAACCGGTGGATCTGCCACGCGAGCGCGTTGCGCACCCGGAACACCGCCTGGTGGGTGTTGCTGCGCGGCCGCAGGTGCGCGACGGTGCGCAGGAACTCCATCGTGGTGGCCTTCTTCTGCATCGGGTAGACCGAGGCCTCGGTGTCGCCCACGATCTCGACCTGCTCCGCGCGCACCTCGAACGGCTGCTCCGCGCCCTGCGAGGGCACCATGGCGCCCCGGACCCGGACCGCCGCGCCCACGCCGAGGCGCGCCAGCAGGGCCGGATCGGTGAGCGCGCCCTCCTGCGGCAGCACCACCTGGAGCGTCTTGGGGGTCGACCCGTCGTAGACGTGGAGGAAGCTCACGTTCTTGCCGAACCGCGACGTGCGGATCCACCCGGTGACCTCGACCTGCGCGCCCTCGGTGGCGCTGGCGAGCAGTTCGCGGATCGGAGTGCGTCGGTCGACGCCGGCCATCGGTCCTCCCACGCGCGCGACCGCCCCCGCGCGGCGCGCGCTCGACCCTATGCTCCGGCGGCGCGGACCCCGCCAGGGTGGGGGTGCAACCGAAGTTGCGCGCGCGACGTTCACCGGTCCGATACCGTGTCGTGACACGAAGGGACGATCGCATGGCAGCTACCCACGCGACCAACCGTGAGCCGCAGTCCGCGGCTCCCGACCTCGACAGCGAGGGCGACGACCAGGTCACCTGGCAGTCGCCCGACGCCATCGCGGGGCCCCGGGCGGTGCGCACCGACCGCTCCGACCGCATGGTGCGCTACCTGCGTCGCGCGGTGGAGCTGTCGTATCCGCTGTACACCTTCGCCGAGCTGAAGCGGGTGCTGCGCTGCGAGTACCACATGCTGGTCAGCTCGCTGCGGACCGAGTCGTCGAAGACGTGGGGCGAGCTGACGCTGCTCACCGGCATGACCCGCGCGGGGCTGAACAAGCTCGGCGACGAGGTGCCGCCGCGCCCGGCCCACAGCGGCATCCGGCTGCTGGCCATCGTGCTGCAGGAGGCGGGGCCGCAGGGGCTGCCGCTGCCGAAGCTGGCTGCGCGCTACTACGAGCGCAGCCCGCAGCTCGACGACGGGCCGAGCTTCGAGGAGGCGCTCCGTGCGCTGGTCGACACGGGCGAGGTCGCCGAGGTGGAGGGCCGCTTCGTCACCGCCTCGCACTTCCAGGCGAACGGCTCGGCCCTGGCCGACGAGATCGAGGTGACCGTCAGCCGCATCGCCGGGCGGGTCCGCGAGGAGGCGGGGTTCGGCGTGGCGCAGCTGCACCGGGTGAGCCTGCGGATGTCGTCGGACCCCGAGGCGCAGCGCAAGGTGCTGGACGCGATGAAGGAAGCGATCTGCAAGGTCGCCATCGAGGCCGAGGCCGAGGCGGAGGCGCTCGGCGGGGAAACGGAATACGTCACGGTCGTCGTCGGCGGCGGCCGGGATCTGTTGTGAGGGTGGCCATGCAGCGACGGTTCTCGATCGGGGCGGCGGCCCTCGTGGCCTGGATGGTGAGCGCGGCGCCCGCGTCGGCGGTGGAGCCCTGGGACCGGACGATCGACGGCATCGTCGTCGAGTCCACGACCCCCAAGGAGTCCCACGACACGCCGAAGGACGACGGCGACGACAGCGGGCGGCAGTCGAACCCGTCGGGCTCGACCGCACCGCCCACGAAGCCGGGCGAGGCGCCGGTCTCGCTCGACTCGTGGTACGCCGCGTGGCGGCGCCTGCTCACCTGGCTGTCGAGCTGACCTGACCGCGGCCTCGCGGCGTCAGGCCGCGCAGGCGCGGCAGAACGGCGTCGCGGGCAGCGCGGCCAGCCGCGCGGGGGCGATGGGCTCGCCGCAGCGGGTGCACGTGCCGTAGGTGCCGTTGTCGACGCGCTGCAGCGCCGCCCGGATCTGATCGATCTCGGTGCGCGCGGCGTCGTCGAGCCCCTCCAGCACCTCGTCGCCCGCGGTGTAGCTCACCACGTCCTCGAAGTCCTGGTCGAGGCGGCCGTCGCGCCCGCGCAGGTGGGCCTCGATCGCGGCCTGCTGGCCGGTGAGGGTGCCCAGGCGCTCGAGCAGCGTACGTCGCGGATCTTCCATGATGCCTCCCATCGGTTCGATCCCATTGCGCGAGCAAAGCCGATGGGGCTTCCCCGATTCCTGCTCCGTTCACGAGGTCGTTCCTGCGTGACCAGGAATCGGGAAGCCAGTTCGGCGCGCACGCGCCAGTAGTGATTGCAAGGAGCGCTGCCGCCGCGCGGAGCCCCCGCAGGCCGGCGTCCGGTGGCGGATCGCGGGCGGGAACGCGCGCTCGACCTGTGCGTTTCAGCACACCTGCAACTGGAGTTGCGATCCGGCACTGGCGCTACCGAGCCGCGTCCGCCGGGGCTGCGCGCCGATCCGTCGGGTCACGCGGAGCGTGGGGCGGTGCTGGCGGCCCGAGCCATGGGGACCGACGTCACGGAGCGGCTCCGCCGTGCGCTGGCCCAGCGGCACGCCCCCGAGGGGCGGACCTTCCTGGCGGCGGCGGTCGGGCTGACGGGGGGCGACGCGGCTGCTGCGGTGCGGCTGGGGCGCTGGCTCGCGGGGCCCGCGGGCGCGTCGGCGGGCTCGCTCGACGCCTGGCTGCGCGCGGCCGCTGCCGCGGCGGGCACCGATCCCGCGCAGGCGCTCGAGCACCGCGATCGCGTCTCCGCCGCGCTCGAGGGCGCGTCGGTGCGCGCGCGCCGCACGGGTCCCGCGGCCCGGACGCGCGCCCGCGACGCCGTGAGGGTGGCCGTCGACGCTTAGCGTTACGGAGCGGGGGAGAGGGCCCCTTGGACGAACGGCTGTACCTCCGCCAGCTCGCGGCGGGCCGCGACTTCGCGGTGGGCGATCCCATCGCCCGGACCATGCAGAACTTCGTGTACCTGGTCGGCGATCGGCTCACCCGCGAGTGCTGCGCGGTCGACCCGGCGTGGGACGTGCGCGGCATCGTCGCCGCGGCCGAGGCCGACGACATGCGCGTCACGGGCGCGCTCGTCACCCACTGGCACCCCGATCACGTCGGCGGCAACATGATGGGCCACGACGTGCAGGGCCTGGCGGCGTTCCTGGCCGTCAACCCCGCGCCCATCTGGGTCCACGGCGAGGACGCCGCCATGGTCAAGATGATGACCGGCGTGTCCGACAGCGACCTGCGCACCGTGTCGTCGGGCGACCGGGTGCGCATCGGCGAGGTCGAGGTGGAGTGCCTGCACACGCCGGGGCACACCCGCGGCTCGCAGTGCTTCCGCTGCGGCCAGGCGCTCGTCTCGGGCGACACCCTGTTCCTCGACGGGTGCGGCCGCACCGACCTGCCGGGGGGCGACGTCGAGGAGATGTGGCGCACGCTGCACGAGCGGCTGCTGGCGCTGCCGGGCGACCTCGTGCTGTACCCGGGCCACGACTACGGCCACGCCCCGTCGGCGCCGCTCGACGAGGTGCGGCGCACCAACGGCGCGCTGCAGGCCCCCGACTACGCCACCTTCCGGCGCCTGAGGGGCGGGTGACCGAGGGCGGCTCGCTCCCGCTGGCCCTCGGGGTCGGGATCGCGCTCCTCGTGGGCCTGCTCCTCGAGACGCGCCTGCTGCTGCGCTGGCGCCGCGACGCGTACTTCGTGGCCGGGCTGCCGCTCGCCCGCGCGCTGGTGCCCATCCCGCGCCCGCCGGCGCGCCGCGGCCGCACCCCCTCGGTGCGCTGGGAGTAGTCGGCGCCGCACCTGATCCGCTTCTGGGCGGATCCGGCCGACCGCACCTCCCTGACGGGCCTGCACGGCGCGGTGCTCCTCGCCATGGGCCGCAACGGGGTCGAGCTCGACGTGCGCTGGGCGCCGCCGTGGACCCCGGTCCTCGCGGCGTGCTGGCTCGCGGGCCTCGGGGTCGTGCGCGGGGAGGCGTCGCTCACGGTGCCGATCGCGGTGGGGATCGTCGTCGCGCTCCTCGCCGTGTACGGGGAGCGCGCCCACCGCGTCGCGGCCGAGCTCCGGTGGAGCTTCGTCGCCGGAGACGCCGAGCCCCCGCCGCCGGACGCCGAAGCCGGGCTATGATGGCGTCGGGTGGCGGGTGTGGAGCGCCCACCGCTGCCCCCGGGGGTCCGATGTGGCACTGGGCCATCGCCGCGGCGCTCGCCGTCCCGCCGGAACCGCCCGATCCGCGGGTCAGCTCCGAGGCGCGGCGCCTGTCGGAGGAGATCGAGCAGCTCGCGGCGCGCAACGCGTGGACGGGGGTGGAGCGCACCTTCCTGCAGCTGCGCGCGCTGGATCCCCCCGAGCGCGCGGACGACTGGCTGCGCGGCGCGGAGTCCGCGCGGGCGCGCGGCGACATGGGGGCGGTCCGGGAGCGGCTCGCGCGGGCGGCGGCGCTGCGGCCCGATCCGGCGGTCGATGCCTGGCTCGCCGACCTCGACGGCCGCTACGGGCGCGCGACGCTCCGCTGCGAGCGCCGCCGGGTGGTGCCGCTGCCGGCGCGGATCCTCGGCCGCCCGCCCGCCGGGTGGCGCGCCGCGTTCCTGCTCGAGGCGGAGGAGCCGCCCTTCGATCCCGATCTGGTGCGCGCCATCGCGTTCGCCCGCGACGAGCTCGCGCGCACCGGCGCGTTCGCGGGCCTGCTGCCGGTCGGCCGCTACCGGATGCTCGGCACCCGCTTCGGCGTCACCGATCGCCTCGAGGCCGACCTCGACCTGCGCAGCGCCGTACCGTCCCGGGAGCGGCTGCGCGCGGCGAAGGCGGCGGGAGTGCAGAGTGCTCCGTCATCCATTACGAGCCGCCGGTGACTGAGTACCCGAAGACGTACGCGCACTACGTCCTGCTCGAGCGCCTCGGCGTGGGCGGTATGAGCGAGGTCGATCTCGCCCGCAACCGCGTGGACGACGGGTCCTTCGTCCGCTTCGCCGTGATCAAGCGCATCAAGGCCGACTACGCGCTCGATGCGTCGTTCGTCCGCATGTTCAAGGACGAGGCGCGGATCACGAGCGAGCTGCACCACGAGAACATCGGCGCGGTCTACGACTTCGGGCGGGTGGGCGACGAGTACTACCTGGCGCTCGAGTACGTGCCGGGCATCGACCTGCGCTTCCTCGTGAACACGCTGCGGGAGCGCGGCCAGCGGGTGCCGGTCAAGGTGGCGCTCAAGGTCGTGGTCGAGGTGCTCGACGCGCTGTCGTACGCCCACGACAAGAAGGACACCTTCGGCAAGCCGATGGGCATCGTCCACCGCGACGTGAACCCGCGCAACGTGATGATGTCGATCCGGGGCGAGGTCAAGCTCATCGACTTCGGCGTGGCGAAGGCGACCGACCGGCTCGAGCAGACGCGCGCCGACCACGTGAAGGGCAAGTTCGCCTACATGGCGCCCGAGCAGCTCACCGCCGGCAGCGTCGACCAGCGCTCCGACCTGTACGCGGTGGGGCTCGTGCTGCACGAGCTGCTGGCCGGCGTCTCGCCGTACTACGGGCTCAACCAGGTGCAGATCCTGCACCGCATGGTGAACGGCACCATCCCGGAGCTGCCCGAGATCCCCGAGATCGCCGACCCGACCGAGCTGCAGCGGGTGCACACGAAGGCGCTCGCGGCCGACCCCGACGTGCGGTACGCCACGGCCGAGGACTTCGCGGCCGACCTGCGCGAGGTCGGCGACCAGATCGGCGGGCTGCCCACGGCCGATCAGCTCGCCGGCTTCCTCAACGCCGTCGACCCCGAGCTCACCCTGCGCCTGCGCCGCAAGATGGAGGACTACGCGCGGGTCGACCTGCAGGACACCGAGCTGCTGGTGGGGCGCGGCGCGGGGCCCGCCCCCGTCGAGCTGCCGCCGCCGGCCCCGGGGCCGGGCGACGTGCACTCAGGCTCCTCGAGCCTACTCACGCCGTCCGCGTCGGGGACGATGGCGCGGCAGGTGCAGGCCTCGATGGCGGCCGACACCTCGTCGGTGGCCCGCCGGGGGCTGATGGCGGGGAGCGTGCTGCTCGTGTCGG
The DNA here is from genome assembly GCA_041389545.1 of Myxococcota bacterium. GTDB lineage: Bacteria > Myxococcota_A > UBA796 > UBA796 > JACKER01. The sequence goes on along the minus strand of JAWKRQ010000046.1, from coordinate 65,136 downwards.
TGGTCTCGGCGCTCGTCGCCGGCGCCATCGTCGCGGCGGCGCTGCTGGGGCGTGGTGGGTGCTCGAGCGCCAGCCGCCGCCGCAGACCACGCTGCCGCCGCTCGACGCGCAGCCGGCGCCCGCGCCGGTGCCGGTGGCGCCTGCGCCGGTGGAGGAGGCCCCGCGCCGGTGCCGTCGCGGCCGCGGCCGTCTCCTTCGCGGCCGTCTCCTGCGCGGCCCACACCGGCGCCCGCGCCGGCTCCCACGCCCACGCCCGCGCCGAGCGTCGTGCCGGTGGCCCCGAGCCGCGCGGCGACCTGCTCGACCCGTTCGACGGCCTGCCGGTGATGCCCGCGCCGGCCGCGCCCGCCGGCGAGGCGTTCGGCTTCCTCAACGTGGAGGCCCCCGACGGCGCCGTCGAGGTCCGGGTCGACGGCGAGGCTCGTCGGGCGCACGCCCTGCTGCGCCTGCGCCTCCCGCCGGCCCGCACGCGATCGACGCCGGCGGCGCCGGCTGCTCGCCCGGCACCGTCGACATCCACCGCAACCAGGTCGTCAACGTCCTCTGCCGGTAGGGCCTACTTGAAGCGCTGCGGATCGACCCAGCGGCCGGCGATCTTGATGCCGTAGTGCAGGTGGGGGCCCGTGCTGCGGCCGGTGTTGCCGGACAGCGCGAACTTCGCCCCGCGCCACCGCCGCGCCCTGCTGCACCGGCGTGGTGTTGAGGTGGCAGTAGGAGGTGCGCACGCCGTAGCCGTGGTCGATGACCACGTAGCGGCCGCTCACCGACGACACGCCCACCACGGCGACCGTGCCCTGCTGCGCCGCGAGCACCGGGGTGCCGATGGGCACGCCGATGTCGACGCCGTCGTGGAACTGGTTGCGCTTGAGCACGGGGTGGAAGCGGTTGCCGAACGGCGAGGTGATGTCGGGCGATCCTTCGAGCGGCCAGGCGAGGTCGAGGGCCGTGGCCAGCGCGAGCGTGCCCCCCACGAAGCGGTCGGCCTCGTGGGCGGCGGCGCCGGAGAGGTAGCGCCGGTGGACGTCGTAGCGCTCGGGCTCCTCCTCGCCGGCGGCGACGGCGCGCGCGACGGCCCGCTCCCGCTGGTCGGCGCCGAGGGCCGCGACCTCGAGCACGAGCGGCGCGTCGCGGTGGACCTTCCACAGGGTGTCGAGCTCGGCGAGCGCGGCCTCGGGCGTCACCGCGACCCCGCGGACGTCGAGCACGTCGGCGAGGGCGGCGGGCACCTGTTGCGCCAGGGTGGTGCGGGCGGCGGTGCGGAAGGGCTCGGGCAGCTCGTCGGCAGCGGGCGGCGCGGCGTCGGCCACGTCGGTGATGCGCAGATCGTCGAGCGGCGGCGCGGCGGTGCCGTTGTCGAAGTAGGCGGTCAGCGCGGGCAGCTCGGTGGCGTGGCCCCGGGCGCGCTCCTGCGCGTACCACAGCAGGCCCCCCACGGGCGTGCGCGAGATCATGGCCAGCACGGCCACGGCGACCAGCGCCAGGTCGAACACGCCGCCGCGGCGCCCGCCGCCGGCCCACCAGGGCGGGGGCGGGCCGATGGGCGCGCCCGGGTCGGCGCGGCGGGTGTCGCTGCCGCGGGCGCGGCCGAGCTGGCTCATCTGGCGGATGCCGTCGCGGATGTCGCTCACGGCAGCCACCCCCAGACGGGCAGGCCGTAGCGCACGGCGAGCGCCGCCACCACGACCGCGGGCCAGACCGTGAGCGCGCCGTCCCAGCGGTGGCCGGGGACGGGCGCGCAGCGGGTCACGCGCAGCAGGCTCGGCCAGCCGAGCCGGAAGACGGCGAGCGCGGCCACGAGCCAGCCGGCGACCGACGCCCCGGGCGCCCAGATGCCGGCCACGAGGTCCTCCGTCTCCATGCCGATGACCCAGGCGCCCGCCAGCACGGTGGGCGCCCAGACGAGCGGCGCGGCGACGTTGTGCGGCGACCAGCGCGACCACCACTCGCGGGCGGAGCGCGCGGGCGCCTCGGTGGCGCGGACGGCCGCCACGCCGATCCACGCGGCCACGTACAGCTCGAACAGCACGGCGCTCCAGGTGCCGAGCGTCAGCGGCTGCTCCGGCTCGGGCCAGTGGATGCCGGACGCGACGAGCGCGGCGGAGATGCCGTCGTCGAGGCGATCCGCTGCCAGGTGGACGCCGAGCAGCACCAGCGCGACCTGGCCGAGCCACGCCCACGCGGGGCGGGTGCGCGCCACGAACGCATCGAGGCCGAGGACCCAACGGAACACCAGGCGGACCTCCCGCAGCCGAGGACGGACAACGTCCGGCGGCCTGTGTTCCTTACGGTCTATCCCCCTGCCTTCTTGCGCGGTCCCGCCCGGTCGCGCTAACGTGCGCGTTGCGGCCGGCGTCGGCCGGAGGAGACGCACGATGCGGTGGTTCGGGTTCGGTTTGGTCGCGGGGCTGGTCGGGTGCGCCGGGGAAGAGGCCGCGGACTCCTGCGACGTGTTCGAGATCGTGGTGAACGTCACCGACGTGAACGGCGAGTCGGTGAGCGACGCCACGGTCGAGCTCAACAACGGCGAGTGCGCCAACAACGGCGACGGCAGCTACACCTGCCAGGCGGCGTACTCGTCGGGCGACGAGACGGACGTCCGCGCGTTCCACCTGATCGCGCTCCACCCGTCGTTCAGCTCGGCCTCGACGTTCGTGGCGCTGCCCGAGGGCTTCTGCGACGGCGTCTCGACCGATCTGCAGCTGGGCGTCATGATGGGTGCGTAGCGGGTTCGGCCGCCAGGATCCGCTGGCGGCTCTCGCGCTGCCCGATTATTGAGCGGTCGCTCCAGAACGAACCCGGGGCAGGGGAGGGGACGTGGCGATGTTGGCGCAGCTCGCGGTGGCGGTGGTCGCCGTGCTCCACCTGGGCTTCTTCGTGCTGGAGGCGGTGCTCTGGACGAAGCCGACCGGCCGGCGCATCTTCGCCCTGTCGGCGGAGGACGCCGAGCGCACCAAGGTGCTGGCGTCGAACCAGGGCGTGTACAACGCGATGGTCGCCGCGGGCCTGCTGTGGGGCCTCGCGGCGGGGCAGGGCCCGACGGTGGCGTTCCTGCTGGTGTTCGTCGTGGTGGTCGGGATCTACGGCGCGGTGACGGTCAAGCCGACCATCCTCGCGGTCCAGGCGCTGCCGGCGGCGCTGGCGCTCGCCCTGTGGGCGATCGCGTAGCTACCCGAGCCGCGCGGCGATCTGCGCCATCAGGTCGGCGCGCGACACCACGCCGACGAGGGCGCCGTCGCGGTCGACGACGGGCAGCGCGCCCACCTTCTGCGCGACCATCCGGTCGGCGACCTCCACCAGCGGCGCCCCCGCGGGCACCGTCTCCACGGCGCCGAGCTCGATCTCGCCCACCCGGCGGCTGCGACGGGCGAGAGGTTCGGCACGGGCGTGCCGAATTGACGGAAGGCGTCGGACGAGATCGCGTCATTCGCCCGTCAGCACAATCACTACGGGCGCGTGCGCGCCGAAATGGCTTCCCGATTCCTGGTCACGGAAGAGCAACCTCGTGAACGGAGCAGGAATCGGGGAAGCCCCATCGGCTTTGCTCGCGCAATTCATCCTGTCGCGGAAGCGGATCCGGTTCGCACCGGCTTCCCCCCGGGTAGGGGGCGGTGAGGATCCCGACGGGGCGCCGGTGGTTGTCGACGACCACCAGCGCGTCGGCGCCCTCGCGCACCATGGCGGCGAGCGCCTGCGACAGCGAGGACGTGGGGTGCGCGCTGAGCGCGGGCGAGCGCACGTCGTCGACCTTGATGCCGCGGTCGCGGGCGTCGTGCAGGCGCAGCTCGCCGCCCGTCCACTCGCCGCGCGCGAAGACGCCGGCGTCGTCGACCAGGCCGAGCAGGCGGCCGTCGGCGTCGTCGACCACCGGGAGGTGGCGGAAGTGGTGGCGCATCATCAGCGCGGCCGCGGTGGCGAGCGGGGCGCTCCCCACCACCTCCACGGGATCGGGCGTCATCAGCTGGTCGACGGTCCGCATGGGCTCACCGCTCGGTCGTGGTCGTGGTGGGCGCCCAGCCGAGCCCTGCGCCGAGCGCGCGCGCTTGGCGCCCTCGGGGGCGAAGCCGAGGCCCCAGGTCTCCTGATCGCCGCCCTCGGCGGCGCGCGCGGCGTACAGCGGCATCATCCCGCCGTCGAGGCGCAGGACCTCGCCGGTGCGCACGGCGTCGACCGGGCGCGGCCGGCCCGTGTACAGCTGCGCCAGCGGCGGCGGCACCTTCGGGAAGGCGGCGCCCACCCGCACCACGGCGGTCGCGGCGTCGGGGTTGCTGTAGCCCGTGACCCCGCGGACCGACGACAGCGCGCGGTTGTCGTGGAAGCCGTCGGGCGCGCGGCCGGTGGGCACGGCCACCTCGTCGGGCCAGCCCTCGACGGCGGCGACGGCGAGCAGCGGCTGGGTGGTGGCCTGGATGAGCGCGCGGGCGCGCGGCTCGTCGCCGAGGCGGCGGGCGTCGACCAGCGGGTCGCCCGTGCCCGCGACCAGGCGGTACTCCATCCGCGCCAGCATGGCGGTGGGCTCGGTGGCCGCGGCGGCGTCGAGCGCGGCGAGGATGGGCGTCGAGAACTCGCGGCCGGCGGTGGCGGCGAAGGTGAGCGCGGCGCCCTCGGCCAGGCCGTGGCGGGAGGACAGCAGCAGCCCGTCGCCCGCGGCGTCGTCGAGCAGGCCGGCCGCGATGCGCAGCTCGCCGCGGATGGCGAGCAGCGGCGGGGTGTCGCGGACCTCCCGATCGGCGTAGACGAGCAGCGCCAGCAGGGCGCTCTCGTCCATGGCGAGGCGGGCGTCGAGCGAGGGCGGCCACTCCTCGCCGTCGGGCACGGGGAGCTTGCCGCGGGCGCGGGCGAGCTGCGTCTGCTCGCGGTCGGCCATCATCGTGGCCAGCACGGCCCAGCGCCGCGCGCGGACGACGCTGCCCGGGTCGAGGTCGCTGGCCCGGCGCGCGGCGTCGGTGGCGGTGGGGAGGTCGCCCGCGGCCAGCGCCACCGGCACGACCCGCTCCCAGCGCAGCGCGTCGCCGGCGGTGCGGGCGGCGCCGAGGGCGTAGGAGAGGGCCTCACCGGGCGGGATGGCGGCGCCGAGCGCCGCGAGCGCGTCGGCCGCGGCGCCGAGGACGTGCGGGTCGGCGGGCGCCCGCTCCACCGCGGCGAGCACCCGCTGGCGCGCCAGGGGGGCGGGGAGGTCGCCCGCCGCCTCGGCGCAGGCCGTCAGCACCGCCACGAGCGGCTGGGTGGCGGGGTCGAGCCCGGTCATGACCTGCAGCGCCTGGGCCGGCTGGCCCGCCTCGAGCGCGAGCTCGGCCGAGCGCACGAACGGCCGCGGATCGGGCGGGCCGGTGTGCGGCGCGGCGGTGGCGGCGTCGCGCGCGCGCTGGGCGAGCAGGTGGGGCTCGACCCACAGCTCGGCGCGCTCGGGCTCGAGCTGCGGATCGGGGTGCGGGCCCTGCAGGCGGTCGACGAGCACGAGCGCCTCCAGGCGCGCGGCCGGATCGTCGGCGCCGACGAGGGCGCGGGCTGTGTCGAGCGCGGCGTCGGTGCGCCCGACCGCGGCCAGGCCCCGCGCGACGGCGGCGCGATCGGCCTCGGCTTCGGCCAGGCCGGCGAGGATCGTCCACACCCGGCCGTCCGCCGGCTCGACGTACCGCTGCAGGGCGGTGGTGAGCGGCGCGAAGCCGACCTCGGGCGGGCCGCCGGGCAGCACCGCCCACAGCCCGCGGGCCGTGCCGGTGGCGCGCGCGAGCAGGCGGCGGACGCGGCCGTCGCCCACGTCGGGATCGCCGCTGCGGACCAGCGCCTCGAGGACGACCCGGTCGGGATCGTCGAGGCCGTCCAGGCGGGCGCCGATGCTGCCGGATCCGTCGCCGAGGAGCAGCACGTCGACGCCGGTCTGGGCGCGATCGCCGAGGAACTCCTCCGCCGTGGTGCGCTGAGCGGCGGTCACCCCGCGCTCCGGCCGGACGACCGTGGTGACGAGCGACAGCTGCTGGCCGTGGCGCACGGCGCTGCGCTCGATGACGGCGCCCGGGTGCGAGGCGCTCTCCGGGCGGGACGAGCCGATGAGGCGGACCGAGCTCGGCACGCCCACGGCGAGCGTCTCGGTGACGCGGATGCGCGGCGGCAGCCACGCCGCCACCCCGGGCGCGAGCAGCGGCGGGACCTCGCCCCGCAGGCCGTAGGGGGTGCGCTCGAGCGCGACGGCCTCGGCGCCGCCCACCGTGAGGGTGAGCTGGCGGTCGGTGCGGTCGAGCCCGCGCACCGCGAGCGTCACCCGCGCCGGGTCGACGGCCGGGCGGCCGCGGCCCACCAGCGCCGCGGCGACGGCGGCGCGCGCCGGCTCGTCGAGCCGGGCCAGGCGCTGGCGGATCACCTCGGCGGCGGCGCCCGAGGCGGTCGCCTCGGCGCTCCAGGTGGCGCTGCCGTCCTCGGCGAGGGTGATCGACGAGGCGATCTGCACGGTGCCGTCGACGGGGCCCTCGGTGGGCAGGGCGGCGGGCAGCGAGCCCGGCTCCCACAGGGTGCTGCCGAGGACCGACACCGGCCGATCGGGCACCGCGGCGTGGGGCGAGGCCGGGTCGACGTAGATCACGTCGGCGCCCTCGGGCTCGACGACGACCAGCGGGTCGGGGATCAGCGCCGGCGCCGGCACGGTGGTCGGCAGCGTGCCCGCTGGTCGCGCGGGCGGAACCACGCCGGCCGGGCGGCGATCCCCGCGGACTTCAGGGCGGAGATGAGCACCAGGCCGCGCTCGGCGGCGGTGCCCTGGCCGTCGGCCGCCACCCGCGCGGCGTCGTGGGCGCCGGCCCAGGTGCCGCGGCGCTCGGCGTCGGCCGGGTCGGGATCGAGCGCCACCTGGGCGAACACGCGCTCGACGATGCCTGCGACGCCGAGCCCCTCGATGTCCTGGGCGACGGCCCGGCCGAGGGCCTCGCGCTCGGCGAGCTTGCGGTCGACGACGCGCTGCAGCCCGGCGGACGCTTCGTCCCACGAGGTGAAGGTGCTCCAGGCTGCCTGGCCGAGCCCGTCGGCCGGGACGGCCTGCCACTGCAGCCCGAGCCGGCGCGTGCCGCGGCCCGTGTCGAACGACGGGACCGCCGACGGGTCCGACCACAGCGACAGCGGCGCCGACAGCGGCGCGGTGACGGTGAACGAGGCGTGCTCGGTCGGGAGCTCGGCCGAGGTGAGGAACACCTCGCCGCCGGGGCCGCGGCTCACGGGCTCGCGGGCGGTGAGCGTGAGCACGGCGCCCGCGGCGGTGTCCTCGCCGAGGAGGAGCACCCCGTCGACCACGCGCGCGCCCTGGTCCTCCGCGCCCTCGAGGCCCGGGGGCGCGCGGACGCCGGCGCCGAGGGCCGCGGGATCGTCGATGCGCACCGTCCAGGTCGTGGTGCGCGCCGCCGAGCGGTCGGGCGCGATCACGATCTCGACGGACTGATCGACCACGGTGGCCGGGGGCCAGGCGGCGGCGGCCGTCGCGGCGCAGGTGAGGGGGAACAGCACCTGGAGCATCGCCCGAGGGTATACCAGAGGCGCCGCACGGCAAGGCGCGCGGGAGCGGTTCTCGCGGGTTTCGGCGTGCAGGGGAGGCCGAGGGTGCCCGTTGTGTCGGCGTGGGCCTTGGGGTGGGCGGCGATCGCGGCCCGCGGAGCGGTGCCCTTCCCGGACGAGGCGGCGTGGACGGGCCTGGGCGCGGTGGACGATCCCGCCGGCGACGTCGAGGGGCTCGGGCCGGCGGGCGATCTCGTGGGTGAGGCGTCGTGGACGGCGGTGCCGGAGGCGCTGTTCCTGCGCGTGCCGGTGGCGGCGGCCCCCGGCGCCGAGCCCCACGGGTGGGGCTTCCTCGTCGACACCGACGGCGTGGACGCCGACTTCGAGTGGGCCGTCACGGTGGACGGTCCCGAGCGCGCCGTCCACCTGCTGGTCAACGCCACCGGGGCCGACGGCGCCTGGGTCGCCGACGTGGTCGCCACGCCGCCCGCCGCGGTGGGCGACGAGGCCGGGGGCGAGGTCCGCGTGGTCGAGGCGGGCGGGCAGGTGCTGCTCGACGTCCAGATCGCCGCGGGAGACCTCGCGGCGCTCGGCGTCGGGCCGACCGACGGCCTGCGGATCGTGCCGTTCACCTCGGCCTACTGGCCGCTCGGCCTCGCCGACGTGGGCGGGTGCGACGGCACCATGTCGGCGTGCGCGGACCTGGCGGGGCTGTGGCCCGACGCGGTGGCGATGGACGAAGACGGCGACGGGCTCGCGCCGCCGATCGAGGCCGCGCTGGGGACGGACCCGGGCGACGCCGACACCGACGACGACGGCGTGCTCGACGGCGAGGAGGCCGAGGACGGCAACGGCGACGGCATCTCCGACGCGCTGACCTGCGACACCGACGGCGACGGCCTGGCCGACGGCACCGAGCGCGGGGTCGCGGTGCGGCCGGCCGCCACGAAGGCGAGCGGCTGCTTCGTGCCCGACGCCGACCCGTCCACGGTCACCTCGCCGGTGCTCGCCGACACCGACGGCGGCGGCATCCCCGACGGGCTCGAGGACGCGAACCACGACGGCGCCGTCGATCCCTGGGAGGGCGACCCGCTCGACCCCGACGACGAGGCCGACGCTGACGCCGACGGCGTGCCCGACCGCTACGACGACCTGTTCGGGGCCGGCCCCGACGACGACTCCGACGGCGACGGCCTGCTCGACGCCGAGGAGGGCATCGGCGACCCCGACGGCGACGGGCTCCCCGACTTCGCCGACGACGACTCCGACGGCGACGGCATCCCCGACGCCGTCGAGGGCGCAGGCGACGCCGACGGCGACGGCACGCTCGACTTCCGCGACGTCGACGCCGACGGCGACGGCCTGCTCGACGAGGACGAGGGCGCTGTCGACTTCGACGGCGACGGGCTGCCCGACTTCCAGGACGACGACTCCGACGACGACGGCATCACCGACGGCTACGAGGGCCCCGTCGACGTCGACACCGACGGCGACGGCGTCCCCGACCGGCACGACCTCGACTCCGACGACGACGGCCACAGCGACGCCGTGGAGGCCCGGCTCGACTCCCTCGGGCGCCCGAAGGACACCGACCGCGACGACGTCTACGACTTCCGCGACGACGACTCCGACGGCGACCGCATCCTCGACCGCAACGAGTCCGACACGGCCGATGCCGACTGCGACGGGATCGTCGACGTGATCGACGGCGACCCCGAGGACGGGTTCTGCGACACCGGCGTCGCCGAGCCCGACGTGACGTTCGAGCCGCTGCCCGAGGACGTGACGCTCGTGCGGACGCCGCCCGCGGGCTGTGGCTGCGACACGCCCGGGGGGCCGGGCGGCGCGTGGGCGCTGCTCGTGGGCCTGGTCCTGCTGCGGCGGCGCGGCCGTTAGGAGCCCGTGGCGCGCAGGCCGCGCAGCGGCCTCGCGCCCGGGCTCCTCCCCTGCCCGTGCCCGTGCCCGCGCCCCTGCCCGTCTCGGCCCGCCCGTCCTGGTCGGGGTGGGAGGGGGCTCGGGCTCGTCGGCTCGCTGCGGTGCCGATGCCCCGATCGGCGAGCAGTAGCCGTACACGACAGGAATCAGGCCTCCACGGACCGAGCAGATCACGTGTCGGCGCGGCCATCGATCCCAGATCGAGCACGTTCGCCCTGGCTCTGGACCAACGACACCAACATCGAGATCACCCGCTGCAACAGATCCAAAGACGTGTCGATGTGCGGCGCGGCGGCCAGACCGAGGCGCTCGCAGACCAGGATCTGGCCGGCACACTCCGGTCGCCGACCGCTTCGCCATCCGGTAGAACCTCGCCTTCTCTCCCGGGACGAACTCGCCAGCACCCTCCGCGATGTTGAGCGCGATGGAATTCGCGGCTCGCCGAAGCTGATCGCGGATGTACGCGCGGCCCTCGGGGAGCTCCTCCACGAGATCGTCGATGACCGCCACCGCCTCTACCGCCTGACCGAACACCTCCAGCCGCTGACAGTCGAACCTCACGCTCCGCGCCGTTTCAGCCCCCGGCCGACTGTATCGGTGGAAGGGCCAGGAACTGTCCGGCATCCCGATCCAACGGACAGGCGAGACGGGCAGGGGCAGAGGCACGGGCAGAGGCAGGGAGGAGCCTGCAGGGACGCGGCCGCTGGCGCGGCCTACGTCCCACAGCCTCCCTAGGCCGGCGGAGGGACCGCCGGCAGCCGCTCCTCGCCCTGCCAGGCCACCCAGCGGCCCGCATCGTGGGTGATGCGGTCGGGCACGCCCTCGATCGCCGGCGCGCCGTGGTCGGGGTGGCCGGGCAGCAGCAGGTCGATGCCGCGCTCCAGGAACTGCATCACGGGCTGGATCGGCACCGCGGGCCCGGTCCGGGCGGCGTCGAAGGCGGCCTTGGCGTCGTCGTAGGCCGCGAGCTCGCGCAGGGTCCACCACGTGGGCGGGGCGAGCGGGAAGGTGCGCAGGTCGCAGGTGGCGAGGACCTCGCGCGGGCGGACCCAGCGGGAGTCGACGGTCTCGCCGCCGTCGTGCCGCCCGTCGGCCGCGGGGGCCATGGCGACGAGGAAGCGCGTGTCGAAGCGCTTGGGCTCCACGACCGGCGTGATCCACCAGCTCCAGGGGTGGAGGCGGTCGAGGGCGACGCCCGCGTCGTGCGCGTCGAGCAGATCGCGCATGCCGAGCTCGCCGCGGGCGAGGGGGCCGCGCAGGGCCTCGGGGGGCTCGCCGTCGCCCACCCACAGGCCGGCCTCCTCGAAGGTCTCGCGCACCGCCGCGACGCCGTAGGCCGTGGCGCCGCCCTCGGACAGGCCGGTGAGCGCCAGGCGGCCGCCGACCCGCGGGTGGCCCTGCAGCCGATCGGTGTCGTCGACGCGCCCGCCGGGGAAGACCCAGGCGTTGGGCAGGAAGCCGCTGCGGCGGTGCCGCTGGACCATGAAGACTTCGAGGCCCTCGCGGCCGTCGCGCACGAGCAGCGCGGTGGCAGCGGGGCGAGCGGGCGCCGGCGTGGCGGGTACGTCGGGCGGAACGGGCTGGGCCATGGGCCGGGAGGATATCGCAGCGGGCCCTGCCTGTCCCCGTCCCCCCGCCGGGTGACGGACGTCCGTCACCGTCCGACGGCCGCCCCGTGGGCATCTTGCGCCCACCGCCGGGCCGACGTCCGTCACCTGACAGCGCCGGTTCAGGGTGAACCTGCGTTTCTGTGTTGGCCGGGCCCTTGCTGAGCGACAACGCGGGAGGTGCCCGTGGGCGAGCGCGCGATGGAGACGGTGATCGTCGATCTCACCGGGGCCCGGGTCGGACTGCTCGGCGCCGTGTTCCGCTACGAGGTCATGGACCGGCTGGCCCGCGCTGCGGATTCGCACGACGTGCGCGTGGTGGCGTTCGGGTTCGGCAGCGAGGCGCTGCGTCTGGTGCTCGAGGGCGACGAGGAGGCGCGCACCAACGTCCTGCGCGGGCTCAAGGTGGGCACGATCCGCGCCGTCGCGCGCTGGGGGCTCAAGCTGCAGGCCGGGCCGAGCCTGCGCCGCACGCTCGGCGGCGGCGAGCTGCTCGACGCCGTGTGCTGGTGCCACCGCGCCCCCATCGAGGCCGGCGCCGACGGCCCGCTGGCCAGCCCCTGGTCGAGCCACCGCGACCTGCTCGGCTTCCGCCGCGCCCGGTTCTACGATGCCGGGTGGCTGCGCGCGCGCGTCGACCCCACCGAGACGCAGCGCCTGTGCGGCGGCGCGCCGCTCCCCCCGGGCTGGCCGCCGCCGCACGGCCAGGAGGACCTCACGCGGCTGCTGCGCGTGGCGGCCGCGGTGCTGGGCGTGCTCCCCGCCGATCGGCGCTGCTTCCGCCTGTTCGTGCACCTCGCGCGCGCCCGCGGGTGGGGCACGGCCGCGATGGCGCAGGCGCTGTCGCTGACCGACCGGCGGGTGCGCCAGCTCGCCGCCGAGCCCGAGCCGGAGCTGCCGCTCGCGCTGGTGGCGCTGTCGCCCGGGCCGCTGTCGCGGGTGCCGTGACGGAGCAGCGTGCTAGACAGCCCTGAACGCTCGGAGACGGAGGGGGCATGGAGGTTCGCGGCCAATGGTCGAGCCGCATGGGGTTCATCCTGGCGGCGTCGGGGTCCGCGATCGGGCTCGGCAACATCGTGTTCTTCAGCGCCAACGCCTACAAGTTCGGCGCCGGCGCGTTCTACGTCCCCTACCTCGTCGCGCTGTTCGTGGTGGGCGTGCCCGTGCTGCTGCTCGAGCTCGGGCTCGGCAGCTGGTCGGGGCAGGCGTTCCCGCAGGCGCTGCACAAGATCGGCGGGCGCCCGGCCGAGTTCTTCGGCTGGTTCGGGCTCGTCTCGGCCACGTTCATCACGGCCTACTACGTCACCATCCTCGCGTGGGTGCTGGGCATGTGGGTCGGCGCCTGGGGCGACGCGCTGTGGTCGCCGAGCGTGGCGCTGCCGGCGTTCGGGGACGGGGGGCTGCCCGCGGGGGCCGTCCCGAACCCCGTCGCGTCGTTCTTCGCGATGCTGTCGAGCTGGCGCAACGTGCTGTTCGTGGCCGTGATCTGGGCGTTCAACATCGCCATCGTCTGGCGCGGCACCAAGTCGATCGAGCCCGCGGTGAAGCTGTTCGTCCCGCTGATGTGGCTGTTCATGCTGGTGCTCATCGTGCGCGGCGTCACGCTGCCGGGCGGGATGCAGGGCGTGGCGCTGCTGTTCACCCCCGACTTCTCGCTGATGGGGCGGGTCGAGGTGTGGCACGGCGCGTTCAGCCAGATCTTCTTCACGCTGTCGCTCGGCTTCGGCATCATGACGGCCTACGCGAGCTACCTGCCGAAGCGCAGCGACCAGTCCGCCAGCGGGCTCATGATCGCCACGATGAACTGCGCGTTCGAGATGGTGGCGGGCTTCGCCATCTTCTCGCTGCTGTTCGCGTTCTCGGTCGTGCCGAAGGCCTCGACGCTGTCGATGATGTTCTTCGTGGTGCCGGCCGGCATTGCGGCGTTCCCGGCCGGGGTGAAGCTGTTCGGCGTGCTGTTCTTCACGCTGCTGCTCTTCGCCGGGCTGTCGTCGAGCGTGTCGCTGGTCGAGGCCATGGCGCTGGCGGTCTGCGACAAGCTCCCGCACGTGCGCCGGTCCACGGTGGTGCTGGGCGTGTCGCTGTTCGGCTTCGTCGGGAGCACGCTGTTCGCCATCCCGAAGGTCATCGACCCCGGGCTCGACGGCAACGGCACCCTGGGGCTGTCGCTGCTGGACCTCGTCGACCACTGGGCGTTCAGCTACGGCCTGCTGCTCACCGGGCTCGCCGAGACCATCATCGTCGGGTGGGTGCTCGGGCCGGCGACGCTGCGGGAGTGGCTCAACGCGTACGGGCACCTGCGGGTCGGGAAGTGGTTCGACGTGCTCGTGAAGTACGTCATCCCGGCGATCCTGCTGTTCCTGCTGCTCTACAGCGCCACGAACGAGGTGCGGGACGGGCTGTACGGCCACGACATGGCCGGCGCCGGCGCGCCGTTCGCCATCGGGGCCCTGCTCGTGTGGCTGCTCGGGAGCCTCGGCGTCGCCGGCGTGCTGACGATGGCGGGCGCGCCCGAGGGCGCGGCGCACCGGGTGGAGGTGGCGTCGTGACGGGCCTGCTGTTGGCGGTGCTGGCGGCGGGGGCCGCGGAGATCGAGATCGCGGACGTGCCGCTCGTCGAGGGCGAGCCCGTGGCGGTGCGCGTGACGGGGGCTGCGCCGGGGACGCCGCTCGAGGTGACCTACCGGCCGGGGAGCGAGCTCGAGCACGAGGAGTCGCTGCCGCTCGACCGGGACGGCGCGGTGGCCTGGCGGCCGGCGGAGCCGGGGCTGGTCACGCTCGCGGCCGACGGTGCGACGCGGCGGGTGTCGGTGCGGTTCGCGCACGTGCCGTGGTCGGGGGTGGCGGTGTTCCTGGTCGCGGCGACGCTGCTGTTCGGGGGATGGCGCTGGCGCTGGTGCGGCTGATGCGGGGGCGGGAGGAGGGTTCCCGCTGGCGGTGCCGGTGGACACGTAGCGGTCCGAGCGCCGAAGACCTCGACGCGTCGACCTCGACGTCGACGACCTCGAGATCGACCTCGACCTCGAGATCGACCTCGACCTCGACCTCGACGTCGACCTCGACCTCGAGATCGACCTCGACCTCGACCTCGACCTCGACCTCGAGATCGACCTCGACCTCGACGTCGACCTCGACGTCGACCTCGACCTCGACCTCGACCTCGAGATCGACCTCGACCTCGACGTCGACCTCGACCTCGACCTCGAGATCGACCTCGACGTCGACCTCGACCTCGAGATCGACCTCGACCTCGACCTCGACCTCGACGTCGACCTCGACGTTCGACCTCGACCTCGACCTCGACGTCGACCTCGACCTCGACGACCGGGTCACTCCACGGCGCGGAGGTCCACCGTCAGCACGAGGGGGCGTCCGCCGGGATGTCCGGCGGGCGCCCGTCGGCGCCGAACCCCGCCGACGCTGGGATCCACCTGGCGCCGCTCCCCCGCGCGCATGCCCGCCAGCGCGCGGCCCAGCGCACCGGCGGCGCGTCGGCGCCGAGCGCGAACGTGAACGGCGCCGGCCAGGACCACGAGCTCCCCAGGGGCGTGCCGTCGGCGAGCCACAGCGCGTAGTCCATCGAGACCGTTCACTGCTCGGCGTCCCGCGCGGAGACAGTGGGCCCCGTCGAGGGCCCCACGGTCAGGTCCACGACCCGGTACGGCCCCAGCGGCCGCGTGGCGCGCGCGGGCATGGCGACGGGCCCTCGGGTGGGTGCTCCACGGCCTCGAGCCGGAAGGCCATCCGCAGCGCCGGCGGCGCGGGCGCCTCGCCCGGCTCGGCCCGCAGCTCCAGCCGCCGCACCCCGCCGACCCGCATGCCGACGAGCGCCTTCACCCACCGCTGCGGCACCCGCGGGTCGGACAGCAGCAGCCGGGCGGTGCCCTCGGGCCGCGCGGGCGCGGCGGGCCAGTCGAGCGTGCTGTCCCACGGCGTGCCGTCCTCGAACCAGCCGAGGTACGTGACGACGGCGAGATCGTCGGCGCCCAGCGCCTCGCCGTCGCCCACGACGACCTCGCCGACCGACAGCCGCGGCGAGACGACCTCGAGCGCCGCAGGCTCGGCCTCGGCCCACTCCGGGCGCGGCGCCGCGGCCGCCGCGGCGAGCAGCAGGAGCCCGATCACCGCAGGTGCAGCACGTCGAGGAACACGTAGATCAGCCCG
The DNA here is from genome assembly GCA_041389545.1 of Myxococcota bacterium. Lineage (GTDB taxonomy): Bacteria > Myxococcota_A > UBA796 > UBA796 > JACKER01. The sequence goes on along the minus strand of JAWKRQ010000046.1, from coordinate 49,955 downwards.
GAGCACGACAGGGTGCCCGTGCCGAGGGCGGCGATGACGGCGATGCCGATGGAGACGATGACGTAGGGCGGGAACAGCGAGCCCGTGCGGAAGCGCGTCCACAGGATGTAGCCCGTGCGCATCACGCCGGAGCGCGCCATCGACCGCGCGATCAGCTGGCGCTGCAGCTCCCCGGCGATGCCCGAGGACGGGCGCGACGCGCGCGTCATCCCGGCGGTGCCGCCGAAGCCGGCCATCGCCTGCGAGGCCGACTGCAGGAAGCCCTGCTCGCCCGACTGCCGGGCGGTCTGCACGACCTCGGCCGCGCCGGGGGCGGCCGCGACGGGCTGGTCGGTCTGCAGCTGGAAGCGCGGGCCGGTGACCGTGCCCAGGATGACGAGGTCGCCGACCTTGGCCTGGACCGGGCCCGTGATGGGCCAGGTGTGGGTCTGGCCGGCGGGCACGAGGAACAGCTTCGCGTCCTTCGCGCCGGGCGCGACGGTGTAGGTGCCGCCCGCCGTCTGCGTGACGGTGGCGTGGACCGGGAAGATGCCCATCGACGGATCGAGCACGACCTGTGCCCGCTTCGGGTCGCTCCCGAGCACGCACGTGCCCGGGAAGGGTCCGAACCGGACCCCACCGAGCTCGGGCGGGAGCTGCAGGTACAGCGCGCGTACGGCCATGGCCGTCTTTACCACCGATGAGGCGGCGCTGCTCGCGACCCGGCCGGGATCGCCGGCCCGCGCGCAGGTTACTTCTTCTTCGAGGAGCCCTGGCGCGCCTTGAACCGCGGGTTGGTCTTGTTGATCACGTACACCCGGCCGCGACGACGGACGACCTGGCAGTCCTTGTGGCGCTTCTTGAGCGAGCGCAGGGAGTGTGCCACCTTCATGATGCTGACCTCGAGCTGGGCGCCGGCATGGCGGAGCGCCTGTCCTATTCACGGCCCCCGGCATCGTCAAACCCGTCGGCGCGCCCCGCCCGCCTGCCGGGAGGATCGCGTTCCCTCGCCCCTGCGCTCCGTGAGAGTCTCGTCGCAGTGCCGATCCTCGCGGTTCGGTCCCTCCGCTGGTCCCAACGACCGCGCCACCCGTTATGATCGGGGTCTTCGCACATGCACGTCCGCGTTGTCCGCCCCGACCGCCTGACCCCGATGGAGCTAGACGACTACCTCCACCGGGGGTGGTTTCGCATCGGCCAGGCCATGATGACCTGCCGGGTCGTCCAGTTCGACGGCGTGCTGCGGCCGGCGATCTGGACCCGTCTGCCCCTCGACACGCACCGGTTCCGCAAGAGCGCGCGCAAGCTGATGACGCGAAACGCCGAGCGGTTCCGGGTCGAGGTCGGCGCCGTCCGCCTCGACGACCAGCGCGAGCGCCTCTACCAGCGCTACCGCCAGATCGCGCGCGGCGAGCGCTCGTCCACGCTCGAGGACTTCCTCTACGGCGAGTCCACCCGCGACGTGTTCGACACCCGCGAGGTCCGGGTGTGGGACGGCGACGAGCTCGTCGCGTTCTCCTGGTTCGACGTGGGCACCGAGTCGGTGCAGAGCCTGATCGGCGTGTACGACCCGGAGCTGTCGAAGCACAGCCTCGGCTTCTACACGATGCTGCTCGAGGTGCAGTACGCGCTGAACGTCGGGCTGAAGTACCACTACCCGGGCTACGTCCTGCCTGGCGATCCGGCGATGGACTACAAGCTGCGCCTCGGCTCCGTCGAGTTCCTCGACCCGTGGACGCGCGACTGGCGGCCGATCGAGGACCTCCCCGACGTCCCGCTGCCCACCGAGAAGCTCGACCAGGGGCTGCAGGCGGCGCGCGAGGCGCTGCTCAAGGTCGGCGTGCCCGCCGAGGTGCGGCGCTACCCCTGGTTCGAGGCGCCGGCCTGGCAGCCCGATCTCGCGGCCTGCCTCGACCAGCCCGTGGTCGTGGAGTGCTTCCCCGGGAAGCGCAGCTCGTCGCTGCTGCTCGTCACCCACGAGGTCGAGCGCGGCGCGTTCTCGCTCATCCGCTGCCTGCGGGCCCGGGCGGTCACCCGCGGCCGGGCCGACGCCGACGTGCCCATCGAGCTGTGGCTCGTGGCCGAGCGCATCGCGGCGCGATCCACGCCCGAGGCGATCGCCGACGAGGTCGTGCGCATCGTCGACGGTGGGCTGCCCCTGCTCCGCAGCGGGAGCTGAGCCTGCGCCTGTGGGTGTCGATGGGGCTCAAGCCGAGCGGACGCCCCAGCGAGCCGCTGCGCCCGTGCCTCCGCGAGATCGACGTCGACCGCGGCGTCGTCGTGCGCGAGCTCCGCTACGAGGTGGCCCCCGCGCACGCCCCGTCGCCGCGGGCCCACCAGGAGTTCACCGCCGCCGCGCTCCTCCCCGACGGCCGGCTCCTGCAGCCCGCCCACACCGAGCTGCTGTGGATCGACCCCGACCGGCTGCGGGTCGACCGGGTGGTGAGCCACCCGCTGTTCCACGGCGTCCACTCCGCGGCCCCCGAGCCAGACGGCGGCGCGATCCTCACCTGCGCCGGCACCGAGAGCGTGCTCGAGGTCGACCCCGCGGGCGGCGTCCGGGCGCACCACTGGCTGCGCGACGGCGCGTTCGCGGCGGCGTACCCCGGGATCGACGACTTCCGCCGGGTCGACCACGACGCGCTCAAGCCCCACTCGCACCACCCCAACCACGCGCTGCGGGTGGGCGCGGACCTGTGGGTGACCTGCTTCGAGCCCCAGGACTGCCGCTCGATCACCCGGCCCGGCCGCCGCATCCCGCTGCCCGAGGCGATCCCCCACGACGGCCGCCTGCGGGGCGGGTGGCTGTGGTTCACGCAGATCGTCGGGCGGATCGTCGCCGTGGACCCGGTGACCCTGGAGCGCCGGCTGGAGCTCGATCTGCGCGAGCTCGCCCCCGGCGGCGGGCTGCTCGGCTGGTGCCGCGGGATCGAGGTCGTGGGGTCGCGGCTGTTCGTGGGGATGAGCGCGCTGCGCCACACCCGGCACCGCGAGGTCCTGCGGCAGCTGCTCGGCGGCGGCCCGCGGCGCCCGGCGCGGATCGTGGAGGTCGATCTCGACCGGGGTGTGGTCGTGCGGGAGATCCCGGTCGGGAACGACGCCGGGGGCACGATCTATTCGGTGCTCGCACCGCCGGGGGCGGCGGGGTAAGCGGCCCGGATGCGAACACTGTGCGTGGATGTCGGTGGGGCGGGGATCAAGGCCCTGGTCGTCGGGGCCGGGGGCGAGGCGCGGACCGAGCGCGCCCGCGTGCCCACCCCGCGGCCCGCCACGCCCGAGGCGGTGCTGCAGGCCATCCTCGGGCTCGCGGCGGGGCAGGGGCACTACGATCGCGTGAGCGTCGGGTTCCCCGGCGTGGTGGAAGACGGCGTGATCGGCACGGCCGTGAACCTCGACGGCGAGGAGTGGGTCGGCTACCCGCTCGCCGACGTGCTCCACCGCGAGCTCGGGCGGCCGGTGCGCGTGGCGAACGACGCCGGCGTGCAGGGCCTCGGGGTGGTGCAGGGCCACGGCACCGAGGTGGTCGTCACCCTGGGCACGGGCATGGGCTTCGGGCTGTACATCGACGGGCGCTACGTCCCGAACATCGAGCTCGGCCACCACCCGTTCCGCAAGGGCCAGTCCTACGAGGAGCGGGTCTGCGAGGCCGAGCGGGCGAAGATCGGCACCAAGCGCTGGCGCAAGCGGGTGCACCAGGTGGTCGAGCAGCTCCGGCACACCTTCAACTTCCGCGAGCTGTACATCGGCGGCGGCAACGCGCGGCTCCTCGCCGAGGAGGACTTCGGCGAGCGGGTCCGGGTCGTCGACAACGTGGCGGGGCTCATCGGCGGGCTGCGGCTGTGGAGCGACGCCGACGTGTCCACGCTCGACGACCTGGATCGGGTGCCCGCCGGGGCCGGGTCGCCGGGGCGGCCCGCGCGGCGGTGACCGGTTAGTCGCTGTCGAGGTTGGGAGCGGTGATGGACTGGTTCGAGACCGAGGTGCCCATCGACGCGGCCACCGCTGCCGCGATCGCCCGCGGGATGCGGCAGGTGGCGCAGGCCGACGGGCTGATCCACCAGCGCGAGCTGGCGCTCATCGCCTCCTTCGAGGCGGGGGTGCCCGACCTCGAGGCGACGGGCGCCATCGGCAGCGACGCGCTCAAGACCGTGTTCCTGCGCTCGCTCATCATGGTGGCGCTGGCCGACGGCAAGATCTCCGAGGCCGAGACCGCCACGATCCGCGAGCTGGCCGGGGAACACGGCATCGGCGAGGCCGAGGTCGACGCCGAGACGCTCTCGGTCAAGCGGCGCTTCCTCTCGGTGTTCGCCGGGGTCGACGTGTTCCGCGACGCCGTGGTGCGCGTGGCCCGCGACCTCGGCCTGCCCGACGCCGAGGTCGACGCGCTGCAGCAGGAGGCGTAGCGGCGCGATGACCGAGGAGCAGGCGCCGCCGGGCGACGCGCAGACGGTCGACAAGCTCATCGGCACCTGGCGCGTGGTGCAGCTGCGGAAGGGGCACCGCTTCTCGACCGACGACCTGGTCACGGCGTGGCGCGCGTCCCGGGCGCTGCCGCAGGCGCGTCGGCTGCTCGATCTCGGCTGCGGCATCGGCTCGGTGGGCCTGTCCACGCTCTACCACCAGCCGCCCGACGCCACCCTGGTGGGGGTCGAGGCGCAGGCGCTGTCTGCGGGGCTCGCGCGGCAGACCGTCGCGCTGAACGGGCTGCAGGAGCGGGTCCGCATCGTGAACGCCGACCTGCGCGACCCGGCGGCGCTGCCCGAGGGCGAGCGCTTCGAGCTCGTCACGGGCTCACCGCCCTACGTGCCCGTGGGCACGGGCCTGCTGTCGCAGCACCCGCAGCGCGCCCACGCCCGCATCGAGCTGCGCGGCTCGGTCTTCGACTACTGCGCGGCGGCGGCGCGGTGGATGGCGCCCGGCGGCCGCTTCGTCTTCGTGATGCTCTCGGCCGATCCGCGCACCGAGGCGGCGCCCGTCGCGGCAGGGCTGCAGGTCGTGGAGCGGTGGGACTACGTGTTCGGGCGCGGCCGGCGGCCCCACATCGCCACGCTCGTCTGCGCCCACGCCGACGAGCCCGCCGGGCCGCGCCGCACGGGCGAGCTCGTCATCCGCGGCGACGACGGCGAGTGGACCGACGCCTACCAGGCCTTCCGGCGCGAGATGGGCGTGGTCGGGTAGCCGTCGCCGTCAGCGGCACAGGGCGGGCGGATCGCCCGGCTGCAGCTCCACCTGCACCCCGCCCGGCACCGTGGACAGGTGGGCGACCCGGGCGAGCGTGGCGTCGAGGTCGGCGTCCTCGGCGCGCTGCCGGGCGAGCTGCTGGTTCACGTCCATCGCCAGCTCCTGGCCGGCGACGTAGCCGCCGAGCTCCAGCGGGCCCACGCGCAGCTCGTCGACGGTGGCCGAGCTCATCCAGCCGCCGTCGAGCGCGAACGAGCCGCCGGCGACGACGTTGAGGTAGCGGCCGTCCTCGGCGGCGATGGAGGCGCGCAGCGTGGCGTAGCCCTGGTCGTCGACGGCCAGGCGCACCGGCGCAGTGGGGCCCGCCTCGCCGAACGCCAGCAGCGCGACCACCTCGTCGCCGGTGAGCGCGACGGGCAGCCCCAGCATCAGCGACGGGCAGACGCGCATCGCGAGCTCGACGCGGGCGGCGGGATCGAGCGCGGTGCTGGCGTCGGCGAGCGGCGCGTCCTCGGTGAACCAGCGCCAGGCGAGGGTGGGCGCCCAGGCGACGCCCGCGACGAGGCCGCCGCCCAGCAGCAGCGCGCCGCCCACGAACAGCAGGGCGGCGGCGCCGAGCCCGAGGATCAGCGCGGCGACGCAGCCGATGGCCCAGGGGGTTCCCGATCCTCGCGACACGCAGCCTCCCGGCTCGGCGTATCCGGATCAGGGCAGGTCGGCGCAGAACTCGGGGTGCTGCTCGTAGATCCACGCCGTCTTGGTCGGCGAGGCGGGGTCGCGCCAGGCGTCGAGCGCGCTCAGGTGCTCGAACAGCGCCATGCCGTTCTGCAGGACGGTGGTGGTGTAGTCCTCGTGGTCGTCGCCGTAGCGGAAGGAGGCCTCGACGAGCGCCGGGTCGGCCTCGCCGTCGGCCCACCAGGCGGTGAGCGACAGCTCGGCGTCGAGCGCGCCGAGGTCGACGGTGGCCGGCCCGTACCGCTGCTCGCGCACCGCGCCGACCTCGCCGAGCGCCACGTCGCCGGGCAGGCCGACGGCGTCGGCGAGGTGGCCGAAGACGTCGTCGGCGTCGTCGAGCGTGTCGAGCGGATCGTCGCCGAGCGGGGCGGTCCCGGAGCGGCCGAACCGGCTGACGAAGCCCACCGACACGTCCTCCTCGAACTTGACCTCCGCGCCGTCGCGGTCGCTGTCGACGTCGGCGCGGCCGGCGAGGAAGCGGTCGGGCGAGCGGTACTTCAAGGTGGCCTCGCGCGCGCCGTCCTCGTCGCGCTCGCGCAGGACCAGCCGCCCTCGCGCAGGTCGCAGCTGCCGGGCACGTCGAGGAACCGCACGGTGCGGAGCCGGTCGAGGGTCGCGAGATCGCCGCCCGTGTCGCGGCCGGCTCGCCCTCGGCGAAGGCGCGCAGCTCCTGCCAGAGGGCGCCGGCGCTGGCTGCGAGGGCGTCGGGGCCGCCGGCGAAGTGGGCGGGGTCGAGCATCAGCTTGTACTCGCGGGAGGCCACGTCGGGAACGTCGCTCCGGCCGCCGTCGCCGCCGCCGCGGGCGGCCCAGCCGGTCGGGCCCGCAGCCGGCGAGCAGCGCCAGGGCCAGGCCCCATCGGGTTCCGTCGCGCATGTGCCCCCTCACCGTCACCGAACGGTCACGGAGCGGGCACTATACACGCTGTCGACTCGCGGCTCTAGGGCGCGAAATCCAGCGGCGGCGGCCGAGAGACGAGCCCGATGGCGCCCGCCCGCTGGAACAGGTCGCGGATCGCCTCGCGGCCGACCTCGCCATAGTCGAGGGTGCGGGCGTTGGCGTACATGTCGAGGTAGCGCGAGACCTCGGCCTCGGTGCGCAGCGCGCTGCCGCGCTCGAGCAGCCAGCGGATCGAGTCGTCGCGGTGTTCCAGCGCCCAGGCGATGCTCTCGCGCAGCAGCCCCGAGATCTCGCGGATGGTGGGCAGCCCGAGCGAGCGCTTGATCACGTTGCCGCCGAGCGGCAGCGGCAGGCCGCCGGTGAGCGCGCTCCAGGACTCGCCCAGCTCCACGACGCTGTGCAGCCCGCGGTCGGGCCAGGTGAGGCGGCCCTCGTGGATGAGCAGCGCGGCGTCGACCTTGCCCTCGTCGAGGGCCTCGAACACGCGCTCGTGGGGGGAGATCGGCACCACGACGGGCTTCGGCACGATCTCGCCGCCGAGGATCAGCTGCAGCGCCATCCACGCGGTGGTGGTGACGCCGGGGATCGCCAGGCGCCGCCCGTGCAGCGCCTCGGGCGCCAGGGGCTCGCGCGCGACCACCACCGGGCCGTAGCCCTCGCCGACGGAGCCGCCGTGGGGCAGCAGCTGGTAGCGGTCGGCGATCGCCGGGTAGTGCGCGATGCTGACGGCCACGACATCGGGGCCGGTGCGCCCGCTCGCGAGGCGGTTCAGCGCGTCGGTGGGGGTGCTCTCGATGCGGAAGCGGTAGCCGGGCGTGGGCAGCGCGCCCTCGAGCAGCGCCCGCACCATGAACAGGTCGTCGGCGTCGGGGCTGACGGCGAGCGTGACCTCGCGCGGCTCGGCGCTCATGCCGGCGCAGCCGCCGCCGACAGCTGCGCGTTCATCTTGCGCAGGCGGCGGCCGAGCGTGGCGACGAGCTTCCACAGCACGAGGTTGCCGAGGGCCGGCTCCATCATGCAGTACTCGCGCAGCGCGTCGCGCTCGATGGTCAGCAGGTGGCCGAAGCCCTTGGCCACGACCGTCGCCGAGCGCGGATCCGAGTCGACGAGCGCCAGCTCGCCGAAGTGCTCGCCCTCCGACAGGAGGCTGACCTCGATGCCCTCGACCTGCACCGAGACCTGGCCCTGCACCACCACGTACAGCGTGTCTTCGAGGTCGCCCTGGCGCGTGATCACCTGGTTCGGCGTCACGAACATCTCGTTCACGATGCGGCCGACCCGCAGCCGCGCATGGAACGGGAGATCCTCGAACAGGAACAGGCTCTCCATCGCCTTGGCGCGGGCGGCGACGGCCTCGGCCTCGAGCACCGCCTCGGGCTCGATCGCCACGACGGTGACGTTGTCGCGCCCGCCGTGGGTCAGCGCCGCCTGGATGAGCCCGTCGACCGCCTGGGTCAGGTTGCTCATCGTCATGAGCTCGAGGGTCTCTTCGGGGCCGACCATGTCGGACAGCCCGTCGGAGCACAGCAGCAGCCGATCGCCGTCGATGAGCTCGACGTGCAGCGTGTCGGTGCGCACGCTCGGGTACAGCCCCACCGCCCGCGTGATCACGTTGCGGTAACGGCTGGTCGCGGCATCCTCCCGCGTCATCGCGCCCGTGCGGATCAGCTCGTTCACCATCGAGTGATCCTCGGTGAGCTGCCGCAGCTCGCCGTCGCGCACGATGTAGGCCCGGCTGTCGCCCACGTGGACGATGAACGCCGCGCCGCCGCCGATCACCGCCGCCACGAGCGTGGTGGTCATGCCCTGGCGGCCCGTGGCCGTGGCCGCCTCGTAGACCCGCCGGGAGGCCGCGTTCGCCGCCTGGTCGAGCAGCTGCAGCACGGCGTTGCGCGAGTCGCGGTTGGCGTTGGTCGCGAACGCATCGACCGCCGCCTTGATCTGCGGGGCGTAGCTCTGGAACGTGTTGACGGTGATCGCGGAGGCGAGCTCGCCGGCCTTGCGGCCGCCCACCCCGTCGGCCACGACGAAGACGCCGAACTCCTCGGCCGCGAGGAGGGAGTCTTCGTTGTGCTTCCGCTTCAGCCCTACGTCAGTCCGGGCGTGGAACTTGAGCATGACTCCCTCTGACGCCGCTCGCGCCGACAAATACCACGGCCGGATCGTCTCCGTCCCGCTGGCCCACCCGCAGGCGCGCCCGCGGCTCGCGGGGACCGAGGCGGTGGGGCACTCGGCGCTCGCGCCGCAATAACCGTACGGACCCGCAACCGGTAGCGCTACGGCTCACTCGACCTCCAGCGACCAGCGGCGGGCCACGAGCCGCTCGGTCGGCGCGCCGCGGACGGTGCGCACGAGCGAGACCTCGAGCTGCCAGGCCCCCGGGGGGACCTCCTGCGGCAGCGCCAGCGGCACCTCGAAGGCGCGCGCCTCGCCAGCCTGCAGCCGCGTGTCGGCCTCGAGGCCGAACGGCGGCTCGGGCGAGACGCGCCGGGCCAGGTCGACCGTCAGCTGGGGCATGCGGAGCGCGTCGTCGGCGGAGCCGGGCTCCGCCGTGCGCACCAGCGCGGCCTCGAGGCGCACCGCGCGGAACGGGCTGCCCGTGGGGAAGGCGTGGCCCGCACCCGTGTTCTGGAGCGTCAGCTTCGCGGGCAGCGGCGCGCCGCCGCGCACGAGCTTCAGGGTGGGCGCCTCGAGCAGCACGCTCACGGCGCGCCCCGGATCGAGGTGGACCTCGTGGTCGGCGCCGAGCGAGCCGTCGGCGGCGCCGAGCATGTGGCAGCCCTGGCAGGTGATGCCCATCTCCGCGAAGCCCGAGCGCTCCCACTCCCCGAAGGTGTCGTAGAGCGGCTGATCCGCGCCCGGCCACGACAGCTGGTGGCACGAGGCGCAGGCCTCGCTCTCGACGAGCCGATCGGCGTAGACCATGGGGTGCGGCGCGGCGGCGGCCGCCGCCTCGGGCGTGCCCACGGCCACCGCCCCGTCGCGCAGGTGGCAGGCGCCGCAGGTGACCGCCTCGATGGCGAGGGTGGCCTCGAAGCCCGGGTTCGGGCGCGGCACGGGGCGGTCGAGGCGCCCGCCGTCGTAGTCGTAGAGCGACTCGTGCTGCGAAGCGAGCGGCAGGTGGCACGACAGGCACGCCGGCTGCCCGCGCGCGGCCTCGATCAGCGCCGGCGAGGGGCCCGCGGCGTGGGGCCCGAGGGCCCACTGGTCGGCGACCTGCGGGTGGCAGGCCGCGCAGCCCTGGACGCTGTCGTTGGCCATGCCCGGGGGCAGGGGACCGACCTCGAGCGGCAACTCCTTCGGGAAGAGCTTGCCCTTGAGCTTGTCGACGTCGAGCTTCGGGGCCGGCGCCTCCGCCTCGGGCGCGCTGCGGTCCGCGCGGCGCAGCCGGGGGAACGCGCCGCTCGCGGCGTCTTCGGCGGCGATCCCCGCGGCGACCAGCGCCAGCAGCCCGGCACCCCAGGCCCAACCCCACCGTCGGTCAGAAATCCACCACCTCCGGACGATCCCCGAGCGGGCGGGGCGGGATGCAGACGGCCGCGGACGGCGGGCCGTACAGCGCGACGTAGGCGGCGTAGCCCTCGGAGACCTTCTTCACGTAGTCGCGCGTCTCGCGGTACGGGATGTGCTCCACGAAGGCGTCGATCGGCATGTCGGGCCCGACGGCGTGCAGCCAGCTCGACACGTTGAAGGGCCCGCCGTTGTAGGACGCCACGGCCAGCGGGTAGACCTCGTCGAAGCGCTCCATGAGGAGCCCGAGGTAGCGGATGCCGTAGCCCACGGCGACGGTGGGGTCCTCGAGGTCGCCCGCGTCGAAGTGCACGTCGTGGGCGAGGTTGGCGAGCAGGTGGCCGGTGCGCGGCATGATCTGCATGGCGCCGCGGGCGCCGACCCGCGACCGCGCGGTGCTGTCGTAGGTCGACTCCTGGCGCATCAGGCCGAGGACGAGGTAGGGGTCGAGGCCGTAGTCGTGGCTCGCGCTCCACACGTAGCGGTCGTGGGCGAGCGGGTAGGCGAGCCGCCAGACGTCGGGCGCCACCGTGAGGGGCGTGGTCTCGAGCGAGTCGTAGAGGTCGCGCGCGGTGTCGTGGTGGTCGCGGGCCGTGAGGAACAGCTGCCGCCAGGCCTCGGGTGCGGTGCCGACGAGCTTGCGCGCGGTGCGATCGCGGTGGCGCACCTGGGAGCGCCACGCCTCGTACCAGTCGCCGAGCATGGGGCCGGACAGGTCGTACAGGCCGACGGAGGAGAGGTCGGAGATCGCCTGCAGCTCGGGCCACGGCTTCGCGAACTGGTCGGCGAAGTCGGCCAGGGCCTTGCGCCCGCGCTCGGGCGAGAACATCGCGCTCGAGCGGTAGGACGCGGGCGGCGCGAGCTCGGGATCGACCCGGCTCGGCACGGTGGGCAGCGCGGCGGCGGGGCGCGCGGCCACGAGGCCCCACTGCCAGGCCTCGAACCCGGCGGCGGGGCCGGTCGACGCCAGCGCGACGGGCCCCGAGCGGGTGGGCGGCGGCGTCGCAGGCGCGGCGATGCGCTCGAGCAGGGTGGTCGCGGCGGCGGAGGCCGCGGGATCCTGGCGCTGCCCGGCCCAGGCGCCGGCGCGGGCGTAGGGCGGGACGGCGGGCAGGCCGCCCTGCGCCTGGCGCACGAGGGAGGCGTACCAGCTCCAGGGCTCGTTCGCGAGGATCCACGCCTCGTCGGCCTCGGCCTCGCGGTCGCGCTCGAGGGTGCGCAGCGCCCTGGCGCGCCAGTAGCGCGCCTCGAGGACCTTGGAGCGGTCGAGGTCGACGAGCTCGCCGAGGCGCTCCACGGCGTCGGCGGCGTCCCCCGCCATGAGCGAGGCGAAGCCGGCCTCGAAGCTGGCGCGCCGCCCGCGGTACCCGCCGCGCTCGGCGGCGTCGTCGAACTGGGTGCGGGCGTCGGTGTAGCGCTTGGCGAGGAGCATGGAGCGCCCCACGTCCTCCTCGGTGCGCCGCCAGTAGCGGGAGCTGTCGGCGCGCCGCTGCATCTGCAGCGCCAGGGTCGACGCCTCGTCGTAGCGGCCGTCGCGGCCGAGCACCTTGAAGCGCTGCCAGGCCCAGCGCGGATCGCCCGTCTTCTGGAGCTCCTCGGCATAGAGCGCGTCGAGGAACTTCCAGTTGTGGGTGCGCCAGCCGAAGCGCTCGCTCTCCTCCTCGACCCAGGCGGCGACGGCGGGGTCGCGCTTGCCGATGCCCTGCAGCGCTTCGAACTCGGCCCACGCCTCGGCGTGGCGCCCGGACTCGCGCAGCGACACGGCGCGGGCCTCGCGCGAGGCCGGGTCGCGCGGGATCTCGGCGCCGGGCACCTGCGCGGCCGCGAGCCGGGCGAGCTGCTCCTCGGCGACGCGGCCCGTCAGCGCCGCGACGTGGTTCACGGCGAGGCCCACCAGCACGGGCACCGCGCGCACCGGATCGGTGTCGGCCAGGGTGAGCGCCAGGTGCAGCTCGATCTGCTCGGAGATGGGGGACGTGGGGTGCACGCGATCGTAGGCCGAGGCGGCGGCCCGCGCCCCGCCGGCGTTGCCGAGCGTGGCGTGCGACAGCGCCACGATGCGCAGGCAGTCGACGGCGTGGGGGCCTTCCGGCCAGCGGCGCTGGTAGGTCTCGCAGGTGCGGATGGCCTCGGTGCTGCGGCCGCGCCGCTGGTCCTGCTCGGCCTGGTAGTACGCGGCGTAGGGCGCGAGCGGCCCGCTGCCGCCCGCCACCACGGCGAAGGCCTCGCTCGCGAGGTTGTGGGCCTCGCGGTCGCGCCGGATCATGCCCACGACCATCAGCGCGGCGTCGCGCTGCCGCCCCTCGGGGTGGGCCGCGGCGAAGCGCTCGGCCTCGGCCTCGGCGCGGACGAGATCGGCGGCCTCCATGTGCTGCCGGATCCGCTCGATGCTGGGGGCTCGACGGCGAGCTGCAGGGCGGGCGGCTCGGCCGGCAGCCAGGTGCCGGGGCGCTCGCCCGCAGCGCTCTCGGGGCGGGCCACCTCGGCGTCTGCCGTGGCCTCTTCGGCATCGGCGTCGGCGGCGGCGTCACCCTGGGCGGCGAAGCCCGAGGGCTGCCAACCCACGGCGAAGCTGATCACCGACGCGAGCAGCGCCAGACCCAGTCCGGGTGCCAGACGGTCGTGCATGCGAGGTCGCTCTCTCGGTCACTCTCGGGGTGGGGGGCCGTCGCGGGAGCCGTCCGCGCTCGCCCCGACGGGGGTCGTTGCCACCATCGCCCGGAAGGGGCGCCGACGTCAAGCCCTCCGTCACCTCCGGAACCCGCCGTTCACCGCGCCGGGGAGACCTCGCGGCACGACAGGCGCCCCGCCTCGACGGCACAGCGCGCCCGCACGCCGGCGCCCATGGGCACCTCGCCGGCGCGGTCCTGGCCGCCGATGCGCGCAGTGACGGTGCAGGTGCCCCGCCCGACGGCCTGCAGCTCGATCTCGTCGCCCTCGGCGGTGACGGGTGCGCCGCCGTCGCACGCGATCTGCAGCGTCGCGGCGCCGGGCACCTGGACCACGGCGGGGCCGGTGGCCGCGGCGCTCGGCGGCTGGGTGGCGAGGAGCGCGGCCATCGTCCCGGCGCCGCACAGGCCCGACACCGCCGCGAGCGAGCCGGCCACCGCCCACAGCCGGCGGAGCGCCACCGGCGGGGCGCCCGCGGCGAGGGCGGGCACGGGCGTCCCGCCGGCCGGGCCCTCCATCAGCAGCCCGCTGGTGGGCTGCTCGAGCGGCCCGAGCCGCTCCTCGACGACGGCGGCGGCCCGCGGCGCGAACGCGGCGAGATCCTCGCCCTTCAGGGCCTGGGACGCGGCGTCGAGCGCGTTGGCCAGCTCCGCTGCGGTGGGCCGCTCGGCCGGGCGGAGCGCCAGGGCGCGGACGAGCACCTCCAGCGCCGGGTCGCCGCCGATCTCGGCGGCCGACAGCGCGCCGCGGACGCCGTCCCGCCACAGGGCGTGGGGCTCGGGGCGGCGCGGGGCCGGCGTGAGCTGGCGGCCGGTGAGGGCCTCGGCGCAGACGAGCGCCGCCGAGAACACGTCGCCCGGCGGGCCGCCCCCGCGGCCGAGGAGCGCTTCGGGGGCGCTCCAGGCGTCGGCCGTGACGAGGCCCGCGCTCGACGCCCGTGGGCCGCGGGCCGCGCGCTCGCCGGTGGTGCCGAAGCGCAGCTGGACGCGGCCGGCGGGGCTCAGCCGCACGTCGGCCGGCGTGACGGCGCCGTGCACCACCGGCTGCGGCCGCTCGTCGACCTCGGCCGTGTGGGCGGCGCGGAGCGCGTCGGCGAGCTGCGCCCCCACGTCGAGGGCCGCGCGCGGCGGGAGGCGTTCGCCCGCGCGCTGCAGCGCCAGGGCGAGGCGGTCGAGCGTGACCCCGTCGGGCGGCGGCCAGAGCAGCGCGAGGGAGCCGTCGAGCACGAGCACCTCGCGCGGCACGGCGCAGCCCGCGTGGCGGAGGCCCCGCAGCACGTCCATCCGCGCGACGAGGGCGTCTCGGAGCTCGTCCACCGGCGGGTCCGCCGCGACGAGCACCACGGCGACCGGCCGCCCGTCCTCCTCGGCGAGGTACTCCTCGTGGAGGGTGCCGATGGAGGCGCGCAGGTGGAAGGTACGGCCGGCGGCAGGCACGGGAGGACCTCGAGGCGGGCGGGGCGGCAGGGGCGGGTGGGTCCGACGCGCAGACCGCGGCAGGATAGCAGGGGTACGGCGGCAGCGGCCGCACGAGGAGGCCGACGGTGGGGACGACGCGCAGCCTGATCCGGTGGGTGATCGTCGGGCGTCCGGACGGGCTGCGGGCGGCGCTCCGGCGCCAGACGGGGTGCATGACGTGGGTGGATCGCCGCCGCGGCGAGGCCGAGCGGCCGTGGGCCGAGCCGGCCGAGGCTCCCGCCGCGGCGCCGCTCGAGCGCGAGGCCGGGCCCGCGCCGGGCGACGACCGGATCCCGCTCGTGCCGGTCGACGAGGTGCCGCCCGGCACGGTGATCGAGGTGGTGGCCGGCGACCGGTCGCTCGCCGTCGCCAACGTCGACGGTGAGCTCATCGTCGTGGACGGGACCTGCCCCCACGCCGGCGGGCCGCTCGGCGACGGCCACCTCGAGGGGTGCACCCTGACGTGTCCGTGGCACGGCTGGTCGTACGACCTGCGCACCGGCCGGTCCCTCGTCGCGCAGGACGTGTGCCTGCAGCGCTACGACGCCGAGGTGGTCGACGGGGTGCTGGTCCTGGCGCC
The DNA here is from genome assembly GCA_041389545.1 of Myxococcota bacterium. Taxonomy (GTDB): domain Bacteria; phylum Myxococcota_A; class UBA796; order UBA796; genus JACKER01. The sequence continues at coordinate 34,944 of JAWKRQ010000046.1, read as the reverse complement.
CGAGGCGCTGGAGGCCGCGGCGGACGCCGCCCGGCCCGGCTGAGCGACGGCTCCCGTCGCGGTGGCGCCGCGCCGCGGGACAATTCGCGAGACAAGCGATTACATGTCGTTATATGCGTGCCGTGGACCGAGACCCTTCCGGTATTCCGCCCGCGAGCGGGGATTCCGAGCCCGACCCGGAGACGCTGGAGCAGGCGCTGCAGGCGCTGCGGGAGCTCCGGGTGCGGGTCCGCGAGCTCGAGGTCGGCAGCTCGTCGCCCGATCCGGTGGTGGTGGTGGACCCGACCGGGATCGTGCTGCGGGTCGCGGCCTGGCCCTGGCCCCGCCCGCCGGAAGGGGCGAGCCGCTGGTCGATGGCCTGAGCCCGCGGCGAGGTCGGCGTTGCGGGAGATGATCCAGCGCGGCTGATCGGCGCCGCCGAGCGTCGGCGCTGTCGCCCGAGCGCACGGTCTCGCTGTCGGTGGCGCCGGAGCGCGGCCTGGGCGGCCCGAGCTACCGGGCCTGCGCAGTGCGACGTGACGAGCCGGCAGCTCGTCGAGGTGGGCCACCGAGCAGCGCGGCCGGATGCGCGCTCGGCGATCTCGCCGGCACGCTGGCGCGGTTCTCACCGACCCCATGTCCATCGTGCAGGGCGCCTGGAGCCGCTGCTCGACCTCGGCGTGTCGGAGCCCTCGGCCGTGCGGCGCCACCTTCGAGGTCGCGCCTCGAGCACGCGCGGCGGGTCAGCGCCACGGTGAGCAACCTGGTGCCTCATCGGTCGCGCCGCGGAGCTGGACCGGACGTCGTGGCTCCTGCGCGACGCCGTGGCCGAGGCGCTCGAGCTGCTCGGCCCCCGCCGCACCCAGGTGCTCCCGCGGCTCGTCCTCGAGGATGTCGCGCAGGTCGCTGCAGCCGGGCGACCACCGCGCGCGTGCTCGGCCTGCTCCTGCGGCAGGTGCTGGAGACCACGGGCCGCGGCGTGGTGCAGCTCGACGCGCGGCGCAGCGGGGCCAAGGTGCGGGTGCGCATCGGCGCCGTGGGGCGCGGGCGAGGACATCACCGTCGACGGCGAGGAGCTCGCGCTCGAGCGCGCACGCTGCTGGCGAGCGTGGGGGCGTGCCTGCGCGCGGCGGCAGGGCGAGGCCATGCAGTCTGAGCTGCTCCCGCCGTGCCTGGCGAGCCAGGCGCGCGGCGGCGCGCCCCGCGCGGCCGGGTGGCGCTACTCGGCCGTCCGCCGCTGCTGGAGGTGGATCCCGTCGCTGCTCGAGCGCGACGGTTTCCAGTTCGACAAGTCGCGCACCGTGCCTCGAGGCGATCGAGTTGCTGCAGCGCGTCGTGACGTCGACGCCGTGATCGCCGAGCTGCTGCTCGACGGGGGCGACAGCGGGCTGACGTCGCCGAGTGGCTCGAGCAGCTCGACCGGATCGAGGCTGGACCGCCGGCGAGGATCCGCCGGCGCGCCCCGTGCTGATCATGGTCTACGAGGGCGTGCTCCGGCGCTCCCGCGCTCGCTGGTGGCGCTGCGTGGCCGGTGGCCGGGCGGAGCTGCCGGAGGCGCTCGCCGAGGCGCGGGGGCAGGGGGATCGCCCGCGGAGGTAGCTCGGCGCGCTTGCCCCCGGAGGGCACCGGTTACCGACGCCCGCTCGGAACCCCTGAAGCAAGGACGAGGCCATGGCTCGCGTGTGCATTCTGACCGGCAAGCGGCCGAACGTCGCTACCAAGGTTCCCACTGAACATCAAGACGAAGAAGCGCCAGCTCCCCAACCTGCAGCACAAGCGGCTGTGGTGGAGGAGCAGGGGCGCTACGTCCGGATGCGCGTCTCGACGGCCGCCATGCGGACCATCGCGAAGAAGGCTCCAGGCGTATGCGCCGAAGAGGTCGGGGTCGACCTGAAGAAGCTCTGGAGTCGCGGCCGGCGCCGGAGGTTTCGTTCCGCTCCGGCGCGGCGCGGCCTCGGACGCCCCGCTAGATGCAGAAGTCGACTACCACGCTGCCGCGCCCGGAGGCTCGTCCTCGCGGCGGTCGGCACGCGCGGCGGGTTCGAACCCGGCGCACTCGGCGTCTCGATCCGCGGGGCCTCGATGTGGAGGGGGTGCTCGCGCGGGCGGGCGCGCCCTGCTCCCGTCGGATCCTGTCGATGATGTACGCATCGAGCATGGGGCCTCCGTTGTGCCCCTCCGGGGAGGGGGCGCACGGCGGGGAGAACTTTGCCGGCGGCGCTGGTGACCGTAAACTTCGCGGACACCGTCACCTGGCATGACCTTACCATCGCCGGGGGGCGCGACAACCACCATCACGGGACCTCTCCTCCCCCCCGTTCGGGCAGTCGCCGGAGGTCGAGGCCGTGTTTCACGAGCGTGTCGTACACCGGCAGGACGTCCGCCAGACCCCCCGCCAGCAGCGCCTCGCGGTGCGCGGCGAGGGTGCCGTGATCGCCGCGCGCGATCGGCCCGGTGAGGGCCCGGGCGGGCCCCTCGGCGGCCGCGTTGCGGATGGACGCCACCGCGAGCGGGGCGAGCAGGGCCGGGGCCTGCTCCAGCGGGACGCCGGCGGCCGCCAGCACCCGTGAGGCCTCGGCGAGCAGCACCGTGGCGCAGTTCCCGGCCATGACGGCGGCCGCGTGGTACAGCCGGCGGTCGCCGGGCACGGCGAAGGGGCGCATCCCGAGCCGCTCGCCGAGCGCCGCCACCCGGGCCGCGGCCTCCGGCGCGCCGGCGACGGCCACCGGCGCGCCAGCGAGGTCCGGCACGGCCACCTCGGGCCCCGGGAACGTCATCAGCGGGTGGAAGCTCGCCCGCCGCTCGGGCGGGTGGTGGGCGAGGACGCCGAGGTCGAGCGCGCCCGCGCAGTGGGCCACCACGGGGCCGACGGGCACCCGCCCGGCGGTGTCGGCCACGGCGGCGTCGGGCACGCACAGCAGCACCAGGTCGGCGTCGTCGGGCACCGGGTCGGTGTGGGCCAGGAGGCGCACCTCGATCCCGGCGGGGGGGAGCAGCGCGGCGAGGGTGCGGCCGAGACGTCCGCGCCCCACGATTGCGATCGGGGCGTCCATGCTGTTTCCATAGACACCGAGCACGGGTGCGGGAATCCCCCGTCGGCGGAGGCCAGGTGGGAGAGCAGACGCGGGGGGACGTGCGCCGGATCCTGGTCGCGGCGCGGGGCGCGCTCGGGCGGACGCTGATCGCGCGCTACCGGGCGCGGGGCATCGAGTCGGTCGCGGCCTTCGCCGAGGCCGACGCCGAGACGCCCTACGTCGAGGAGGCCGACTTCGACGCCTTCCTCGGCGCCGGCCCCGCGCCGGTGCGGTGGGCCGACCCGGTGCACCTCATCGAGCTCGCGATGGACGCCGGCTGCGACGCCATCCACCCCGGCCGCGGGCCGACGGCGGGCGCCGTGGCGCTGTACGCGACGGCGGCGACGGCCAACGTGCTGGTCATCGGGCTCGACCCGCGGCGCGCGGTCGAGGCGCTCGAGCCGGCGCGGATCCTGGCGCGGGCGCGCGGTGCCGGGCTGGCCGTGCCGCCGGCCGAGGGCGTCGGCCCCGACGACGACGGCATCGCGGCCGCAGCGCGGGTGGGGGTGCCACTGCGGGTGCTCGGCGCGGGTGGGGGGCGCGAGGCGCGGGTCGACGGCTACGACGCGCTGCCCTCGGCGCTGGCCGAGGTGCGCGGCGCGGGCCAGGGGGCGGTGCTGGTCCACGACGTGCCCGGCGACGAGACCCTCGACGTGGTGGTGGTGGGCGACGCCGGCGAGGTGGTGCCGCTGGGGGTGATCGCCACGAGCGGCGGCATCGCGCGGTACCCGAGCGACGCCGGCGCCGACCTGGTGGCGCCGGTGGCGCGGCTGTGCGGCGAGATCGGGCTGCAGGGCGTCGCCACGGTGCGCTTCCGGCTCGCGGCGGACGGCAGCGCCTGGTGGTGGGGGCTGCGGCCCGTGCAGCCGCCCGCGGCGGCGCTGGTGGAGGCGGTGCAGGGGGTGGACCTCGTCCAGGCCGAGCTCGCGACGGCGACGGGGCAGTCGCTGGGCTGGGCGGCCGGTGACGCCGCCGAGGCCGAGCGCTGCGGCCTGGCCGCGCTCGTGAGCCGCACGGGGCCGGGGGAGGTGACGGGCCTCGTCCGCGCGCCCGGCGACGCGGGATCGCGCTGGGCCGTGGAGGTGGGGAGCGCGCTGCCGGAGGGCGCCGCGCGCCTGCTCGCCGAGCTCGTGGCGGTGGCGCCGCGCGGCGCGCCCGACGAGGCCGCGGCGGCGCTGCGGAGCGCCCTCCTCGCGACCCGCATCGACGGCGTGCCGAGCGACCTCGCCGAGCTGGCGGCGGCCTCGGCTGACGCGCGCGGCGCCTTGCGGCCGGCGCTCGCAGCGTTATCTCCAGCGGGTCGCTCGCGCAGCGCGCGTGGCCGCCCTTCGTGCAGGGCGCGGCCCGCGGAAGCGCAGAGCCGAGCGGCGTCGACTGGAGGAGCAATGCCCGGGTACCGGCCGGCGCGGGTCGCCGAGATGATCCACCGCGAGCTCGCCGAGCGGCTCCGGTCGGACGTGAAGGACCCGCGCGTGGAGCCCATCTCCATCACGTCCGTCGACGTGACGCGGGATCTGTCGCGCGCCACCATCGCGTTCATGCCGCTCGGCGGCGGGCAGCCGTCCGACGACCTGCGCGAGGGGCTGGCGGCGGCGGCGCGGCAGCTGCGCGGGCCGATCGGCCGGGCGCTGCGGCTGCGGCACGCCCCGGAGCTGGTCTTCGACTACGACGACCGCACCGACGCCGCGTTCCGGGTCACGAAGCTGCTCGACCGGCTGGCGGCCGAGCGGGGCGACGCCGCGCCCGCGGGCGGGGACGACGAGGACGTCGAGGACGAGGACGAGGACGACGACGAGGACCTCGAGGACGAGGACGTCGGGGAGGAGACGCCATGACGACGAACACGAGCGGCTTCCTGGTGATCGACAAGCCGGCGGGCATCACGTCGCACGACGTGGTGGCCGCGGTGCGCGCGGTGACCGGCATCGCCAAGGTCGGGCACACCGGCACGCTCGACCCGTTCGCGACCGGCGTGCTGCCCTCGCGCTCGGCCGGTCCACGCGGCTCATCCAGTTCCTCGACGAGTCGATCAAGGTCTACGACGCGACCGTCCGCCTGGGGAGCGCCACCGACACGGGCGACCCCACCGGCACCGTCGTGCGCGAGGCCCCCGTCCCCACGGCCGACCAGGCCGAGGTCGAGGCCGTGCTGGCCACGTTCCTGGGCGACCGCATGCAGACGCCGCCGGCGTACTCGGCGGTGAAGGTCGGCGGCAAGCCGATGTACCACTACGCCCGCAAGGGCGAGCAGGTCACGGCCAACGCGCGGCCCATCAAGCTGCACGCGCTCGAGCTGCTGGAGTACGGCGAGGGGCGCCTGCGGGTGCGCATCACGTGCTCCCGCGGCACCTACGCGCGCGTGCTGGCCGACGAGATCGCCGTGGCGCTCGGCTCGGCCGGGCACCTCGAGGCGCTGAGCCGCGACCGCAGCGGCCCGTTCTTCATGGAGGACGCCGTGGGGCTCGACCGCCTGGCCGAGATGGTCGCGGCGGAGCCCGGCGCCACCTGGAAGGAGGTGCTGATGGGGCGGCGCGGCGACAAGCGCGTGAAGTGGCGGCCGCGCGACGAGGTCCTGGCCGACCTCGCGCCCCACGTGCGCTCGGAGCTGCAGTGCCTCACGCACCTGCCGCTGGCCGACGTGGGCGACGCCGACGCCCGGCGGATCCGCAGCGGCGTCGGCGGGCCCGTGCCGCCGCGCGGGGTGGCCGTGGGCGGCAAGTACCTCGTGGTGCACGGCTCGGACGTGGTGGCGGTGGCCGAGAGCACCGTCCGCGGGCCGAAGATGCTGCGGGTGCTGTAGCGGCGGCAGCCCGAGGTTGACGCCCTGCGCCTCGCGGGGCATGTGGAGGGGCCGCCGGAGCCCCCGGCGCCACGCGGCTGCGGTCCGGGACCGATCCCGTCCACTGCGGCCTGCGCGAGACTCCCACCGGAGCAGACTCCATGTCCATGTCCGTCGATCAGAAGCGCGAGATCATCGAGAAGTTCAAGCGGGCCGACACCGACACCGGCTCGGCCGACGTGCAGATCGCGCTGCTCACGGCCCGCATCGTCGGGCTGACCGAGCACCTGCAGACCCACAAGAAGGACCACGCCTCGCGGCGCGGCCTGCTCAAGCTCGTCGGCCACCGCCGCAAGCTGCTGAAGTACCTGCGTCGGGTCGATGCCGACCGCTACCAGACGGTCATCGGCGAGCTCGGCCTCCGCCGGTAGTCCCTCACTCGCACCGCGCGTGGTAGACGGCGCCCTCGGCGCCCACCGCGTAGAGGTCCTCGGCGCTGGTGCCGTCGATCGCGTACAGCGGCGGCGTGTCCTCGAGCACCGGCGTCCAGGTGCCGTCCCCCGTGGTGTGGTAGACGGCGCCGGACGGCGAGAAGTCGCCGCCCGCGACGAGGTAGACGTCGTCGGCGCTGCTGCCCCACAGGCCGAGCGGCGTCGCGGGCAGGTCGAGGCGGCCGCCGGTCCACTCGCCGTCGGCGTCGCGCTGGAAGACGTAGCGGTTGTAGGTGGCGAGGAACATCCGGTCGGGGTGGATCCACATCGCGTAGAACTGGTCGTCGCGCGGCAGCGGCTGCTCGACCCAGGCGCCGCCCTCGGTGTGCCACAGGCCGTACAGCTGGAGCAGGTAGAGGTCGTCGGCGGAGAGCCCGTCGAGGGCGATGGTCGAAGACCAGCCGAGCGGCGGGAGCTCGGTCGACCAGGTGGCGCCGAGGTCGTCGGAGCGGTGCACGGTGGTGTTGTCGCTCACCCAGGCGACCTGCTGCCCGTCGGTCCACAGGCCCTGGATCCAGGTGAACACCTCGGGGGCGACGGCCTCGACGGCGCCGGTCGCGTCCAGCCGGAACAGGCCGCACGGCTCGAGGTCGCAGCCGCCCGAGCCGCCGGTGCAGTACCCGACGCCGCCGAACCACACGCCGACGGCGGGCGCACCGGTGATCTGCAGCAGGTGGCCGCGCGTGGGGACGGGGAGCGTGTGCCAGGAGCCGTCGGCGGCGTCGCGCTGCAGGAGCGTGCCGACCTCGCCGACCGCCCAGGTGCCGAGCTCGGGGTCGGACCACACGTCGAGGAGCGTGTGACGCGTGTCGGTGGGCTCGCGGACCCACGCGAGGTGGCAGACGTCGGCGCCGGTGTCGGCTGGGCGCGCGGTGTCGGCGGGCGCGCTCGGTGTCGTCGAGGAGGTGGGGACGGCGGTGGGCGTGGCCGGAGGGTCGACGGGCAGAGGCTTGCTCGAACCTCCGCAACCGGCGATCCACAGGAGCGGGGTATACATCGGATATCCTCGCTGCGGGAGGTATCCGCTCCGTCGGACGGGCGCCTCCCGGCACAACGGGGTAGACACCTCGCACGGTGACCGGAAGGTCGTCCGTTGTTTGACACGCAATCCGACCGACTCCGCCGGTCGACGAGGCACCTTCGCAGGTCTTCGAGGCGCGAGCGCTGGCGCGGCCACCGCGGCATCGCTCCCGCCCCGCAGGTCTGCGAGGGAGGTCGACAACCTCCCCGTGCAACGTGCCGTCGGCGTCGGTCCCAACCGCGCCCACCCAGGTCGAAGACCGGGTCGGGCAGGCCCGAGATCCGCGCGCAGCCCGTGAGGCTCCGCTCGGCGGGCCAGAGGACCGTACAACATGAAGAAGACTGTTCGTTCCGTCGAGATCGGCGGACGCCCCCTGGAGTTCGAGACCGGCAAGTACGCCAAGCAGGCGTCGGGCTCCGTCATCGTGCGCTCGGGTGACTCGCACATCCTGGTCACCTGTGTCGTCGCGTCGCAGGCCGAAGCGCGCTTCGACTTCTTCCCGATGACCGTGGACTACCAGGACCGCAACGGCGCCAACGGCACCATCCCCGGCGGCTTCCTGAAGCGCGAGGGCCGCTCCTCGGAGCGCGAGACGCTGATCAGCCGGCTCATCGACCGGCCGATCCGCCCGCTGTTCCCGAAGCACTTCAAGAACGAGCTGCAGATCATCGCCACGGTGATGTCGTACGACAAGAACAACGAGACGGACGTGCTCGCGCTGTGCGGCGCGTCCGCTGCGGTGCACCTGTCGCCCGCGCCGATGGCGCAGCCGGTGGCCGGCGTCCGGATCTGCCGCATCGACGGCGAGCTCGTCGTGAACCCGAGCATCGACCAGATGGCCGAGTCCGACATCAACCTCGTCATCGCCGGCACGCGCGACGCCATCATCATGGTCGAGGGCGGCGCCAAGGAGGCCGACGAGGCCGCGATGCTCGACTGCTTCGATCTGGCGCAGCAGAACATCGCCAAGATCATCGACTGCATCGAAGACCTCCGCAAGGAAGCCGGCTTCGACAAGATGGAGGTCGCGCCCGAGCCCGAGCTCGAGACCGCCACCGTCAAGCACATGGACAAGGCGAAGCGGGCCCTGGTCAAGGCGCTGTCGACCCCCGGCAAGCACGACCGGAGCGCCGCGCTCAAGGCGGCGCGCGACGCGCAGATCGAGAAGCTCGTCTCGGGCATCGACGACCCCGCCGAGGTCGCCACGAAGACCTCGCAGGCCAAGGACGCCTGGGACAAGCTCGTCCGCAAGGTGATGCGCGACCAGGTCATCTCCGACGGCAAGCGGCTCGACGGCCGCACGCCCGACCAGATCCGCGCCATCTGGTGCGAGGTCGGCCTCGCCCCGCGGGCCCACGGCTCGGCCATCTTCACCCGCGGCGAGACCCAGGCCTTCGTCACGATCGCGCTCGGCACCGACGTCGACGCGCAGCGGATGGAGCTGCCCATGGGGCGCAGCGACCGCACCTGGATGCTGACCTACAACTTCCCGCCGTTCTGCACCGGTGAGGCGCGCCCGCTGCGCGCCCCGAAGCGGCGCGAGGTCGGCCACGGCGCGCTGGCCCGCCGCGCGCTCGTGGGCGTGCTGCCCCGCAAGGACCAGTTCCCCTACGTGCTGCGCTCCACCTCCGAGGTCCTCGAGTCCAACGGCAGCTCGTCGATGGCGACGGTCTGCGGGACCACCCTCGCGCTGCTCGACGCCGGCGTGCCCATCAAGGCGCCCGTGGCCGGCATCGCGATGGGCCTCATCAAGGAGGGCAAGAAGTTCGCCGTCCTGTCGGACATCCTCGGCGACGAGGACCACCTGGGCGACATGGACTTCAAGGTCACCGGCACGACCGAGGGCATCACCGCGTTCCAGATGGACGTGAAGATCCAGGGGATCGACCGGAAGATCATGGCCGAGGCGCTCGAGCAGGCGCGCCAGGGCCGGCTGCACATCCTCGGCGAGATGGCGAAGACGATCTCCGAGCCGCGCGAGGAGCTGTCGCAGTGGGCGCCCCGGATCACCACGCTGCACATCAAGCCCGACAAGATCCGTGACCTCATCGGGCCCGGCGGCAAGGTCATCCGCTCGATCCAGGACACCTGCGAGGTCCGGATCACGGTCGACGACTCGGGCAAGGTCGACGTGGCGTCGAGCAACCCCGACAACACCGAGAAGGCCATCTCGATGATCCGCGAGATCACGCAGGAGGCCGAGATCGGCGCGCTGTACGTCGGCGTGGTGAAGCGCATCGTCGACTTCGGCGCGTTCGTCGAGATCTTCCCCGGGACCGACGGCCTCATCCACATCAGCCACCTGGCCCACGAGCGGGTGGAGAAGGTCACCGACGTGCTCCACGAGGGCGACGAGGTGCTGGTGCGGGTGATCGACGTGGACCGGTCGGGCAAGATCCGCCTGTCGCGCAAGGAAGCGCTCGAGTCGCTCTCGGCGTGAGCGGCGCGCCGCCGATCCGGGTCCGCGTGCGGGTGCTCCCGCACGGCGAGGGCCTGCCGCTGCCGGCCTGGCAGACGGCGGGCGCCGCCGGCGCGGACCTGGTGGCGGCGGTGACGGAGCCCCTGGTGCTGCAACCCGGCGACCGCGCCGTGGTGCCCACCGGGCTGTGCCTCGCGCTGCCCGACGGCTGGGAGGCGCAGGTGCGGCCGCGATCGGGGCTGGCGGCGCGGTTCGGCGTCACGGTGCTGAACGCGCCGGGCACGATCGACGCCGACTACCGCGGCGAGGTCCAGGTGCCCCTCGTGAACCACGGGCGCGAGCCGTTCCGCGTGGCGCGGGGCGATCGCATCGCGCAGGTCGTGTTCGCGCCGGTGGTGCGAGCGGCGTTCGAAGTGGTCGACGCGCTCGATCACGGCGAGACGGCGCGGGGCACGGGCGGGTTCGGCTCGACGGGGCGCTGACCGTGCTCCTGTGGGTCGCCGCCGCGCTGGCCGGCTCGGTCGAGGCCGGGCTCGCCACGCCCGACGGCCACCGCTACGCGCTGTTCCGCCCCGACGGCTGGACCGCCGAGCGGCAGTGGCCGGTGGTGGTGGTGCTCGACCCGCGCGGCCGGGCCGAGGAGGCGCTGCAGGCGTGGATCCCCGCCGCCGAGCGGCTCGGGGCCGTCGTGGCGAGCAGCTACGACAGCCGCAGCGACGTGGTCGGGGACGACCCGACGGTGCCCGCCGTGCGCGCGATCCTGCTCGCGCTGCCCGAGGTCGCGGCCGCCGCGCCCGATCAGGTCGTGCTGGCCGGCATGTCGGGCACGGCCCGCGTCGCGTGGGGGGTGGGGGCGGCCGCGCCGGAGGTCGTCGCCGGGGTGATCGGCGTCGCCGGCGCCACGCCGGACGGCGGCCTCCCCGGCGACGCGCCGCCGTTCCCGTGGGTCGGCGTGGCCGGCACCCGCGACTTCAACTGGCAGGAGGTGCGCCGCACCGACGTGGCGCTCCGGGCAGCCGGCGGCGACAGCGCGTTCCTCGGCTTCGTCGGCGAGCACGGCTGGGCTCCGCCCGCGGTGCTCGACCGCGCGCTGGCCGTCCTGGCAGGCGAGAGCGACCGCCTGGCCGACGTGGCGCTGCCCGAGGCGCCCACCGTGGCGGTCGACGACGCCGTGCAGGACAGGCTCGCGCGGAGCGAGGACGCCTTCGCGATGCGCCTTTCGCAGCTGACGAGCTGGCTCGCGGATCCGGCGCGCGCCGTGCCCGGGCTGGCGCGCGGGCGCAGCGCCCTGCAGGTGCGCCGCGTCGAGAAGCAGGCGGCTGCGGGCGGGCCGGAGGCCGACGCCGCGGCGCGGATGCTGGCGCTGGCGCGGGTGCAGCTCGGCTTCTACGTCCCGCGGGGCCTGCCCGACGTGCCGCGGCGGCGGGCCGCGCTCGAGCTGGCGGCGTCGCTGCCCGCGCCCGATGCGCGCCTGCTCTACGACCTGGCGTGCGCCCGTGCGCTCGACGGCGACGCGTCCGCCGCGCTGGACGCGCTGCGGCGGGCCGTCGACGCGGGCTTCGCCGATCGGGCGTACGCCCTCCAGGACCCGGACCTGGCCTCGCTGCGCGCGGATCCCGGCTTCGCTGCGGCGCTGGAGCGCCGGTAGGTCGCGAGGCGCGAGGCGCGTTCGACATCGCACACCCCGATGTGCGGAAACCCACGGCCGCCCCCGGAGGCGTCCGCCCCCGCCCCGAGCCGGGGTGGCACGGAGCTTGCGTAGGCCTCCGGTCCACGACCAGGGGGGAACATGCGCGTGCGCTGCGCGGCGTTGCTCGGTGCGGTGGGCCTCGTCGCCGCCTGCCGCGGGCCCGAGGGCCCGGCCGGCCCGGCGGGGGCCGACGGCGATCCGGGCCTGCCGGGCGCCGACGGCGACCCGGGCCCGACCGGCCCCGCCGGCGGCGACGGCGCCACGGGCCCCACGGGCGCAAGCGGCCAGGACGGCCAGGACGGCGTCGTCCCGCCGGGGCTCCACACCGGCGCCGGCCCGTGGGGCCTCGTGTTCACCCTCGAGGACGTCGAGGGCGGCACCGGCGCGCAGGGCCAGATCGAGCCCGGCGACCTGCTCACCGTCGTCTTCCGGATCGAGGACGACGCGGGCGAGCCCTACGATCTCGGCGAGCTCGCCGGCCTCACCCTGCAGCTCGCGGGCCCCACCGACCACATGCAGGTCGTGCTGTCGAGCGCCGACTTCGGCGACGTGCGCGCCGGCGCCGTGTTCCGGGCGGACGGGACCTGGGCCTTCGACGTGCCCGTCCCCGTCCCCGCGACCTTCGAGCCGCCCGCCAACGACACGCCCGACCTCGGCCCGGCGGACGGCGACTGGGGCGGCCTGCCCCTGGTGGACGGCACCTACACGCTCGGCGGCTACGCCTACCTGCGCTGGACCTGGTCCGACGGCACGAGCTGGACCGAGACCAGCAACGCGACCCTCGACGTGCTCGGCGGCGCCGCGACGGCGCTCGCGCCCCACGCCGCCGTCACGCAGGAGGCCTGCGCGGCCTGCCACGGCGAGCACCTCGCCGCGCACGGCGGGCCCCGCGACGACGTCGCCCTGTGCCGCGTCTGCCACGTGGAGGGCGCCGAGGACCGCGCCTCGGCCACCGACCCCACGCTCACGCCCGGCGCGACCATCGCCCTGTCGTCGATGATCCACGGGATCCACTCCGGCGCCGAGCGGCCCACGCCGCTGGTCCTGGCCGGGTACCCGAGCGATCCGTCCGCGCCCGGCTACCCGAGCTACAACCTCCACGACTTCGGCGAGGTCGAGTTCCCGGCCTGGCCGGGCGGCGCCGCGCAGTGCACCGTCTGCCACGGCGACGCGCCCGACGGCGCCGTCGAGGAGCGGCCCGCGGCGGTGCCGTGCGCGGGCTGCCACAGCGACGTGGACGTGCGCGCGGGCGAGGGCCACGCGGGCGGCCCCCAGGCCGACGACAGCCAGTGCGCGCTGTGCCACCACGCCGACGAGCTGCTGGCCCTGCACGCCGATCCCCGCGAGGACCCGGCGATCAACCCCGGCCTGCACGTGGCGGTGGTCGACGTGCTCGGCGGGAGCGGCCCGAACGGCGCGCTGCAGCCCGGCGACGAGGTCACCGTCGCCTTCAGCGCCGAGCACGACGACGGGACGCCGGTGGACCTCACCGCGCTGTCTCTGTCGGAGGTGATCCTCTCGGGGCCGACCGACCACTTCCAGCAGGCGCTGGTCTCGGGCTTCGGCACCGTCCCCGCGGCGCCCTACGACGCGGCGAGCGGGACGTACCGCTACGTGCTCGGCACCGTCCCGGCGACCTACCCGCCGCAGCCCAACGACACCGCGGATCTGGGGTCGCCGACGGCGACTGGGGCGGCCTGCCGCTGGTGGACGGCACCTACCGGGTGGTGGTGAACCTCGGCCTGCCCGTCACCGACGGCGTGTCGAGCTGGCGCGTGCCGGGCTCGGACACGCTCGACGTGCTGTTCGGCAGCGCGACCACGCTGGTGCCCCGCGACGTGGTCTCCGAGGACGCCTGCCTGCAGTGCCACCAGCAGCTGATGTTCCACGGCGACCAGCGCACGGGGCTCGACGGCTGCCTCGCCTGCCACGTCCAGGGCGCGGAGGACCGCTACTCGACCACCGATCCGAGCACCACGCCCGGCGTCACCATCGCCTTTCGCGTGATGCTGCACAAGATCCACGCGGGCAACACGCTCACGCAGCCCTACGTCGTCGACGGCTACGGCGTGCCCTACGTCGCGCACACCTACGAGCACGTGGCGTTCCCCCGCAACGACGGCGGGGTCACCGCCTGCACCGCCTGCCACGCCGACAGCGACGCCTGGCTCGACCCGTCCACGGCCGTGTGCACCTCCTGCCACGACAGCCCCGACGCCGCCGCCCACGCCGCCATCAACACCGACCCCGTGTTCGGCGAGAGCTGCGACGTGTGCCACGGCGCGGGCGCGGCGTTCGCGCCGGACCTCGTCCACAGCTGGGGCGTGGCGCGATGATCCTCGGGCTCGCCCTCGCCGGCTGTCCCGCCGCGGACACCGGCCCCGCGCCGCTGCTCGCGGTGGCGCCGCGCGCCGGCAGCGTGGCGGGGACGGTCGTGGACGCCGACGGCGCGCCCGTGCCCGGCGCCACGCTGGTCACCACGCCGCGCGGCTACGAGGCCGTGGCCGACGACGGCGGCGCCTTCCGCATCGAGCGGCTGCCGCCCGGCGCCTACGCCCTCACCGCGGCGGCGCCGGGCTTCGAGGCCGCCGGCGCGGGCCCCGCCGACGTGGTGGCGGGCGAGGAGGCCGAGCTCACCGTCACCCTGACGCGCAGCGACGCGCCGGCGCTCCCGGTGCGGGTCACCGTCCGCGGCCCCGACGATGCGCCGCTGGAGGGGGCGCTGGTGAGCGCGGGCGGCGACCTGCAGACGACCGACGCCGGCGGGCTCGCCGTCCTGAGCCTGGCGCAGCCGCAGGGGCTCGACCTGCAGGTGACGAGCTTCGGGATGTGGCCGCGCACCGTGCGGGGGCTGGTCCTGGCGGACCGCGGCGGGCTGTCGGTGGACGTGGGGCTGTCGGGGCGGCCGCCGGACGGGGCGGTGGCCGTGGGCAGCGACCTGTGCGCCCGCTGCCACGAGGAGCAGGGCGCGGGCCACGCCGCGAGCCGCCACGGGCGCGCGGCGGCGCTCGATGCGGACGAGCCCGCCGTCGCGTTCGACGACGGGTGGACGGTGGACCTCGGCGACGGCGCTGCGGCCTGGCTCGGCCCCGACCGCGACGTGACCTTGCTCGACGGGGTGGGGAACGCGCGGACGCTGACGGTGGCGGGCTGGATCGGCGATCCGGCGCGGGCCTCGGTGCCGTGGGCGGAGGTGGACGGCGAGGCCGTGCCGCTGCCGTTCGCCTGGGTGGCGGACGATCCGGCGCGCAGCGCGCTGCCCGAGGCGCAGGCCCGGGTGGTGCCGTTCGAGGTCGCGCGCTGGCTCGACGGCGGCGTGCTGCGCGACCCGACGCCCGCCGAGGGCGCCGCGGCGCGCTGCCTGCCGTGCCACGTGACCGGCGCGGCGCCGACGCTCCGCGGCGACGGGGGCGTGACACTCACCGCGACCTGGCCGTTCGCCGCCGACCCGCGCTTCGTCGAGGCGGGCGTGGGGTGCGAGGCCTGCCACGGGCCGGGGAGCGGCCACCTCGCGGCGTCGCTCGACGACAAGGCCGCCACCATCACGCGGCCCGATCGGATCGAGGCCGGCGCCGAGGTCTGCGCGTCGTGCCACGCCGCGCACACCGGCCCCGAGGGGCTGCCCGGGGCCGTCGGCTACGCGCCGGGCGATGCGCTCGACGTGACCTCCACCGCGGCGCACTGGCCGTCGGGGGCGGCGGCGGCGCCGGGGGAGCAGGCCGACGAGCTCGGCCTGTCGCCGCACGGCGCCGGCTCGGCCTGGCCGCTCGGCTGCCCGGACTGCCACGACCCGCACACCGCCGACGGCCTGCGCCGCGAGGCCGTCGACAACACGCTGTGCCTGGGCTGCCACCCCGACGCCGCCCACAGCGGGCACACCCTGCCCGATCCGGGCTCGGCGACGGGCGCGGGGCGCTGCATCGGGTGCCACATGCCGCGGACCGCGTCCCGCACGGACTTCGGCGCGCAGACGGGCGCGGGGCGCCTGTCGTCGCACCTGTTCGTCGCCACGCCGCCCGCCGACGCCGTGGCCGCCTTCGACGCGGCGGGCGCCGATCGGCTGGCCCCCGGCGCCTTCCCGGCCGATCCCTGCCAGGACTGCCACGCGGTGGCGCTCGCGGTGGGCGGGCCGCTCGACGCGGGGCCGTCGGGCGATCCGGCCGAGCGGTCCACCCACGAGACGCTCCAGGCCTTCTTCGCGCGGATGTTCCCGTGAGCCCCGTGATCCTGCTGCTGGCCGGCTGCACCGTCTCGTGGCCCGAGACGGCGCAGCCCGCGGGCGTGTTCCCGCACCCGTCCGGCTACGACGCTGCGCTGGCGCACGGCCTCGACAGCCTCTCGCCGTCGGCGGCGTGCGGCAGCTGCCACGGCGACGCCGACTGCGCCGCGTGCCACCCGACGTACCCGCACACGCCGGCCGGTGACGCCGTCCACGCCACGGCCGTGGCGGGGTGCGAGGCCTGCCACGCCGACCCGGTCACCGTCGCCGCGGCGGAGGCGCCCTGCGACGGCTGCCACCGCAGCTACCCGCACCCCGTCGGCTGGGACGAGGCCGGCCAGCACGGCACCTACGCGCTGGATCGCGCCGCCGTGGGGAGCCTGTGCGGCCCCTGCCACGGGACGGACCTCGGCGGCGGCCGCAGCGGCGTCGGCTGCGGCGACTGCCACGCGAGCTGGCCGCACCCGGCCGGCTGGGACCACGGCGCGGCCGCGCTGCCCGACGGCGCCGCCTGCGCCGGCTGCCACGACCAGCCGGCCGTCGCGGTGGCCTGCTCGAGCTGCCACCCGGCCTGGCCGCACCCCGACGACTACGCGCAGCTGGGGCACCTGAGCGACGCCGGCCGCCAGGGCGAGGGCGGGTGCCTGATCTGCCACGCGCCCGGCGACGGCGGGTGGGCGATGCCCTCGCCCTGCGGCGCCCGCTGCCACGGGGGTGCGCCGTGAGCCCGCTCGCCTGGTTGGCGTGGCCCGCGCAGGCCGCTCCGCCCGAGGTCCGCTCGGAGACCGTCGCGCAGCTGCGCCACGACCTGTTCGGCGAGCCCACGGCCCCGCTGTACGAGTTCCTGCACGTCGCCAGCGACGGCGAGGTCGCGGTGGACGGCTACGTCGGCTTCGCCGTGCCGGACCTCGGCGGGGAAGCCCCTCCCGACCTGGCCGTGCACACGCTGAACGTGGCGGGGCGCGCGGGGGCGGCGCGCTGGCGGCTCGGCACGCAGCAGGCGCTGACCGTGCTGCGGCCGCAGACCTTCGACGGCGCCTGGCTGTCGGCCCCGGTCGACGCCGACACCGAGGTCACCGTGTGGGCCGGCTGGGCCCGCCACCACGACCTCGACGACCTCACCGACGGCATCGGCGTGGGCCGGGCGGAGCTGCGCCGCTTCGCCGCCGCTACGCCGTGCGGATCGGCGGCGAGGCCGAGCTCGCGCCCGACGGCCCGGTCGGTCGGCAGGACGCCGAGCTGCGCCTCGGCGAGCCGCGCCGCGGCGCCGCGACCCTGCTCGGGGCCGTCGCCGAGGGCCCGGACGGGCTCGGCGTCGAGCGGGCCCGCGGGGAGCTCGGCGGGCGGCCGGGCGCGGCGTCCACGGCGCCACCTGGGTCGAGCACCGCCGCACCATCGCCGAGACGCTCCTCGCCGACGACATCCTGGCGCGGTTCGCCCCCGAGGGCGCCGACGAGGTGGGCGTCTCCGCCTCGGGCGCCGGCCCGCGCCTGGCCGCGATCACCGCCCAGGCGGCCATCCAGCGCTACGGCGCCGAGGGCGAGGTCCCGGCGCTGGCGCAGCGCTTCGGCCTCGCCTGGGCGCCCACCGGCCGCGCGTCGGTCGGCTGGACCTTCCGCACGGGCCCGGGCGGCGCCTACCACGCGCTGTCGCTCACCGACGCGGTGGCGCTGGGCGACGCCGTCCGGCTCACGCTGCGCGGCGCGGCCGTCCCGTACCACCAGGGCGACGCCGTCTGGCGCCTCGCCGGCACCGCGGGCGGCGACCTGGCCGCGAAGGTGGGGGACCACGCCGTGGTGCAGCTCGGCGGCGACGCCTCCTCCGACGCCGTCTGGGCGCTCGACCTGCGCGCGTTCGGCGCGCTCACCCTGGAGTGGCGATGATCCGCGGCCTGCTGCTGCTCGGCCTCGCCGCGGCCTCCGCCGGGACCGCGCTCGAGACGGACCGGCCCCACGACCGGTTCCAGCACGACGTGCACCGCAAGGCGCTCGCCCGCGAGGGCCTCGACTGCACGGCCTGCCACGCGGTCGGCGCGGCGCCCGGCGCGGACCTGGCGCCGCCCGAGGGCGTCTGCCACAGCTGCCACGTCGACCGGGAGGGCCGCGCGCTGCGGGCCCCCGCGACCTGCGCGACCTGCCACGACCGCGTCGCCGCGCCCGAGGGCCACGGCCCCGGCTGGCTCGACGCCCACGGGCCGGCCTCGCGGACGGAGCGCTGCGACAGCTGCCACCGGGGCTCCGAGTGCGTCGACTGCCACGAGCGACGCGAGCCCGTGCGGTTCGCCGTCCACGACCGGTCGTTCCTCGCCGTCCACGGCATCGCCGTGCGGACCGACCCCGCGGGGTGCGGATCGTGCCACGTCGAGGCGTTCTGCGTCGCCTGCCACAGCCGGGAGGCCCGGTGAGACCGCTGCTGCTGCTCGTGCTGACCGGCTGCGCACCCGATCCGTGCGCCGGCGTGGCCTTCGAGGACGGCACCATCGCCCTGTCCGACGGCCACCCGGGCTGGGGCCAGGACCAGTGCTTCGCCTGTCACGTGCGCGCGCGCCTGCACCCCGGCGGCTGCCTGCCCGACGGCGCCGTCGACCGGGAGGCCCTGGCCGCCGCCGCGGAGCAGCCGTGCGGCGACTGCCACGGCGACAACGGCGTGCCGGGCGACGCCGACACCGGGGGGACGCCGTGACCGTCGTGTGGCTGGCCCTGAGCGCGCTCGGCGCGGACCGCCTCGATCCGCACCAGGCGATGCGCGACCGCCCGGACGACGGCGACATCTGCTCGCTGTGCCACACCGCCCCGCCGACGCCGGCGGATCCCAGCTTGCAGCTGTCGGCGGGGCGCGTGTGCTACAGCTGCCACCCGGGCGAGGACCACCGCGGGCTCGCCCAGCACCTCGACCGCCCGTCGGATGCCGCGCTGCCGCTCGTCGACGGGCGCATCGGCTGCGTGACCTGCCACGACCCGCACCCGAAGCCCGCGAGCCCGCGCACGCCGGCGTCGTGGTGGACGGCGCGCTTCGGCACCGGCGCCTCCGACGGGCGCGGGCTGCTGCGCGGCGGCACCCCGGAGGCCCTGTGCACGACGTGCCATCCGGCCGAGGCCCTGCCGTGAGCCCGCGGCTGGCCTGGCTCGCCGCGCCGCTGCTCGCCCTGCAGGCGACGGCGGCGGGCCCGCGACGGGCTTCGTCGCGGATCTCGACCTCGACGGCATGCGCACGCCCACCGACGTGGCCTGGGCCGGGGAGCTGCTGGTGGTGGCGGATCCGGCGGCGGGGACGGTCACGGCGGTCGACGCCGACGGCGCGCCCGCGTGGACGAGCGACGCCGTGCCGCACCCGATGGGCCTGTGCGGCGACCCGCTGTGGGTGGGGGGGGAGGGGACGGCCGCGCGGCTCGGGGACGGCGGCGCCGTGGTGCAGCGGATCGCGCTGCCCGCGGGGCTGCACCCGAGCGACGTGGCGCCGGCCGGCGACGGCGTGTGGGTCAGCGCGGCGCCGGACGGCGTCGTGCTGCAGCTCGGGCCCGACGGCGCCGAGCGGCTGCGGGTCGCGCTCGACGCCCCGCGCGGCCTCGCTGCCGACGACGCCGGCGGCGTGTGGGTCGCCGAGGCGGGCACCGGGCGCCTGGTGCACCTGGACCCGGCGGGCGCGGTGGCCGGCGAGGCCGGCGGCTGGGGCCTCGGCGCGGGTCAGTTCGTGGCGCCGAAGGGCCTGGCGCGCACCGCAGAGGGGCTCGCCGTCGCGGACTCGCACCAGGGCGTGGTCGTGCTGCTCGACCCGCGGGGCGGCTTCCGCCGGCTGGTCGCCGACCCCGACGGCGCCTGGACCTTCGTGCACCCGCTCGGCGTGGCGCAGCGCGGCGACCGACTCGCCGTGGCCGACGCCGGCGCGGGGCGCGTGGTGGTGCTGCGGGCCGGGGGCGAGGCCGCGGACGGGGGCGCCTGGCCCGGCACCGAGTGGCTGTTCCGCCCGTCCACCACCGCCGACCCCGATCCGTCCACCACCTGCCGCCAGTGCCACGACGGCACGCGCAGCGTCGACCTCGGCGTGTGGGATCCGGGCGCGCGGCAGCACCCGACCGCGCCGGGCCCGCGTGCGCAGGTTTCCCGCTCTGGACGGGCCGCTCGGGCCCGGGTGCCGGCGGACGTGCGGGTCGGCGCCGACGGCGGCCTGCGCTGCACGAGCTGCCACGCGCTGCACGCGCGGCCCGAGCCCGAGGTGCCCGGCGTGGTGCGCGGGGCCGAGCTCGCCGCCGTGGACGCCGGGCCCGTCGCCGTGTCGTGCGTCGACTGCCACGCCGACGCGCTCTCGCGCGGGGGGACGCAGGAGGGCCACCCCGTCGGGGTCGTGCCGCCCGCGGGCGCCGACCTGCCGCTGCACGACGGGCGCATCGACTGCAGCACCTGCCACGCCGTCCACGGCGCGGCCTTCGACGGGCTGCTCGTCCGCCGCGCCGACGACGGCACGCTCTGCCTGACCTGCCACGCCGACCACGCGCCCGGCAGCTCGCGCCACCCCATCGGCGTCCGCGCGCCCGAGCGCGCGCGCACCGCCATCGCCGCGCTCGGCGGCACGCTCGGCCCCGACGCCACGCTCACCTGCCTGTCGTGCCACGATCCGCACGGCGCGCGCGACCGGCACCTGCTGCGCGCCCGCGGCACGCAGTCCGCCTGCACCGGCTGCCACGACCCGACCGCCGGCCCGCACGCCGAGCGGCCCTGCGCCGGCTGCCACGGCATGCACCACGCGCCGCCCGACACCGACGGCACCGTCGCCTGCAGCGGCTGCCACGAGGCGTCCACGGCGCACCCGACCGACTGTACCGGGTGCCACGCGCCGCACGACCCGACCCCCGCCGACTGCGTCGGGTGCCACGCGGCGCAGCGCGGCGTGCTCGGCGGCCCGCACGACGCCGCGGTGCAGCCCGTCGCCGGGGCGACCGGCACCTGCACGTCGTGCCACGATCCGCACGACACCGCGCCCGGCCGGTACCTGCTCCCCGCGACCGCGGGCGACCCGGCGACGGGGCGGTGCCTGCGATGCCACGACGGCAGCACGCGGGCCACCGCCGTCGCGCGGTGGGTCCACCCGGTGCCCACGCTGCCCGTGTCGCAGCGCACCGGGCCGTTCACCGGCCCCGACGGCGAGCCCGTGCCGCCCGGCCGGGTCGGCGCCGTCACCTGCCGCACCTGCCACGACAGCCACACGGGCGCGCTCGTGCCCGACGTGGTGCCCCTGTGCGCCGCCTGCCACGGCGACGACGCGCAGCGCAACTACGCCGACTTCCACGGCCGCGCCGGGGAGGCCCCATGAAGCGCGCCCTCGGGCTGTCCGCCGTCGCCCTGCTGGCCTTCGCGGTCGGCTGGTGGCTCGCGTTCACGGCCTCGTTCTTCACCACCGTCGTGCCGCACGGGGGGGCCTGGTGAGCCGCGCCGCGCCCTGGATCGCGGCCGTGGCCGCCGGCCTGTCGCTCGGCGCCGTCGCCGGGCGGGTGTCGTTCGCCCGCATCGACGACCCGCGCCCGACCTGCGGGACGTGCCACCACGGCCAGACGCGCCTCGAGGACGCGCCGCGGACGGCGCCGCACCGCACCGACCTCGGCGTGGGCTGCCACCGCTGCCACGTGCTGCCCGTCGGCGCCTACGTGCAGGCCCTCGGCGCCGAGGTCGGCGTGCAGCCCACCTGGGACCACGCCGACCCCGTGCTGGGCGGCCAGACCTGCCTCGGCTGCCACGTCGGGCGGGGGCGGGGCGCCATCGACTGCGACCGCTGCCACGTCCCCGGCGAGGACCGGCCCGACCTGCGCACGGGCTGCGTCGCCTGCCACACCCAGCGCCCGATGCACCCGCACGACGGCGCGCCCTGCACCGCGTGCCACGTGGAGGCCGCCATGGGCCACGAGGCGCGCACCGAGGCGCTCATGCGCGCCAAGCTCCACGAGGGGCCCGTGACCGACCGTCCCGACGACCTGCAGGCCCAGCGCGACGACGTCGCCCGCGCCCTCGGCGAGGGCCGCAGCGAGCGGCTGTGGGGCATGGTGATCGACCCGGATCGCTGCACCGGCTGCATGGCGTGCACTGCGGCCTGCAAGGCCGAGAACAACCTGCCGCCCGGCATCGCCTACCTGGTGGTGCTCGAGGAGGTGCGCGGGACCGTGCCGCACACCCGCCGGCGCTTCACGCCGCGGCCGTGCATGCACTGCGCGCAGCCGTCGTGCGTGGCCGTCTGTCCCGTGTCGGCGACGTTCCTGCAGCCCGACGGCGCCGTGGTCATGGACTACGAGAAGTGCATCGGCTGCCGGTACTGCATGACGAACTGCCCGTACGGCGCGCGGTCGTTCGACTTCGGCGAGCACTACGGCGAGGGCGCGCCCGGCGACGCCGGCTGGGAGGCGCGCCCGTCGCCCGAGTACCAGCGCGCGTGGGTGCGGGAGGGGCTCGGGAGCCCCATCGGCAACGTGCGCAAGTGCCACCTGTGTCTGCACCGGGTGCGGGAGGGGCTGCTGCCGGCCTGCGTCGAGGCCTGTCCCACGGGCGCCATCGCGTTCGGGGACCTCGCCAACCCGCACGGTCCGGTGGGGGTCGCCGTGGCCGAGGCGCCGACGACGCGGCTGCGCGAGGAGCTCGGCAACGAGCCCAAGGTCTTCTACCGGGAGTGACGGGGATGGACGACGAGCTCTCTCGACGGGACGCGCTGCGCGTGGGTGGCCTCGTCGCCGCGACCTCGGGGCTCGCGGCGGCGGGGGCCGGCCTGCCGCGGCTGGGGCGCGCCGCGCCGCACACCGCCGCGCATCCGGTGCCCTACGACCTGGTGGACGCCGAGCGGATCGTGGCGACGACCTGCGCGGGCTGCGGCGGGGGCTGCCCCGTGCGGGCGGTGCGCGCCGGCGACGTGGTCGGCAAGGTGGACGGCAACCCGTACAGTCCGCGGCAGGGCGGCGTGCGCCCGACGGATGCGCGGCACGCGGCGCGGCTGCGCGGGACGTCGTGCGCGCGGGGCCAGTCGCGGCCGAACGTGGTGCACGATCCGTGGCGGTTGCTGCGGCCGATGGTGGCCGAGGGCCCGATGCGGTTCCGGACAGTAGAGGATGCGCAGGCGGTGCTGCCGCCCATCGTGGAGGCGCTGGCGCCGAGCCGCGGGGCCCCGCCCGACGCGCCGCCCGGGCTCGTGATCGCGGTGGACCCGCGGCAGCAGGACCGGCGGCCGCTGCTGGACGCGTTCGTGGCTGCGTTCCCCGGCGCGCGCGCCATCCTCGGGCACCCGGCGCCGGTGCTGGCGGCAGCGTCCGCGCGGCGGCTCGGGCCGGGCTGGCTCGCGGCGCCGCGCTGGGAGCGGGCGACGCTGGCGGTGGCCTGGGGCGCCGATCCAGTGGCGACGGGGCTCGACCCCGTGGGCAGCGCGCGGGGGCTCGCCGGGCGGCGCGACGCGCTGGTGGCGATCGACCCGCGCCTGTCGGCCACGGCGGGGCTGGCCGGGTCGTGGATCCCCGTCCGACCGGGCGGCGACGCCGCGCTGGCGCTGTGGATCGCGGCGCTGTGGGACGCCGCCGGGTGGCTGCCCGCCGGCGCCGTCCCCGAGCACGCGCGCGTGCGCTCCGACCGCGACTGGGAGGCGCTCACCGGCGTCGGGCGCGACCTGGTGGCGCGGCTGGCCGAGCGGATGCACGCGGCGGGCCCCGGCCTGGCCGTGGCCGTCGGCGGCAGCCTCGACCCCGACGCGGCCGACGCCGTGCTCGCGCTGTGCGACCAGGTCGGGGCGCTCGGGCCGGACGGGGCCATGGCGCCCGCGGCGGACCCGATCCCGGCCGTGGACGGCGCCCGCGCCCTGCGGGACGCCGTGTGCGGGGGCGCGCCCCCCGCGGTGTTGGTGGTCGTCGGCGACGGCGGCTTGCAGGACTCGCCCTGGCTCGACGAGGTGCTGCAGGCGCTGCGAGGCGGCGCCGGGCACGTCGTGGCGCTCGGGTTGGCACCCGGGCCCCTGCTCGCCGTCGCCGACGCCTTCCTCCCCGACACGACCGAGCTCGAGCGCTTCGGGCTCGTCCGCCGGCACGACGGCAGCTCGGTGGTGCTGCCCGCCGTCCCCGCGCCGGCGGCGGGCCTGGAGGCGCTGCTGGACGCGCTGGCGGGGGCGCCGGTGGCCGAGCCGTCGTTCGTGGCGGCGCTGGAGGCGGCGGCGGCGGGGCTGCCGCCGCTGTCCGAGGCCGACGACGCCGTGCTGTCGGCGGCGGTGGCGCAGCCGGCGCTGTCGCCGAGCGGGCGGGCGCTGGCGCTGCGCGGCTGGCGCGCGGCGCGAGCGGAGCCCGGGGTCCGGGCTCGCGGCTCCTGCACGCCGAGTCCCGAGCCTGGGGGCCGTCCGGCAGGAGCCGTGACGCGGGGGGCCCCGGCGCGAGCCATGGACATCGGCAACGGCGTCCGCCCGTGCGAAGCCGGGCGGACGGCGGTGCAGGCCGGGATCCCGACCTGGTGCACAGCCGTGGTCGCTCGGGTCCCGGTCCGCTCTTCGACCCGGCGCTGCGGGAGCCGCCGGCGCTGGCGCTCGTCGCGTACGCCGAGCCGTTCGGCGGCACCCCCGACGCCGACGCGCAGGCCTGGGGCGCGCACCGTCCGGCTCGACAACGTCGCCCACGTGCACCCCGACACCGTCCCCGGGGCGGGCCACCGGCTGGCTGCGGCTGTCGGTGGGGGAGGACCGTGGACGTGCCCGCCGAGGTCGGCCAGGACGTGCGCCCCGGCGTGATCGCGCTCGCCCGCGGCTACGGGCAGCGCACCGGCTACCAGGGCGACCTCGTCCTCGACGGGGCCGCGCCCCGCGGACGACCGGCGCTGCGCCGGCGTGGCGGTGGGGGGCCTGCTCGGCGCCGTCACGGCGGCGTGGGCGCCGCCGCCCGCGCCGCCGAGCTGGGCCGAGCTGCTGCGGCCCGGCGGGCACCGGGTGCCGTTCCGGGAGCGGTCGTGACCGGGCGGGCGCCGCGGGGGCTCGTCGCCGTCCTGCTGCTGATCACGATCGTCGGCGGGTGGGCCGTGGGGGTGCGCGTCTTCGGCGGCATCCGGACCACGAACATGACCAACGCCGTCGCCTGGGGCCTGTGGGTGGCGCTGTACATCTACTTCATCGGGCTGTCGGCCGGGTCGTTCCTGCTGTCGAGCCTGGTCTACGTCTTCGGGCTCAAGGGCTTCGAGCGGGTGGGGCCCGTCGCGCTGTTCTCGGCGCTCGTGCTGCTCGGGACGGGGCTCGTGTTCATCGGGCTCGATCTCGGCCACATCGAGCGCGGGCCCACCACCTACACGCACCCGCAGTTCCACAGCGTGCTGAGCTGGGAGATCATGGCGTACGGGGCGTACGTCGTCATCATCCTGACCGAGCTGTGGCTGCTGCTGCGGCCGGACCTCGCGCGGCTGCGGGACGCCTCGTCCGGCGCCTGGCGGTGGGTGTACCGGGTGCTGGCGCTCGGGACCGTCGACGTGTCGCCTGCCGCCGTCGCGCGGAACCACCGGATCGTGGGGTGGGTGGCCGTGATCGGGCTGCCGGTCGCCGTCGCCGTGCACGGGGGGACCGGGGCCATCTTCGCGGTGGCGAAGGCGCGGCCGTACTGGTTCTCGCCGCTCATCCCGGTGGTGTTCGTGATCTCGGCGCTGGCGTCGGGGTCGGGGGCGCTGACGGCCATCCACTGGGCCACCGGCGACCGGCAGGATCCGGCGTGGGCGGGGCGGGTGCGGGCGCTCGGCGGGATCGCGGTGGGGATGGTGGCGTTCGACGTGCTGCTGCTGGGGTCGGACCTGCTGGTGGGGCTGTACTCGCAGATCCCCGAGCACACGGAGCTGTACCGGACGATGCTGTTCGGGCCGTTCGGGTGGGTGTTCTGGGGGTGGCAGGTCGGGCTCGGGGCGCTGGTGCCGATCGGGCTGTACCTGTGGCGGGGGCGGCGGTCGCCGGGGGTGGCGGCGCTGGCGGGGGCGCTGGTGGCGTTCGGGGCGATCGCGGTGCGGCTGGACATCGTGGTGCCGAGCCTGACGGTGCCGGTGCTGCCGGGGCTGGACGGGGCGCTCGCGGATCTGCGGTATTCCTACTACTACTTCCCGTCGTGGGTGGAGTGGCTGTCGTCGGCGGGGCTGATGGCGGGGAGCGCGCTGGGGTGGATCGCGGGGTACGCGGTGTTGCCGCTGCGGCCGCAGGCGCCGGAGTGACCGGGCGCGTCAGCGCGTCAGCGCTTCCAGGCGCCGGCGGTGCCGGCCGTGTGGACCTCGATCGCTCCGTCCCGTGCGATGGTAATCGCGACGGCCGGATCGCCCCTGCGCGGGGAGCACGCTGGACTCGACCAGTGCGGTTCGCGGCGCGAACGGACCTTGGGGTCCTCGTGGCTCAGGGCAAGGATCTCAGCATGGTTCTTCAGCCGCTTGATGACGTCTTCGCTGGGCAGCCCGCTTCGTCCGCGGTTCCACGGTGTGATTGCCGCGACCCTTACACGTCCGTGCCGAGCCCAGGCGTCATCGTGCCACGCGCCTTCTGAGCCGTGGTGGGCAACCTTCACGAGGTGCAAGTCCTGCACCAGCTCGAGCAGTCCGTCCTCGTCGAGGCGCGCCAGCAGTCCGCGCCAGCCACGGAACTCCCCTCCGACCGCCTCGAGGTCGGCCGGGAGCAGGATCCGAACGTCTGCCCACCGGATCGCCAATGCAACGGACAGCCCGTTGTTCCACGCGCCCGGCACCCGGCGCTCCTCACCGGTCAGCCACGCCTCGACGGGCTCACTCAGGGCGGGGCCGTTCAGGATCGCCTGGATCTGGCGGCGGGCGGCGCTCCGGTCGGCTTCGAGCGGTGAGATGGGCTTGAACTCGACTTCGTCGATCTGCAGGGATTGTGTGTCGTATGTGGCCTCGACGGCGTGGTTCCGGTCTTCGAACGCGTCGATCGACGCCAATGCCGCGTGAAGCGCCCGCAGGCGTCGGTCTTCCCGGTCTCGGGCGTTTGCCAGCAGTGCGGGCAGGCTGTCGGCCCGAGGGAACCGAACCAGACGACGGACGGCCACTCCCGCCAGGAGCTCGTCCAGCCCGTCGATGTGGTCGAGGTCCGCGTGCGTCACCACGACCAGGGCCACATCGGTCACGCCACGCTCCCGCAGGAACTCGAGCGGAAGGCAACGCCCGTTATGTCGGCAGGAGTCAACGACGATCCAGCTGCCTCCGGGCGTGGCGATCAAGACTGATTCGCCGAAACCCGGGCCGAGGACATACATCACCAGTTGGTCCGGGCCGGGTCCCGGGAGATCGTAGGGCATCAGGTGTCGAGGAGCGCAGCGAGACGAGAGGATCGTCGGAGAACGGTGCCGAACCGACGGTCGATCTCGTGCAGGGCAAACCGGTCGCGGCGCCGGAGCAGGCCCCTCAGAACGGGGTCGGCGAACCACCGGATGCCCGACTCGCCCGAGAGCTGGTCGAAGGTCGCCAGCCACTGACCGAACTTCGGGACCAGGTCGGGACGGTGCGTCCAGGCGAGCCAGCGGCCCCGGTACAACGGGTTGTCGGGATCGAGATTGCAGGCGGTAGTGAACGCCCGCTCGATCTCAGCGGCATGAGGCCCAGCGTCCCAGCCTCCCCCACCGTATCCGGAGCCATCTCCCCACCCCGCACCGGAGCCCGCTCCGGCACCCGAGCCCCACCCGAATCCGTCTCCCGCCCCATCACCCTCGCGAACCACCTCCCATGCCCTCGCGAGGTTGTAGCCCAGGTACTCCCACGCGTAGGCGTCCTCGACGTCGTGGCGGACAACGGTGCGGTAGGCCTCGGCTGCCTGGAGGAACAGCCGCTGGCGCTCGGGCATCGTCAGCACTGCCGCCCGCCGGCTCCATGTGTAACCAAGCCACTTGATGTGGCTCGCGTACCCGGGCAGCGTAGCGGCGGCGAGATCGAGATCCTCGGCGTTCACCGCGTGATGGTGACGCTCCGGGCTGCTCTCGGGCCGCCAGCGCGCCAGCCAGCCGTGCAAGGCGCGGGTCCCGTCCGCGTCCAGCGCGCGCGCCTGAAGTTCCACCTGCTCCCGAACCTGGCGCGGCACCCGCCATCGGCTCCCGACCCGCACCACGAGGCCTCGCCGCACGAGTCGGTCGAAGTCGGCGGGCTCCACCGCATGGTCTCCTGTGGACGGTGCCCAGGAGAACGGACCCACCACCCCGTTCACGTCTTGCTCGTCGCGGAGCGATGCGAGCCGACGGAGGAGCGTCCGTTGGCGTGGAAGAACGGTATCGACGGCCACCGCAACGAGGTCGAGTCCCGCTGCGGGCCCACCCGCATCGACCATGCGACGCACGGCCTGGACGGAGAGGACCTCGTCGTGGACGAGTGCTCGGGCGATCGGCACGCACACCGGATCGACCTGGTTCAGCGACAACTGGAGGTCGTTGATGCTCTGGCCGGGCTCTGCGATGTTGGCGCGGATCTGGCGGTCTCGGAGGGGCTCCGACAGCCTGGGGTCGCGGCTCGTGCGCACCAGGGTCCATGAAGGGCAGCGCGCTACGACGTCGAGCAGAACGTCGAGGAAGATCCGGCGGGGACGCTGGTCGAGGTGGTCGTCCCACGTGGGGCTGTCCGTGTCGCCCGCGTCGAGTGCGGGCGAAGACAGCAGCGCGTCGGGATCGCGCACCTCCACCGGGCCGGGAAGCGCTGGGAGTCCCGCCCGGAGGGCTTCCGCCCGATCGGCCCAGGGAGTGCGCGGATCGAGACACGACGCGAGGTCACCCTCAGCGGGGGTGGAGACTGCCTGTCGCGCCAGATCAGCCGCAGCGCGGACGTGGTCGTCCGAGTCGCCGTAGAGGTCGACCCGGACGCGTGCGGTGGTGTCCCATGCGCCCGTGATGTCGAAGCGCGCCCGCCCGTGCACCTGACCTCCGGTTCGCTCACCCACGGAGGTACCACGATCGGCGGTGATACACGAGCTCGACGTCGGACGATCGCCTCACATCGGTGAAACGCGCAGCCCGACCGCTCGCTCCCGCGCTCCGACCACTCACCTCCAGAACCCGACCACCCACCCCAGAACCCGCCTGCCGCCTCCACCCTCCGCGGTACTCCATCGACGTGACGCTGCCCCGGCAGCGACCCGCAGGAGGACCCGTGGACTGGACGCCCTGGCTCGCCCACTTCGAGCGCAACCGCACCCGCCCGCTGCCGCCCGTGGCCGAGCGCAACGACGCCCTCCCGCCCGAGTGGGTCCCCGTCATCGCCGCCTCCCTCGCCAAGTTCCAGCGCGGCGAGACCGGCGAGGGCCGCATCGCCAACGAGGTCCGCAAGCTCGGCTGGGACGCCATCGACGACACCTACGTCGCCACCCTCCGCGCCTTCGTCGCCGAGGAGGGACGCCACGCCCGCATCCTCGGCATCGCCGTCCGCGCCCTCGGCGGCGCCCCGGCCCCCGAGGCCTGGTCCGGCAAGGTCTTCGAGCTCGGCCGCCGCGCGCTCGACCCCCGCTTCGAGCTCGTCGCCCTCCTCGGCGCCGAGGTCGCCGCCATCGCCGCCTACCAGGCCCTCGCCGCCCGCCTCCCGGACTGCGGCCTGCGCGACGCCATCCACCAGATCATCGCCGACGAGCACGACCACCTGCGCTTCCACGCCACCCTCTTCGCCGCCGCCGCCCCGAGCGGCCCCCGGCGCGCGGCCCTGGTGGTCGCCCTGTCGTCGATCCTGGCGGGCGCCTCGGCGGTGCTCCTCGCCGACCACGCCGCCCTGTGGCGCACCCTCGGCGTCTCCCCGATCCGCCTGGCCCACGACCTGCGGAAGGTCGCGCACGAGGCCCTCGTCGCGACCCGCACGCCCCAGGCGCCGCCGGACCGTGCTGTGATGGCGGCGTGACCGCCCTGTGGCTCGACACCCTGGCGGCGCTGTCGCGACCGCGGCGCGCCGTCCCCATCGCGCTGATGGCCCTGCCGCTCGTCTGGGCGCAGTGGTCCTTCGCCCGGGGCGACGTGGGGCTGCTCCTCTCCGCGCTGATGATGGTCGTGGCCTTCGTCACCGTCGGGCCGTTCGCCTGGCGCGCGCTCTTCCCGGCCGGCGCCGCGCCGATGCACCGCCCCGGGCACCTGCTGCTGTACGGCGTCGTCGGCGCGGTCCCCACGGGCCTCGGCGAGCTCCTGCCGCTCGCGCTCAGCGCCCGGGAGGCGTTCCTCGTGCGCGGCGCGAACACGCTCGTCGTCACCGCGATGTTCTGGGTGGGCGGCTGGGGCCTGGCCCGCGACATCGACCTCGAGCAGGGCCTGCGCCGCGAGCGCCGCCGCGCCGAGCGCCTGGCCCGCGAGGCCGAGCGCGCCCAGCTGATGGCCATCAACGCCCACCTCGACCCGCACTTCCTGTTCAACACGCTCAACGCCATCGCCGAGTGGTGCCAGGAGGACGCCGCCGTCGCCGAGCGCGCCATCCTGCAGCTGTCGGGCATCCTGCGCGAGGTGCTGGGCGGCATCGGCGCGTCGTCCTGGGCGCTGCGCCGCGAGCTCGACCTGGTGCGGGACGTCTGGGCGCTCCACCACGCGCGCGACCCGAGCTGGTTCACGCTCGACTGGCAGGTCGACGAGGCGCTGCTGGACGTGCCCGTCCCGCCGCTCACGCTCCTGCCCCTGGCCGAGAACGCGATCAAGCACGGTCCGGCGAAGGGGCACCGCGGCGTCGTGGCCCTCGAGGTGGTGGCGGACGGTGAGCGCGTGCTGGTGCGGGTCGCGAACCCGGGGCCCTACGCCGGGCCGCGGGACGGCGGCACCGGCCTCGACACCGTGCGCAAGCGGGTCGACCTGGCCTACGGGGGGCGGGCGGCGTTCGACATCGGCGGGGACGGCGGCCGCACCGTCGCCACGCTGCGGCTGCCCCGCGGAGGCCCCGAGCCGTGACCCTGCGGGTGCTCATCGCCGACGACGAGCTGATGGCGCGCAAGCGGCTGACCCGGCTGCTCGCGGCCGTGGACGACGTCACGCTCGTCGGGGAGGCCGTGGACGGGACGGAGGTGCTGGCGCGCGTCCGCGAGGTCGAGGTCGACGTGGTGCTGCTCGACATCCACATGCCCGACCTGACGGGGATCGACGCGCTGGGCCTGCTCGGCGAGGACGGCCCGCTCGTCGTCTTCACCACGGCGCACGCCGATCACGCCGTCTCGGCCTTCGACGGCGGCGCCGTCGACTACCTGCTCAAGCCCATCGAGCCCGCGCGGCTGGTGCGGGCGCTGGAGCGGGCGCGGGAGCGGCTGCTGCGCCGGGCCGGGCCACCGCCGACGCCGTCCACGACGCGGCTGCCGCTGCCCACGCGCAAGGGGCTCGTGCTGCTCGACCCGGCCGACATCAGCCACGCCGCCATCGACGGCGAGAGCGTGGTGGTGGTGACGCGGAAGGGGCGGTTCTACACGGATCTGCGGCTGGCGGCGCTGGAGGGGCGGCTGCCGGCGTCGTTCCTGCGGGTGCACCGGCAGGCGGTGGTCAACCTCGACCGGGTGGAGCGGCTCGAGGACGCCGACTCCGGCGGCTACCTGGCCGTCCTCGACGACGGGGCGCGGGTGGCCGTGTCGCGGCAGGTGGCGCGGCAGCTCCGGCGGGACTGGGGGCTGTAGCGGCGGTGCGGTTTCCGCCGCGGTCGGCTCGCGGGTCCGATGGCGGGAGGTCCGATGCTCGCGCTGTCCCTGCTCGCCTGCCTCCGTCCGGACGGGCTGCCCGCGCTGCCCGACAGCGTGCCGCTCGCCTGCGAGCGCGGCCTCGTGGTGCCGCCGACGGGCGTGGTCGGCATCAGCGACCCGAGCCTGCTCGAGCCCGGCGTGGTCGAGCTCGTGGGTGAGTCGCGGGCGCCGTGGGTCCGCGCCGAGATCCACTGGTCGCTCGTGCAGCCCGATCCGGACGGTCCGCTCGACTTCTCGGCCCACGACGCCATGATGGCGCGCATCCAGGCGCAGGAGCTGCAGGTTCTCGCCATCCTGAGCTGGGTGCCGCCGGCCTACGGCGACGACTGGGAGCGCATCGCGCGCGACTTCCGCGCCTTCGCGACCGCCGCCGTCGCGCGCTACGCGCCGCAGGGCGTGCACCACTGGGAGGTGTTCAACGAGCCCAACCTGACGGGCTACGGCTGGCTGACCGACGCCGATGACCCGTACGTCAACCTCCCGAACTACACGCGCCTGCTCGGCATCGCGAACGAGGTGGTCCGCGAGGTCGACCCGGAGGGCGTGGTCGTGCTGGGCGGCATCGCGTCGGACCAGCACCGCGGCCTGCCGCTCGAGGAGGTGGCCGACGTGCTGTACGGCTACGGCGCGGCCGATTGCTTCGACGTCTTCGCGTACCACCCCTACGGGTACCAGAACCGGTTCCCGGAGGCGCGCGACCGGGTGCAGGCCGTCCTCGACGTGCACGACGACGCCGAGAAGCCGGTGTGGTTCGACGAGTACGGGTGGACGGACCAGGCGTCGATGGACCTCGCGGTGAACGACACGGCGGAGACCAACCCGATGCTGGCGGTGTTCGCGCAGAAGGACGTGGCGGACGCGCTGTTCTGGTTCTCGGCGAAGGACTACAGCGGCCGGCCAGGGCGCCGACCTGATCCTGGCGGACTACGCGCTGAACAAGCGGCCGAGCTTCACGACGTTCCAGCGTCAGCTCTGATCCGCCGTGATCCAGGCCTCGTAGGCCGCTGGCCTCGGCGGACCACGCCGAGGCGGCGGTGCAGCAGGCGCAGTACGCTGTCAGGTGAGAATTGCGCGTCGAGCGCATCCTGGCCAGGCTGAGGACGTGGACACGAAGATGTCCGCCACGGTGAAGTCGTCGGTGGCGACGAAGCGGCGGCGGGCGACCAGGCGTCGAGCTCGCTGCAGGCGCAGGGTCGCCCAGCCGTGGAGAGCGCCGCGCTCGGCAGGGGCTGTCGGCGCCGAGGATCGACGAACCAGGCGAGAGGAGCGGCATCTCCAGCAGGTGCAGCGCGGCGACGCACCAGCGCGGCGCAGGCCTGCCGCCGAGGGGCATCAGGTGCGAGCTCTTGGAGGCCAGGTGCAGCGGATGTCGAACGGGGACCTCGGCGACGAGCGTGCCGTCGTCGTCGAGGACGGGGATCTGGCCGAAGGGGTCGAGCTCGCGGGCGCCCGGGGCGTCGAGGCCGAGGGCCGGCAGGTCGTGGGCGAGGCTCGTAGGGCAGGCCCAGCTCCTCGAGGGTCCACAGGACGCGGAGGTCGCGGACGGGGCCGTGGTCCATGGCCTTGACGCGAGCGTAGCGTCGACCGCGGAGCACGGCTCCAGGTCGCCTCGACGCGGGCGTTGTAGGCGTCCAGCGTGCGCTTCCAGGCGGGGCGGTCGGTGCAGCGGGCGCAGTAGGCGGTGAGGTTCGGGTAGGGGGCGAGGGCGTCGCCGGCGATGGTGAGCACGTGGGACAGCAGGATGTCCGCGGTGGAAGTCGTCGGTGGCGACGAAGGTGCGATCTGCCATCAGCAAATCGACTGCTGCAGCCATGGTGCCCCAGCCGTGGAGGAAGCGCTGCCGCAGGTGTCCTTGCCACCCATGACGTCGGCGAGCCAGGCGGTGAGGCGGCGGCTCGATGGAGTTGAGGGCGGCGACCGACCGGAAGGACCTGCGCGCGGCCATCCCGGGGTCGGCGGGCATCAGCTGGCCGCGCTGGAGGGCGGGAACACGGGAGGATGGCGCCGGACTCGGTGACGATGGTGCCGTCGTCGTCGAGGACGGGAGCTGGCCGAAGGGTTCTTGGCGCGGAAGGCGGGGGTGTCGAGGTCGTGGGCGGGGTGGTCCTGGCCCGATCTCGTAGAGGCACCATCTCTCGAGGCCCACAGGACGCGGAGGTCGCGGGTGTTGCCGTGGGCCATGGCGTTGGCCTTGGGCTTAATGAACGCGGAGCAATGCAGGGATGCTGGGCGGTGGGTCGGCGCGGGCGTATGTCGGGGGAGCGGGGCGGCCAGCGGAGGTGGTGACGGTGCGGATTTCGACCTCGCGGTCGTCGACGCTGCCAGGACACAATCTACGACGCGGGTGCCGAACATGGCTTCGTGAACAGCGCGTTCGTGCTGGTCAGGCGGCGGGTCGACGGCCGACGAGGACGCGGAGGCGCAGCTGCAGGGCCGATGAGCTCATCGTCGGCTTCGCAGCCCGGTGATAGCCTCCCCTCGGAGGGCGCATGGAACGGCAGGATCTGGTCACCCGCGTGCGACAGGACCCTCACGGCTGGGACGACTGGCTGGTCTTCGCCGATTGGCTGTCCGATCACGGCGACGAACGGGGGCAGCTGGTGGTGCTGGAGCACCGCCTGGCGACCGGCGAGCTCGACGCCGACGAAGCGCTCGGCGTGAGGCGCCGGATCTCGGACCTGACGCACACCCACCGGGACGGCTGGCTCGACGGGCTGACCGCGCCGCCGCGCGTGCACCTCGTGTGGCGCTGCGGTTTCGTCGTCGGGGTGGGGATCGGCGTGAACCTGGGCTGGAGCGATCAGCTGGTGCCGTTCCTCGAGGCGCTGACGGACCATCGAGCGGGAGAGCTCGTCGTGGCCCTGCACCTGGAGTGTGGCCGGGTCGGCCCCGAAGGCGCGGTGGCGCTGGCTGGCTCGAGGGCCCTCGCGACGCTGACCGAGCTGCACCTGTCGGGCGCGCGGATCGAGGATGCGGGCGCCATCGCCCTGGCCCGGTCCGAGCACCTGGGCCGGCTCGCCGTCCTGGACCTGGAGCAGAACGGGCTCGGCGAAGAGGGCATCGGGGCATGGATCGGGGGCGGGAAGCTATCGTCGGTGAGGACGCTGAACCTGGCGCAGAACCGGATCGGGACCGAGGCGTTGGCCGCGTTGCTCGATCCCGCGGTCCTGCCATCGGTGCGATCGCTCGATCTCTACCTCAACGAGCTCGGCAGCGCGGGCACAGCGACCCTGAGCGACGCCGGGGGGCTGCCCACCCTGACCCGACTCCGCCTGGGCACGAACGGCTTCGGCCCGGACGATGTCGCCACGTTGTCCGGCGCCGAGATCCTGCGGACCCTGACCACCCTCGAACTCGACTTCAGCTACGTCAGCCACGGGATCGACGCCCTGGCCCGATCGCCGATGCTGTCGGGCCTCACCACGCTCAATCTGCGCGCTTGCAGCGTCGATCCGCGCGCGTTGGCCGGATCCGACGTCCTGCGGAGCCTTCGGGTGCTCGATCTGCGGGACAACGATCTCGGGGACGGTGCCGCGACGGCCTTGGCCGAATCCACCGCCTCGTCGGGGTTGACCACGCTGCTGCTGGACGAGAACAACCTGGGATCCGAGGGGGCGGCCGCCCTGGCGCGGTCCGAGAACCT
>JAWKRQ010000045.1:0-83390 GCA_041389545.1 Myxococcota bacterium | reverse complement strand
GCGTGGATCCGCCCGACGTGGGCCTGGTACAGGTCGCGGAAGGCGCCGACCTCGCCGGCGGCGGCCTGCCGGACACGCTCGGCCTCGGGCGTCGGCAACATGGTGGGCTTCGCGGAGGGGGTCGGTTGGTGCATGACGCTCACTTGCCCCTGGGATGCCGACCCCCGGTCACGGGTTGGAAGGAAATCTCACGGCGCGGGTTCGGCCTCCGGCGCGGGCGCCTCGGGCGCCTCGGGGACCTCGGGCGCGTCGGCGGTCGGCGCCTCCGGGTCGACCCAGGGCGAGAGGTCGACCGCCGGCGGCTCGCAGCCCGCCGCCGCGCCGAGCGGGCGGTCGCGGTCGGGATCGACGTAGCCGAGCGCCGAGAGCATGCCCTCGGCCTCGCTGTCGCGCGCCACCGTCGCGGCGCCGGCCGGCACGGGCGAGATCCCCATCTGCCACAGCACCTGCCGCTGGTCCCACACGAGCTTGTTGAACGGCACCCGGTTGACGCCGAGCGCGGGGTACCGCACCGGCGGGATCCGCATGGTACCGCGCTTGCCGCCCTTGGCGTCGCCCAGGTACCCGCTGCACTGCATGTCGTGGCCCACGTCGAGCAGCGGGTCCTTCGGGACGAGGTAGACCTCGCGAGAGCCCTTGTAGTCGCCCGGCCAGCAGATCTCCACGCCGCCCGCCGCCGGGTCGACGGTGGGGTCGACGACCTGCCGCTCGGCGAGCAGCCGCTCGATCTCCTGCGGATCGTCGATCGGGCGGACCGTCGCGAAGCTGTTCATGAGCGGGTCGTCGCCGGCCCAGGTCTCGGCGAAGCCGCCCGGCACGGAGCAGAGCACCCAGGTGCCCCAGTCGGCCGCCGACTTGAACTGCGTCGGCGTGAGCCGGTAGCCCACGACGACCTCGCGGCCGAGCGCGTTCGACAGGTCGTCGCGGAACCGCGCGCCGCTGTCCCACGGGTCCTTGATGAGCAGGTTCGACAGCTCCTTCGGGTCCTTCGACAGGTCGTACCAGGCCTCGCGCCCCTCGCTCGTCATCCACTTGTCGTGGCCGCGCAGCACGCCCCAGCGCTCCATGCCGTACAGCGGGCGGCCGAACGCGATCGGGCGGTCGGCGAAGGCGGCCTCGGCGTCGGGGTCGCCGCGCAGCAGCGGGACGAGCGAGCGCCCCTGCGTGCCCTCGGGGATCGGCGCGCCGACGAGGTCGAGCACCGTGGGGGCCAGGTCGATGAGCTGGACGGGCTCCTCGATCCGCTCGGCCCGCACCCCGGGCGCCCGGATGACCAGCGGCACGTGCACCAGCTCGTTGAACAGGCTGTGCCCGTGCTCGTAGCCGCCGTGGTCCCAGAACTCCTCGCCGTGGTCGGCGTACAGCAGCAGGATGTCGTTGTCGTCCAGCGCGTCGAGGATCCGCTGGACCTGGTCGGTGACGTAGCGGACGTTGTTGTCGTAGCGGTCCTTCACGAACTGCTGCGCCGCTGGCTTGCGGTCGACGTTCGCCCGCTTCACGTCGGACAGGTGGAACTCGTCGCGCAGCCCGCCCACGGGATCGCCGGCGTAGCGGTGCCGGTAGGACGGCGGCTCCACGTAGGGCAGGTGCGTGCCCATGTAGTGGACCTGCAGCAGGGCGTTGCGGCCGTCGTGGGCGTCGAGCCAGTGCAGCGCGTCGTCGGTGGCCTCCTCGGCGAGCGGCCACAGGCCCACGCGGTGGAAGTCCCAGTCGCGCGTCATCCCGAAGTTCACCGACAGGTAGACGTTGCCCGCGATGAAGGCCGTGGCCCAGCCGCGATCCCCCAGGATGGACTGCAGGGTGGGGGAGACGTCGTAGTACTCGGGGTGGCGGCCGGTCACGATCGTCCGCGCCGAGGGCAGCGTCCACGGCGCGACCGAGCGCGCGTTGTCGAACACGGCCGCCTCGCCGGCCAGGTGGTCGATGGTGGCCGTCGTGTCGCGCTCGTAGCCGTACAGCGACATGTGGTCGGGCCGGAGCGTGTCGATGAACACCATCACCACGCGCACGGGGTCGGCCTGCCGGCTCGCGACGGCGGGCTCGGCGAAGAACACGTAGTCGTAGTCGGCGTTGCCGCCGGGACCGGGATCGGTGCGCAGGCGCAGGCGGACCGACTGGCCCGCCCACCGCGACAGGTCGACGCGCTGCTCCTCGAACGCCCGCACCGCGACGGTGTCGGTGAGCACCTCGGTGACCCGACCGCCGACCTCGACCTCGACGGTGAAGCCGGCGCCGTCGGAGGCGGCGCCGACCCGGAGCTCGGGCTCCACGAGGCCGCTCACGAAGGTGAGCTCGCCGCCGGGCGGCACGTCCACGTCCCACGCCGCGACACCCGGCGCCGGCAGCAGCAGCCCGCGCCAGTGGTCCCAGTCGTCCTGCACCTCGGTCCAGGCGAAGGTCGCGTCGCTCTCGGCACCGCTGAAGGCGCGGTTGAGCGCCCGCTCCCGCTGCACGGCGCGCGGGTAGCGCAGCACGTAGGCGCCCGGGTCGGGCGGGCCCGTGCGCTCGGGCAGGTACACGATGAGGTCGTGCCGATCGTGGGCCCACATGGCCGTGTTCGAGTGGCCGAAGCGGTCGTAGCGGACCTCCTCGCCGTCGGCCGTGCGCAGCGACATCCCGGCCTGGGGCTTGTTGAAGAACAGGCCGCGGGGGCGGATCGGGATGTCTGTCGCGTACTTGTGCATGCCCTTGCGGGTCGCGCCGACGTAGCGCCAGGGGCCCTCGAGCGGCACCTCGGGGGGCGGCTCGGCGTGGCCCGGGCGGCTGTCGGCGGGCACGGTGAGCTCGGCGAACGGCAGCGTCCGCAGCGCGATCGCCTCGGCGCGATCCGCCGAGACGGGCTGCGGGCGGCCCTCGGAGCGGCAGCCGACCGCGCTGCAGCCCGGGACCGCGGCGGTCAGGGCGAGCGCGACGAGGAGCGGGGCGCCGAGGAGCGGGGCCCCGAGGAGCGGGAGGACGGAGCGGGGCAGGTGCATGGTCCACCCAAGAACCGGCCCCCCCCCGTCCTGCAACCTCTAGGCGCGCCGGCGACGGCCGACGGCGAGCAGCCCCAGCGCCAGGGCGATCCCACCCGAGGTGCCGGTCGAGCCCACGTCGCACCCGCGGCCTTCACCGCGGCGGTTCTTCGCTTCGAAGGTCAGCTTGGCCGCGCCGGTGCCGCCGATGCCGCCGAGGTTCATGACCACGGTGTAGGTGCCGGCGTCGGGGAACTCGATGATCGGCTCCCAGGCCTGCAGCTGGTCGATCACGACCTTGCCGCCCGTGCCCTCGCCCTCGTACACCGTCCACTGGATGTTCGAGATGCAGCCGTACACCGACACGTCGGAGTCGTTGAGCATCTGGTACTGCAGCCCGTCGACGTGGCTGACCTCGAACTCGGCCTGGGGCACGCCGCAGGCGCGGACGTAGCCCACGCGGCGGTAGTTGTTGGTCCACCCCTCCTCGCCGCACGCATCGCGCTCGCCGTGGACGGTGAGCTGGATCGTGTAGTTGCCCGGCTCGGTGTAGACGTGGCTCGCCGCCAGCGCGCTCGCGGTGCCGCCGTCGCCGAAGTTCCACTCGGCGCTCGTGACCTCCGACAGGTAGTCGCTGACGATCACGCACTTGAGCTCGAACGGGTTGTCGCCGTCGACCACGCCGACGGAGATCCCGTTGGAGTCCTGGTGGGAGCACTCGAACGAGGCGTAGGGCCCGTAGAGGGTGGTGAAGCCCTCGATGTCGTCCTGGTTGATGTCGGCCGCGCCCGTCTGGCAGGGGCCCTCGTTCCAGAACATCGTGGCCGCGAGGAGATCGGGGTCGGTGCACGGCGCGCCGCCCTTGTCGGGATCCTCGCAGGAGTGGCCCATCCCGAGGGAGTGGCCGATCTCGTGGGTCATCACGTCGCGCAGGTTGACGCCGCCGCCGCAGCGCCCGGCGAGGATGTCCTCGTGGGTCTCGAACTGGACGTTGTCGTTGAAGATGATGTCGTCCATCCGCGGGTGCTTGTACTCGCGCCCGTCGATGATCTTCGAGGTCCCGCTGGACGTGATGATGGTCCAGGCGAGGACGCCCGCCTCCATGTTCTGCCCGGGGTCGTTGAACGTGATGTACATCTTGCTGTCGTCGGCCCGATCGATGTTCGGCGCGACGCCCTGGTACTCCGCGCCGAACTCGGCGCACTTCGCGTCCTTCCAGGCCGCGAAGCCCTCCTGCGCGGCCTGGGCGCAGTAGCCCGCCGGCACGCTCTCCTCGCAGCAGCCCTCGAGGCCGCCGCTGGCCTCGCAGCGCGACGGGTTGTTGGTCGTCCCGTCGTCGGCCACCCAGAAGGGCAGCGGGAAGTCGTCGGGGGACCACACCACCGGCGGTTCCTGGTGGGTCCAGCCGAACGCGGGGCCGGCGATCAGGATCAGGGCGCCCGCGACGGCGGCGGGCAGGACGATCTGGTGGCGGCTCATCGCGGCAGCCTCCGCTCGATGGTGTTGATGGTGCGAAGGCGATCGACGCTCAGGCCGGGGATCGGCTGGCCGTCCCACCCGTGGTCGAGGCGCTCCTGGACCTCGGCGCGCAGGTCGTCGAGGTAGAGTCGGTGCTCCGGCGACGGGTGCGGCAGGAACCGCGCGTCGTACACGTCGCCCGTGATGCCCTGCCACGTCATGACGTGCTGGCGGGTCTCGCCCGGGGCGCGGCGGATCGTGTACTTGCCCTCGAACGAGGAGACCGGCACCAGGCGCCCGCCCGCGACCTCGTCGAGGAACACGAAGATGTCCTCGCCGACGGAGAACTGGGCGCGGCCCGGGATGTTCATCTCGTAGGCGCCGAACGTGCCGCCGGCGCTGTCGACGATCAGCTCGTCGGGCCGGCTCGGGCCCTTGTGGGTCTCGGTGACGTGGACGCGCGCGCGCGTCCACACCAGGCCCGACTCGGCGTCGAGCTCGGTCCAGACCTCTTCGACCTGGCCCTCGACGATCCAGGTGCTCGCATCGGTGAACTGCTCGATGGACATCGGCGCGAAGCTGGTCGCGTCGGCTTCCACGGGGACGAGCGCGGTGGCGACGGCCAGCGCGAGTCCCAGGCAACCACCGGCGAAGAATCGTCCGGTCATTCGTGGCTCCTTTGGAGTGACGTTGCTCCGGGCTCGGTCAGCGGGGGATCCCGCGGAGCGACCCTCTGGAGCGGGTGGGCTCTGTTAACACGCCCCGTCCTACAAAGGGGGTGCCGCGTTTCGGCAGCAGGTTAACGGGGGCCGCTCGCTCGTCACACGTAGGAGCACCCGGCGTCGGAAGCGCCTTCGGCCGCATCGGTCCTCCCCGGACCGGCGGCTCGCCCTCGGATCTATCTGGGAGTCCCGGTATCGGAGCCCATCGGGTTCGGGGCCGAGCAGGAGACGATCGTTGACTTCTTCCTCCCCGTCTTGTACCCCTACGCAGATTCGCCCGACCGCCGCGTGCGGCGCGGCGGCGAGTGAAAATTACGGTTCGAGGGTTGGTTTCCAACCCGGGAGACGCAAGGGAATGCCGCGACGCTTCTTCCAAGGCCGCTCGGTCCTGGCGCTGCTGCTGGGGATCCTGGCGCTGCTGCTGGTGTCCGACTCGGTGTGGGCGGCCACGGGTGGTCAGCTCCGCGTCGTGGTCTCCGACGAGGACGAGCTCCCCATCCCCGGGGTCAACCTCGAGCTCACCGGTGAGAGCCTCATCGGCGGCCTCCAGGAGAAGGCGAGCGACGGCGAGGGCGTGGCGCTCTTCGTCGAGCTCCCGCCGGGCGTCTACCGCCTCGTGGCGAGCAAGGCCGGGTTCGGCGGCGTCACCATCGAGGGGATCCAGGTCAACCTCAACCGCACCACCATCCAGGCGGTCACGCTGCAGGCGGGTGCGGTCGAGGAGATCGAGGTCAAGGCCAAGGCGAAGGCCGTCGACGTGGAGAGCACCTCCACCTCGAAGGTCCTCACCAAGGACTTCCTCCAGCGGATCCCCGCGGGGCGCACCTACCAGAACGCCGTGCAGACCGTCCCGGGCGTGACCCAGGGCAGCGGCGGCAACCCCGGCATGGCCGGCGGTGCGAGCAACGAGAACACCTACATGCTCGACGGGGCGAACATCACCGACCCCGTCACCGGCACGTTCTCGCTGAACTTCAACTTCGACGCGATCGAGCAGATCGAGGTGCTCCTCGGCGGCTACATGCCCGAGTACGGCACGTCGGTCGGCGGCGTCATCAACGTCGTCACCGAGTCCGGCACCAACAACCTGCAGATGCAGACGAACATCTTCTACAACAACGGGAACCTGGCCCCGAAGACCGACGAGCGGCTCGCGGCGGACGGCCTCCCGATCGCGCCCACGGGCTTCGACAGCCAGTTCCAGACGCTGCAGATCGCGCAGAAGCTGTCCGGCCCGCTCATCCGCGACAAGGCCTGGTTCGTCATCTCCTACCAGAGCGCCCGCTCGCTCATCGCGCGCTCGGGGATCCCCCAGGCCCGGGACTACGACGGGCACTACATCCTGGCCAAGCTCACGGTCCAGCCGAACCCCGAGCACCGGCTGTCGTTCTTCGTGCAGTCCGACCCCACCACGGTCGACAACACCGACCAGAGCAACCCGTTCGTGAAGGCCGAGGCCCAGGGCCGGCAGGCGCAGGGCGGCTTCGTCAGCAACCTCCGCTGGCAGTGGTTCCTCGCGCCGGAGATGAACCTCGACACGGCGATCCTGTTCCAGAAGTCGTTCATCGAGGCGAACGCGGTGCCGTGTACCCACGACCGCACCCGCGACTGGCACCCCTGCCGCCCGGGCGAGCAGGAGGGCTACGTCGACTGGGAGACGCCGGGTCGGGTCGGCATCAACGGCGCCTACGACTCCGTCAACTACGGCTTCTACTACTTCGACGATCGGCTCCGCTACAACGCGAGCACCAAGCTGTCGCTGCTGTCGGTCGAAGACCGGTTCGGCGGCACCCACGACCTGAAGTTCGGGCTCGAGGGCAACCAGATCGTCTGGGACCAGATCCAGGGGTACTCGGGCAACACCCTGTACTACGACATCAACGAGGTCAGCTTCGACCCGCTGTCGCTGCAGAACTACTACTGGGTCGAGATCACGGGCCCCATCAAGTTCCGCACCACGGCCTCGGAGTACAACGCCTTCGCGCAGGACTCCTGGAAGCCCGTCAGCAACCTGACCATCAACTACGGCACGCGGTTCGACGCCTTCGTGTTCCGCAACGACCTCGGTGAGCCGGTGCTCTCCGGCGCGCTGCTCGGGCCCCGCCTGTTCGGCGCGTGGGACCCCTTCGGCGACCAGCGCACCAAGATCGCGACGGGCTACGGCCGGTTCAACGACACGGGCCGCCTCGGCGTGGCGAGCTTCACCTCCGCCGCGAACTTCGGCAGCAAGCTCTACCTCGGCGAGTACTTCGGTGGCGCCGACTGCATGGGCTTCCTGAACAGCCAGTCCAACCTGTACTCGTCGTCGCCGAAGGACAACCTCGCCATCGCCCACGACCACCTGCGGGCGCCGCGGGTCGACGAGCTGCTGCTCACCCTCGAGCGCGAGGTCGTGCAGGACGTGGCGCTGTTCACGACCCTCTCCGGGAAGTTCTTCCGCTACCTGTACGAGCCGGACGACCGCAACCTCATCTGGGACAGCGACGGCTCCACCCCGATCGGCTCGCGGTTCTCCGATCCCGACCAGTACTACCTGCGGCTGCGCTCCCCCGAGCTCGCCAAGCGCGACTACTTCCGGTGGGACCTCGGCGTGCGCAAGGTGGAGAGCCGGCGCTGGGCCGCGGAGGCGAGCTACAGCTACACCCAGTCGGTCGGCTCCTCGACGAACTCGCTCTCGGGCTCGTTCGCCAACGACCCGCAGACCAAGTTCAACTACGGGCCGCTCAACACCGACCTGCGGCACACCGGCCGGGCCTACGCCTACTGGGACCTGCCGACCGACCCGTGGACCATCCAGCTGTCGGCGCTGTTCATCTACACCGACGGCTTCCCCGAGGAGCGGCTGTACGTCAGCGAGGGCCCGCAGATCTACTCGTACAGCCTGCGGGTCCGGCCGCGCGGCACCTACCTGCGGTTCAACCCGAACTGGACGTTCAACGTCGGCTACACGCAGAACATCGACGTGCGGAAGGGCCAGATCTTCGTGCGCCTCGAGGCGTTGAACCTCTTCAACAACCGCTCGCCCGAGTTCGTCTACGCGGGCCTCATCGACACCCAGAACCGACTGGTCACCAGCCAGCGACAGGACCCCCTGCAGCTGCAGGGCGCCATCGGCTACAAGTTCTGATGCCCTCCGAGGAGACCATGGTTTACCGTACGATCAGAGCGACGCGCGCTGGGGCTGCGGCCGTGGCGCTGGCTGTGGCCGGTGCCGCCCTCGGGGGCTGCGTCTACGACGAGGGCCTGGAGATCGCGAACCTGCGCGGCCGGGTCATCGTCCCCGAGGAGGCCGTGACCCGCACCCTGGTGCTGGGCGACGGCACCGAGCAGACCATCACCGACATCAAGCTGCTCGGCCCCGTCTACCTCGGGTTGTTCCCGTCGGTCGAGCCGGCCAACGTGCTCGAGCGCTACCCCCACCCGGAGAT
Organism: Myxococcota bacterium; assembly: GCA_041389545.1. GTDB lineage: Bacteria > Myxococcota_A > UBA796 > UBA796 > JACKER01. The sequence goes on along the minus strand of JAWKRQ010000045.1, from coordinate 74,828 downwards.
CGGTCCGCAGTTCCGGGAAGACGTGCCGGGCGACACCTACCCCTACGGTGGCACCACCGTGGGCGACCTCCGGTTCGCCTGCTTCGAGTTCCTGCGGTGCAAGGTCGTGAGCGGCCGCTTCCTGGACTACCAGGAGATCGTCGAGTGGTTCCGCTACATCGAGCAGCCCATCCTCGACGCCTCGGGCGCCGAGGTGAACAGCGGTGAGTTCCTCGCCCAGGCCTGCTACGACCTGCTGAACGTCAACACCGACGACGAAGTCCGGATCACGGCCTACGAGGATCGCAACGGCGACGACGTGATCGACGACAAGGACCTCGACTTCGTCTACGACGAGGCGGAGCACGCCTACGTCGGCGACTTCGAGATCTATCAGCAGGAGATGTTCTGGGACCAGTCGGCCGAGGGCTGCGAGCCCGGCCGCGACTGCCCGGGCTTCTCGCTGTGGGGCTGGATGGACGCCCCGTCGAAGTCCTCGTTCCAGTACTCCACGTGCAACCCCACGCTCGGGTACCGGAACCAGGAGTACAACGCCAACTTCACGGGTGGCGCCGCGTTCCCCACGCTGCTGAACTTCCCGTCGACGTACATCACGAACGACGACTGGGTGGCCTCCGAGCCCTACCAGTGGAACGACAAGTACGCCGAGCCCGACATCTACCTCGACTTCGCGGTGCAGTGATGACGAACCCCCATCGGCTCCTCTCGCTCGCAGCGCTGGCCCTGGTCGGCGGCTGCGACTACAGCGGCAACTTCCTGTTCGCCGGCGAAGACAACATCGACGACATCCGCATCCTCAACGCGGAAGACGGCGGGCTGATCGTGCCGGCCGACATCACGAGCCCCGAAGACGTGAGGGCCGCCACCCTGTACGCCGAGATCGGCGCGCCGCTCAAGAGCGACTACGGCGGGGCGACCATCGACTTCCTGGGCACCGGCGGCGCGATCTGCATCTGGGTCGACCCCGAGACCACCTACTGGTCCGATGCGATCGCGCAGCGGAGCACCGACGCGTCGCGGAAGTACAACTACCCCGACAACGTGTTCGACGACGGCGACCTCGACCTGCTGGCCGGCCTGTCGGTGTACTACACGGGCTCGCCGGGCACGAAGATCGGCGACTTCGTCGTCGACTACGAGGACAGCCTCGGCAACCAGGTGCCCATCTCGCTCGCGGAGTGCCCGAACCAGGCCGCGCTGTTCGACGGCAACCAGTTCGCCGGGCGCGGCGCGCCCGAGTACTGCACGATCGGCCACCGACGCCGGCATCGCCTACACGATCCTGCTCCGCACCTGGTCGACCCCGCTCGACGACGATCGCCTGTCGTTCGGCTTCTTCATCGCCAACGGCAGCTGCAACGACATCCGCGAGGTCTACGGCCGCGGCACCTCCAGCGCGCTGCAGGACGAGTGCATCATCCAGGGCGAGTCGCTCACCCCGAAGGGCAACGAGATCGGCCCGTTCTACGGCTGGGACGCCGTGAACGACGCCGGCCGCATCTGGGAGGGGTCGGTCGAGTTCGAGGCCGACTTCTGCAACCCCGATCGCCGCATGGGCGCCTTCTGCAACGACGAGAACGACCAGAAGATCGAGAACGGCGACACGTGCTCCTGGGGCGATCCGCCCACCGGCAGCGGCGACCGCTGCTACTGCGGGAACCCCGAGAACGTGCCCACGCCGGGCGGCTGAGCCGCGCGGCCGAGGCGCCCTCGACGAGCGAGCGCGGCGGCCTCCCGCCGCGCTCGCGACGTCAAGCGGATCTCCCAGAACAGGTCGCCCCACTGGACCTGGTCGCCCACGCCGGCCGACCAGACCATCCGACGGCCGAGCGACCACTCGAGCTCGAGCGACAGCGCGTTCTCGTCGAGCTGGGCGAAGGGCGCGAACGTCGAGGTGGCGTAGAGCTTCGGGGTGACCGGCACGCCGAGGCGCACGCTGTTGTCGGGCTCGACCGAGAGCGTGCCGAGCGACTGGCCGCCGAGCAGGCTGTTCACGAACAGCCCCGCCAGCGCCTGCGCCGCGCCCTGTGCCTGGCCCGAGGTGAGCTCCTCGGGCGACTGGCCCGTGAGCAGGATGGTCCACTGCTCGGCCTCGTCGGGGAAGGCGTCGGAGCGGGTGGAGAAGGTGGGCGCCGCCAGCGGGCCGCGGATCGACAGCTCGAGGTCGCCGCCCTCCACGGACATCACGCCGGACAGGTCGAGGCTCGCGTCGGCGTAGGGGTCGCCGCCGGCGAAGGAGATGGTGCTCTCCTCGAGCGCGAGGCTGCTGCGCAGCACCCGGACCTTGCCCTCGACCACGTCGACCTCGCCCACCAGCGTGGGCTGCTGGTTCGCCATCTCGACGTGCAGCTGCCCGCCGAGCCGCGCCGACAGGTCGGCCGACGACAGCGCCGCACCGACCTCGCCGAGGTCGTCGACGAACGGCACCGCCATGGACAGCTCGAGGTTCCGGTTGAGGTCGACGTCGATGTCGACGTCGAAGTCGGCGTAGAGCGGGGCTCGACCGGCGGCGGCACGACGGGCGGGACCTCGCCCCGGTGGACGGTGAGCGCCGGGTCGAGGCGCAGCGGCGTGTCGTCGGCGAGGACGGAGGCGTCGAGCTGCAGCCGCCCGTAGACCACGTCGAGGTCGCCGGTGGCGCGCAGGCGGGGCCAGCTGCCCTGCACGGCGATCGCGCCGTCGGCGCGCAGGGTGGTGGCCTCGGTGGAGGCGAGCCACGGGCCGTCGGAGAGCGTGACCTCGGCGTCGACGGCGTCGGGCGCCCAGTCCCGCAGGGTGGTGGTGCCCGTGACGTGGACGCGCGGCCGCGCGCTGGCGCCCGCCTCGATGCCCTGCAGGCGGCGGGTGGGCAGCAGCACCAGGTCGGCGTGGTCGAGCGCGACGCCCTCGGCGCCGATGGCGGCGAGCACGTCGATGTCTTCGGCGGTGATGCCGAGGTCGCGCACCACGACGGCGCCGTCGGTGACTCGCGCGGTGACGGCGGGCGCCGGCGCGAAGACCGAGCCGCCGACCCGGCCGTTGACCGCGACCACGCCGCGCGTCGCGCGCAGGCGCGGGTCGAACGCGGTCAGCGCGCCGAGCGGGATGCCCTGGCCCCGCACCGCGAGCTCCAGGTCGCCGCGGGGCCAGGCCTCCACGGGCTGCGACAGGTCGAGCGCGACGGGCACCGGCCCCTGTACCTGCAGCCGCCCGCCCTCGGGGAAGGTGACGGCCACGTCGAGGTCGTAGGTCTCGTCTGCGCCGGGGACGAAGGCGAGGTAGGCGCCGTCGACGTGGGTGCCGCCGACGACGGGATCGAGCCACTGGATCGCGCCGTCGACCACCGGCGTGACGGGCGAGCCGGTGAAGCGCACCCCGCCGACGAGGTCGCCGTCGAGCGCGACGGGCGCGTCGGTCAGGGCGGCCAGGCTCTCGACGGGCACCCCCACCAGCGCCGCCGACACGTCCATGTCGGACAGCAGCACCGCCGGGTCGCTCGGGTCGGGCCCCTCCTCGCCGCGGAGCAGGCTCGCCACGATCTCGCCGAGCCGGGTCTGGCCGCTGCCCGAGACGGTGGCGCGGGTGGCGAGCCCCTGGCGCAGATCGGCCGAGAACGCGAGGTCGCTCGCGCGGCGCGTCACGTCGAGCTCGACCCGGCCGGGCGCCCGCCAGCCGGGCACGTCGAGCTCGGTCACCCCGGCGACGTGCAGCAGCGGGTCGCCGAGGGTGTCGGTGGCCTGCAGCGAGGCCGACAGCCGGCCCGTGGGGAGGTCGGTGCCGTCGAGCGAGGGCGAGAGGTGCACGAGGCGGGCGGTGTCGCCGGGGACGAGCGCCACGTCGAGGTCGACCGGCGCGTCGAGGTCGAGGGCCAGCGACGATAGGCCGCCCGAGACCGGCACCGCGCCGCTCACCACGGCCAGCGGCTCGCCCGCGACCCCGAGCCGCAGGTCGGGGCGCAGCTGGCCGCCCTCGAGCCGGGCCGTGCCCGTCACGTCGAGCCAGCGCAGCGTGTCTTCGAGGAACAGGCCCCGCGCGTCGATGCGGGCGTCGACCACGGGCGCCGCGGCGTCGCCCTGCAGCGAGATCACGGCGTCGAGCGTGCCGCCGGCGGCGCCGACCTGCTCCGGGTAGAGCTCGGCGAGGTGGTCGACCTGGAACCCCGCCAGCTGCACCCGCCCGTCGAGCGGCCCGCTGGTGCCGAACGCGCCGGTGACGGCGACGGTGCCGAGCTCGCTCGACAGCATGAGGCGGGTGTCGGCCACGCCGCCGTCGGTCAGGCGCAGGGTGGCGGGGCCGACGGCGCGCCAGGTGGTGCGCGCGGTGGGCGCCCACGACAGGGTGTCGAGCGCGAGCGAGGCGGCGTCGAGGTCGTAGGCCCCGGCGGTGGTCAGCACGCGCCGGCAGTCGCCCACGCAGTCGTCGAGCCCCACGTCGAAGCGCAGGTCCTGGTCGCGCATCGTGACCTGGACGGTGCCGTCGGTGCCGGGCCGGTCGGCGAGCGTGTAGCCCTGCAGGGCCACCGCGGCGTCGACCGCCTGGTGGGCGCCGCGCCTGGCGTAGGCCAGGTCGACGGTGGCGGCCTCGGCGGTGGCGAACCCGCCCCAGTCCACGCCGCCGAGCGACAGCGGGCCGTCGACGGTCACGTCGGCGCCGTCGACCCGCAGGCGCAGCCCGGAGGCGTCGACCCGCGCGACGGTGGCGCCCGCGGCGTCGAGCCCGCGCCCGACCACGTCGACCGTGCCCGCGACCCGGCCGCCGTCGACCTGCACCGTGAACGGCGCGTCCAGCGCGGCGAGCGTGGCCAGGCCGGCGTAGGCGAACGGCGCGTACCGCACCACCCCGTCGACGACGATGGGCGCCTCGGCGCGCAGGTCGCCGCGGATCCGCGCGTCGACCGTGCCGTCGCGCAGCAGCCCGTCGCCGCCCAGCGCCGCCAGCCGGTCCTTGTCGAGCCCGCCCGCGACGTGGACTTCGAGCGGGCCGCCGGCGAGGTCGACCGTCCCGCCGATCCGCAGGTCGCCGACGATCCCTGCAGCGACGCGTCGGCCAGCGACAGCACGCCGCCCTCCAGCCGGAACGGCGCGTCGACGGCGTCGACCGGCTGGCCCCACAGCGTCTGCGCGCCGCCGCGCCACCGGCCGTCGACCGCGGCCGACGACAGCGACGTGCCGCTGCCCCAGGCCGTGAGCGAGCCGCCCAGCACCACGGGCTCGGTGACCGTGGCGAGCAGCGCGTCGAGGTGCCACCCGTCGAGGCTCGCCACGGCGGTCCACGCCACCGGCGACGCCTCGCGGTCGAGCTGGCCCGTGAGCGACACCCCGCCGGCCTCGCCGCCCTCCAGCGCCGCCGAGAGCTGCACCTCGGCGCCGTCGCCGCGGGCCGACGCCCGGCCCTGCCAGCTGCCCCGCAGCCCGAGCCCTCCGGTGAGCGGATCGAGCGCCTCGCCCTGCAGCGAGGCGAGGGTGAGGTCGAGCGCGACGTGCTCGCCGTACTGCCCGTCGAGGACGGCGCGGCTCCCCGGCGCCTCCACCGCCACCTGGCGCAGCGAGACGCCCTCGGGGCCGTAGCCCACGCCGCCGGTCACCCGCACGGGCACCGGCCCGGGCTGCGCCACGAGGCCGGCGAGCTCTGCGCCCTCGACGGTGAGCTGCTCGCCCCGGCCGTGCAGCCCGAAGTGCGCGTCGACCCCGGCCACCTCGAAGACGCCGCCCGCTGCCGAGGTCGAGACGCAGGTCGAGCGACTGCACGTCGACGTCGGGCAGCTCGAGCCCGACCGGCAGCCGGAACGGCTCGGTGGAGGGTGTCGGACGGGCCGCCGAACAGGCGCACCAGGTCGAGCACGCCGTCCGTGTCGGTGTGCAGTTCGAGCCGGACCCCGACGGCGCGCACGGCCGGCAGCTCGACGGTGCGGTCGAGCAGCCCGAGCAGCCGCCAGTCGGCCACCAGCTGGTCGATGGCCACCAGCGGCCGCCCGGCGGCGTCGTCGAGCGACAGGCCGCGCAGCTCGATCCCGCTGCGCCCAGCTCGAGCGAGCCGATGTGCAGCTGCCCGCCCTCGGTGAGCCCCGACACGGCCTGCTCGAGCTTGCGCTGCGTCCACGCCTCGCCGCGGCCCGTGCCCACCCACGCCGCGCCGGCCAGCGCGGCCACGAGCGCGAGCGTCACCACGCCCCCGCAGCCGAGGCGGTGCCGACGAGCAGGCGGGGGAGGGGGCGCAGCGAGATCATCGAGATCCCCTAATCGGGGCATCGCGGGCTCGCCCTCCGTTGTGCTACCTTCGTGCCCCGGAGGGCGGATGCGCAGGATCGCGTGGCTCGGGGCGCTCGCGCTGGGGTGCAAGGCGGGGGCGCCGCCCGATCTGCCGTCGCTGCCGCTCGATCCGCGCGCGGGCTGCGTCGCGACCGAGACCAACACCTGGAACCCCTCCCGCAACGACAGCTGGGTCGAGACCCTCGCCTACGACGCGTTCGGCTCCCTCGTCTCCCGCGAGTACGTCCTCGAGGGACCCGGCACCGACTTCCTGCAGACCTGGGTGCGTCGGCCCGACGGCGACTACGAGGAGTACGTCGTCGACCTCGCCATCGACGGCACGGTCGACGAGCGCGAGGTCTACACCTGGGACGGCGCCGACGTGGTGCTGTGGGAGCACGACGTCGACGGCGACGGCACCGTCGACGATCGCTCCGAGTTCGACAGCGAGGGCGGCCTGGTCCTGGAGGAGCGCTACGACTTCGGCGCCGACGGGTCCTTCGACTCCCGCTTCGCCTTCACCTACGACGAGGGCGGCCACAACACCGAGATCACGCGCGACGACGGGCTCGACGGGTCCGTCGAGTGGCTGGCCGAGGCCACCTGGGACGGCGATCTGCTCCTGCAGTACACCGAGGACGAAGCCGTCGACGGCGGCTACGAGCGCTTCGACCTCTACGAGTACGACGACGCCGGGCACCGGGTCCGCTGGGAGGCGTTCGACGCCGCGCGGATCGACGACACCATCGTCTGGACCTACGACTTCCTCGACGGCGACGACCAGCCCGACAGCGGCACCTACCGCTCGACCAGCGCGGGCGCGCTGTACACCGGCGCGACCTGGGCGATCCTCCGCGACGAGGCCGGCCGGCCCACGCAGGAGCTCTGGTTCCTCGACTACGACGACGACGGGGAGCCGGACGCCACGCTCACCTCGGGGACGGTCTGGGATTGCGGGGGGTGACGGGCCGCCGGTGACACGGCCGGGCGACCCCGGTGTCCCAGGGGCGATTGGAGGGATGATGACCCTGCTCGCCCTGCCCCTGCTGTACACCACCGGCTGCGTCGTCTACCGCGACGACTACGACTCCACCTGGACCTCCGACACGGGCGCCTACACGGCGCCGCCCCCGATGGGGCAGATCGACGTGACCTGGCGCCTCGGCTCGGCCGGGTGCGAGGCCGCCGGCGTCACCACTGTCGCCATCGACGTCGACGGCGCGGTCACCGAGGCCCCCTGCGCCGACGAGGGCGCCCTGCTCGACGCCGCGAGCGGCAAGCACCGGCTCACGCTGCGCGGCCTCGACGTCGACGGGATCGCCCGCTACGAGGCCGACGTCGAGAAGATCGTCGTCGACCGCGGCGAGGTCACCACCGTCCCCACCGTGGTGCTCGAGGCGATGCCCGCGGGGATCCGCGCCACGTGGTTCTTCGAGAACGGCCGGCTGTGCGCGGCCAACGGCGTCGCGACCCTGCAGTTCGACCTGTTCGACGACAACGACGTGATCCGCGCCTCCACCGAGGTCCCGTGCGACGACAGCGCCGCGGACCTCGGCGAGATCGAGGCCGGCAGCTACGTCCTCACGGCGCTGGGGCGCGACCCGCAGGGCGCTGCCACGTTCCACGGCGCCGAGCCGGTGGAGGCGGGCCGCGGCGACTGGCTGTCGGTCGACGTGATGCTCCAGCCCGAGGACTGAGCGGCGTCGTCCCTGACAGGCGGTGACGGGCCTGGTCACCCCCCGGGGGCGGTGCATATGCAGGGGGTGGCGGCCGTCATCGTCACGGCCGGCGAGCTTGCATGACCCAGCCCCGCCCCCTGTTCACCCGCCGGATCGACGCGTTCTTCCTCCGCGTCCACCAGACCGCCTCCTTCGTCGGGCGGTTCTTCGTCAACGTCGTCCGGCGGCCGCTCCACGCGCGCGAGGTGATCCGGCAGTGCTACGAGGTCGGCTGGCGCACGCTCCCGCTCATCACGCTGACGGGCCTCATCACCGGCATCGTCTTCACCAAGCAGTCCCGCCCGTCGCTCGAGGCGTTCGGCGCGGCGTCGTGGCTGCCTTCCCTCATCACGATCGCGATGGTGCGCTCGCTGGCGCCGCTCGTGACCGCGCTCGTGGCCGCGGGCAAGGTGTCGTCGAGCATCGGCGCCGAGCTCGGCTCGATGAAGGTGACCGAGCAGATCGAGGCCATGGAGGTCTCGGCGATCAACCCGTACAAGTTCCTCGTGGTCACCCGCACGCTCGCGACCACGACGATGCTGCCGATGCTCACGATGTACTTCGGCTTCGTGGGCCTGATCGGCGCCTACCTGAACATCCACGGCAAGGAGGGCACGAGCTTCGCGGCGTTCCTGCAGAACGGGTTCTCGACGATCGAGTTCCTGGACCTGTGGGCCGCGGTCGTGCGCGCGATCCTGTTCGGGTTCACCATCGGCATCATCGCCTGCTACTCAGGCTTCCGGACCACGCGCGGCACCGAGGGCGTGGGGCGGGCGGCGAACGCCGCGGTGGTGCAGTCGATGCTGGTGGTGTTCCTCGAGGAGGTCTTCGTGGTGCAGATCATCAGCTGGATCCGGGGGGGTTGATGGGCCGGCGCGAGCGACCCCCCGAGTCGGTGATCCACATCCGTGGCCTGTACAAGGCCTTCGGCGACCTGCAGGTGCTGCGCGGGGTCGACCTCGACCTCTACCGCGCCGAGAACCTCGTGGTCCTCGGCAAGTCGGGCACCGGCAAGTCCGTGCTCATCAAGATCGTCATCGGCCTGTTGACCCCCGACCAGGGCGAGGTCGTGGTGCTGGGCGAGAAGGTGCACCAGCTCAAGCCGCGCGACCTCGACAAGCTGCGGGTGCGGGTCGGCTTCAGCTTCCAGCACGCCGCGCTGTACGACAGCATGACCGTGGCCGAGAACCTGCGCTTCCCGCTGTCGATGAACCGGCGGGAGCTGGGGCGCAGCGAGCTCGACGACCGGGTCCAGAAGGCGCTCGTGGCGGTCGGCCTCGGGAACAGCGGGAAGCAGATGCCGTCGGAGCTGTCGGGCGGGCAGCGCAAGCGCATCGGCATCGCGCGCACGCTGATCCTCGAGCCCGAGATCGTGCTGTACGACGAGCCCACCGCCGGGCTCGATCCGACCACCAGCGCCGAGATCAACGACCTCATCCTGCAGGTGCGCGAGCAGTACCACACGAGCTCGATCATCATCACGCACGACCTCACCTGCGCGCGGACCACGGGCGATCGCGTCGCCATGCTGGTCGACGGCGAGGTCCTGCGCGTGGGGACGTTCGACGAGGTCTTCGCCTCGCCCGACCCGCGGATCCGTGCTTTCTACGACTACAACTTCGTGTCTCGAGAGGCGAACCCATGAGCGACGCTTCCAACAACCGACAGGCGGTGATCGTCGGGCTGTTCGTGACGATCGGCCTCGCCATCCTGGTGGCGGGCGTGCTCACGATCGGCGGCCTGAACGATGCCTTCAGCCGGCGCATCTACGTCAGCGCGACCTTCGCCGACGTGGGCGGCTCAAGGCGGGCGACAAGATCTGGTTCTCCGGCGTGCCCGTCGGCACGGTGAAGCGGGTCGAGCTCGCGCCGCAGGCCCAGGTCAAGGTCGTCATGGGGCTCGACGCCGAAGCCGCGGCCTTCGTGCCGGACGACGCGCTGGCCAAGCTCAGCAGCGACGGGCTCATCGGCAACCGCATCGTGGTCCTCTACGAGGGCACGACGGGCGGCGAGGTCCTGGCCGACGGCGACGTGCTGGAGGTCGGCAACGAGGTCGCGCTGGGCGACATGATGGCGATGGCCCAGAAGAACAACGAGAACCTGCTGCAGATCACCGGCGACCTCAAGCAGGTGACCAGCCAGATCGCGCGGGGCGAGGGGAACATCGGGCGGCTGCTGTCCGACGACGCGCTCTACAGCGACCTCAAGGACACCATCGGCGGGCTCCAGGGCGCCGCGGGCGACGCGCAGGTCATGTCGGCGAACCTGGCGAGCTTCTCGAGCAAGCTCAACCAGCCGGGCACGCTGCCGCACCAGATCGTGACCGACCGCGAGACCTATGCCACGCTCACCACCGCCGTCGGCAAGCTCGGCAGCGCGGCAGACGACGCCCAGCGGATCGTCGGCGGGATCGAGGAGGGCGTGCACAACCCCGAGGCGCCGATCGGCGCGCTGCTCCACGACGAGCAGGCCGGGGCGGACCTCAAGGAGGTGCTGTCGAACCTGACCGACGGCACCGAGACGCTCAACGAGGACCTCGAGGCGGCGCAGCACAACTTCCTGCTGCGCGGCTACTTCAAGAAGCAGGCGAAGGCGGCCGACGACAAGGAGAAGCGCGACGCGCTGATCGAGGCGCCGCTGCCCGGGCCGAAGGCCGAGGAGGCGGACGCCGAGGACGCCGAGCCGGCGCCGGCGCCGCCCAGCAGCGGGTCGTCGCGGGTCTCAGCGGACGAGCTCGAGGCGGTGGCGCAGGCCGAGCTTGCGCAGCGCCGCCCGCAGCGCGCCCGAGACGGTGGACGGCGCGAGGCCGAGCGCGTGGGCGATCTCCTTGTTGCTCGCGCCGCTCGCGACGAGCGCCGTGACCTGCTGCTCGCGCGGCGTGAGGCCGGTGGGGCGGCGGGCCAGCAGGAAGCGCTTGCCGTCGACGTCGAACTGCTCCACCACGGTCCAGCGGCCCGCGACGACGGGGTCCCACAGCGCGGCGGCCTCGGCGGGGGCCGTGCGGCGGAGGCGGCCTCGGGCGGTCTCGGTGCGGCGGACGGCGTCGGAGAGCGCGGCGCGCGCGTCTGCGGCGCGGGCGTCGCCCTCGGCGTGGAGCAGGCGGCCGGCGGGGTCGAGCACGGCCTCGGTGCGGGCGCGGCGGCGCAGGTGCACGGCCGCCTGCAGGTGGCCGCACAGGTCGAGGAGGAGGCGGCGCTCGACGGCCGGCAGCGGCCGGCGGGGGCCGGGGGCGGTGAGCTGGAGGACGGGGCCGTCGCCCAGGGGGACGCTGAGGGCGAGGATGTCGTCGTAGCCGTAGTCGCGGGCGGCCACGGCCAGGAACGGCGACGGGTCGAGCGCGTGGCGGGTGGCGGTGCGGATCACGTGGTCGGCCGCCCAGGTCAGGCGCGGGATGTCGGTGTAGATGGCGCGGAACAGCGCGGGCGGCAGGTAGGGGACGGAGCGCAGGAGCGGGTCGACCCGGGCGCCGGCGCTGACGACGTGGGCGAAGCGCTGGGCTGCGGTGTGGTCCACCTGATAGGCGAGGACGCCGAAGCCGTGGTCCACGAGCGGACGGAGCGCCGCGGCGACCTCGCTGAGCCAGATCGTCAACGGGCGGTCGAGGGCGTAGGCGGCCTCGAGGACGCGGATCGGATCGGCGGAAGACGACGGCAGAGCGGGCTCCTCGGCGGTGGGGCTAACGCGGGCGGCGGCTTGGGTCTCGGCCGCGCCTTGATCGCGGGGCGCGGCTGTGGTGTGGTGCGTGGATCAGCGAGGATCGGGTGGCGGCGGAGTGGCTCCACGTCCTGGAGGCGGCGTACGACCTCGGGCGCGACGAGGCGGGGTGGATCCGCGGGGTGTCGGAGGCGCTGGCACCGCCGCTGGCGCTGGGGTTCGGCGTCATCGGGTACGCCTACGACGTCCGACGCGAGGCGCCGTTCACCCACGTCGTGTCGCACGGGTTCGAAGCCGAGCTCGCGCACCTCCCCGTGGCCTCTGCGCTCGCCATCGAGCGCGAGCCGCTGGTCGCGCTGCTCCGCAACATCCCGCGCGCCTGCTGGATCTCCGAGGTGGCACCCGGCAACGACGGCGGAACCATCCGCGCGTTCTTCGCCGCCACCCGGGCGCTGCTCGGCTTCGACGACATCTTCGGCTTCCAGCTGCGCCTCGGCCTCGACCAGGGCTTCCACTTCGTCTTCCCCGGCCGCTCCCGCCCCCTCGCGGACCTCTCCGCCCGCCGCACCCTCGCCGCCCACCTCCAGCTCGCCGCCCGCGCCCGCGCCGACGCCGCGCCGGCCGTCCGCCTCGACGCCCGCCTCCGCCCCGTCGACCTGCCGCCCGCCCTGGCGCGCGACCGCGCCGCCGCCGTGGCCGCCGCCGCCCGCGTCGCCCACCTCCGCTCCGACCCCGCCGCCGGCCCCGACGCCGTCGACGCCTGGCGCGACGCCGTGCGCGAGGGCTGGCTCGTCCTCGACCAGGTCGACACCGACGGCAAGCGCTTCGTGCTGGTCCGCCGCGCGCCGCTCACCGCCCGCGAGCGCCAGGTGGCACGCCTCGTCGCGCAGGGGCGCTCCAACAAGGAGATCGCCCACGCCCTCGGCCTCGCGCCGTCCACGGTGTCGGGCGTCGTCCGCGCCATCCTCGACAAGCGGGGCCTGGCGAGCCGCGTGCAGCTCGCGCGGGGCCTGGCGCCGTGACCCGCGACGACGACCAGCCGCCGCCCGACCTCGAGTGCTGGGACCTCGACGGCACCTACTGCGTCTTCGTGTTCGACGCCGACGCCGACGGCGACGACCCTGGGCCCCGTTGACCGCAGCGGAGCGCTCGGTGGTCGCGCTGGCCTTGCAGGGCCTGTCCAACGCGGACATCGCCGCCGCCCGCGGCACGGCCCTGCGCACCGTCGCGAACCAGCTCGCATCGGTGTCCCGGAAGCTCGGCGTGTCGGGCGCGTGGCATTGGCGCGCCGCCTGTCGGGTGCGAGTCCACGCGAGCGCGGGCCAGGGGCCGGCGAGGGGAGGGCGGTTAGACACCGCCATGCTGCGCGCCCTCCTCCTGTTCCTCCTCGCCGTGGCACTCCCCATCGGCATCCTCGCGACCCTCCTCGCCAGCGACGGCGCGGCGAGCTGGGAGGCCCGCGCCGTCGCCCGCCGCCCTCGGAGCCCGGCGACGCCGCCGTCCGCGTCGTCCTCCTCACCGACGACGGCAGCGCCTTCGAGCGCCGCTGGCCCGCCGCCACGGTCGAGGCGCTGCACCTGCCCATCGCCGCCGAGGGGCTCCCCACGATCCCCGACGACGCGCCCGTCGCCCGCAAGCGCCGCTTCGCGCTCCACGCCGTCGTCTCCGCCCCCGACGGCGCCGTCGTCGTCCCCACCACCACCCCCAGGCGCTGGGCGTCGGGCTGTTGGCCTTCGTCCTGGCGCTCGGGCTGCACAACATGGCCGTCGCCGGCGCCCCCTGGGCGATCGCGCCGCGCCGTGCCTACCTGCCGAAGGCCCAGGCCGCGTCGGGGCAGCCGCGCCGCGCGGCGGTGGCCCGCCGCGGCAGGGCCCGCCGCCGGGCAAGCGCCGCGTCGGCCGCGGTCGGCGCTGATGGGGGCGCTCGCCGGGCTCGTCCACTTCCGCGGAGACGCCCCACCCCTCGCCACGGCCGAGCAGATGGCCGCCCGCCTGGCGCGGCGCGGCCCCGACGGCCACGGCGCCTGGGCCGAAGGCCCGGCCGCCCTCGCGCACCGCCGCCGCCAGCTGCGCACCGCGCCGGCCGCGCCGCAGCCGCTGGTCGACGGCGACCTCGTGGTGCTGCTCGACGGCTGGATCTACGACCACGAGTCGCTGCTGCACCAGGTCGGCCGCCACGAGCCGCTCACCGACACGGAAGCGCTGCTCCTCGCCTTCCGCCGCTGGGGCGCCGACGCGCTGCACCGCCTCGACGGCGAGTTCGCCTTCGCCGTGTGGGACCGCCGGGCGCGGGTGCTCACGCTCGGGCGCGACCGGCTCGGCGTCCGCCCCCTCCACTACGCCGCGCGCACCGGCCGCGTCGCGTTCGCCTCCGAGGTGGCCGGGCTGCTGCCGCTCGACTGGGTCTCGCGTGACCCCGCGCTCGATCGCCTCGCCGAGTACCTGTCCTTCGGCGTGGTCCACGCCCCGCGCACGCTGCTGCGCGACGTGCACCAGGTGCCGCCCGGCCACGTGCTCCTCGCCGACGCCGACGGCGTGCGCACCCGCCCGTACTGGAAGATCCGGTACGCCCCCGCCGGCGCCGCCCGCCCGCGCGAGGGCGAGCTCATCGCGGCGCTGCAGGCCCACGTCGACGCCGCCGTGCGCAAGCGCGTGCCCTTCGGCGTGCCCACCGGCCTGTTCCTCTCGGGCGGGCTCGGCTCCTCGGCCATCGCGGCCGCCGCGCGCCGCAGCCACCTGCACCTGCCGGGCTTCACCGTCTCCTTCGCCGAGGATCCTCACCCCGAGGCCCCGTTCGCGGGACGCGTCGCCCAGCTGCTCGGCATCGAGCACCACGAGGTGGTCGTGGGCAGCGCCCAGATCGCGTCCACCTTCGACGCCTGGGTCGCCTCGCTCGGCCAGCCCGTCGCGCTGGGCGGCGGGGGCCTGCTGCGGGCCCTGTCGCGCGAGGCGCGCCGGACCGTGCGGGTCGCGCTGGCCGGCGACGGCGGCGAGGAGCTCTTCGGCGGCCGCATGCTCGACGGCCTGGGCCGCTCGGTGGCGCTCGCCCGGTGGTTCCAGCGCCTGCCCGCGCCCGTCCGCGCCGCGCTGCGCCACGGCCCGCTGGCGAGCCGCGCGCGCCGCTGGAGCGTGCCGCTCGACCGCTACGTGCTGCAGCTCGGCATCGGCGGGGCCAACCTGTTCGACGCCGCCGGCCGCGGCGCGCTGCTGCGCGATCCGGCCCTGGTGCGGCCGGGGATCCGCCAGGAGGTGCTGCGCCCGTTCTACGCCGACCTGGCGACCGACCCCGTCAACACCGCGCTGCACGGCTTCCTGCGCTCGTCGCTGGTGGAGGCGAGCCTGGCCCGCGCCGACCGCGCCGCGGCGGCGAGCGGCCTCGACGTGCGCTTCCCGCTGCTCGATCGCGAGGTCGTCCAGGCGGCCGCGGCGGTGCCCGGCGCGAGCAAGCTGCGTCGGGTGGGCGGGTCGCTGCACACGCGCTGGCCGCTGCGGGCGCTGCTGCGCGGCGAGCTGCCCGAGGTCCTCGTCGACCGGCCCAAGCGCGGCGTCCCCACGCTGGTCGGCGACTGGCTGCACGGCCCGGGCCGCCTGTTCCTCGAGGAGCGCGTGGAGCGGCTGCGGCGGGATCCGCTGGGGCTGTGGCGGCCCGAGGCGATCGGCGCGCTGCGGGCCGACGTGCAGCGCTCGAACGCGGCGGGGAACCGGCTGTGGGCCCTGCTCGTGCTCGACGCCTGGCTGACCACGTGAGGATCGATGCACCCGCCCGCCCCGCGCCAGGACCGCAGCGCGGCGCCCCAAGGCTCGCCGGCCGCGTCGTTCGTTCGTTCGTACTGCAGGGAGGGGCGGGGGGTGCATCGGCGAGGACGGCCGCGACGACCGCTCCGGAGCAGACCATCACCGCCCGTTCCCCCGCCCGCCATGGTAATTAGTTCGGCCCGTGCTCTTCCTCCCCCTCCTCCTCGCCTGCGCCACCGCCCGCCACCGCGCCGAGGGTGACATCGTCCGCCACGTCGACTTCGCCGGCAACGGCGGCGTCTTCAGCGGCCACAACGACTACCAGCTGCGCCAGCAGATGCAGCAGCCGCACTCCCGCTGGGGCGTGCTCGTCTGGCCGTTCCTCTACACCGTCGACCCGCGCACGCTCGACCCCGAGCGCCTCGTCCGCGACGCCTACCGCCTCGAGGTCTGGTACGCCCACCACGGCTGGTTCGACGCGCGCGTCGAGGGCTGGTCGCTCGAGCAGGTCCGCCGCGCCACCCGCCGGCTCGCCCCCGTCTACGACATCCACGGCCTCGTGCGCCCGGGCGACCGCTCCACCCTGCGCGCCCTCGACGTCGAAGGCCTGCCGCCCGCCCTGCAGGCCCTGAAGAACGCCACCCTCCGCGAAGCCCCGATCCGCCCCGGGGATCCGTTCGACCTCGAGCTCGTCGAGGACACCCGCGCCGCCCTCGAGCGCGCGCTGCACGACCACGCCCGCCCCTACGCGACGGTCGACCTCGCCGTGGACGCCCGCCCCGAGGCCCGGGTGGTCGACGCCACGCTGTCGGCCCAGGAGGGGATCCTCGCCCGCTTCGGCGACGTCACCGTCGAGGGCACGGAGAAGGTCCCCGAGCGCTTCGTGCGCCAGGCGGCCGACCTGGAGCCCGGCGCCCCCTACTCCCGCGAGGCCCTGGAGCGCGCTCAGCGCGCCCTGTTCGGCCTCGGCACGTTCGCCATCGTCACCGTCGACCCCGACCTGTCGGACCCGGCCGCCGAAGCCGTCCCCGTCAACGTCCACGTCGGCGAGGCCAAGTTCCGGTCGCTGCGCCTGGGCGGCGGCGTCGACTACGACGGCTACCTGCCCACGCTGCGTGCCCAGCTCAAGCTCCGCCACACCAACCTGTTCCACGAGCTGATCCGCGCGGAGCTCGGCCTGCGCGCGGGCATCACGCTCGACCCACAGGCCGGCGGCGAGCTGTCGGGCCTGCCCACCTGGGGCGTCGACCTCGGCGTCTCCTACCCGCGCCTGGTCGGCGGCCGCGCCTCGCTCGACCTCAAGGGCACCGTCGAGCAGAACGTCTACACCGGGCTGTGGGCCTACCGCCGGCCCATCGTCGACCTCGGCGCGACCTGGCGCTTCGACGAGGCCATCCAGCTGCGGGTCGGGCCCCACTTCGAGGTCTACACCTTCATCGGCGACCTGGGGGACGCCCAGACCGCCCGCCAGCAGCGCCTGTTCGGCCTCGACACCGGCGACGACTTCCAGTACGAGCTGACCGCCCTCGATCAGCTGCTGACCATCGACTGGACCAACGACCCGCTCAAGCCGAACCGCGGCAGCCACACGACCCTGTCGCTGCGCGAGGCGGCGCCGCTGTCCGACCGCGGCTACGGCTTCGTCCGCGGCACGGGCGAGGTCAAGCGCTACGTCCCGCTGCGCGCCGGGGGCGACTTCCCGTTCACGCTCGTGGGCCGCCTGCGCGCCACGGCCATCGTCCCCTACGGCGCCACCACGCAGATCCCCCTGCCCGAGCGCGCCTTCCTCGGCGGGGCCACCTCGATCCGCGGCTTCCGCCAGAACCAGGTCGGCCCCTACCAGACGCTGTGCACCTACCAGACGGTGACGAAGCGCTCGGGCTTCCTCGGCCTCGGCGGCCAGGTCGAGGGCACGGAGAAGCGCGTCGTCCGCTACCACCTGCCCGAGGGCGGCAACGTCTCGGGCGAGGCGGGCCTCGAGCTGCGCTACGACTGGGCCTACGGCGTGACCTTCGCCTTCTTCGGCGACGCCGGCGCGCTGGCCCCCTCGCTCGCCGAGCTCCGCGGGAGCGACCTGCGCTGGTCCGCGGGGGTGGGCGTCCGCTACAACACGGTCGCGGGGCCGCTCCGGGTGGACGTCTCCTTCCGGCCACTGTATCCGGAGGACGACGGGCCCACGCCGAACGGCGCCATCCCGGCCTACACGTGCAAGCAGGGCGGTGCCGAGCCGCGGGTGTACGACTTCTTCTCGAACTTCGCGGGCTTGCGGGGCACGGAACATCCCCCCTTCGCTACCGTGTTGTACTTGACCTTCGGCCAGGCGTTCTGACCCGGCCGACCCAAGGGGGGAGCGATGTGGTGGTGGTGGTGCGCGGCGTGGGCGGGTCCCCTCGGGACGTCCCGCGAAGAGCCGGTCGACCACGCGGCCATCGCGGCGGAGCAGCGCGAGTGGACGCTCGAGGCCGTCCTCGCCCACAGCCTCGCCGCGCCGGCGGTGCCGCTGCCGCTGACCGTGGAGACGCAGAGCATGCTGACCCTGCGCTTCCTCGCGCTGTCGGCGCGCCGCGACTGCGCGGCGTTCCAGGAGATGCGCAAGCTGCTGCCGCGCGCGAGCTTCGTGGTCGACGCCGTCCCCGGCGCGCGCGAGGCCGGCCTGCAGCGGTTGAACGCGGCGGCGGGCGGCCAGGCGCCCGAGGCGTGGCGGCTGCAGTACCGGGAGCTCGCGCCGATGTGGGACGGCCCGTCCGCCTACGTGACGCGGATCGTGCCCGCGGCGGCGGCGTGTCCGGGCGACGAGCTGCTGGCGTTCCGCGACGAGCTCGTGTTCGCGGGCCTCGGTGAGCTGTCGCCGAAGGGCGAGCGGCTGGCCGCGCCGGGCGAGCCTCGACCCTCGTGGACTGGATCGAGCTGCAGTGGGCGTCGCAGGAGGCGAAGCGGCCAGACGCCGACGTGGCCGTGGTGCGGTCGGTGCTCGACGCCGTGGAGGCGCGACGCCCGAGGCCGCGGCCCAGGTGGCCCGCGCCCGGCGGGTCGTCGACGAGCGGGAGGCGATGCGTGTTCTGCAGCGGGCAGGCCGTGCAGCGAGGCGATCGCTGCGGCGCTGGCGGTGCGCGACCGCGACGCCGAGCGGCTCGACCTCGACCGCGAAGCCGCCGCGAGCCTCGTCGACCAGATCCTGCCCGCCTCGCTCGATCGGCTGGCCGAGGCGCCCGAGCCGACCAACCCGGCGCTGCGGACGCTCGGGTGGGTGCCGTTCGGGGCCTGGGCGCTCGGCTGCGTGCCGGGCGGCCCCGAGTGGCTGGCGGCGCCGGGCGCGGTCGACGAGGCCGTCACCGCCGTGCGCGATCGCATCGCCGCCGACGGCGTCGTGGCCATGCTGGGCGGCTGCGCCGAGCTCGGCGGGGAGCTGCGGCGCTCGCCGTCGCCCAACCTGTCGACCAAGCTGCGGTGGGCCTTTCAGGGGGCGACGGCCGGCTGCGGCCCTGTCCCCTGGGCGCCCTGAACGGGGAGCGAGAACGTGAAGGCGGTGCCGCGCCCGACCTCGCTCCGCACGTCGAGCGTCCCGCCGAGCAGAATCCTCACCAGGGCGGCTGGCGATGGCGAGGCCCAGGCCCGTGCCGCCGAAGCGGCGGGCGATGGTGCCGTCGGCCTGGCGGTAGGGCTCGAAGACCTGATCGAGCTGGTCGGGGGGGATGCCGATGCCCGTGTCGCGCACCGCGAAGTGGACGCGGTCGGGCTCGCCGTGGACGATGAGCTCGCTGGATGACGCGCGCTCACGTCGGTGAACTTCGACGCGTTCGACAGCAGGTTGAGCAGCACCTGGCGCAGCCGTCCGGGGTCGGTGCAGAGGACGGGCGGCAGCGCGGCGGTCTGCACGTCCAGGCGGTTGCCCTTGCGCGCCACCATGGGCCGCGACGTGTCGACGACGCGGTCGAGCACCTCGCCGAGCGGCACCGCCAGCCACTGACCTCCAGCCGGCCGGCCTCGATCTTCGACAGGTCGAGCACCTGGCCGATGACGCCGTGGAGGTGGTCGGCGGCGGACCAGATCTTGCCCAGGTCGTCCTGCAGCGCCACCCGGCCCTCGTCGCCGGCCTCCTCGCGCAGCAGCTCGAGCAGGCCGAGGATGCCCGTCAGCGGCGTGCGCAGCTCGTGCGACATCGTGGCGAGGAAGGCGCTCTTCGCCTCGTTGGCGTCGCGGGCGGCGGCGAGGGCCACGTCGGACTGCGCCAGCGAGCCGTAGAGGTCGGCCGAGAACGCCCGGGCGAACCAGGCGCCGACCCCCATCGCCAGCCCGCTCATGCGACCTGCAGGAGCCAGACCACGCACCAGCAGCACGGCGCCGACGAGGCCGGCCGTCACGTAGACGGCCAGGGCCAGCGCGAGCCACCGCCGCGCCGCCGCCTCGGTCTCGAGCGCGACGACGGCCATCATCAGCATCCCGGCGGACGCGTTGGCGACGCCCACCAGCACGGCCTCCGCCAGCGGCAGGCCGCCTGGCAACGAGAACAGCTGGCCGCCCAGCCAGCCGGAGCCAGGAGGCGAAGACCAGCGTCCGTGCGCGCGATCAGCGGCCCGCCCGCGTGCCACCAGTTGACCAGGTAGCCGCCCGCGAGGGCCGTCAGCAGCAGCAGGTTGGCCGACAGGCGGTCACGGCGCGCGCCGGGGACGAAGAACAGCACCACCAGGGCGACGATGCCGACCCCGGCGATGGCGAGCACGGCGCGCAGCACCAGCAGCAGCCGCGCGTTCCGCCGGTCGCGGATGGCCTCGGGCGTGAAGGGGTGGGCCGCCATCGACGGCCTGTTCGGCAGCGCCCGCGCGCGATTGAGGGCCACGGAGTGTGACACTCCCGGATCGCGGTGCGATACTCCGCCCTTGCTCTGGGCCTTCGCCATCGCCGAGGATGCGCTCGCCGCCGATCTCCGCGTGGGGGTGGGGCGAGATCATGCCGACGTGGCCGGCGCCCTGGCGGTGGCCAGCGCCGGAGATCGCGTCCTGGTGTGGCCGGGGACGTACGGGCCCGTGGCGCCCACCGTCGCTGTCGAGACTGGGGTGGGGCGGCCCGGCGGTCACCACGCTCGCGGCCGACGGCGGCCCTGCCGTGGTGCTCGGCGGCGCGGGCCGGTTGTGCTGCGCGGCCTCACGCTCGACGGCGGCGGCCAGTGGCCCGCCCTGGTCTCGTCGGGCACCGATCTTCGTCGCAGAGGACGATCTTCGTCGACGGCGAGGCCGAGCAGGGCGGCTGCCTGCAGCTCGACGGCGCCTGGGCGCGGATCACGCGCGCCACCCCGACCTCGTGCGAGGCGAGCGACGATGGCGGCGCCTGGCTGGTCGACAGCGACGTGGAGCCTCGTGGCGACGACCTTCTCGGGCTGCGGCTTCGACGGCGCCGGCGGCGGTGCCACGCGACCGGGGGGACGCTCCAGGTCACGGGCGGGCTGTTCGCCGCCGACACGGCCGGCGGCGCCGGCCAGGGCGGCGGCATCGCCGCCTCGGCGCGAGCCTCGACGTGCGCGGCGCACAGCTTCTCGCGGTCGAGCCGCCTCGGGCGACGGCGGGGTCGGCGGCGCGATGCACCTCGGTGCGTCGTCGCTCGTGCTGCGCGACAGCTGGTTCCTCGAGAACCGGGTCGACGGCCGGGGCAGCGCCGTGTTCGCCGACGGGGCACGCTCGACCTCGCGCAGCTCAGCTCGGGGGCAACCGGGTCGACACCGACCTCGCCGACCCGGCCCACGGCGGGGCCGTGCACTGCGAGGGCGGCGCGAGCTGCACGATCGACGCCGCCTGGTTCGAGGGCAACGTCGCGGGCGACGGCGGGGCGATCTCCACCTCGACAACCGACCTCGTCGTCACCCGCAGCATGTTCTGCGCGAACGAGGCGATCAACGACGCCGGCGCGGTCGACCTCGGCAACCTGACCGCCGGCAGCGCGCGGGTCGAGGGCAGCGCCTTCGTCGGCAACGAGGCGGGGACGGGCACGGGCGGCGCCGCGGCGGGCGGCGACTGCGGTGCTTGCGGAACCACTCGTGGGCAACAGCGCGCCGATCGGCAGCGGCGTCGCCGGGATCGACCTGTCGACGGCGAGCGGGGTGGAGCTTCCTGAACGACCCTACGTCGGCAACGTCGGCGCGACCGAGGTCCTGGCGATGGCGCCCGTGCCGTACGTCGAGGACTACGGGTGGTTCTTCGGCAACGAGGGGGCCGCGAGCGACGGCGGCGTGGGCGCGTCCACGGTGGTGGACGTGGACCCGGGCATCGGGGCGGCGTGCACGCTGGCGGCGCTGCAGCCGGCGGGCGACAGCCCGCTCGTCGACGCCGGGAGCCCGGCGCTGCTCGACCCCGACGGCACGCGCTCCGACATCGGCGCGTTCGGCGGGCCCAACGCCGCGCTGGGCGTGTGGGACGACGTGGACGGCGACGGCGTCCCCGCGCTGGCCGACTGCGACGACGGCGACCCGGACGTGGCGGTGGGCGCCGTCGAGGTCTGCAACGGGATCGACGACGACTGCGACGGCCTCGTCGACGCTGCGGACGACGCCCTCGACGGGGCCTGGCTCGCGCGCGACGGCGACGGCGACGGCCTCGGCGACCCGACGCGCGCCGGGTTCGTCTGCCCCGCGCCCGGGTGGGTCGGCAACGCCGACGACTGCGACGACGTGAACCCCGGCGTGGGCGGATCCGCGACTGGTACCGCGACGGCGACGGCGACGGATACGGCGCGGGCGAGGCCGTGCCCGGCTGCACGGCACCCGGGCCGGACTTCGTGGCCGATCGGGGCGACGACTGCGACGACGGCGACCACCAGGTACCCGGGCGCGCTCGAGCAGTGCAACGAGGTCGACGACGACTGCAACGGCCTCGTCGACGACGACCCGCAGTACGTCCCGTGGTACCCCGACGCCGACCGCGACGGCTACGGCCTGACGCAGGGGCGAGCGAGATCGACTGCGTGGCGCTGGGGCCGACTGGGCGCCGCGGGCCGGCGACTGCGACGACCAGGGACGCTGGGACCAACCCCGGCGAGGCCGAGCGCGGGGGCGCTGGGCGACGAGGACTGCGACGGCCTCGTCGACGAGGACGACCCCCACCCTCGACCCGGCCACGCTCACCGCCTTCGGCCGCGACGGCGACGGCGACGGGTACGGCGACGCCGACGGCGAGCCCGTCCTCGCCTGCACCGCGCCCCCCGGCACCGTCGACGACCGCACCGACTGTGACGACGCCGACCCGCAGGTCCACCCGCACGCCGTCGAGACGCCGTTCGACGGCGTCGACCAGGACTGCGACGGCGCCGACGCCGACATCCCCGCCGACCAGGACAGCGACGGCGACGGGCTGCCCGACCTGGTGGAGATCGCGGTGGGCAGCGACCCGGCCGACCCCGACACCGACGGCGACGGCGTGCTCGACGGCGACGAGGTGCCCGGCGACACCGACGGCGACGGCATCCGCGACGTGCTCGACCCCGACGACGACGGCGACGGGCTGCCCACGCGCGACGAGGGCACCGGCGACGCCGACGGCGACGGCCTCCCCAACTCCCTCGACCCCGACAGCGACAACGACGGCGTGGCCGACGGCGTCGACCCGGACCCGCTGGATCCGGGCGGCGCGCGCCGGCGGGCGCCGCCGGCCGAGGTCGGCTGCGGCTGCGACACGCCGGGCGGCGCGGGCGGCGGGTGGGTGCTGCTGCTGGTGCCGGCGCTCCTGCGGCGCTCCCGCCGTGCGACGTTCGGGTGCCCGGTGCCCGGCCCGAGCACACGCCCGTGAGCTTGCTGAAGCCGCGGCTGCCGGCCTACGACATCGGTCGGTGGCAGGCCGCACCGTTCCCCGAGCGCGCCCGCCAGGTCTGCCAGGCCTGGGCCGAGCAGGGCTACGGCACGCCCGGCGCCATCTACCTGCTGTACGCCGCGAAGATCGCCGCCTGGCTCGGCGTGTGGGCGCTGGCCTGCACGCTGTCGCCCGGCCGCACCCTCGGCAACGTCGCCACCTGGTGGGCCACCCCCGACGCCTTCGCGCGGTTCGTCGTCTGGACCTCCCTGTTCGAGGGCCTCGGCTTCGGCTGCGGCAGCGGCCCGCTCACCGGGCGGTACCTGCCGCCGCTGGGCGGCCTGCTCTACTTCCTGCGGCCCGGCACCACGAAGCTGCCGCTCGTCCCCGGCCTGCCGCTGGTCGGCGGCTACCGCCGCACCTGGCTCGACGTGGGCCTGTACGCCCTCGCCGTCGGCCTGATGCTGCGGGCGCTGCTCGCTCCCGAGGTCTCGCCGGCGCACCTGCTGCCCGTGCTGGTGGTGGTGCCGCTGCTCGGCCTCGTCGACAAGACCCTGTTCCTGGCGTTCCGCTCCGAGCACTACCTGTCGTCGATGCTGTGCCTGTGCTGCGCCGCGCTGTGGCCGCAGGCGTGGATCGTGGGGAACAAGGTCGTGTGGGTGGCCATCTGGTGGTGGGCCGCCACGAGCAAGCTCAACCGGCACTTCCCCGCCGTGATGTGCGTCATGACGAGCAACGCGCCCTGGACGGCGTGGGGCCCGCTGCGGCGCTGGGTCTACCGCGATCCGCCCCACGACCTGCGCCCGTCGCGCTTCGCCGGCGCCATGGCGCACTCCGGCACGCTGCTCGAGGCCGCGTTCCCGCTGGTGCTGCTCCTGTCGGGCGACGGCCCGCTGACCGTGCCGGTGCTCGTCGTCGCCACGATCTTCCACCTGTTCATCATGAGCAACGTGCCCATGGGCGTGCCGCTCGAGTGGAACGTGGTGATGATCTACGGCGCGTGGGTGCTGTTCGGCGTCCACGGCGACGTGGGGCTCGCCGGGCTCGCGGCCATGCCGGCGCTGGCGGCGTGGCTCTTCGTCTGGCACGTGCTCGTGCCGCTCTACGGCAGCCAGCACCCGTCCCGGATGTCGTTCCTGCTGTCGATGCGGTACTACGCCGGCAACTGGGCGTTCAGTGTCTGGCTGTGGCGGCCCGAGGCGCTGCAGAAGCTCGATCGCAGCGTGGTCAAGGTCGCGCCGCTCGTCGAGGACCAGCTCAAGGTGCTCTACGACGACGACACCGTCACCGCACTGATGTCGAAGGTCATGGCCTTCCGGCTGATGCACCTGCACGGCCGCGCGCTGCACCCGCTGCTGCCGATCGCCGCGGGCAGCCTCGCCGGCCTCGACGACTACGTCTGGCTCGACGGCGAGATCGTCGCGGGGCTCGTGCTCGGCTGGAACTTCGGCGAGGGGCACCTGCACGACCAGCAGCTCGTCGACGCGCTGCAGGCGCAGTGCGGCTTCGGCCCCGGCGACGTGCGCGTCGTGATGGTGGAGTCGCAGCCCATCTTCGGCGGCGCGCTGTCGTGGCGGGTCGTCGACGCCGCGACGGGGCCCGTCGCCGCGGGCGAGACCGTGGTGGCCACGCTCGTCGACGCCCACCCGTGGCCTCAGGGGTCCACGCGAGATCCTTGCGCGTCTCCGACAACCGATTAGGTCTTCTGTGTCGGAAGGACGCGGCGCCGCGAGCGCGCTGAGGCCTCCGACCATCCATGCAGGTGTCGTCCAGCGGTAGGACGCGGGAACGCGGCTCAGCGCTCCGCACCTCGGTCGCCTCGCGCGGCCCCTCGCCGTGAGCCCACACGCAATTCAGATCCCGAGACGTCGGTTCGACTCCGACCACCTGCTCTCTCCCGTCCGTCTCGCCCGAGGAGGCTGCCATGCAACACGGTGACGTCCTGACCGCCCACCTGACCGGCGGGGTGGGCGCCGAGAAGGACAAGATCCGGCCGGTCGTCGTGGTCCACGACGCGGGGCGAACCGTCCTCGCCGTGGCCGTGACCGACGCGCGCAAGCGCCGGGTGGCGACCCACGCCCTGCTCCGCGGCTATGCCTCGGGGACGCAGGTGAAGGACGCGCTCGTCGCCTGCGAGCACGCCTGGTCGCTGGATCCGACACGGTTGGAGGCGCGCGGCGACGCGCCCCGCTGACCGCGGACGAGCTCGGCGACATCGGGCGGTGCCTCCGCATCGCCTTCGGGCTGGTGCCGCTGCAGGGCCCGCCCGGCGTGCCGAAGGTGCAGCGCGGGTCGCGGGTGACCGTCGACCTGGCGGGTGCGGTCGGGGCCGAGGCCCGGGGCACGGTCGAGGCCGTCGTCGTCTCCAACGACGATCGGCAACTACTTCGGCCGCACCTACCTGGTCGCGCCCCTCGCCGATGCCGACGCCAGTGCCTGCCCGTCGCCGTGGGATCCGACACGGTCGACGTGGGGCGGCTGCGCATCGTCGACGTCGAGCGCCTCCAGGGCGCCGCGGGGCCTCCGCTGGACCCGTCGGTGCTGGCGCCGCTCGACGCCGCGCTGGCCGCGCTCGTCCCTGGTAGCCCCGTCGCCCCGAAGGCGACGGCGGCACAGGAAATGCATGTCGACCGAGGGTGGAGGCACCGGGCACCACCGTCCGCACCGTCATGACCCGCGATCCGCTCACCCTGCGCCGCGACGCCACCGTGCTGGACGCGCTGCAGCTGCTCGAGGCCGCGGGGTGCGGCACCTCCCCGTGGTCGAGGGCGACCGGGTCGTCGCCATCCTGTCCGATCGCGACGTCCTCGCCTACCGGGCGGCGCTCACCGAGCTGCGGCGCGGCGGGCGATCAGCCGTGGAGGCCGCGCTCATGGCGCCGGCGCGCATCCGCGGCACCGCCGACGTCGTCTCGATCGACGTCGACGCCCCGCTCGACGGCCGCGGTCGGAGAAGCTGCTGGAGCGGCGGTGGGCGCGCTGCCCGTCCTCGAGGACGGCCGACTGGTGGGGATCCTGAGCGTGGTCGACGCGCTGGCTGAGCTGGTGGACCAGGCGCGCACGCGGCCGCCGCACGTGGGCGTGGTGGCGGACCTGATGACGCCGCGGGTGGCGGCGGTGCGGCTCCGTGACCCGCTGTCCGCCGCGGTCGACGTGATGCAGGAGCTCGACGTGCGCCACGTGCCGGTCGTCGACGCGGACGGGAACGTCGTCGGCGTGATCACGCACAAGGAGCTCGTCGCGAACGCCGAGATCCTCGACCGGCGGGTGGACGAGGTGATGGTGCCGACCGAGGGGGTCGCGCCCGACGCGCCGGCTGCCGAGGCCGCCCAGCGCCTGCTGGAGTCGGGCACGGGCTGCGTCGCCGTGACGGAGGGGACGCGCCTGATCGGCATCCTGTCGGAGATGGACTTCGTGCGCGCCATCGCCGGGTGAGGCGGCACACCCGGCGGGCGATCCCGCCCGGTACCAGCCGACACAACCTGCGACCGGTGCACGACCGCGCCCCCGCTACCTCCAAGGCACGACGCCGCTCGGCGGCGCCTCTCGGAGGTACCCGTGACCCGGACCATCATCCCCCTCGCGCTGCTGGCCTTCCCGATCCTGCCCGGCTGCGACCTGCTGCTCGACGACGGCAAGGACAGCGGCGTCGGCACGGACACCGCCGCCCCCGGCGACGACGACGACACCACCGTCCCCGGCGACGACGACGACGACACCACCGGCGCCCAGCGCGGCTGGACGCTCGTGCCCCTGCTCGACGACACCTCGGGCGACTTCGCCATCTGGCACAGCGGCAGCGACCTCGTCACCGGCATCCACTTCACCGACCTGCAGCACGGCGTGGTCGTCACCACCGGCGCCAACCAGACCTTCGCCGACGGCGGCGCCGTGTTCTCGGCCCGCGAGCGCGAGCTGACGGGCATCCTGGTCAACGGCTCCACGGCGGCGCAGTGCATGCTCGGCGTGGTGGACTTCACCGGCGTCGTCGCCACCGCCGACGGCTACGTCGCGATGGCCGAGGCCTGCGACTGGATCCACAGCGACGACGGCGGCGCGAGCTTCCGCGTCGACCCCATGGGCGTGGGCGACCCCTTCGGCATCGAGGACCTGCTCGCCTACCGCGAGACCGGCAGCGGCACCGTGCTGGTGCGGGACACCGGGGTGGTGAGCCGCACGGGCGGGGCGCCGGGCGCCAACGCCATCTGGGACGACGTCTACGCGCCGCAGGGCGTCCCGCCGACGCCGAACCCCGTGCCGCCCGACCTCTGCCAGGTGGGGCCGCAGTCGAACAACGTGCCGTCCGTGGCCTCGGCGGTGTACGTCGCGGACGACGGGCAGTTCCTGGCCTACGGCTCGGCCGAGCCCGACGGGCCCGCCATCTGCGTGAGCCGCGACGGCGGCACGACGGTCCGCCCGCACCGGCTGCGCGGCATCTCCGAGGACGTGACCTGGGCCGCGCCCACGGGCGTCCTCTTCCCGACGCCCGACATCGGGATCGCCTGGTACGCGACCAACATCTACCCCGACGCGACCTACCTGCGGCGCAGCGTCGACGCCGGCGAGACCTGGGACGAGGTGCCGCTGCCGAGCGACCTCGTGGGCACCGCCATCGAGCTGCGCGAGGCGTTCTTCGCGCCGGGCGGGCAGGTGGGCTTCCTCGTGGGCTACGACTACGACCACGGCATCTCGCTGCTGCTCAAGACCGACGACGCCGGGGCGAGCTGGCGGCGCAGCGGCGGCGACCTCGCGCAGATCGTGTCGGGTGCGGGCGGCGGCAAGCTGTGGACCGGCTTCGCGCTCGACGAGCGGCACATCTGGGTCGGCGGCGAGTGGGGGGTCCTCGCGGCGAGCGACGCCGGGGGCGAGTAGCCCCCGGGCCGGACGCCTCAGTACTGGTCCTTGAGGTAGCGGAGCAGGTCGGTGCTGGTCACCAGGCCGGCCAGGTCGCCAGCGGCGTCGACGACGGGGAGGGCGTGGAAGGTGCCCTCCGCCAGGATGTCGACGGCGTCGCGGATCGTCTGCTCGGTCGTGATGGTGACGGGCTCGGCGTCGACCAGCTGCTGGATGCTGACGGTGTGGTCGAGCACCTGGTCGGTCTGGCGCGGATCGGCGCCGAACTCGTAGCTGACGCGCAGGATGTCGGTGGACGACAGGACCCCGACGAGGCGCTTGCCGTCGACCACCGGGACGTGGTGGTAGCCGTTGTCGCGCATCAGCGCGGCGGCCTCGGAGACCTTCTGCCCCACCTGCACGGTGTTCGGGGCGGTGGTCATGATGTGGGTCACCTTCTCGTTGCGGCGCATGCGGAATGCCTCCCTTCGCCCGGAGGAATGCAACGCGCTGTGCCAGGCGGGAGCGCGCGCCGAGGGCGGGCCCGGGCGGGGGGTGGTGACCTCGCACAGCACCTCGAGCGCCACGGCCGTGAGCGGCGGCAGCCCGTCGAACACGAGCTCGCCGCCCTCCACCCGCACGCTGCCTGCCGCCACGCCGGCGCGCGCGGGCACCGGCACCAGCGCCACGCCGTCGGGCAGCGCGAGCTTGTCGACGTCGTCGATCTCGTGGCTCTCCTGCAGGTGCACGCGGAACGGGCCGCTCGGCGTCGTCCCCGCGTAGACCACGACGATGACCCGGTCGTCGCCCGCGCTGCGGAGCGAGACCCACACGGGGACGCCGCCGTTCTGCCGCCAGACCTCGGCGTAGCTGCCGACCGACAGCGCCGGGTGGGCGCGGCGCACGGCGATCCAGTCCCGGACCGTGTCGAAGACCTCGGCCGGGTCGCCGAGGAAGCCCTCGCGCGCGCCCACCCGCGATGCCGGGTCGAACGCCCAGCCGGGCAGGTCGCGGCGGTTGTCGGGGTCGCCGCCGCCGCGCTGGCCGAGCTCCGCGCCCCAGGTGAGCTGTGGCACGCCCGGCGCCGTCATCAGCACGGCGATCGCCATCGCCTGGCGCGGCCCCTGCTCGTCGAGCGGGCGGGCCTGCAGCTCCTCCGTGAACCGCGGCACGTCGTGGTTGTCGAGGAAGTTCACCGGCAGGTCCACGGGCGCGACGCCCACCCCGCCGGGCTGCGCCTCGGTCCCCCAGTTCGTGGCCCGCTCCTCCCACAGCCGCGCGATCTCGGCGGTGGGCGCGCCGTACTTCAGCACGCCGTCGAACGCCCGGTACTTCTGGCTGAAGTACGCGACCGAGTCGAGCATGCCCGGCGCCGTGTAGCTGCCGATCAGCGCGTCGTCGCCGTCGAAGGCCTCGCCGAACAGCAGGAAGTTCTCCTTGCCGAGGCTCGCCGCGTGGTCGCGGATGGCGCCGCAGAACGCGGGCCAGAAGTCGTGCTCGACGTGCTTGACCGTGTCGATTCGGTAGCCGTCGATGTCGGTGTGCGTGATCCAGTCCGAGAACACCCGGATCAGCGCCGCCCGCACGTTGGGGTTCTCGGTCGCCAGGTCCTTGAGCCCGCCGGGGAAGTCGCCGTAGACGACCTGCTGGAAGTCGCCCCAGTCGTCGACTCGCCCCATCCGGTGGTACCAGTCGGGGTTCTGGAACTCCTTCGGCTGGGGCGGCACCCGGTTGATCTCGGGCATGTACACCCAGCCGAGCGGCGCGTCCCCGCTCTCGCCGAGGCTGGTGAAGCTCTGGATCCGCCGCGGATCGAACGCCGGATCCCACTCGGTCACGAGATCGAGCGTGTCGCTGCCGTCGACAGCGTAGTAGGCGGTGATGTCGCCCTGCCCGTTGCGGTTGATGTCGTAGTAGAACAGCTGCCCGACGTGGTTCACCACGATGTCGACGACGACCTTGATGTCGTGCTGGTGCATCACGTTCACCAGCTCCCGCAGCTTCGCGAGGTCGCCGAAGTGCGGGTTCACCGAGGCGAAGTCCTGCGTCCAGTACCCGTGGTAGCCGGCGACGCCGGCGTCCTCCTCGACGTTGTCGACCACCGGGGAGATCCAGATCGTCGTGACCCCGAGCGCCTCGAGGTAGTCGACGTGGTCGACGAGCCCCTGGTAGTCGCCGCCCTGGTACCGGGCGAGGTCGTCGGGGTCCCAGGAGACGTTGAAGTCGTTGTTCACGTCGCCGTCGGCGAACCGGTCGACGAGCACCTGGTAGATCACCTCGTCGCGCCAGTCGTCGACGTGGTTCGTGATGGCGGGGTCGTCGAGGTACAGCGACTCGGCGCAGCCCGTCGCGAACAGCAGCGGCAGCAGCAGGGTCTTCATCGCCGGTAGCTCTCCGAGTCCAGCCACCACTCGGCGCCGATGCCGACGAAGTGCTGGTGGTTGCTGTCGTGGCGCGGATCGGCGGCGGCGAACCACTGCCTCGCGTCGTCGTTCAGGTGGCTGTAGACGTACTGCAGCCGCACCTGCGGCCGCGCGAAGCTCGACGGCGCGGGCTGGATCGCGGGCAGCACCGCCAGGCGCGTGATGGCGGGCACGTCGTGGGCCTGGGTGCGCGGGTTGAGCCCGTCGGGGCGCAGCCACTGCTGCGACGCCTCGACGCCGAGCGACGCGATCTGGCCCAGGAACACCGTCGGGCGCACGGCGAGGTTGGCCTCCCACCGGTCGTCCACGTCGACCCGGTTGGCGTCGGCGTCGGTGAAGCGGCGCAGGTAGGCGCCGCCGAGCACGGCCACCCGGCCCTGCTGGTGGTTCGCCGCCAGCGCGACCAGCCCCTCGCGCGCCTCGCGGGCCCGGTAGTCCGTCGCGAGCCCGGTCGGGACGGCGAAGGTCCCGTAGGCGGCGAGCCCGGTGGCCCGCCGCGCGAACAGGTGCACGAAGCTGTCCTGGCCCCAGCCCCAGGCCGAGACCTCGGCCCCGACGAGCGTGCCGCGGTCGGCGGGCAGCTCCTGCACGAACAGGTCGTCCTGGACCCGCTCGCCGGCGGGCATGCCGTGCAGCTCGCCGTAGGCCTGCACGCGGAAGGTGAGGTCGCCCGCGTCGAAGGTGCGCCCGCCCTTGAGGGCCCCCACGATCCGCTGCCGGTCGAGCGACAGCACCGGCTCGGCCCCGACGCCACCCGCCACGGGCACTTGCGTCGTCTGCACCTGGTACAACCCGTCCAGCGTGCGCGCGACCCCCACGCTGGCCGACAGCGCCCACGGCGACGGCGTCCACCGCACCCCGCCGCCCACCAGGTTCAGGTTGTCGAGCGGCCACATGTCGAGCAGGTACACGTCGTCGCCGCGCACCATCCGCGATCCCGCCCAGACGGCGACCGGCGCCTGCGCGGCGCCCACCTCCGCGAACAGGTTCCGCAGCGCGATCGCCGCGTCCCACTGCCCGTCGTAGTGGAACAGGTTCCCCGCGACCGCCGGCGTGATCACGACCTCGAAGGTCTGCCCGCTGTCGAGCTGGTGGTCGAACACGGCGTCGAGCTCGACGTACGGCCCCTTCATCAGGCGCGTCGGCCAGGAGACCACGTCGGCGGCCTGGCCCTGGCCGCCCTGCGCGTCGGTGACGGCGGTGACCCGGCCGTAGGAGCCGAACGACAGGTCGGCGGCGCCCGCCGACAGCGCCCACAGCGCGATCACGGCCGCACCCACACGGCGTACTGCCACGGGTCGAGCCCGACCTGCAGCTGCCCGCCGCTCACGGTCACCCCGCCGCCGCCCGTGGCGTCGACGAAGCTCACCCCCTCCACGCCGAGCGCGCTCGCGTCGACGGCCTGGTCGCGCCGCCCGCCGCCCTTGTTCATCGCCACGATCGCCACGTCGCCGCCTCCGTTGTCGCGCGCGTAGACCAGCAGGTCGTCGTCGACCCACAGCTCGCGGCGGGCGCCGCGCCGCAGGGCCGTGCTGCCGGCCCGCGCCTGGCCGATCGCCTGCACCCGCGCCAGCAGCTCGGCCTGGTTCCCAGACAGGTACGGGTCGAAGTGCATGGGGCGCCGGTTGTCGGGGTCGCCGCCGCCGTGCAGCCCGATCTCGTCGCCGTAGTACACGAGCGGCACGCCGGGCTGCGTCAGGGTGAACGCGAACGCCATCGACGTGCGGTTGATCACGTTCCACTCCGTCACCGCGCCGCCGCCCCCGGCCATCGGGTCGAGCTCCTCGCCGTTCCAGAAGTCGCCGACGACGCCGTCGATGCTGGTGGCGAAGCGCTCCACGTCGTGGTTGCCGAGGAACGGCGACATCAGCGGCAGCGCGTCGCCGTAGGCGCTCGCCCGTGGCGACGCTGCCCTCGAGCCCGCGGAAGCTCGCGTCGTGGGCGAAGGTGTCGCGGATGCCCCAGAACAGCGGGAAGTCGAACTGCCCCGACAGCTCCCAGTCGCTGACGTAGTCCATGATGAGGCCGTGGCCGTCGCTGCCGGTGAAGGTCTCGCCGACGAGCCAGAAGGGGGCGCCGCCGCCGGCCTCGTAGTCGTCGCGCAGCCGCATCCGCAGCGTGCGCATGATCACGTGGTCCATGTGCTTGGCGGCGTCGATGCGGACGGCGTCCACGTCGTGCAGCTCGACCAGCCGCAGCGTGTCGGCGATGACCTGCTGCTTGATGGCGTCGTTCTTGTAGTTCAGGTCGGGCAGGTAGTCGGTGAACCAGCACTCGACGGGCTTCTCCTCCCAGCCGCAGCCCGGCGAGCCGCAGACGCAGCCCGGGCCGAACCACTCGGGGTGGTCGCTCACGTAGGCGTGGTCCTGGTGGACGTGGTTGAGCACCAGGTCGAACAGGACGCGGATGCCGTGCTCGTGGGCGGTCGCGATCAGCTCGTCGAGCCGGCTCTCGCTGTCGGCGCCCTGGTCGCCGAAGCGCTCCTCGATGCCGAGCGGATCGATGGGCCAGTAGCCGTGGTAGCCGCTGTAGGGGCGCCCGTCGTTGACGCCGAGGTAGCTGCCGTCGGCGTTCTCGTACGACGGCGACAGCCAGAGCACCTTGACCCCGAGGTCGTCGAAGTAGCCCTCGTTCAGCGCGTCGAGCACGCCGAGGAAGTCGCCGCCCTGGTAGTTGGCGCTGTTCGCGACGCCGGGCACGGGCGGGAACAGGTCGGCGCCCCAGTCGCCGTTGCGGAAGCGGTCGGTGAAGACGAAGTACATCAGCGCGTCGTCCCACTCGAACGGGTCGTCCTCCACCCACAGCGGCACGAACAGGGGCTCGTTCTCGGCGCGCCTGCCGGCCTCGTCGGCGGCCCAGACCCGCAGGGAGTGCTTGCCCGGCGGCAGGCCGCTCGCGTCCACCGTGATCAGGCCGTCGGCGTCGACCTGGGCGGGGACGCTCTGGTCGCCGACCGTGACCTGGACGCTGGCCGCGTCGACCGGCGAGGCGTCGGCGGCGACGGCCACCTGGACCTCGGCGTGCAGGGCGCCGCCGGGCTCGGCGCGGGCGGTCACCGTCTGCAGCAGGGGGCGCATGCAGTCGCCCACGCGCAGGTCGCGGTTCTCGGTCGTGCCGTCCCACCGGGTGTAGACGTTGATGGGCAGCACGTCCTCGTAGCTGCCGTCGTAGACGTAGCGGAAGCCGTACTCGCCCGGCGACAGCGCGCCGAGGTCGACCTCGCGGTAGCCCTGCGCGTCGGGCGGGCCGAGGGCGGTGGGGGTCCAGCCGTTGAACTCGCCCGCGACCTCGACGGTGCCGGGGTTGCCGGCCGGCTTGTGCCGCAGGACCACGTCGCAGCTGCGCACCGTCAGGATGGTGCGGTCGTCGGTGGTCTCGGTCGGCTGGACGTCGTCGTCGTCGTCGCCGTACTCCTCGCCGTCGGGATCGAGCGTGCCGGGGTCCAGGGGACGGTGGGCACCACGTCGCAGTCCGGACCGAGGCAGTCCGAGCGGCAGGCGAGGGCGCCGAGCAGGAGCCAGGTCATGGGCGGATCCTCCGGGAGCAGGGGTCGGCGTCGGGCAGGAGCGTCCGCGCGGACCAGGCGGGCAGGAGCAGCGTGGCGGGGTCGAGGCCGGGCTCGTCCTCCACGGCGTCCCACCAGGTGCCGGGGAGATCGAGCGCGACGGTGCGGTCGTCGGGCGAGGCGTTCAGCACCACCACGGCCTCGGCGCCGCCCCACCGCCGGCGCATCGCGTAGACGGGGCCATCGGCGAGGAGCGGCTCGCGGACGCCGAGCCGCAGGGCGTCGCTGCACCGGCGGGTGCGGCCGAGCCGCGCGATCCGCTCGCGGGTCCAGGCCTGCAGGGCGGTGGGCGCGGCGGGCCAGGCGCGGCGGTTGTCGGGGTCGTTGCCGCCGGCGAGGCCGTACTCGTCGCCGTAGTACAGGACGGGGGCGCCCGGCAGCCCGAGCACCAGCGCCTGAGCGGCGAGGAGCTTGCGGTAGGGCACCTCGTCGTCGGGCTGGGGCGGCGGGGCGGTCCAGACGTGGTCGGGGTCGTCGCCCGCGGCGGCCGTCAGGAAGCGCGACATGTCGTGGTTGCCCACGAAGGGCGACATGACGCTGCCCGAGCCGGCCCAGCGGGCCTCCGAGGCGGCGAGCGCGTCCTCGAGGGCCTGGGCGTCGCCGCTGCCGCGGGCCACGAAGTCGCGCAGCGCCCACAGGGTCGGGAACTCGAACTGGCCGTCGAGGCCGTGGGGGCCGAGGTTGGCGGCGATGCTGTCGAAGCCGGTGGCGCCGGTGAAGGTCTCGCCCACGAGGAAGAACGGGGTGGGCCCTGCTCGAGCGCCCGGCGGAGGCCCCAGACGAGCTCGCGGACGGCGGTGCGGCGCATCATCGGGACGGCGTCGACCCGGTAGCCGTCGAGGTCGTAGCGGAGGGCCCAGGCGGCGGTGTCGGCGGTGACCCGCCGGACGGTCTCGGGGTGCTCCAGCGCGAGGTCGGGCAGGTAGGGGGCGAACCAGCAGGTCTCGATCCAGGCGTCCCAGGGGCAGGTGTAGTCGCCGCAGATGCAGTCGGGGTCCTCGTGGAACCAGCCGTCGCCCTGGTGGGCGGCGCGGTAGGGGTGGTCCTCGTGGACGTGGTTCGGGACCACGTCGAGCAGCACGCGCAGCCCGCGGGCGTGGGCGGCGGCGCCGAGCGCGTCGAGGTCGGCGTCGGTGCCGAGGGCGGGCTCGACGTCGGGCTGATCGGAGACGGGCCAGTAGCCGTGGTAGCTCGTGTAGAGGTGGCCGTCGCGGCCGGGCCACTCCCCGTCGGGGTTCTCGTACAGCGGCGACAGCCAGAGCGCGGAGACGCCGAGGTCGTCGAAGGTGCCCGCCTCGATCTGGGCGGTGACGCCGGCGAGCGTGCCGCCGAAGCGCCCGGCCGGGTCGTCGCCCGGGGCGACCGGGCCGTCGGCGGTGGCGAAGCGGTCGACGAGGATCTGGTAGACGACGGCGCCGTCCCAGGAGAACGGGGCGGCCTCGACCCACAGCGGGACGCGCCGGGTGGCGGCGACGCCGTCGCGGTCGGCGGCCTGCAGGGCGACGGTGTGCTTGCCGGGCCGCAGCCCGGCGGCGTCGACGCGCAGCGTGGCCCCGCGGCGGTCGACGGGGGTGGGGGCGCCGTCGAGGCGTGGCGGAGACGGTGTCGGGCGCCAGGCCGGCGGCGCCGCGGAGGAAGCGGGCCTCCACGTGGAGCGTGCCGGCGGCAGTGGCGGCGGCGGCGTCGAGGGAGAGCGCGGGGACGGCGCAGTCCTCGACGCGCAGGACGCTGCGGACCACGCCGAGGTCGGGGTCTTCGGCCTGGAGCGGCGCGAAGGGGTCGATGCGCTCCTCGCCGTCGACCCACAGGGCGTAGCGGTAGTCGCCGGCCGGCAGGTCGAGGGTGGTGCGCCAGGCGCCGTCGGCCTCGGGGCGGAGGGGGTCGGCGGCGGGGTTCCAGCCGTCGAAGTCGCCGACGACCGAGACGGCGGCGTCGGCGGGGACGGTGGGGTCGACGAGCCAGATCTCGGCAGTGCAGTCGCGGGCCGGGGCGCAGCCGGCGGCGGCGAGCAGGGCGAGCAGGGTTGGCGCGCGTGCCGGCATCCGGACCCCGGGGTCCCGGCAGGGTAACTCCGTGTCGAGTCACGCGTGTCAGCGAGGCGTCACGAGTCCGACGGCGAGCCGCTCGGTACCTGTGCCTCCGGGCCCCGGTGTGGCGCGTCAGCGCGCCGGCGGGCCCACCACCACGTCGCCAGGCCCGCGCTCGCCCCGAGCACCAGCCCGATGAGCGCGTCGCCGAGCAGGCAGCTCAGGAAGCGGTCGGGCAGCGCGCCTGCGGCCAGCGCGATGCCGCCGAGGAAGCTCCGCGCGTCGTCGAGGCTGACGCCGCGGTGCGCGCCGAACCGCACCCACTCGCCCACCACGATGCCGGCGGCGATCCACAGCGGGGCGAAGATGGGCAGCGAGATCTGCGAGGCGAGCAGCGTGGTGGCCTTGTTCAGGCGCAGCAGCAGGGCGATGCCGATGCAGATCGGCAGGTGCAGGCCGTACAGCGGCAGCACGCCGACGAACACGCCCACCGCGACCGCCCAGCCGAGGCGGACGGGGTCGGCGTGCTCACGCTTCAGGTGCAGCAGGAGGGCTCGGAGTCGGGCGCGCACGGCGCTCCGTAACCCTCGCCCGGCGCGGCGGCGGCAGCGGTGCTACGTCCACAGCCGTGTTGCACCCGATCCACCTCGTCGCCGGGAGCCTCGCGGGGCGGGCCGCCGGCGCCGCTGCCGCCGCCGCGCTCGACGCCGCGCCGCCCGCCGCGGCTGCGGTCCTCGGGGCGGGCGCGCTGGGCACGCTGGGGATCGCGTCCATGGCGCCGTCGCTGCAGGCGTTCGGCCCGGCGGTGTGCCGGGCGGCGCACCCCACGGGCGCCGCGCTCACCTTCGACGACGGCCCCGTCCCCGGCGCGACCGAGGCCCTGTGCGAGGCGCTCGGCAGCGCGCGCGGCACCTTCTTCCTGCTGGCCGACCGCGCCGCCGCGCGCCGACCTGGTCCGCCGCCTCGTCGACGCCGGCCACGAGCTCGCCCTGCACGGCCCCGCCACGACGCCTCGCTCACGGTCCAGGCGCCAGCCCGCGGCGCCGCCCGCCTGCGCGACGCGGCGGCGCAGCTCGAGGACCTCGGCGGGCAGCCCATCCGCTGGTACCGCCCGCCGTTCGGCGCGACGAGCCCGCGCCTGGCCGAGGCGGTGCGCCTCGCGGGGCTCACCACGGTGTGGTGCTCGGTGCGCCCGTTCGACGGCGGCCTCGCGCCGCGGTGGTGGGTGCGCGGGCGGCTGCGCCGGGTGGGGCCGGGCGACATCGTGCTGCTGCACGAGGGGCTGCGCGCCGCGGCGCTCGTGCCCGAGGCCGTGGCAGGGCTGCGCGCGCGCGGCCTGCGGGCCGTCACCGTGGGGGAGGTCCTGGCATGAGGCTGGTCGTGACGGGGCTCGGGGCGATCAGCCCGGCGGGGCGGGGTCCGGGGGCGGTGCTGGCGGCGCTGGCCGACGGGCGGACGGCGGTGCGCGAGGGCGTGCCGTACCCGACCGAGGGGCTGCCCAACCCGCGGGCGGCGTTCGTGGCGGGGCTGCCGCAGGACCGGCCGGCCGAGGCGCTGCTCGCCGACGCCGTCGCCGACGCGCTGCACGCCGCCGGGATCGCGCCCGGCGCCGCGGGCCTCGTGGTGGGCACGAGCTCGGGCAACCGCTCGGGGCCGTGGGAGCGCTGGCACCGCGAGGTCCTGGCGGGCCGGGACGGCGACGAGGCGCCGGGCGCGCGCGACGTGCCCACGGCGGCCGTCGCGGCGCGGTTCGGGCTCGGCGGCCCCCGGGCGACCCTGTCGGTGGCCTGCGCGTCGGGGACCGCCGCGCTGGCGGTGGCGAGCGGGTGGCTGTGGGACGGGAGCTGCGAGGCCGTCGTCGCCGCCGGGGTCGACGCGCTGTCGCTGTTCGTGCACGCCGGCTTCGGCGGGCTCGGCGCGCTGTGCAGCGGGCTGCCGCACCCGTTCCGGGCCGATCGCGACGGCCTGGCGCTCGGAGAGGGCGCCGCGGCGCTGGTGATCGAGCCGGCGGCGCGGGCCGAGGCGCGCGGGGCGACGGTGCTGGCCGAGCTGCGCGGCTGCGGGCTGTCCTGCGACGCGCGCCACATGACCGCGCCCCACCGCGAGGGGCGCGGGGTGGCGGCGCCATCGGCGCCGCGCTGTCGGAGGCGGCGATCGCGCCTGCCGAGGTCGACGTCGTCTCGGTGCACGGCACGGGCACCCGCTACAACGACGCCATGGAGGCCCACGCGCTGCGGGCGGTCTTCGACGAGCGGCCGCTGGCCGTGCACGGGGTGAAGGGCGTCGTCGGGCACCTGCTCGGGGCGGCCGGGGCGCTCGAGTGCGTCGAGGTGGTGCACGCGCTGGCGACCGGGGCCTGGCCCGCGCCGCTCACCGACGTCGACCCGGAGCTGCCGTGGGCGCCCGATCCGGTGCGGGTCGGGCCGCCGCGGGTCGGGGTCGTCACGTCGTCGGCGTTCGGGGGGATCAACGCGGCGGCCGTGCTGGCGCTGCCCGATCCGGGGGCGCCCGAGCGGCCCGTGGGCGGCGTGCAGGTCGAGGTGCTGTCCGAGGCGACGGTGACCCTGGCGCCGGGGCAGGATCTGCGCGAGGCGTGGCCCGAGGCGCCCCCGCGGGCGCTGCGGCTCGATCGCTACGGCAAGGTCGGGCTGTGGGCGGTGAGCGAGGCGCTGGCGGCGCTGGGCGAGCGGCCCGAGGGGGAGATCGGCGTCGTCCTGTGGACGGGGGCCGGGTGCCGCGAGGCGGATCTCGCGCACCACGAGCGGGTCGTGCGGGAGGGGGCCGGGCGGGCGTCGCGGCTGTGGTTCGCGGCGACGGTGCCGAGCGTGCCGGCGTCGGAGGCGGCGGTGGCGCACGAGCTGCGCGGGCCGCAGCTCGTCTTCGTGGGCGGCGACGACGTGTCGATCGCCGAGGCGGAGCGGCTGTTGCGCCACGGGCGGGCGCGGTGCCTGGTCGCGCTGTCGTGTGACGCGCCGGCGCCGAGCGCGGTGGCGACGGCGTCGGCGCGGGTGCTGGTGGCCCGCCGGGGGTGAGGGCGCAACCTTGCCCCACCGGTTGGATACGCTCGGGGCGCCAACCCTGGAGTGCCCGAGATGAACAAGGTCCACGCGCTGCTCGTCGTCGCGCTCGTCGCTGCTTCCGGCTGCAAGAAGAAGCCGCCGGCCGAGGTGGCGCCCGTCCCGGCGCCGGCCGCGCCCGCGGCGCCGGCGACGCCCGAGTACGTCGACACGCTGCTGAAGAACTTCAACCTGGTCTACTTCGACACCGACTCCTCGGCGCTGAACGAGGAGTCGAAGGCCGTGCTCGAGGGCAACGTGCAGGTGCTGCAGGAGCACCCCGACGTGAAGGTGCAGATCCAGGGCCACGCCGACGAGCGGGGGACCGAGGACTACAACCTCGCGCTCGGCAACAAGCGGGCGGACGCCGTGCGGGAGTACCTCGTGAACGCGGGCGTGTCGGACGCGCGCCTGTCGGTGCTGTCGTACGGCGAGGAGCGGCCGGCGGTGTCGGGGCGCAACGAGACGGCGTGGTCGAAGAACCGGCGGGCGGAGTTCGTGATCAGCTGGTGACGGGCGGGCGGGGGCGGCCGTGTGACTGCGGGCGCCGCGACCGGAAGCAGGAGCGGTCGGGGCGGATCCGCTCCCTGAAGGAGCGGCCGCGTTGCGCGGTTGTTTCGACGCGACCCCCCACCGCCCCCGCCGGTTAAGCCCCACCGCCCATGGAACTCCCTCCCGTCACCGACCTCCTCCCGCACCGCGGCCGCTGGCTCCTCGTCGGCTCGCTGCTGCGGGTCG
The DNA here is from genome assembly GCA_041389545.1 of Myxococcota bacterium. Lineage (GTDB taxonomy): Bacteria > Myxococcota_A > UBA796 > UBA796 > JACKER01. Next base: position 35,083 of record JAWKRQ010000045.1, on the reverse strand, counting down.
ACCTCGACGCCCCGTCCATCGAGGCGCGCGGCCACTTCGACCCGGCCTACGCCGAGGGGCACTTCCCCGAGAAGCTCGTCGTCCCCGGCGTCGCCCTGCTGGAGGGCCTGGCCCAGACGATGGCCTGCCTCGGCGCGCTCCTCGCCCGCGCCCAGCCCGACGCGGCCCCCGAGGGCATCCCGTTCCTCGCGGCGTTCGACCGCGTCCGCTTCCGCGCGCCCGTGTTCCCGCCCGCCGACGTCGACTTCCGCGTCACCGTGCAGGAGCACCGCCTGGGCCTCCTCATGGCCTCGGGCGAGGCGCGCTGCGGCGGCAAGCGCGTCCTCACCGCGCGCCTCACCGGCGGCACGGCCCCGGCCGACGCCGTCGAGCTCGGATGAGCGGCCGCGCCGTCGTCGTCGGAGCGGGGATGGGCGGCCTGACCGCCGCGGTCCTCCTCCAGCAGCGCGGGTGGCAGGTCACCGTCCTCGAGCAGCACACCCGCCCCGGCGGCCTCCTCCACCGCTTCTTCCGCGGCGCGGTCCCCTACGACACGGGCTTCCACTACTGCGGCAGCGTCGACCGGGGGCAGCCGCTCGGCCAGGCGCTCCGCCACCTCGGCGTCTTCGACGACCTCACCTTCCGCCCCCTCGACCCCGACGGCTTCGACCGCCTGCGCTTCCCGGGGGAGGAGATCCGCGTCCCCGTGGGGATCGAGCGCTACAAGGCCCGCCTGAAGGACCGGTTCCCGCACGACGCCGCCGGGATCGACGCCTTCTTCGCCGAGGTCGACGCCGCCCTCGACCCCTACGGCCTGTACCGCATGCGCCACGCCCTCGACATCGACGGCATCTTGCGCGTCGAGGCCGAGTCGGTCGCGCAGGTCCTCCGCCGCCACGTCCGCGACCCGAAGCTCCAGGCGGCGCTCGTGGCCCAGGCGATGCTCTACGGCGTCCCGCCGGCCGAGGCGCCCTTCGGGCTGCACGCCATCGTCCTCGACCACTTCCTCGCCGGCGCCTACACCGTCGAGGGCGGCGGCGACAAGCTCGCCCGCACGATGTCGCGCCGGGTGCGTGCGCTGGGCGGCACTGAGTCCGGCTGCGCGCCGACGTCACCGCGGTGAACGTCGACGGCCGCGAGGCCACGGGCGTCACCCTGTCGACGGGCGAGGTCGTGCCCGCGGACCTCGTCGTGGCCAATGTCCACCCGCGGATCCTGGTCGATCTGCTGCCCGAGGGCGCCGTCCGCCCGGCCTACCGGCACCGCGTGCGCGACGCGCAGCTCGGCGTGGGGCACCTCGGCGTGTACCTCGAGCTCGACGTGCCCGCCCGCGGCATCGGCAACGCCAACGTCTACCGCCTCGCGTCCTGGGACCTCGGCGGCGAGATGCCGCTCACCCGCCCCGGCGAGGTGCCGCTGTACTACGCCGGCGCCCCCGGCGAGCACGGCCCCGAGGGCCGCCACCACCACCACACCGTCCTGATGGTGCTGCCGCTCGACTGGGCGCTGGTGGCCCCCTGGGCCGACACCCGCGAGGAGGACCGGCCCGCCGCCTACCGCGAGCTCAAGCAGGCGCTGCTGGACTCCGCCGTCGAGGCGCTGCTCGCCGACTTCCCCGAGCTGCGCGGCCACGTGGTGCGCGCCGAGGCGAGCACGCCCCTGTCGACGGCGAAGTACGTGCGGTCGCCACAGGGGGCGATGTACGGTCACTACCACAGCGTCGCCCAGATGGGCCGATACCGGCCGGCTCAGGGAACGCGGGTCCGCAACCTGGTGTTGGTGGGCCAGGGCGTCGGGTTCCCCGGGATCCTCGGCGTCACGCTGTCCGCCTACCACGCCGCCGGCTACGTGGTGGGCCGCGAGACCCTGATCGAGGAGCTGCGAGGCGCATGAAGCGAGTCGTCGTCACGGGGATGGGCCTGCGGACACCGCTGGGCCACGACGCAGACCAGCTGTTCGACCGGATGCTCGCCGGCGAGACGGGCATCCGCCCGCAGCCCGCCTGGGCCGAGGTCGGCGAGCTCGGCGCCTCGCTCGGGGCGTCGGTCGAGGACTTCGATGAGCAGGTGATCCCGCGCAAGTACCGCCGGACGATGGGCCGCCTGGCGCAGATGTCGGTGGCGAGCGCGCTCGACGCCGTGGCCATGTCGGAGCTGCCGGCCGAGGTCGTCGCCGGCGAGCGCACCGCCGTGATCGCGGGCTCGACGGTGGGGAGCCCCCACGCCGAGGAGGTCTTCTGGGAGCACCTGCTGACGCGCAAGTCGGCGCGCGGCGTGCGCTCCACCCTGTTCTTCCACGGCATGAGCCACACGATCTCCGCCAACGTGGCGCTCATGGTCGGTGCCCGCGGCGAGGTGATGGCCACGAACTCGGCCTGCGCGTCGTCCACGCAGGCGATCGGCGTGGCGGCCGACCGGATCCGCGCCGGACGCGCCGAGATCGCGCTGGCCGGCGGGGGCGAGGAGCTGCACGTCGCGAGCGCCATCGTCTTCCAGTCGCTCGGCGCCGTGAGCAGCCAGGCCTCGCCCGACGCCGCGCCCCGCCCGTTCGACCGCGCCCGCGACGGCATCGTGGTGGGGGAGGGGGCCGCGATGCTGGTCCTCGAGGAGCGGGAGCACGCGCTGCGGCGCGGCGCCCCCATCCTGGGCGAGATCCTCGGCTTCGGCACCACCTGCGACGCCGAGCACATGGCGAACCCCGACCCCGCCGGCATGATGTCGGCCATCCGCGCCTGCCTGCGCGACGCGGGCGACGTCTCCACCATCGACTACGTCAACGCCCACGCCACGGGCACCCCGGCCGGCGACGCCGCCGAGGCGCAGGCGATCCTCGAGCTGGTGGGCGACGGCGTCCCCGTGAGCTCGAGCAAGGGGCACCTCGGGCACCTGCTGGGCGGCTGCGGCGTCGTCGAGGCGATCGTGTGCCTGCAGGCGATGCGCCGCGGCGTGGCGCCGCCCACCCGCAACCTCGCCGACCCCGACGTGGCGCCGATCCGGCTCCTCCGCGAGCCCCACGAAGCGCCGCTGCACCGCTGCCTGTCCACGAGCTTCGCCTTCGGCGGCGTCAACGCCGTGCTCCTGCTCGGCGACGAGCCGGGGGCCCGCTCGTGAGCGAGCTCGCGGGCCGGGTGGCGCTCGTGACCGGCGCGAGCCGCGGCATCGGCGCCGAGATCGCGCGGGAGCTGGCGCGCGGCGGCGCCCGCGTCGTGGTGGGGTTCCGCAGCCAGCGCGAGGCGGCCGAGGCCGTCGTCGCCGAGATCGCGGCGGCCGGGGGCGAGGCCTGGGCCGTCCAGGGCGACGTCGCCACCGCCCCAGGCTGCCGCGCCCTGGTCGACGCCGCCCTCGCGCAGGGCGGGCCCCACGTGCTCGTCAACAACGCGGGCATCACCGACGATCGGCTCACGCTGCAGATGACCGACGAGCAGTTCACCCGCGTGCTCGACACGAACACGACGGGCACCTTCCGGATGTCGCGGATGGCGCTCGAGCACATGTTCCGCAGCCGCGACCCGCTGGGCAGCGCCATCGTCAACGTGGTCAGCGTGTCGGGGCTCAAGGGCAACCGCGGGCAGGCCAACTACGCCGCCTCGAAGGCCGCCGTCCTCGCCATGACGCGGGTGATGGCGCAGGAGATGGGGCGCCGGAAGGTGCGGGTGAATGCCGTCGCGCCGGGGTTCGTCGAGACCGACATGGTCGCCGATGTCGATCCCCGGGTCACCGAGGAGGCGTTGCGGATGATCCCGCTGCGTCGCCTCGGACATCCCACCGATGTCGCCCCGGCGGTGCGGTTCCTCGCCGGACCCGGCGCAGCGTGGATCACGGGCCAGTGCCTGGTGATCGACGGGGGCATGACGGCCTAGCGGCGCGGGGGTGCGCCGTGGTACTAGCGATGGAGCTCGAGATGGGCCTGGTTCAGGGAGAGGCGCTTCACGTGGACGTCAACGCGGTCATCGCCCGGATCGACCGGATCCTGGTCGAGGAGTTCGAGCTCGACGAGGACAAGGTCGTCCCCGAGGCCTCCCTGCAGGGCGACCTCGAGCTCGACAGCCTCGACGGCCTCGATCTGGTCGTCGCCCTCGAGAAGGAGTTCGGCTTCCGGGTCGACGACAAGGTCATGCTCGAGATGAAGACGGTGGCCGACATCCACGACTACGTGCGCCAGGTCTTCGCCGAGCAGCAGGGCCAGCAGCCCGGGTGACCGCCGGGGGCGACGCCGTCTGCCCCGTCGCGGTGGTGCCGACGAAGGACAACGCCGGCACCATCGGCGAGGTCGTGCGCGAGGCGCTGCAGCACCTGCCCGTGGTGGTCGTCGACGACGGCTCGACCGACGGCAGCGGCGACCGCGCCCGCGAGGCCGGCGCCACGGTGCTGGTGCACCCCGTCAACCGCGGCAAGGGCGCCGCGCTGCTCACCGCCTTCGCCTGGGCGCGCGAGCAGGGCTACACCCACGCCGTCACCATCGACGCCGACGGGCAGCACCTCCCGGGCGACATCCCGGCGTTCGTGGCCGCCGCGCGCGCCGAGCCGGGCGCCATCGTCGCCGGCTGCCGCGACCTCGCCACGGCCCCCGAGGTGAGCCGCTTCGGACGCCGGTTCTCCAACTTCTGGGTCTGGGCCGAGACCGGCTGGGACGTGCAGGACACGCAGTGCGGCTACCGCGTCTACCCGATCGCCCCGGTGCTGGCGCTCGGGCTCGGCGGCGGCCGCTACGAGCTCGAGTGGAGGTGCTCGTCCGCGCGCTGTGGGCCGGCGTGCCCGTCGTGGACCTGCCTGCCGGGTGTACTACCCGCCCGAGGAGGAGCGCGTCAGCTCCTTCCGCCCGCTCGCCGACAACGTCCGCATCTCGCTGCTGAACACCCGGCTCGTGATCGAGCGGCTGCTGTGGCCGCCCCGCGCGCCACCCCGCGCTGCGCTCCGGCGTGTGGCGCGACCGGCACCGGGGCACCTTCTTCGGCTGGTGGCTGGTCGTCACGCTCATCCGCTGGACGGGCCGCTGGCCGGCCTACGCGGTGGTCACCTTCCTCGCGGGCTGGTTCGCGCTGGTCGCGCCGGCGCGGCGGCGCGCGGTCGCCGCCTTCGGCCGGCGCCTCGGCAAGTCGCCGCTCGGCGCCAGCTGGCTCGCCGTGCGCGTGTTCCACAGCTTCGCGCTGTCGCTCGTCGACCGGTTCCTGCTGCTCACGCGCGGCCCGGAGGCCTTCGTCTTCGACCGCGCCGCCGCCAGCGACGCCTACGCCGCCGTCGACGCCGGGCAGGGCCTCATCGTCCTGTCGGGCCACCTCGGGAACCCCGATCTCGGCGCCTCCGCGTTCCACGGGCGGATCCCCCGCCCGGTGAACGTCCTGCTCTACGCCGGCGCGTCCGACCCCTACATCCGCCTGATCCGCGAGGTCGCGCCCGCGCGCGCCCCGAACGTCATCGCGCTCAACGACGACCAGCAGCACGCCTCCATCCAGGCGATCCGCGCGCTGAAGCGCGGCGAGGTCGTGGCGATCAAGGCCGACCGCGTGGTCGACGATCGCGTGGCCGCCGCCCCGTTCCTCGGCGCGCGGATCGCCGTCCCCACCGGCCCGCTGCTGATCGCGGCGCTGTCGGGGGCGCCGGTGATCGTGCTCGGCTGCTTCCGCGCCGGCCTGCGCCGCTACGAGCTCGTGACCACCCCCGCCCGCGTCCTCCGCTTCGACCGCAGCCAGCCGCGCGATGCGCAGCTCGCCGCCTGGGCCGCCGAGCTCGCCGCCACCTTCGAGGCCTGGGCGCGCCGCTACCCCACCCAGTACTACCAGTTCCACGACGTGTTCTTGCCGGCGCTGCCCGGCGACGGACGCTCCGACCGCGCTCCGGTGTCTGGAGAGAGCACCGCGGGGACGGCGTCCTGATCGGCGCGCTCGATCGCCGACCCGATCCGTGGCTATGACACATCACGACAGGACCCCTCACCTCGGAGGCCCCATGCCGACCCGCCGCCGCTTCCTGGGCCTCGGCGCCGGCACCGTCGCAGCCGCGGCGTTCGCCCCCCGCTCGGCCCTCGCCGCCGCCACCGACGACTCCTGGGACATCTCCTACCTGTGGTCGCAGCACCTCGACCGCGCCCTCGACTACCGCGAGATCGTCGCCGACGCGCTCGGCCCCGAGGTGGCCGCGAAGCTCATCGTGGTCCACGGCCTCGGCGACCACTGGGGCGTCGTCTTCGACCGCACCGACAGCGACGCCGCGGCCGCCCGGGCGCTGGCCGACACGCAGGACCGCGAGCTGCGCGAGCGCCTCGGCGGCAGCGAGGTCCTGGCCACCGCCCTGCGCGACCGCGGCTACGAGCGCTTGTTCCACGTGGCCTACGGCATGCTGCCGAGCGAGGAGGAGGCGCGGGTCCGCTACGACCGCATCGTCGAGCTGCTCGGCCCCGAGGTCCACGCCGACCTGGTCCTCGAGCAGGCCGACGCCCACGGCTGGCAGGTCACCTGGAAGCGCTACGCCACGCGCGAGCAGATGGAGGCCGCCGCGGCCGCGCAGTCGGCGAAGCTCGCGCCGCAGCAGATCCCCGCCCAGGTCGTCGTCGACCGGTACCTCGACCTGCGCTGGGGCTCCACGAGCGGCGCCGTGGCCTCGGCCGCGCCCGCCGTGGCGCCGATCAAGCCGGCGTCGCGCAACCGGCCGCTGCCGGCCGCGATCCAGCCGTCCGACATCGCGGCGCCGCCCGAGGCCGTCGTCAGCGCGAAGCCCGCGCCCGCGCCGCGAGCGCCGGGCGTGGCCGACGACATCGTCGAGGCCGAGCTGCCGTCGGCCGTCGCGTCGCCCCTGCGCGACAGCATCAACGCCTACATCCAGACGCTCCGCAAGCAGCGGGTGATCGCCGCCGACGAGCGCACCTCCTGGTACGTCCACACGCTCCACGACGACAAGACCTGGGCCGCCATCAACGGCGAGCTGTCGCTGCAGTGCGCCAGCATGTTCAAGCCCTACGTGGCGCTCGCCTTCATGCAGCGCGTCTCCGAGAAGCGCCTGGTCTACGGCAAGCTGTCGCGCAGCAAGCTCGAGGCCATGATCCAGCGCTCCGACAACGGCGCGGCCAACTGGGCCATGGAGACGCTCGGCGGGCCGGCGGCCGTCCAGAAGATCCTGCGCGCGAGCTACGGCGACGTGCTGCGCGACACCTCGATCGTCGAGCTGATCCCGCGCGACGGCCGCACCTACCGCAACCGCAGCTCCGCCCGGGACTACGTCGCGTTCAGCCGCGCGCTGTGGCGCGACGAGGTCGCGGGCGCCGACGAGATCAAGCGCCTGATGGCGCTGCCGGGCCGCGACCGCCTGATGACGGGCACCCGCAGCATCCCGTCCTGCACCCAGGTGCTGAACAAGACGGGCACGACCTCGCAGCTGTGCGGCGACTTCGGCATCCTCGTGGCGAAGGACAAGCACGGCAAGGACGTGCCCTACGCCATCGTCGGCATCATCGAGAAGGGCCGCAGCGCGAAGTCGTTCGGCGACTGGGTCTCGGTGCGGGCCGACGTGATCCGCCACGTCTCGGGCCTCGCCTACGACGACCTGCAGTCGCGCTACGACCTCGTGTAGGCCTCGTGTAGCGCCTACAGCTCGCGCCCGATGCGCACCTCGACGCTCGCGGGGTGCGCGCGCCCCAGCGTCCCGAGCGCGCGGCCGGGGTGCACCAGCACGCCCACGTCGGTGGTGAGCCGCCAGTCGCCCGAGTGCAGCCGCAGCGCGCCGTCGAGCTCGGTGCCGAGCGGGCCGGCGTCCATCACGCCGGGCAGGGGCGCGAGCGCCCAGGAGGTGACCACGAACAGCGGCACCTCGATGCCCGAGCGCGCGCCGATGCGGGTCGTCCCGCCGATCCGGAAGAACCCGGCGTCCACGACGCCGCCCAGGGTGGGGACCACCACGGCCGGGTCGGCCTGCGCGGTCGCCGCGGCGACGACCTGGTTGAACAGCACCAGGTCGACGTTGTAGTCCGGGTGCAGGCCGCGGACGGGCGCCGGGCCGATGCCGCCGACGCCGCCCGTCCCGCCGCCCTCGACGGTGAGCGTCTCCCAGGCGAGGGGCCGCAGCGCGGCGTCGAGCCGGGCGGCCAGCGCCACCACGTCGCCGCGGAACTGCGGGGCGGGCAGGCCCGGATCGCCGGGCAGCAGGTCGTCGCCGCCGCGGATGCCGGTCGACAGCAGGCCCTCGAGCGCCCCCGAGACCCACAGCAGGTCGGCGCGGGGCCGGTCGTAGGCCACGGCGACGCGGCCGAAGACGCTGGGGCGCAGGCCGTAGGCCCAGCGGGCGCCGCCCTCGGTGACCACGGCGAGGCCGTCGGCGCCGGAGAGGGGCCCGCTCACGAGGTGCTGCTCGCCGAGCCCCGTCACGACGAACTCGTAGGTGGGGGCATACAGGTCGGGGCAGACGGGGCCGCTGCGCGAGGCGCACCACGGGTTGTGGCGCCCGCCGCGCAGCCCGACCAGCACGCGCCCCCGCGCCTCGCGCCCGCAGCTGTTCCTCGGCGCGCCGAACTGGTCGCCGTTGCCGGGCTGGATGCCGCGCAGGTGCCCGGCGTCGAGCAGGGCGGTGGTGGAGACGGGCGGCGGGCTCAGGGTGGCGAGGGCGTTGCGGTCGTCGAGGCCCATGCCGAAGGTGAGGGGGACCCGCCCGGCCACGAAGTAGAAGGGCAGCAGGCGCCACTCGCCGACCCACCGGGCGAGGTAGGCGTGCTCCACCACGAGGCCGTACTCGCCGAGCACGGACGCGCCGGGCGGGACGGGCTGCAGGGTGGAGCCCGTGCGGTCGACGGACCTGGCGTCGAGGGCGCGCACCGCGACGGTCACGCGGGTGTGGCGCGACAGGCGCACGGTCGGCTCGAGGAGCAGCCGCTGCCGCGCCACGAAGCGGTTGCCCGGCACCCAGCCGATCCAGCCCAGGAAGGCGCCGCCGAACTCGAGCTGCGGGCCCTTGGGCTCGGGCTCGACCCGGGGCACGGGCCCCGACACGGGCGGGGTGCACCACGGCGTCGCGCCGTAGGCAGCGACCTCGGCGTGGAGCACCAGGTCGCGGACCCGCACCACGCCGCCGCTGGCGCCCACCCGGATCGCGGCGACGCCGTCCGGCGGCGCGGCGTCGGCCCAGGGCGTGTCGACGAGCGCGCCGTCCACCAGCACGGCGACCTGCCCGCCGCCGCGCCCGATCCCCACGCGGTGCTCTCCGTCGGGCAGGTCCACGACCAGCCAGTGTTCTGCGTCGTCGGTGAGGACCAGGCGCCCGGGCTCGCGGGACAGCGCCACCCAGCGCCCGAACCCGTCCACGACGCGCAGCAGCTCCCCCGGCGCGTCGCCCAGGTCGGCGCGCAGCTCCAGCAGCCACTCGCTCGGCAGCGCCACCCCCGTCGCCTCGAGCCGGGCGTCGCCGGTCAGCGTGACCCAGCTCGACGCGGGGTCGGCCCACACCGCCGGCCACCCCACCCGCCCGACGCTGGCCAGGGGCGTGTCGCCGAAGATGTCGCGCCCGTCGGCCAGCAGCGGCCAGCGGCTCACCAGGGGCGCGGGCACGGGGTCGCAGGGGGCGGCCGCGGCGATCGCCGTCCACAGGGCGATCACAGGGGCTGACCCGCGAGGCCAGCTGCTGGCGCCACTCGCCGTCCGGCCGCCACACGCGGCGCACGGGCGGGCCGTCGGGGAACGGCTCGGGGTGCCAGCTCACCACGAACGCCTCGCCGTCCACGAACTCGACCCCCACAGCAGGCCCTCGAAGCGCCCCGCCGCGCCGGCGTCGAGGTACCAGTCCACCGGCGCGCCGCACGTCGATGGCGCCCATCCGCGGCTCGTGCGTGTGACCGAGCACGAGGGTGGGCGGCTCCGCCCCGAGCACCTCCGGCAGGGCGGCGGCCAGCTCGAGCTCCTCGGTGTGGCGGAACTTGAACCAGGTGTCGCGCCGCGCGATGGCGTTGACGACCTGGGCCAGGCTGTCGCCGTCGTCGGTGGCGAAGTAGTCCCAGGCGATGGGGTGCCCGAAGGCGTCCTCCCAGAACTGCGGCCCGAGGCCGGTCCGCATCCACAGCCGCTGGCGCGCCTCCTGGGTGGCCGGGTTCGAGCCGAGCGCGCCGTCGGCGACGGCGTTCAGCGCCTTGCCGTCGCTCGGCGTGCCCGAGACGAGCAGGTTGCGGAACGGCGCCCCCTCGGCCCAGGCGCGGGCCTCGGCCCAGGGCCAGACGCGGTCGGCGCCCTGGTAGAAGGTGCCCAGGCACTCGGAGATGGTCTCGCCGTGCAGCGACGCGTTGACCGGCGAGGAGACGTGGTCGAACTGGTGGCCGTGCAGGATGAGCGCCCGTGCGGTCTCGCCGTCGGTGAGGCGGACGATGGAGGCGTGCACGTCGGCGTCGAACAGCGGGGTGCGGGTGACGCGCCGCGCCCGGTCGGCGGCCTCGGCCCACAGGCCGAAGACCTGGTAGTCGTGGTTGCCGCCGGTGCGCAGCAGGCGCCCTTCCTGCGCGAAGCGGTGGAGCGCGGCGTAGTAGTCGCGGTTGTCGGGGTCCGCCAGGACCTCGGCCAGCAGGCCCGCGCGGAACTGCTGGCGGCGCGCGACCAGCGCGGCGAGCGGGTCCTCGGCGCGGTCGACCTCGCGCCGACGCGCCGCGAACTCGCCCGGGTGCAGCGCGGGGTCGAACACCACGAGGTCTTCGGCGTCGCCGTTCTCGACGAGCGTGTACCCGGCGCGGTGGTAGGCCGCGAGCACGGCGACGTACATGGCGCGGTTGTTGTGGGCGAAGTGGGTGCCGCCGCGCCCGCTGAACACGTTGTGCCGGTGGTGGCCGAGCGTGAGGTGGTGGTCGGAGAACACCACGATCCGCGGGTGCTCCGACGCCGCCAGCGTCACCAGCCCGCCCGCGGCCTGCGCCCGGAGCGAGGGCTCCGCCAGCGCCGCCTCGTCGCCGCGGATCAGCTGCGCCAGCGCCGCGATCGCCTTCGCAACCACGCCCTCGCGGTGCACCTTGCCGCGGATGCGGCTCGGCAGCAGCTTCGCGTAGATGTCGAAGGCGTCGCGGAAGACGCCGCGCTCCTCGGGCAGCAGCCCGTACTGCAGGGCCGTGCCGCTGACGAAGCTGCGCTGCAGGCCGGTGCAGCCGGCGAGGCCCAGGGCGCCGGCCACCAGCGCGCGTCGCGTGGGCTGCATCCACCCTCCCCGCCGAGCATACGGCACGCCGCAGCGGCAAGGGTCGCATCCGCCTACGGCGCGGCCGCGCGCTCCGCCTGGGGCGCCGCCTGCGGCAGGCGCAGCCGGAAGGTGCTGCCGGCGCCGAGCTGCGACTTCACGCTGATGTCGCCGCCCATGCGCTCCGCCAGCAGGCGCGACAGCGACAGGCCGAGGCCCGTGCCGCCGAACCGGCGCGTGGTGGACGCGTCGGCCTGGACGAAGGGCTGGAACAGCTTGGCGAGCACGTCGTCGGCGATGCCGATGCCCGTGTCCTCGACCTCGACGACCACGTAGCCGTCCGCCGCCCCGAGGCGCATCGTCACCTGGCCGTCGTGGGTGAACTTCGCGGCGTTCGACAGCAGGTTGGTCAGGCACTGCCGCACGCGCAGCGGATCCGCGAGCACGAGCCCGAGGTCGGGCTCCACCTCGACCTCGAACCGGTTGCCGTTCGCCACGACCAGGGAGGCGACCTCGGCGGCGGCCTCGGCGGCCATCGCCTCCACGGAGGTCGGCTCGAGCGCGATCTCGAGCTTGCCGGCCTCGATCTTCGACAGGTCGAGCACGTCGTTGATGAGGGCCAGCAGGTGGCGGCCGGACTGCTCGATGCGGCCCAGATCACGGCCCATCTCGTCGACGTCCACGTCGTCGAGCACGACGGCCTCGTAGATGAGCTGGCAGTACCCGATGATCGCGTTGAGCGGCGTGCGCAGCTCGTGGCTCATGTTGGCCAGGAACCGCGACTTCGACTCGCTCGCGTTGACGGCGACCTCTTCGGCGTCGAGCGCGCGCTCCCGCTCCCGCTCGAGGGCGTCCATCTGGCCCTTGATGCGGCCCGCCATCCGCTCGAACGCGTCGGCCAGCATCTGGACCTCGTCGTGGCGGTGGGCGAACCGCGTGTCCGCTGCCCCGGCCGTCGCCTCGGAGCGCCCGAGCTGCGTCGCCGCCTCCGTGACCCGGGCCAGCGGGCGGGCGAGCACCGTCCCCACGGCGTAGGAGACGCCGAGCCCCGCGATCCAGAGCACGAGCAGGCTCAGGGCGATCCACCGCTGGGTGTCGGCGCGCCAGGCGTCGAGCCCGGCGAGGTCGAACGCCGCGACCAGCTGCCCCACGGTGCCGCCCCGGGCGCGCAGCGGCACCTGGACGAGGATGAGCTCGCCCGCCGGGCGCGCGGTCGGCGCCGTCGTCATCGCCGGGAGCGCCCCCGCGGGCGCGTCGCCCCAGCTGCCGATGCGCGTGCCGTCCGCGCCGAGCAGCGCGGCGTAGCGGGCGTCGGGGAACTCGGACATCAGCGCCAGCCGCTGATCGGCGACCGTCTGGTCCCCGAACTCCAGCGCGACGGCGAGCGACTGGCCGACCGCCATCGACAGGCCGATGGCGCGGCGCTCCGACCAGTCCCGCGCGACGTCGTCGAGCCGCGCGGGCAGCCAGAGCACGAGGACCAGCGCCAGCGCGCCCAGCACGCCCGCCATCGACGCTGCGATGCGGACGCGCAGCGACAGGTCGAGCGCCGGCCGCGTCACTGCACCAGCTCCGCGACCTCGAGCAGCTCGCCGCTCGGGTCCATGCCCTGGTCGAGGGCCCGGTTGCGGTCGAGCAGGATGTGCAGGCGCGCCTGGCGCAGGCCGAGCGCGACGGCCGCGCCCTGCCCGGCGCCGACGTCGGTGAGCGAGAGGACGGGCCGGTCGACGTCGGCGGCGGCCGCCGAGAGCGCCGCCAGGTCGACCCCCTGGCAGGCCACCACCGCGGAGACGCCCTTCAGCGCGTCGGGCCACGAGGTGCGGCCCTCGGGCAGCGCGCTCGGCTCGACCAGCACGAGCCCGCTCACCGTGGTCCCCTTCAGCGACCGCAGCGCCGAGGTCACCTCGGCGCCGTTCGCGGCCGAGATCGGGTCGGAGGGATCGAAGGCGACGCCGACCACCAGGTGCTCGCCGTCGGTTTGTCGCTCGCGGAGGGCGCGGTCGTAGCTCAGCACCTTCAGGAGCACGCGGACGCCGGCCTCGGTGGGCGCCGCGGCCTCCGCCGGGCCCCCGAGCAGGGCCCACAGCAGCAGCAGGGGCGGCATCAGCGCTCCACCGTGACCCGGAACATCACGTCGCGGCCGGCGGTGGGCATGGGCAGGTGGAAGCCCGTGTAGGGCTGCACGAGCGGCGGGGCGCTGTCGAGCAGGTCGTGGACGTTCGCCGACAGGGACAGGCCGCGGACGAAGACGTGGTGGACCTCTGCGGACAGGTCCAGCACGACCGAGGCGGGGACGGTGTCGTAGACGGCGTTGCCGTCCGCGTCCTGGGCGCTGACCGTCCACCGGTCGCCCATCCAGGTCACGACGCCGCCGAAGTGCCAGCGCTCGGTCGGGGTCCAGCTGCCGCGGGCGACCGCCTTCCACTGCGGCATCGACAGCGTGCGCGAGGGCGCGCCGGGCACCGCCCAGTCCGGGGGGGCGCTGCCGACGACCGCGGTGGTCCCGACCCCCAGCGAGGCCTGCACCTCGCCCGACAGGATCTGCAGCGTCGCGTCGCCGCCGGCGGTGTGCAGCGGATCGCCGTTGCGGTACCCCTCGAACTCCTCGTGGGTCTCGGGGTCGTACTCGTAGTGGTAGACCATCGGGTCGAACAGCTGGTTGTCGAACGCCGACAAGGTCAGGTACGACCAGGCCGTGGGGCCGACGCCCAGCTCGCCGTCGAAGGCGGTGGTCTTCTCGGGCACGACCCAGGGCGAGGCGGCGGCGACGCCCGGCGCGCGGAACGCGCGGCTCGCGCCGGCCTTGTAGTGCCACCGGCGCCAGGCGCGGGCCAGCACCAGGCGCGGGCTGACGGCGTCCTCGTAGACCGTGCTCGCGTCGTAGCGCGCGCCGAGGGTGACGTTGACGGGCGGGGTGCGGACCGTGCCCTCGGCCCAGCCCGCGCCGAGCCACCAGGTGGTGGGGGAGTCCCAGCCGAGGATCTGCTTCGGCGGCGACGCGGTGAGCTGGTGGGTGCCCTCGATCCCCGCGTCGAGGCCGAGCGTGTCGCTCGGGTTGACGTCGGTTCGGTCCGCAGCGTGGTCCGGGTGACGGCGGTGTCGAAGTAGTTGTAGGTGTGCGGCTTGGCGTTGCGCGTGTTGCGCCACGGCTCCTGCCAGCGGGTGCGCAGGGTGGTCTTGAGGGAGGTGTGGTCGCCGAGGGGCTGGTCGTAGCTCGCGCGGCCGTAGAAGCCGAGGAACCAGGCGTCGCGATCGCGGTTCGGGATGTGGGCGCCGTCCTGCCAGGTGATGCGCTGCTCCTCGGCCAGGGCCGAGGCGGAGAACCGGCCCACGTCGAGCTGCGCCGTCACGAGGGTGGGGTCGAGGGCGGAGACGGGCGCGAGGTCCACGGTGCGCCCGCCCACGTCGGTGTAGACGGCGTCGGCGCGGCGGCCCTGGCCCACGACGATGGCGGCGCCGAGCCGGGCGTCGTCGCCGATCGGGCCGCCGCCGGCGAGGGTGAGGTCCTGGCGGCCGTAGGCGCCGGTGCGGAGGAAGGAGGTGCGCAGCTCCGCCGCCCCGCCGTCGATGGTCGCGGCGCGCGTCTGCACGCGGATCACCGTCAGCATGGCGTTGCCGCCGTACACGGCGGAGCCTGGCCCGCGGATCACCTCGATCCGGTCGATGAGGGTGGCGGGGATGCGGTTGGTCCAGGGGATGGCGCCGTAGATCGGGTCGGTCACCGTGTGCCCGTCGATCAGCAGGAGCACGCGGCCTTCGGCGGGCACGCCGCGGGTGAGCAGCTGGTCGACGTTCCACTGGTCCATGCCGAGCTCGATGCCCGGGATCCAGCGCAGGGCGTCGATCAGGTCGCGGGCGCCGAGGCGTCGCAGCTCCTCGCCCGTGAAGACGGTGACCAGCGCCGAGGCCTCGCGGGGGGAGCGGGCCTCGCGGTCGGCGACGGTGGTGGGTGCGTCCATCTGGTCGTCGAACAGGTCGAGCAGACCGTCGATGGTCTGGTCCTCGATCGCGCCGGCGTCAGCGGCCTGGGCGAGCGAGCCGGTCATGAGCGTGAGCCATGCGGGTGCCATCACCCGACGTATCGGCCGTGCCGCGTCGGCTTTGGAGGGTCGAGCGCGATGGGGTTGATAGTCAGTTTTCGGGCTTGGTTTTCGCGGTATCCAACGGTCGCGGGCCGGCGAGCGCGCCGTCGCGCTCCCCGATCGGCTGGCAGTGGGGTACCTTGGGGGTTCGACGCACCCGTCCGGAGGTCCGCCCGATGTTCGAACAGCCCCGCCGCCCGCGCCGTCTGCGCTCCGGGCCGGCCGTCCGCGCGCTCGTCCGCGAGAACACGCTGATGCGCGAGGACCTCGTGATGCCGGTCTTCGTGACCCACGAGCCCGGTCCGGCGCGCGACGTCCAGTCGATGCCGGGGGTGTCGCAGCTGTCGCTCGAGGCGTTGCCGGCGGAGATCGATGCCATCCTCGAGGCGGGGATCCGGCAGGTGCTGGTGTTCGGGCTGCCGTCGCACAAGGACCCGGTGGGCAGCGACACCTGGGACGACGAGCACGGCATCGTGCAGCGGGCCGTGCGGGCCATCAAGGACCAGTGGCCGGAGCTGTACGTGATCACCGACGTGTGCTTCTGCGAGTACACCGATCACGGTCACTGCGGGGTCGTGGACCCGAGCGGGCGGCTGCTGAACGACGAGACGCTCGAGAACCTGCAGCGGCAGACGCTGTCGCACGCGCGGGCCGGGGCCGACATGGTGGCGCCGTCGGGGATGATCGACGGGATGGTCGGGGCGATGCGGGCGGCGCTCGATGGGGGGGGCTTCTCGGACGTGGCGATCATGGCGTACGCCGTGAAGTACGCGTCGGCGTTCTATGGGCCGTTCCGGGAGGCGGCCGATGCGGCGCCGCAGTTCGGGGACCGCAAGACGTACCAGATGGACCCGGCGAATGCGCGGGAGGCGCTGCGGGAGGCGGCGCTCGACGCGGAGCAGGGGGCGGACGTGCTCATGGTGAAGCCGGCGCTGTCGTACCTCGACGTGGTGCGGATGCTGCGGGATCGGTTCGAGCACCCGATCGCCTGCTACAACGTGAGCGGGGAGTACGCGATGGTGAAGGCGGCGGCGGCGCGGGGGTGGGTGGACCACAACGCGATCGCGCTCGAGATGCTGCTGTCGATGAAGCGGGCAGGGGCGGACATCATCATCAGCTACTTCGCGCGGGACCTGGGGAAGTCGCTGCCGACGGGTTGATGGGGGTGTACGCGTCCGGGGGTGTGCTTCGGCCGGGGGGCGGGCCCCCGAACGTGCGGACGGGAGCGATGCGCTCCGAACCGTGACGCGTCCATGGGGTGTGCTCGGGCCAGGGGCGGGCCCCCGAACGTGCGGACGGGAGCGATGCGCTCCGAACCGTGACGCGTTCGCCCGCCCCCGGCCCTGCGCACCCCAGCCCTCGAAAGCTACGGCGTCGGCAGGGCCGCTGCGGCGGGGCTGGGTTGCGTGCTGGGGCGTGCGGCGGGAGCGTTGGATCGGCCGGGCTGACCCCGTGGTCCGTTCTGACGGAAACGCGCCCGACGCCTTTCCGTCCGAACTGACCATGGGGTCAGCTTGACCCTGCGAGCGCGGCCTCCCGCTTCCGGGCGCTGCTCTGCTACGCGGTGCGGGGAGGCGGTGCAGCTCGGATGCGCCGGGTCTCGACGGCGGACGTTGCGGCCCGACCGCGCCGTCGGTGCGGCGACTACGTCCGTGGGGCGGACGTTGCCCGACCGCGGTCGGTGCGGCGACTACGTCCGTGGGGCGGACGCGGTGCCCGACCGCGCCGTCGGTGCGGCGACTACGTCCGTGGGGCGGACGTTGCGGCCCGACCGCGCCGTCGGTGCGGCGACTACGTCCGGGGGCGGACGTTGCGGCCCGACCGCGCCGTCGGTGCGTTCCGTCGAACGCATCGTGACCGAGCCCCGTCCCCACCGGGCTGGAGGTCGCGGCGTCCGGTCGGATCGGAGGTCCTCCCGCCGCGCTGGGCGCGCCAGCTGGATCGGATCGCGCGGGCACCACGCCCGCTCGCCCCCAGCCCAGCGTCCATGGCGGTGCGCGCCGGCCCCCGCGCGAGCGTCGGACCACGCCATCGTGCCGACTGGCGCGGACCGCGACACCCTGTCGACCCCGGCAGGACGCCCGCGCCTTCGATCCGCGCGACATCCTGCGCCGCACCACGTTCACGCTCGCGGCCGTCCCCGCACGCTGCGGGCTCGATCTGCCGCCCGAGGCCGGCGCGGCGCGGGCCGCGATCCGCACCAGCATGCTCCCAGGCAAGCTGGCGTGGATCGCACACCTCGGGGAGGTAAGCCGCCCTCGATCGCACACCCGCGGCGCCCGCGGCCCACTGCTCTACGATACGACCGACACTATCGAGCGGTATCGTCCCCCGGATGCGCCCGAAGCCCGGCCAACTGTGCGATCGAGGGCGGCTTACCTCCCGCGGGTGTTGCACTGGAGATGGCTTGCTCCCCGTGGCGCCTGCCGGCGACGAGCGCAATGACGCCCGTGCTGACGGGCGAAAGCGGATTGTTGGCGGGCCGGCGCCGCGCAGATGCCGAGACGATGCCCGCTGGCAGAGCCTGACCGACAGGGTCCCCGCCCGGCGGCACCGTAGGAGGTGCTGACGGGCGAAAGGGGACTATTGACGTGCAGGCGCTGAGCCGATCTGGCGACGATGCCGGCTGGTTGCGCCTGACCGACAGGGTCCCCGCCCGGCGGCACCGGAGAAATTGACGGAAAGGCGTCGGGCGCGATCGCGTCAATTCCGCGGGAGCGGGCGTGCGGAGCCGTCGCGCGTGGGCTGAGTGCGCGCCGCAGGGCTGGGCGGTGGCGGGCGAACGTCACTCCGGCTCGACGCCGTCGCTCCCGTCCGCACGTTCGGGTTCCCGGCGCCCGGCCCGAGCACACTCCCATGAATTCAGGCACACCCCCGTGGAGACGTGTACAATCGCGGCCCACGCGAGGTCGCCATGCTCACGCCCCTGCTCCTCCCCACGCTCCTCGCCTGCACCCCGGCCGGCACCAGCGACATCGTCCCGAAGACCGGCTCCTCCTCGACCTCCACGCTCACGGGCTTCCCCCCGCTGGGCGCCGACCTGGTCGTCACCGACGACAGCGTCCACACCTTCGACGCGCAGTGGATCCTCCCCTCCGCCACCCTCCGCGCCGACCTCGACGCCACCCTCACCTGGTCCGCCGTCGCCACCGACGGCTGGGGCGAAGCCCGCGACCCCGCCACCTTCCAGGTCGCCGCCCTCTTCCGCACCGAGGCCAGCCGCGCCGACACGGCCCGCGCCCTCGCCGTCGACCAGCTCGACGCCCTGGTCACCGACGCGTGGACGGCCGACGTCGCCGGCGACACCCAGGTCCGCCTCTCCGCCCTCCAGGGCCCGGGCGGCGCCTTCGATCCCGCCGTCGACCTCGTCGAAGACGCCGGCGCGACGCTCCTCTTCCTCCTGTGCGACCGCGACGGCGCGCGCCTCGACCCCCGCACGGGCCTGACCATCGAGCCGCGCCAGGACGAGGCGGGCTCGGTCCTGCCCGTCCCCGACGCCGTCCCCCGCATCGAGTGGACGGCCGCCCTCGACGGCGACACGCTCCGCACCGAGGCCACCTACGACGACTGGCCGCTCGACTGGTCCGCCGTCACCACCGACGGCTACGGCCAGCCCTACGACAACGCCCGCGCAGACGAGCTGTTCCTCGCCCGCTACGACGACGTCGACGAGGCCGACGACCTCTCGGCCCGCCTCGTCGACCTGCCCGCCACCGCCGTCGACTACTGGACGGCGCCGCTGTCGGGCACCTCGGCGCACCTGTCCGACCTCGCCGGCTTCGACGCCCTCGCGTCGGGCGGCATCTACCTGGTCGGCGCCCGCTGCACGACGTGCCTCGGCCCCGCGCCGCTGTGGGTCGCGGGGCTCGAGGTCCGCTGATCACAGCGAGAGCACCATCTCCTGCAGCAGCGTCGCCATGTCGAAGTTGATCTGCTGCTCGTTGTGGAAGCTCGTGTACACGACGGTGCCCGAGCCCGCGGTGAAGCGCACCGCCAGCGGCCCCGCGTCGCGCCCGCCGCCCATCTGGGGGTAGCTCCCCTCGAGGAGCGTGTCGCCCGTGGTGCTCACCATCGCCGCCCAGCCGCCGAGGTTGAACTCGACGAGCGCCGTGTTGCTCCCCAGGACCTGCTGCATGACGGGGTCGAGCACGTCGGCGTCGACCTCGCCGCGCGCGCCGACGCCGGGCGCGAAGTCCGACGCGTCGTTGCCCTGGAAGTCGATCTTGGCCGGGAACGGCGCTTCGACGACGGGGAACGCGAGGTCCGAGGCGTACAGCGAGCCGCCGTCCTGGACGAACTGCTGCAGGGTGTCGACGAGCGCTGCGTCGTCGCGGAAGTGGGTGTCGATGCCGCAGTCGAAGAAGATGACGTCGTAGCCGTTCACCCGGGCGGATCGCCGAGGAACGCCTCGAGGTCGGTGCGGCGCTTGCCGTTGACGGTGTCGTAGGCGAAGCCCAGGCGGTCGAGGAACACCGTGATCGTGTCCCAGGCGCCCGTCACGACGGCGATCTCGACCTCGCCCTGCTCGAGGCAGGTGTCGCTCGGCAGCTCGGTGACCTCGCCGGCCTCCACGTCGACGTCGAAGGCGGCCTGGAACGAGCCCTTCTGGGCCAGGACCTCCCAGGAGCCGGGCGGGACGGCTTCGAGGGTGAACCAGCCGTCGGCGTCGGTCAGGGCCTCGGACTGGCCGAGGTCGTGGACCAGCCAGACGTAGGCCCGACGATCCAGCCGTCGCCGCCGGGCGCGCACAGGCGGCCGTGGACGGCGCCGAGCGCTCGTCGAGGGGCGGCTGGGCGCCGGTGGGGTCGAGGTCGGCGGGCTCGTCGATCACGATGTCCGGCCGGACGTCGCCCTTCACCTCGTACTCGCTGCACCCGGCCCAGAGGAGGCCCAGCACAGCACAACAGAGAAATCGAAAAACATGATCCTCCATCGGCACCGTACACCAGGCGCGCTGTGTTCGTGGGGGTGGGCGCGGACGGGGCGCGCGCACGCCGTCTGGGGTCGTCGGGCCGCTCGGCCGAGGTGGGGCGATCGGCGGTGGGTCGTCGCCCGAGCTGACCCCCTGGTCAGTTCGGACGGAAATGCGTCGGGCGCCCTTCCGTCAGAATTGACCACGGGGTCAGCCCAGGCGCGCCCCTCCCGCGCCCGAGCACGCAACCCAGGCCCGCCGAAGCGCGCGGGGCGGGCGGCTAGGAGCCCATCCCTCCCGTTTGCACGTTCGGGCGCCCCGCCCTGCCCCACCCGAAGCGCGCGGGGCTGGGGTGCGCGCAGGGCCGGGGGGCGGGCGGAGCGAACGTCACGGTTCGGAGCTCATCGCTCCCGTCCGGCACGGGTGCCCGCCCCGGCCCGAGCCCACCCCCATGGACGCAGGGCCGGAGCTCGTCGCTTCCGGGTGCCCGCCTGCGCCCCAGCACGCAGCCCAGCCCCGCCGCAGCCGCCCTGCCTACCCGAAGCGCGCGGGGCTGGGGTGCTGCGCAGGCCGGGGGCGGGCGGGCGAACGTCACGGTTCGGAGGTCATCGCTCCCTGTCCGCACGTTCGGGTGCTTGCCGCCCGGCCCGAACCCACCCCCATGGATGCAGTGCTGGGGTGCGCGCAGGGCCGGGGCGGGCGGGCGAACGTCACGGTTCGGAGCTCATCGCTCCCGTCCGCACGTTCGGGTGCCCGGCCCCCGGCCCGAGCACACCCCCATGTTAGTGCCGGAAGGTGCCCCAGGTGGACGTCCCCTCGATGGGCCGCTGTGCGATCACCGCCAGCGCCAGCTGCAGCACCGTCCGCGTGTCCCGCGGGTCGATCACCCCGTCGTCCCACAGCCGGCCCGTGCTCGACATCCACGTGCTCTCGTGCGCGACCTTCCCCGCCAGCATCTGCTTCATCTGCTCGAGCTGCGCCTCGTCCACGGCCTCCCCCCGCCGCGCCGCCGCCTCCCGCCGCACGAGATCGAGCACCCCCGACAGCTGCTCGGGCCCCATCACCGCGATCCGGTGGTTCGGCCACGCGAACAGGAACCGCGGCTTGTACGCCCGCCCCATCATCGCGTAGTTCCCCGCCCCGTACGACCCGCCCACCATCAGCGTGATCGCCGGCACGGTCGAGTTGCTCACCGCGTTGATCATCTTCGCGCCGGCCTTGATGATCCCGGCCTCCTCCGCCGCCCGCCCCACCATGAACCCCGTGATGTTCTGCAGGAACAGCAGCGGCGTGTCGCTCTGGTTGCACAGCTGGATGAACTGCGCCCCCTTCTCCGCACTCTCGCTGTACAGCACCCCGTTGTTGCCGAGGATCCCGACCCGGTGCCCCCCGATCTCGGCCCAGCCCGTCACGAGCGTGGGCCCGTACAGCGGCTTGAACTCCAGGAACCGCGAGCCGTCCACGATCCGCGCGATCACCTCCCGGATCTCGAACGGCACCTTCACGTCCGCCGAGGCCACCCCGAGCAGCTCCTCGGGGTCGTACAGCGGCGCGTCCCCGCCCGACGGCACCGCCCGCGGCGCCTGGAACGTCGACACGATCTCCCGCCCGATCCGCAGACAGTCCCGCTCGTCGCGCGCGAGCCAGTCGGACACACCGGAGATGCGGCTGTGCATCGACGCCCCGCCGAGCGCCTCGTCGTCGACGACCTCGCCCGTGGCCATCTTCACGAGCGGCGGCCCGGCCAGGTACATGTACGCCTGATCCTCGACCATCACGACGTAGTCGCTCATGCCGGGGATGTAGGCGCCCCCCGCGGTGCACGAGCCGAACACGAGCGCGACGGTGGGCACGCCCGCCGCCGACCGCTGCGTGATGTGCCGGAAGTTCCCGCCCCCGGGCACGAACAGCTCGGCCTGGCGCGGCAGATCGGCCCCCGCGCTCTCGATGAGGTGCACCTCGGGCAGCCGGTTGTCCCACCCCACCTCGGCGAGCCGCTGCGACCGCGCGAGCCCGTGCGGGCTGATCGCCCCGCCCTGCACCGTGCTGTCGGTGGCGCTCACGAGGCACGCCCGCCCGGCGATCCAGCCGATCCCCGCGACCATCGAGCCGCCGGGCACCACGCCGCCCTCGTGACAGCCCGCGAGCGGCGCGATCTCGAGGAATGGGCTGTCGCGATCGAGCAGCAGGTCGACGCGATCGCGCGGCAGGAGCTTGCCCCGCGCGACGTGGCGCTGGACGTAGCGCTCGCCCCCGCCGCCCCGCGCCTTCCCGAGCAGCTTCTGCAGGCTCGCCACCGCCTCGAGGTTGTCGGACCGGTTCCGGACGAAGATCTCGGAGCGGGGGTCGATCCGCGTGCGCAGCGTCTGCAAGCTGTCCTCCGGCCGTGGCTGCCCCCGCTATCGCCCGAGGTACGGGTAGCGCCAGTCGACCGGCGGCGCGAAGGTCTCCTTGATCGACCGGGGGCTCGTCCAGCGCATCAGGTTGAGCGGAGAGCCCGCCTTGTCGTTGGTCCCCGACGCCCGCGCGCCGCCGAACGGCTGCTGCCCGACCACCGCGCCGGTCGGCTTGTCGTTGACGTAGAAGTTGCCGGCGGCGAACCGCAGCCGCTCCGCAGCCTCCACCACGGCGACCCGATCGTTCGAGAACACGGCGCCGGTCAGCGCGTAGGGGCTCGTGCTGTCGACGAGGTCGATCGTCTCGTCCCACTTCGCCTCGTCGTAGACGAAGGCGGTGGCGATGGGCCCGAAGATCTCCTCCTGCATCAGCCGGTGGCGTGGATCGTCGACCCGGAACAGCGTGGGCTGCACGAACCAGCCGGTGCTGTCGTCGGCGGTGCCGCCGGCCACCGTCTCGGCGGACTCCCGCCCGAGCGCCAGGTAGTCGCTGTGCGACCGGAACGCCTTGCCGTCGATGACCGCGCCGAGGAAGTTCGAGAAGTCGCGCACGTCGCCCATGCCCATCTCGCCGAGCCCGGCGACCACGCGCTCGCGCACCTCGGGCCACAGGTTCGACGGGATGTACATCCGCGACGCGGCAGAGCACTTCTGGCCCTGGTACTCGTAGGCCCCGCGCAGGATCGCAGTGGACAGCGACGCCACGTCGGCGCTCGGGTGCGCCAGGATGAAGTCCTTGCCGCCCGTCTCGCCGACGACCCGCGGGTACTGCTTGTACCGCGCGATGTTCTCGCCGATGGTGCGCCACATCGCCTGGAACGTGTTCGTCGAGCCGGTGAAGTGCAGCCCGGCGAGCTCCTCCTGGAGCAGCACCTTGTCGCCCACGTCGGCGCCGCGCCCCGGCACGAAGTTGATCACCCCGGGCGGCAGCCCCGCGGCCTGCAGCAGCCGGTACAGCACGAAGCTCGACAGCGCGGCCGTGGTCGCCGGCTTCCACAGCACCGTGTTCCCCATGATCGCCGGGGACGTGGGCAGGTTCAGCCCGATGCTGGTGAAGTTGAAGGGCGTGACGGCGAACACGAACCCGTCGAGCGGACGGTGGTCCATCCGGTTCCAGCTGCCGGTGGGGCTCACCGGGGGCTGCTCGGAGAGGATCTGTTGCGCGTAATGAACGTTGAACCGCCAGAAGTCGATCAGCTCGCACGCGGCGTCGATCTCGGCCTGGTGGCAGGTCTTCGCCTGCCCGAGCATCGTCGCGGCGTTCACCCGGTCGCGCCAGGGGCCCGTGAGCAGGGCCGCCGCGCGGAGGAAGACGGCAGCGCGATCCTCGAACGCCATGCCCCCCCAGATCCCCCGGGCTTCGCGCGCGGCGCTGACCGCTGCGGCGATCTCTTCCGGCCCGGCGAGGTGCAGCTTCGCGACGACGTGTGCCTTGTCGCAGGGCATCGTGACGTCGACGGTGCGGCCCGTGTAGCGATCCTCGCCGCCGATCACGCACGGAATTTCCACGACTTCACGACTGGCGGCCTGCAACGCCTGCTCCAGGCTCGCCCGCTCGTCGCTGCCGGGTGCGTACGCCCGGACGGGCTCGTTGACCGGATGGGGCACGCGATACACACCGGCGGACATCCACACCTCCCGAGTGGGTCTGTGTAACGTTTCCGATGCCTGTCGCCTCTGGTACGATGGGCGATGAGAGGCTGGGTGATGGGCACTCCCGTGAGCGTTGCGATGTTCGCCGCGCTGGTGGCCGCGGTCACTGTCGTGGCAGCGATGACCGTGGTGGGCGCGCTCGCGCTGCTGTACTACGGCGCCGGGCAGGAGGAGGACCATGCCGACGAGCTCACGCAGCTGAACGTGCCCGGGTCCCGGACGTACGAGGGGCAGGTCGCGAGCAGCCTGGGCGAGATGCTGCCCACCGACGTCCACGCGGTGATGGCGGAGGCCACGCTCGAGCAGAGCGGGCTGTACCCCGCCGACAGCGTGACCCACATCCACACGCCGCGGATCGCGCCGATGCCGCCGCCGGTGGAGGACCAGGAGTCGAGCCTCAACCGCGACCTGGCGCCGTTCCGGCCCGCCGCGTCGGGGTGGGCGTCGCGCTACTCGGCCGCGTCGGCGCCCGCTGCGCCGCGGGGCGCGCCGAGCCGCTTCGCGCGCGCGGTGCCGGGCGACGCCGCGTACGGCACGCCGGAGTGGACCGAGGAAGAGGGCGCCACCGAGATCTTCAGCGCCCACAACTTCGGCGATCTGTCGGAGTTCGCCTTCGTCGACGAGGAAGTGCCCGCCTCGCGTCGGTGACGCGGGCTACTGCTCGGGCGCGAGCGGCGCCTCGAGGCCGGTGTCGAGCACCTCGTCGGGCTCGGGCTGCGGCGTGGGCAGGGCGTGGCGGGGGCCGCGCTGGCGGACCGCGCGTGGCGACAGGCCGAGCCCCGCCAGCGGACGCTGCTCCGGCGGCCCGGGCGGGAAGCGACGCGCGCGGCGCTTCGGGTGGTCGAGCGGGGCGGTGCCCAGGTCCTCCTCCTCGACGGCGAGGGTGGGGCGCGCCTCGCGCTGCACCTGGCGACGCTCCCGCCGCGGCGCGGGCGGCGCGGCGGTGATCGTCGTGGCCGCCGACAGCGCGCGCGCGGTGTTCTGCACCAGCGCGCGACCCTCGTAGAACCCGGCGGTGAGGGAGACGCCGAGCAGCAGCATGGCGACGTGGCCCCAGTACCGGCGCATCCGCACCTCCATCCCCCCGAGCTTAGCGCACTGGGCGCGGTTCCGCCGCCGCGTCCGGGGATCCCGCGCGTGTCACGCGCCCCCGACGGTCAGCGCACCTTGCACCGGGCGAAGTCGGCGCTGCAGGTCAGGTGCACCGTGCGCCCGGGCGCCACGTCGATCTCGCCGGCGCCCGAGGGGCCGCGCGGGAAGCGCGCGAAGACGCGGTAGGCGCCGGGCGGCACGGCGGTGAGGTCGTGGTGCTCGGTGCCCGCGGCGTCGACGAGCCACAGGTCGTCGACCCCCTCGAACGCGACCCGGCCGTTGCCCCGGGAGGGCGGTGCCGGCGCGGGCTCCGCCGGCGCGGGCGTCCGGCGGCTCGGCCGGGGCGACGCGGGCTCGGCGGGCGCCGGCGCGACCTCGGGCGCGGGCTCGACGGGCGGCGGCTCGGCGACGACCGGCGCGACGCTGCCCCCCGGCGTCGCAAGGTCGAGCACCCCCGCGCGCACCGCCACCACCACCGCCGTGCCGCCGAGCGCGAGCAGCAGCAGCCCCAGGGCGCTCCCCGCGACGAGCGACACGCCCACGACCGCGCGCGATCGCGACCGGGCCGGCGCCTGCTGCGCCGCGCGCCGCTCGGCGGACGCGACCCGCGCCGTCGGGACGGCGGCCACCGGCGCCGGCGCTCGGCGCTTCTTGTCCTGGTTCCTGGGCTTCGGCTTCCTGGGACGCGGCTCGGGCCGCTCGTCGCCGCGGTCGAGCTTGGGCAGCGCCTTGAGCGTCTCCCGCGCGATCGCCTTCGCGACCGCTCCGGCCTCGCCGTCGGCCGGGAGCCAGCGCGGCAGCAGCGTGGTCGGCGCCGTCGCCGCCTCGAGCAGGACGGTGGGCGGCGGCAGGCGGTCGAGGCGCCGGTCGAGGTAGCCGATGGCCACGTCGCAGTCGGCCAGGCGCCGGGTCGGGTCGATGTCGATGAGGCGGTCGATCACCTCGTGGACCCGCTCCGGGAGCTCGGGGCGGATCCGCCGGCTGTCGACGCGATCCCCCAGCTGGACCGCGCGGAGCACGTCCTGCACCTCGTCGCCGTCGAACGGGGAGACGCCGCAGACCAGCCGGTACAGGATGCAGCCGAGCGACCACAGGTCGGCGCGCCGGTCGACGCCGCTCGCGTCGAGCACCTGCTCGGGCGCCATGTACTCGGGGGTGCCGAGCTTCGCGCCGATGCTCGTGTGGCCGGAGCGCTCGAGGTCCTTGGCGAGGCCGAAGTCGGTGACCTGCGGCACGAGGCGCCCGTTGCTGACGGCGAGCAGCACGTTGGCGGGCTTCAGGTCGCGGTGCACGAGACCGCGCGCGTGGGCGTGGCCGACCCCGGCGGCGATGCCCCGGAACAGCGTGAGCGCCTCGTCGAGGCTCGGGCGGTACCGCGCGAGCCAGGCCTCGAGGGAGGGCCCCGCCACGTAGGGCATCAGCAGCCCCGGCTGGCCGTCCACGTCGAGGACGTCGGTGACGGGCACGACGTTGTCGTGGTCCATCCGCGCCTGCGCCTGGCCCTCGCGGACGAGGCGCTTGCGGATGTTGCGGCCCTCGAGCGTGAGGATCTTGAGCGCGTGGCGCGTCTCGAGCGTCTCGTGGCGCACGCGCCAGACGACGGCCATCCCGCCCTCGCCGAGCTTGCCCTCGACGATGTAGCGGTCGACGCGCTGACCGGGCGACAGCGGCTCGGGCCGGGCGTCGAGGCGAGGATCCGCGACCTCGCCCGCGCTGGAGGAGGCGGCGGGCACGCTCAGAACCGCCGCACCAGGAAGGCCGTCACCCCGAGCCCCACGGCCGTGCCCGCGGCCGCGCCCGACCCCACCACCAGCGCGTTGTTGGTGGTGCGGAGGGCGCCGAGGGTGCCGAACGGCGTGCCCACGTCTTCGTAGCGCCGGTGGACCACGAAGGCGCCGGCGTACAGCCCCACCGCCGCGACGGCGGTGAAGGCGGCGCCGGTGAGCAGCGGGCGGTCCGGCCCGGAGCGGAGGGCGTCGACGGGGGTGCCGCCGCCGCGCCCCTCGGTCTGCACCTGCCCGTGGCCCTCGACCTCGGGCCGCGGGGCATAGCGGGGCAGCGGCTCGCCGGGCCACAGGTACGCGGTGTCGGTGATGGCGCCGCTGCCGTCGAAGAGCTGCACCAGGGTGGGCTGCTCCAGCGGGCGGTGGGTGGACGGGGCGCCGTCGAACGTGAGTCGGCCGTCGAGCGGCAGGGGGACGCGCTCGCGCCCGCCCGCGTCGGGGTCGAGTGCCAGGTAGTCGGTCAGCGCGCCGTTGCCGGCGGGGACCAGCGACTCGGGGAAGCGGTAGTTCGGCTCGATGGCCCGCGCGGCGGCGAACGCGCGGCGCGCGCGGTCGGTGTCGCGCTCGACGAAGCCGAGGAGCCCCTCGTAGCGGTGGACCTCCGCGGCGTCGTGCGGAGTGAGCGGATCCGCGAGGCAGGGGACGACCAGGCGCACGTCGTAGACGGCGTCGCGGAACGCGTCGAGGTCGAGGTCGCCGTAGGCGTCGCGCGCGGCGCCGAGGCCCGCCACCAGGTCGGCGCTGGTGGTGGTCTGAGCGCACGGGGGGCGGGCGTGGGCGAGGGTGGCGGCGGCCAGGAGCAGCATGGAGCCCCAGCCTAGCACGGTTGCGCCGCCTCGCGGCGGAGCCCGGCGCGTTACGCGTCCCTCGTGCGCGTCGTCAGCCTGGCCTGCAGCAACACCGAGATCGTCTGTGCCCTCGGCCTCGGTCACCTCCTGGTGGGCGTCGACGACAACTCCGATCATCCGCCCGAGATCGCCCACCTGCCGCGGCTGGGGCCGGATCTCGCCGTCGACGTCGACGCCGTGCTGGCGCTCGAGCCCGACGTGGTGCTGGCTTCGCTCACCGTCCCGGGCCACGAGCGGGTGGTGGAGGGCATCGCGGCGGCGGGGCTGCCGCACGTCGCGCCCGACCCGCAGTCCCTCGACGACGTGTACCGCGACATCCGCGACATCGGCGGCCTCCTCGGCGCGCCCGACCGCGCCGACGCGCTGTGCGCGCAGATGCGCGACCACCTGCGGCCGCGCGACCCGGCTGGGGCCCGTGTGCTGGTGGAGTGGTGGCCGAAGCCCGTGTTCGTCCCCGGGAAGCGCTCCTGGGTCACCGACCTCGTCGCGCTGGCCGGCGGCGTCAACCCGTTCGGCGACCGCGACACCCACTCGCTCGCCGTCACCGACGACGAGGCCCGCGCCGCCGCGCCCGACCTCGTCGTCGTGTCGTGGTGCGGCGTGCCGCTCGAGCGGTACCGCCTCGACGTGGTGCTCGGGCGCGAGGGCTGGGCCGAGGTCCCCGCCATCCGCCGCGGCGCCGTGGTGCCGATCACGGAGGCGTTCCTCGGACGGCCCGGCCCGCGGCTGGTCCACGGCTACGACGCGCTGTGCGACGCGATCGCGCGCCTGCCGCCGATGGTGTAACGTCGGCGGTGGGAGGGACCATGCCGCTGGGCGGCGTCCAGGTCGACGGCTTCCTCCGCCCGGGGCGGTTCGGAGACCTGTGGGTCGGCCGCGACGCCCACGGCGCGCGGGTCGCGCTCAAGCTCATGAAGCCCGAGCTGTTCAAGGACGGCGAGGCCATCCGGCGCTTCCAGCGCGAGGTGCGCCTGCTGCGCGCCTTCGCCCACCCGAACCTGTTGCAGGTCCTCGACCACGGCACCACCGCCGCCGGCGACCCGTTCCTGGTCCTCGAGTGCGTCGAGGGCACGCCGCTCACCGAGGTCGTCGCGCGCGGGCCGCTCCCCGTCGACCGGGTCGCGCGGATCGGCGCGCAGGTGGCCCGGGTGCTCGCCTCGGCCTCGGCGCGCGGCATCGTCCACCGCGGCCTCGCCCCCGACGCCATCCTGCTCCACGGCGACGACGAGGTGAAGGTCCTCGACTTCGGCCTCGCCCGGGTCGTCGCCGGAGACGCCGAGCTGTCCGGCGAGCTGCGCCTCACCGACCGCGGCCAGCGCCTCGGCGACCCCGTCTACATGGCCCCCGAGTACATCGACCGGTTCCGATCCGCCCCCGCCTCCGACGTCTACGCGCTGGGGGTGCTGCTGTACGAGCTCGCCACCGGCGACCCGCCGTTCTCGGGGCGCGCCCGCGAGGTGCTCGACGCCCACGTCGCCTCGCGGGTGCCGCCGCCGTCGAGCCGCGTGGCGGAGCTGCCGCCGTGGTTCGACGCGCTGGTGGCCGCCATGCTGAGCAAGGACCCCGCCGCCCGACCCGACGCCGAGCAGGTCGCCGCCACCCTCGACCGCCACGCCTAGCGCCGGCGCCCGCCCCTGCGGGAGATCGCGGCGGCCGCCAGCAGCAGCCCCCACCCGCCGACGCCGCCGGTACCGTCGCAGCCGCAGCCCAGCGTAGCGCGCGGCGAGCGGCGCTTCGGCACGCCGCCGGCGTCGTACAGGGCCTCGAAGGGCTCCGAGGCGTCGGCGGCGCCGTCGTTGTCGCTGTCGAGGTCGAGGTAGTTCGGGATGCCGTCGCCGTCGAAGTCGGTGGTGCCCTCGTCGATGGTGAGCCAGCCGTCGCCGTCGTCGTCGGGGTCGGCGGCGTCGCACAGGCCGTCGCCGTCGGTGTCGCCCAGGCCCTCGTAGCCGTCGCCGAGGCCGTCGCCGTCGGTGTCGGGGTCGAGCGGGTCGGTCCCGGCCTCCACCTCGACGCCGTCGCCGAGCGTGTCGCCGTCGGTGTCGGGGTCGAGCGGGTCGGTCCCGTACACGTCCTCCTCGAGCACGTCGAGCAGGCCGTCGTTGTCGGTGTCGAGCGCCGGGCCGTCCGCGCCGTCGCAGTCCCAGTCGACGCCGTCGACGTCGGGGTCGTCGGCCTCGGGCGAGATGGCGGCCTCGCTGTCGTCGCAGTCGCCGCCGAGCGCGACCAGCCCCTCCTCCCAGCAGGCGACCTCAGCGACGGTGCCGTATCCGTCGCCATCCTCGTCGCGGTACCACACGCCGGGCTCGTCGGGGTCGTCGTCGTTGCAGTCGAGCGCGTTGGCGACGGTGCCCGGGAGGCGCTCGCACTCGTCGTCGCCCTCGTCCGGGTCGCCGAAGCCGTCGCCGTCGCCGTCGTAGTACCAGTAGCGCATCGTGCACTCGCGCTCGCACACGAAGCGCTCTTCGTTGCCGCAGTCGCGGTCGTCCCAGTGCCCGTCGCGCATGAGGACGACGCAGTTCTCGGCGCCGTACCCGCCGCCGTTGTTGGGCTCGTCGGTGTCCCAGTGCGTGTACCAGACGTTGCTGTCGTCGTCCCAGTGCCAGGTGCCCTCGACGCTGCGGTCGTCGAGCCCGATCCAGAACTCGTGGTCGAGCGGATCGGCGTACATCTGGATGCCGTCCTGCTGTTCCCAGGTGCGCGGCGTGGCGAAGCCCCAGCCCTGGTCGTGGCAGCGGTCGCGGGCGGCGGTCCAGCGGACCTGGTCGAGGACGTACATCCACGCCGAGTCGTCCTCCGTCTCGACCTCGCCCTCGCAGGCGCCCTGGTCGAACTGGTCGTCGCAGTCGTCGTCGACCGCGTTGCACAGCTCCTCGGCGCCCGGCGCGATCGCGGGGTCGCCGTCGCCGCAGTCGCGGGTGTCGGCCAGCCAGTCGGCCGGGACGCTCGCGCAGTCGGGGTACAGCGCCATCGCCTCGTCGCTGCCGTAGCCGTCGCCATCGGCGTCGGGCGCGGCCGCGACGGGGCCTTCGTCGACCAGGCCGTCGCCGTCGTCGTCCTGGCCGTTGCAGAGCTCCGGCGAGGCTGCGGCGACCGACCCTGCTGCGAGGATGAGGGGGATCATCGCGACACCCGGTCGGGGGAGAGCGTGGGCGGACCCCCCGAGTCTACGGGATCGGGCGCCGCCTGGCCAGCCTCACGGCACCTGCTCGTCGGTGCCGGTCAGCGCGTCGAGGCCGAGGCGCGCCCACAGCCCGCGGTCGAGCAGGTGCGTGGGCCGCACGTTGCCGATCGCCGCGAACAGGTTGCCTCGCACCTTGGGGTTCTTCGCCGTCCACTCCGCGACCATCCGCTTCACGACCTTGCGCTGCAGCGTGTCCTGCGAGCCGCACAGGTCGCAGGGGACCACGGGGAAGCGCTGCTCGGCGCACAGCTGCGTCAGCTCCGTCTCGTCGCAGTAGACCAGCGGCCGGATCACCGTGTTCCGCCCGTCGTCGGACAGCAGCTTCGGCGGCATCGCCTTGAGCTGCCCGCTGTAGAGCAGGTTCAGCAGCAGCGTCTCGATGACGTCGTCCTTGTGGTGGCCGAGCGCCAGCTTGTTGCAGCGCAGCTCGACGGCCGCATCGTAGAGGATCCCGCGACGCAGCCGCGAGCACAGCGAGCAGTAGGTCTTGCCCTCGGGGATCTTCTCGAGCACCACCGCGTAGGTGTCGCGGTGGAGCATGTGGTGCTCGAAGCCCTGCTCCGCGCACCAGTCGCGGATCACGTGCTGCGGGAAGCCCGGGTGGCCCTGGTCGAGGTTGACCGCCACGAGCTCGAACGGGAACGGCGAGCGCCGGCGCAGCTCGGCCAGCAGCCAGATCATCCCGTAGCTGTCCTTGCCGCCGGACAGCGCGCACAGGATGCGGTCACCGGGCTCCACCAGGCCGAAGTCGCGGCTCGCGCGGCCGACCGCGTCGAGCAGGTGCTTCTCGAGGCGGACCCCGGTGCGGATGTCGGGCTGCTGCGAGGCCGTCATCCGCCCGGCGTAACGCGGCCCCGAGGGCCGCGCGAGCTCACTGCTGGCAGCCCACCGAGCCCGGATCGTAGGTCACGACCGGCCCCGGCAGGAACAGCGAGCCGGACGCGCTGTCGATCACGATCTGCCCCACGTCCCACATGTCGTTGTGGTCCATCGGCAGGCTGGTGGAGTACACGTTGACCCCCTCCACCCACACGTTGATCGTGGCCACCACGGTGCCGTCGCCGTGCGACTGCCAGTAGTGCACGGCGACGTTGTAGGCGCCGTCGACCGGGGCGAAGACGTTGATGTTCTCGGGGCCGTACCCGGCGAGGTCGTCGATGTCGAGCCGCGGGTCGTCGTCGAGGTCGCCCGAGACGCCCCAGTCGGGCGTCTTGTTGCACCAGTAGCAGTCCTCGGGCTTGGTGAACAGCTCGAAGCCGTTCTGCACGAGGTGGAGGTCCATGTCGGCCGAGGGCGTGTTCCACGTGAGCTCCACGTGGATGTCGTCCTCGGGGATGGCCTCGAAGGTGCAGATCGCGGGCTCGGAGACGGCGCCGAGCTCGTTGGTCACCGTCAGCGACGCGAACCAGGTGCCCGCCACGTCGACGTACAGGTCGACGGCCTCGGTGTCGTCGGGGTCGAGCGGGATGCTCTGGTCGGAGCCGGGCGGGCGGATGGCGAGCCACTGGTAGGTGAGGTCGAAGCCCGCGGGGTCGTTGCTCTGGCTGCCGTCGAGGTGGACGTACTGCGGGCCGGTGAGCGGTACCTCCGCCGGGCAGGCGATGATCGCCTCGGGCGGCTGGTACTCGGGGCCGCCGCCGTTGCCGACGAGCTGCACCACCGCGTCGGGGGTGTCGGGGTCGTTGGACGGGATGTGGACGGTGCCGAGCTCGCCGACCTCGTCGTCGGGCGAGTAGGCGACGAGCACCGACTGCTGCGCGCCCGGCCCGAGCGTGCCCGACGGCAGGTACACGGGCGTGAAGGTCGCGCCGTCCTGCTCGATGGTGATCTCGCCGAGCACGAGGTCGGCCGCGCCGGTGTTCTTGATGTCGAAGGTCAGCTGGTCGGACGACCCGACGGTGATGTCGGGGTCGGACTCGACGGTGGCCCGCGGCAGGATGGTGATGTTCGGGAACGGCTCGTCCGACCCGGTGCCGGTGATCGGCACGGTCACCACCGGCGTCTCCTCGTCGGAGCTCTCGATGACCACCCGGCCGGTGTAGTCCCGGTACTTCTGCTTCGGGGTGAACCGGACCACGATCTCGGCCTCGTCGCCGTCGGCGACCGTCAGCGCCGTCTGGTCGAGCGCGAACACGTCGGCCGGGCCGTCGAGGGCGATGGAGGTGACCTCGAGGTCCTTGAGGCCCGCGTTCGACACGAAGATCGAGCGCTCGGCGAAGACCCCCTCGGCGACGCCGACCTCGCCGAAGTCGACCCGCTCGGGATCGACCACGATGATCGGATACAGATCGGCGAAGCCCGACTCGGGGGCGCACCCGCCGAGCCACAGCACGGCCGCGGCGGCGGCCCAGGTACGCGCGTTCATCGGCACTCCCGCACGCCCTCGGCGTCCCAGGGTTGGAGGTTGTCTTCCACGAAGGCCGCCTGCGGCCAGCGGATCTGCCCGACCTCCCAGACCTCGTTGCGCGACAGCACCTTCGATCCGCTCCAGGCCAGCGTGTTGTCGAGCCACACGGTCACGGTGGCGGTCGTGTCGCCGTCGGTGCCGTCGTCGAACAGGTGCACGCGCACCTGGTAGTCGCCGTCGGCCGGCTCGAGGACGTTGACGTTCTCGGGGCCGTAGCCGTGGTCGTCGTCGACGTCGAGGCGCCCGTCGTCGTCGGGGTTGCCGAGCGCGCCCCAGTCGGGGTTGGCGTTGCACCACGACACGTCGGCGGGGACGCTGTAGAACTCGCCCAGGCCCTGCGCGACGTGGAGGTCCATGTCGCTCGTGGGGCCGCCCCACGACAGCTCCACATGGATGCGGTCCTCCGGGCTCGCGTCGATGCGGCACTTCGCCGGGATGCTGTTCAACCCGGCGTCGCTCGTGACCACCAGCGTGATCTCCCAGCTCCCCGCGGCGTCGAGCAGGACGCTGGTGAGCGGCTGGTCGACGGGGGTGGGCGCGGCGTTCGGATCGGCGCTGTCGGGGCGGACGAGGATCGACCAGGCGTAGGTCAGCGAGCCGCCCAGCGGATCGGAGGAGGCCGACCCGTCGAGGTCGATCCACTGCGGCCCCGCGATCCCGACCGACTCCGGACAGTCGATCACGGCGACGGGGTAGTCGCCCTCGCCGCCGCCGCCGTTGCCCTCGAGGTTGACGGTCACCGAGGGCTCGTCGGGATCGTCGGAGGTGATGACGATGCTGCCGGAGTCGCCGCCGCTCTGGCCCGCGAGCGGCTCGTACGACACGAACATGCCGAAGTTCTGGCCGGGCGGGATCACCTGCAGCGTGGGGTCGTTGAGCAGCGCGAACGCGCCGGAGCCGCTCTGCGACACGCCCTGGATGGTGAGCGGCGCGTCGCCCACGTTGTGGACCTCGACGACCTGGGTGAACGGGTTGCCGGCGGTCACGCCGTCCCACACCACGATGTTGGACGGCTGCAGGTCGATGTCGGGCGCGTAGGGCACGCGGCCGACGCCGATCATCGGGACCGAGATCGCGGGCTGGTCGGGGTCGTCGGTCGCGAGGAGGAGCTCGCCGGCGTAGTCGCGGAGCTCGGTGGGAGCGAACTGGACCTGCAGGGTGGCGGTATCGTCCTCGGGGACCACGAGGTCGGGCTCGCCGAGCAGGGTGAACGCCGGGTCGGAGAGCGAGGCCGAGGCCTCCATCTCGGCGTTGCCGCTGTTCGTGAGGTAGACCTCGAGCGTCGCCGTCTCCTCGCCCGCCACGAGCGCGCCGAAGTCGAGGGACTCGGGCGACCAGGAGGCGTTGGGGACCTGCAGGACGATGTTGGTCTCGGGCGCGCAGCCCACCAGGGCGCCCGCCGCTGCCAGGGCCGCGAGGCGTCGTCGCCACCGCTGCCTCGGACGAAGCGTCGTCGTGTTCATGTGCGTCTCCGAGGTGCAGCGTATACCGCGGAACGCCGAGCCGCAGGCGGTTGTGTGCGGAGTGTAAGGTGGCCGTGGCAGCCCCCGTTGGTGGGCCGACGGGCGCCAGCGCGCCCCCCGGAGG
Source organism: Myxococcota bacterium (assembly GCA_041389545.1). Classification (GTDB taxonomy): domain Bacteria; phylum Myxococcota_A; class UBA796; order UBA796; genus JACKER01. Next base: position 36 of record JAWKRQ010000045.1, on the reverse strand, counting down.
TCTCCATGCGCCGCCCCCTCGTCGTGCTCCTCGCCC
>JAWKRQ010000044.1:0-83855 GCA_041389545.1 Myxococcota bacterium | reverse complement strand
CCCGCCGCCGGTGGGGTCGACCGTGCCGGGCGGCCGCCCGTCGAGGACGCGGGCGACGGCGGCGATCGCGTCGAGTCGCAGCCGGGTGCGCGGGTCGGGCGGCCCGTCGAGGCCCCGGACGACGGCGGCGACCGCGTCGGCCGGCTCGGCGCCCGCCAGCGCGAGCAGCGCGCCCACCACCGCCAGGTCCCGGCGCAGCGGGGGGCTCGGGTCCGCGTCCGCGCGCAGGTCGCGGTACAGCGCCTCGGCGGCGGCCACCCGCCCCTGGTCGAGCAGGAGCAGGCAGCGGTCGCACTGACAGGCGCGACGCCCGGCGGCGTCGCCGGCCAGCGTGCGCTCGGCGACGAGCGCGTCGCAGAGGGCCTCGGCGAGCGCGTGGTGGCCGAGGTGCGACCGCGCGGTGAGCAGCAGCGTCCGCGCGCGCAGCACGAGGCCGTCGACGCGGTGGGCGCGGAGGACGGGCAGCGCGCCCTCGAGCGCGGCGATGCAGTCGTCGATGCGCCCCGCGTGCCCCGCGTCCTGGGCGGCCAGGACCTGGACGGCGGCGATGCGGACGGGGTCGCCGAGCGTGCGGGCGGCGTCGTCGGCCAGGGCGCGGAGCTCCGCGGAGAAGGCGACGTCCCCGGCGGCCAGGGCAGCGCCGACCGTGAGCACGGCGACGTCGAACCGCATCCGCACCCGCCCGCCGCAGGCCACGACGGCGCTGCGGACGGCCTCGCGGTCGAGCGCCGCCCCCGCATGGGCGCGCAGGACGGCCCGCAGGGCCACGGCGCGCGGCACGGGCGCAGCCTCGCAGGCGCGCTCGGCCAGGGCGAGCGCTCCGGAGCCCGGTCCCCACGAGGTCAGGTGCACGGACTGCGCCCACGCGGTCAGCGCCTCCGCGGCCAGCTCGGGCGCGCCGTGTTCGGCGCCGAGCGCGGCGGCGCGGGTGAGGTGGGCGACGCGATCGGGGGTCGGCCCGGCGGCGAGCGCGATCCGCCCGCGGCCGAGGTGCAGCGCGGCGGCGAGGCGCGGATCCGGCGGAGGCGGTGCGAGCGCCGCCTCGTACAGGGCGCAGCGCTCGGCGGGGGTCGCGGCGTAGCGGAGGGGGTGCTCCAAGGCCAGGACGCAGCGGGCGTGGGCGTCACCCTCCGTCCGCGCCGCCAGCGCCCGCAGGTCGTCGAGGCGTGGCGAGCCAGGCGGCGGCGTCCCCGGCGCCTTCGCCCGTGTCAATGAAAGGAGCCAGGCCGTCGGTGCCAGCCGGACCCGTCCGGGGCCACCCGCGGCGCCGCCCACGCGCGGACCGCGCCCGGCAGCACGACGCCGTCGCCCTCGCGGCGCACCAGCCCCGCCTCCTCCAGCGCGGCGAGGGCGTCGGGGCCGCTGTCCGGGGGCGAGCGCCGCCAGCAGCTCGGCGTCGAGCGGGAGCGGCACGGCCAGCCCGCCGGCAGCGCGGGCCGCGGGCGGGAGCGTGTCGACGACGTGCGCCAGGACGTGGCCAGCGGCCTGGCGGGCAGCGGCCTGGGCCAGCGCGCCTCGGCGGCGCAGCCCGATCCGGAGCGGAGCCCCGCCCGAGGCCGTCGAAGCGGAACCTCCCGGCCGAGGGCGGCAGAGCAGCTGCGCCGCGTCGTCGTCCGAGAGCGGGGCATGGCGAGGCGCGCCGGCGCGGGCGGACGGCGCCTGGGCCGTCGATACCGACCTGCAGCGCCGGCGCGCGCTCGCGCCAGGCCGCGACCGTGCGGACGACGGTTCGCGTCGTCGACGCCGTCGACGTCGTCGAGGACGAGCACGTCCACCGGTGCGGCGGCGAGGTCGAGGTCCGCCGCGTCGCCGACGGCCAGCGCCAGCGCCCGCCCGGACCCGCGCGCGCAGCGCCTCGAGGGAGGTGGCGCCTGCGCCGTCCACCACGGTGGCGGGCGGGGGAGGCGCGCCGGCAGCGCCCGCGCGAGGCGGCTTTTGCCGACGCCCGGCAGGCCGTGCAGCGCCAGGCGGCCCACGCCGGAGTCGAGCCGGGCGACGATGGCATCGAGCAGGTGCGTTCGCGTCCGACCAGGTCGGCGTCGGGCGCGACGGGGACGACCAGCCGGTAGCCGCCGCCGTAGCTCGACAGGAGGTGGCCTCGGGCCGGCGTGGCGGTCGATCTTGCGGCGGGAGCCGCAGCACGGCCATGTCGACGGCGCGCGTGCCGGGCGGCCTGGGCGGCCCCAGACCTGGCGCAGCAGCTCGCGCGAGATCCCGCGGCCGGGCCGGGCGGCGAGGTAGGCGAGCAGCGACCCGACGAGGCGGGACAGCGCGGTCGTGCCGTCGGGGTGGCGGAGGACCCGGCGGCCGAGGTCGACGGTGCCGCTCGCGAGGGCCAGCTCGCCCTGCCGCCGCCCGGCCTCGAGGCTGGCCAGCGCCTCGCCGATCGCCTCGGCGGTGGGCTCGCGGACGACGGCGAGCGGCTCCAGGACGGCGCGGTCGGGCGGCGGCGCCGCCGCCAGCGCGACGGCGCGGAAGCCGTGGCCGCCGAGCCGCCACTGGCGCAGCCGGTCCCAGTCGTCGCCCATGGCGACGAGGTCGTGGTCGGCGGGCTGCCCGCGGCGTACGACGGGCAGGCCCCAGGCGCGGAGCGCGGGCTCGAGCGCGGGTTCGAGGACCAGAGCGGGGTGCATCCCGTCTGATATGCCTACGCGGTCAGGCGCGGCGCTCGGATGAAACCCGGGTGGAACGTCGGCCCGTTCCGCAGCAATGCCATGAGTGCGACGTTGTGGGCCAGCACCTCGCGCCCACGCGGCTCGCGGCCCGCCTCGCGCCGCACGAGGAGGCCCACCTCGACGCCTGCATCCGCTGCCGCGTCCAGCGGCGCCTCCACGGCGGCTACGACGACGACGACCCCCCTACAGGCACACCTCCCACGCCGCCGTCCAACCGCTCCCCAACGCCGTCGTCCCCTCGAAGCAGTCCGCCGCGACCCCGCTCCCGGTGAACGTCGCCGCGACCGCCCCGCCCGTCACGTACTGCAGCACCAGCGCGTCCGGCCCCGGCTGCCACCAGCTCCCCGAGTACCCCGCCACCGGCAAGGTCAGCCCCCCGCCCACGTCCATCACCCCCGTGTGCGACGTGATGCTGCTCGGGTTCAGCACGCACTCGTAGAAGCCCGTCAGGTCCGTCCCGGTGCACGATCGCACCGTGTACGGCGCCGCCGGCACCACCGCCACCGCCTCGTAGGTCACCGCCGCCGTCGCCCCGTCGGTGTTGTCCGACAGGTCCACCTCCGGCGACGACGTCGACCCCGTCGCCGTCACCACCAGCGGCACCCGGCTGACCGGCCAGGCCACGTCGAACGACGCGCTCGCCCCCTGCCCGCGCCGCACCCGCCCGAGCGCGCACGACAGCACCGTCCCCGACAGCGTGCACCCCGGCGACGTCGCGCCGAGCAGCCCCATCACCTCCACGACGGGGCTCGTGTGCGTGGGCGGCAGCGCGATCGCCACGACCACGTCCGACGCGTCGCGGTTGCCGGTGTTGTCGACGGTGACCGTCCAGGTGTCCTCGTCGTAGACGAGCTGGCTCGCGGGCGCGTGGACGGTGACGACCAGATCGGCGGACGGCGCGGCGAAGGCCGCGGAGACGACGGCGAACAGCATCGGGACTCCAGCGTGGGGGGCGCACCACCGCGGTGCGTGCCCATCCGGTACCGCCGGCCCCCGCGCGCCCCGCGCAGCCGTGACCGTGCGTGACCGTCACAGCGGCCGGAAGTCGTCCCCGTGGAGCACGATGAGGCGGCTGCCGTCCACCACGATCCGGTCGGCGGGCGGGTTCACCTCCACCGCCCCGTCGATCTCGACCGCCACGAGCAGCGCTCGGTGGTCGGCCTGGAGCGCCGCCGTCACCGCCGCGACCGTCCGCCCCACGAGCCGCGCCGGCAGCGGGTAGCTGTGGAACGCGTTGCCCCAGGTCTGCGTCAGCACCTCGTCGAGCAGCCGCACGAGCCCCCGGTTCCGCTGCACGCTCCCGAGGATGAGCCCGCTGAACAGGTCCGGGACGACGACGTCCTCGACCCCGGCCATCCGCAGCAGCCCCTCGTTGTCGCGGCTGTGCAGCTCCGCCACGGTGTAGATGCCGGGCGCCATCCGCTCGATGGTGAGCGCCGCGAGCACGGTCCGCGCGTCGCAGTCCTGGGACGACCGCGCCACGAGCCGGTCCGCCAGCAGGATCACGCTCGACGCCCGCGTCACCCCGACCGCCTCGAGCACGTCGACCCGCGTGTAGTCCCCGCGGTGCCGGTACAGCCGGTCCCGCGGCAGCGCGCCCCGCAGCTCGTCGTCGGGCAGCTCCACCTCGGTCACCACCACCACGGCGCGGTCGGTCGGGTGGGTCGGGTGGAACAGCTCGGCCAGCACCGTCAGCGCGGTCGCGTTCCAGCCGCAGACGACGACGTGGCCCTCGAGCTCGTCCATGTCCAGCTCCCGCAGGTCGAGGCGGTCGCGCAGCCCGGTGGCCATCGCGGCCGACACCGTCCCCACGAACACGCCGAACACCGTCATGCCGCCCAGCATCAGGATGAGCAGCGTCCACCGCCCCACGTGCGTCACCGGCATGCCGCCGATCGGCTCCCCGCCCACCAGGCTGTAGGTCGAGAACCACAGCGCGCCCTCGATGTCGGAGAACTCGCTGTCGGGCCCCTCGACCCGCTTCAGCACGAGGGTGGCGAGCAGGATGAGCACCAGCGAGCCCACGACCAGCGACAGCGGCTCGGCGTGCCCCGACAGCGCCCCGCGCCGGAACGGCGAGACGTGGCGACGCACGAGCACGAACGCCCGGAACAGCCGCAGGACGCGCAGCACCCGGAACGCCCAGAACGGCGCCAGCGACAGCAGGTCGACCCAGTACCGCTCGAAGAACCGCCGCTTCTTCCGCGCCACCGCCCAGCGCGCGGTCAGCTCCACGGCGAAGACGACGGCGACGGCGTCGTCGAGCAGGCCGATCCGCCCCGCCCACACGGGCGAGACCAGGACCTCGGCCACCGTCCCCGCGACGGAGGCGAGGATCAGCGCGAGCAGCACCACCTCCGTCCCCGGGTGGTGGAGGAAGCGGTCCACGGCGCTCCGCACGGACGAGCCAGCCACGCCGCAGGGTAACCGCGTGTAAGCGCACCCGGCCCCCGCCGTTGGCCCCACGACCCGAGGAGCCCCATGAAGCGCGCCCTGCCCGTCGCCCTGCTCGCTGCCTGCACCCACAGCGCCGAGCCGCCCGACGCCCCGCCCCCGAAGGTGGTCGCCGACACCGACGTGGCGCTGCTCGAGGACGCGCCCCCCGCCTCCCCGCGGGTCGATCCGCCCGCGGCCTTCCGGGCGCTGCAGGAGCGCATCGAAGCCCGCTGGGGCGGCGATCCGAACCGGCGCGCGGCCCTGATCCTCGACAAGCCGATCTACCGCCCGGGCGAGACCGTCTGGTTCACCGCGCTCGACCTCGACCTGCCCACGCTGGCGCCCCGCACCGACCGGGCCCAGGCCCACGTGGTCCTCGTCGACCCGCGCGGCGCCACGGCCGAGGAGCTGTACCCCGCCCAGGACGCCGGGCGCGCCGCCAGCGCCTTCGATCTGCCCCCGGACGCGCCGGGCGGCCGGTGGCTGGTGCGCGTGGTCCGCGGGGACGAGATCCTCGTCGAGCGCCCGGTGATGGTCCAGGCCTACGAGGCGCCGCGCCTGAAGAAGGAGCTGGACTTCCTCCGCGACGCCTACGGCCCCGGCGACGAGGTCACCGCCACCGTCACCGTCGCGCGGGCGACCGGCGAGCCGCTGGCCGACGCTGCCCTCGAGGGGCGGATCCGCATCGACGGCGCCGAGCTGCAGCCCGTCACCGTCCGCACCGACGACCAGGGCCGCGCGCTCCTCCGCTTCACCGTCCCGGCCGACACCACCGTCGGCGACGGCACCCTGACCGTCCGCGTGCCGGACGGCGGCCTGGTCGAGGGATCAACCGGCGCATCCCCATCGTGACCGGCCACGTCGACGTGGCGCTGTACCCCGAGGGCGGTGACCTCGTCGCCGGGCTGCCCTCCCGCGTGTACCTGCGGGCGACCGACCCGCTGGGGGAGCCCGCGGACGTGGCCGGGGTGGTCGTGGACGACCGCGGCACCGAGGTCGCCTCGTTCCGCACCGTCCGGGAGGGCCTCGGCCGCTTCGCCCTGCAGCCCGCGCCCGGCCGGCGCTACACCGTCCGCCTGACCGAGCCCGCGGGCACGGCCGTGACGGCGGAGGTGCCCGAGGCGAAGGCGGCGGGCTGCGTCCTGCGGACCTACGACGACCTGGAGGGGGTCGGGGACGCCATCCGCGTCGGGGTGCGGTGCACGGACGCCCGCACCGTCGCGGTCCAGGCGACGCTGCGCGAGCAGGTGCTCGACACCGCGGGCCTCGCGGTGGTGCCCGGCGCGGAGGCCGTCGCCTGGCTGACGCCGAGCGGCCCCGCCGCCGCCGCGCAGGGCGCCGCCCGCGTGACCGTGTTCGACGGCGAGGCGCCGCTGGCCGAGCGCCTCGTCTTCCGGCACCGCACCAGCGGGCTGCAGGTCGAGGTCGCGCCCGCCGAAGCCCGGGTGACGCCGCGGTCGGAGGTCGTCCTCGACGTGCGCACCCGGGACGCCGCGGGGCAGCCGGTCGCGGCGGACGTGGCGGTGGCGGTCGTCGACGACACCGTCCTGAAGTACGCCGACGACGAGCACGGCGACCTCGTCGCGGCCCTGCTGCTGCACCCCGAGCTGCCCGAGCCCGTCCGCGAGCCCGAGCGCTACCTCGCCGCGGACGACCCCGAGGCCGCGCTGGCGCTGGACCTGCTCCTCGGGACGCGCGGCTGGCGGCGCTTCGACTGGGTCGCCACCACCGCGCCGCTGCCGCCCGATCCCGAGGCACCGCTGGTGCTGCTGGGCATGAACGGGGTCGGGCGGGGCGGCGGCGGCATGGCGGAGCTCGACCTCGTGGCGGCGCAGGCGGGCGTGCTCGGCGCGCTCGAGGGCGACGGCGTGGCGTTCGACGTGCCGGCGGCCCCGGCGCCCGAGCCGGTGGCCGCGCCCGAGCCCGCCGAGCCCGTGGAGGGGGAGATCTTCGAGGCGCCCGTGGTGGCCGCTGGGGAGGCGCTGGACCAGCGCATCGGCGGCCTGTTCGCCCGGGACGAGAGGCAGGCGCGCCGCCAGCCCGTCCCCGTCCGCGTGTTCCCCGTCCCCGCGCCCGACCCGACCTACGAGGGGCCCCGGGTCGACTTCCGCGACACCATCTACTGGGCGCCGCGCGTCCAGACCGACGCCGACGGCCGCGCACAGCTGCGCTTCCCCGCCTCCGACGCCGTCACCTCGTTCCGGGTGTCCGCCGACGGCGTCGGTCAGGGGCTCGTCGGCCACGGCGAGGCGACCGTGACCTCGACCCTGCCGTTCTCGCTCGCCGCGAAGCTGCCGCCCGCCGTCACCGAGGGCGACCGCCTCGAGCTGCCGCTGTCCCTGGCCAACGAGACCGACCGGCCCGTCGCCGTGGACCTGCAGGCCGCGTTCGGGGACGCGCTGCACCTCGTCGACGCCGACCCGTCCGGCCGGGTGGCGCTGGCCGCCGGCGGCCGGGACGCCAGGTACGCCGTCCTCGACGTGGTCGGGACGGAGGGGACGGTGGACGTGGCGCTGTCGGCCCGCGGCGCCGGCCTGTCCGACCAGCTCGCGCGGACGCTGACCGTCGCGCCGCGCGGCTTCCCGCGAACCTTCTCGGCCTCGGGCCAGCTCGAGCCGCGCCAGGTCTACACCGTCGACACCTCCGACGCGCGCGCCGGCACCGTCGACGCGACGCTGACGCTGTACCCGTCGCCCCTGTCGTCGCTGGTGGAGGGCCTCGACGGCATGCTGCAGGAGCCCGGCGGCTGCTTCGAGCAGACCAGCTCCACGAACTACCCGAACGTGATGGTCATGCGGTACCTCGAGGCGCACGACGCCGCGGCGCCCGAGGTCGCCGCGCGCGCCCGCGGCCTGATGGCGCGCGGCTACGACCGCCTGGTGGGCTTCGAGACCGCCGAGAAGGGCTACGAGTGGTTCGGCTCGACGCCGCCCCACGAGGCGCTGACCGCCTACGGCCTGGTGGAGTTCCTCGACATGCAGCCCGTGCACGCCGCCGTCGACGGCGCGATGGTCGACCGCACCGCCGCCTGGCTGCTGTCGCGCCGGGACGGCCACGGCGGCTACCAGCGCAGCGCGCAGGCGCTGGACGCGTTCGGCTCCGCGAGCCCTGCCGTCACCGACGCCTACGTGACCTGGGCGCTGGCGCGCGCCGGCCGCGCCGCCGAGATCCCCGACGAGGTCGCGCGCAGCCGGGCCCTCGCCGCCGACACCGACGACGTCTACCTGCTGGCGCTGGCCGCCGACACGCTGCTGCGGGTCGACGAGGCAGCCGGCCACGCCGCCGCGGCCCGCCTCGCCGCCCTGCAGGACGCCGACGGCGGCTTCACCCGCGCCGACCACAGCATCACGCGCTCCGGCGGCAGCAACCTGCACGCCGAGGCGACCGCGCTGGCCGTGCTGGCGCTGCTGCGGGACGGGCAGCAGCCGAAGGCCGTGCGCGACGCCGTCGGCTGGCTCGAGGGGCACCGCTCGGGCTGGGGCACCTGGGGCGCCACGCAGGCCACCGTGCTGTCGCTGCAGGCGCTCACCGCCTGGGCCGACGCCTCCCGCGCGACGCCGGTGGGCGGCACCGTCGCCGTGCGCATCGACGGGCGGACCGTGGCGACGCGCACCTACCCCGCCGGCACCCGCGACCCCATCGTGCTCGACGGGCTCGGCGCCGCGCTCGCCCCCGGGCGGCACGAGGTCGAGGTCCTGCACGACAGCGAGGGCACGCTGCCGTTCGCGCTCGGCGCGCAGTGGCGGACGGAGCGGCCGGCGGGGGCGCAGAGCGAGGTCGTCGGGCTGACCACGACGTTGGATCGGGACGAGGCCGACCTCGGCGACACCGTGCGGCTGACGGCCACCGTGACCAACCGCACCGACGCGGGCCAGCCGATGACCGTCGCGCGGATCGGGCTGCCCGCGGGCACGCAGGCGCAGCCGTGGCAGCTCGAGGTGATCCGCCGCACGGGCGCCGCCGACTTCGTGGAGACGGGGACGAGCGAGGTGGTGCTGTACTGGCGCGCGCTGGCGCCCGGCGCGGTGCAGGAGGTGGCGCTGGACCTGATCGCGGACGTGCCCGGGCGGTTCACGGGGCAGAGCAGCTCGGCCTGGCTGTACTACGACGACGCGGCGCGGGCCTGGGCGGACCCGGTGGCGGTGCGCGTCCGGCGGTGACGTCGCGGGGCGCCGCCGGCCATCGTCCCCTCTATGTGGAGGTCGGATGCGCTCCTTGGGCTTGTTTGCAGCGTTGGGTCTCTCGGGGTGCTTCCCGCTGCCGGGCGGCACCTCGTCCCCCTCCGGCACGATCCCGTCGACGACGACTGGCCCGTCGACGACCCTCCCGACGGGCACCGCGACCGGGCTCGTCACCGAGTCCTTCGTGCAGGGCGCGCCGGCGCTCGACCTGCTGTTCGTCATCGACGACAGCGGCTCGATGGCGAACGACCAGGCGGAGCTCGGGCTGGCGCTGCCGATCTTCCTCGACGCCATCGTGGGCACGGCGATCGACTACCACCTCGGCGTGATCACGATGGACCTCGACGTGGTGTCGGCCCCGGGCTCGCGGGGCGAGCTGGTCGAGATCGGCGGGGAGCGGTGGGTCTCGCCGGCCACCGTCGATCCCTACGGCACGCTCGGGCAGATGGCGGCAGTGGGCACCTACGGCTCGAGCGCCGAGCAGGGCATCGGCGCGACCTGGCTCGCGCTCGGCGACAACGCCGACACCGTCAACGCCGGCTTCCTCCGCGACGGCTCGGCCCTGCAGCTCGTCTACCTGACCGACGAGCGCGACGGGACGCCGCGGTCGCTGATCACCCCCGCGGAGTTCCTCGACTGGATCGACCAGCTCGGCGCGCCGCGGCCCTCGCTGGGGGTCACCGCCATCGTCGACGCCGACGGGCTGTCGCCCGGGGTGGAGTACGTCGACCTCGCGAACCAGGTCGGGGGCACGGTGCACGACATCGACACCGTCGACTACACGCTGGCCATGGACCTGCTCGGCCTCGAGGCGAGCAGCCTGGCGCGGCGGTTCTGCCTGGCGGCGGCACCGGATCCGGCGTCCGTGGGGGTGACGGTCACCGAGCCCGACGGGACGTTCGTGGTGCTCGGCGCGGCGGAGGTCGCGGTGGACGGCGTGTGCGTGGAGCTGTCGGCGTACGGGCCGCCGGAGGGGAGCACGGTCGAGGTGTCGTACCTGCCGCTCTGATCCGGTGGCGGTGCGCCTCCGGCGGTGACGTCGCGGGGCGCGCCCGGTCATCCTCTGCTCGATGTGGAGGTCGGATGCGGTCCTTGGGCTTGTTCGCAGCGATGGGTCTCGGGTGCTCCCCGCTGCCGGACGGCACCTCCACGATCCCGTCGACGACCGCGCCGTCGACGAGCCTCCCGACGGGCACCGCGACCGGGCTCGTCACCGAGTCCTTCGTGCAGGCCGCGCCGAAGTTCGACCTGCTGTTCGTGATCGACGACAGCTGCTCGATGGGGGACGACCAGGCGGAGCTCGGGCTGGCGCTGCCGATCTTCCTCGACGCCATCGTGGGCACCACGCTCGACTACCACCTCGGCGTGATCACCATGGACCTCGACATCGCGTCGGCGCCGGGCTCGCGGGGCGAGCTGGTCGAGATCGGCGGGGAGCGGTGGGTCTCGCCGGCCACCGTCGATCCGTACGGCCTGCTCGGGCAGATGGCGGCGGTGGGCACCTCCGGCTCGGGCCGCGAGCAGGGCCTCGGCGCGACCTGGCTCGCGCTCGACGACAAGGCCGACACCGCCAACATCGGCTTCCTGCGCGACGACTCCGCCCTGCAGCTCGTCTACTTGACCGACGAGCGCGACGGGACGCCGCGGTCGCTGATCACGCCCGCGGCGTTCTCCGACTGGATCGACCAGCTCGGCGCGACGCGGCCCTCGCTGTCGGTCACCGCCATCGTCGACGCCGGGGGCGTGGAGTACATCGACGTCGCGAACCAGGTCGGGGGCACGGTGCACGACATCTACACCGTCGACTACACGCTGGCCATGGACCTGCTCGGCCTCGAGGCGAACAGCCTCCCGCGGCGGTTCTGCCTGGCGGCGGCGCCCGATCCGGCGTCCGTGGGGGTGACGGTCACCGAGCCCGACGGGACGCTCGTGGTGCTCGGCGCGGCGGACGTCGCGGTGGACGGCGTGTGCGTGGCGCTGCCGGCGTACGCGCCGCCGGAGGGGAGCACGGTCGAGGTGTCGTACCTGCCGCTCTGACCGATCTGCGCTCCGGGGCGGCCGCTACTGGACGGCCGGGCCCGCCTCGTCCTCCACCACGTCGGAGACGCGGGGCGGGGGCTTCGGCACCTCGGGGATCCCGCGCAGCGCGCCCTCGGGCAGCGCCGGGTCGCACACCTGGGTGTACCAGCCGGCCACGGCGTGGTCCTCGGGGTCCATCCAGCGGACGAAGGTGGGGACGGCCTCGTCTTCCGCCGGGTGGCGGACCGTGGGCAGGGGCTGGCCCGCGCGGACGCAGTGGACGAAGTCGGCCTTGACCCGGGACAGCTCGCGCTGGACCGCGGCGCGGCAGTCGAGGCCGGCGCGGGTGCGGTCGGTGCCGCAGACGGTGTCCTGCGACTCGCGGACGAAGCCGAACCAGGCCGGGAGCACGGCCACGTCGACCAGGACGCCGCGATCGTCGCGGAGGAGGTCGCTGATGGCGAGGGCGTTGGCGAGCTCCTCGTCGGGGACGAGGAGGCGCTCGCGGACGCGGGCGATCTGGTCGAGGGTGGCGGCGCGCTGGCGCTCGAGCAGGCGGCGCTGGACGCGGAGCTCGGCCAGCTGCTTCTCTGCGGCAGCCAGCTCCAGGACGTAGTTCCGGCCGTCTTCGGCGCTCGGCTCCTCGCCCTGGTCCCCCGCCTTCGGCGCGACCGCGGCGACCTCCTGCTGCTTGAGGGCGAGCTGGGCCTCGACGACCTCGAGCTCGCCCATCACCTCGGGCAGCTCGCGCTCGAGCTCGGCCACGAGCGGCTCGCACTCGCGGCTGAGGGCGGCGAGGGAGGAGGGCGGGGTGAACGCGATGGGCGGCGGGGCGGGCTTGAAGATCCACGTGCCGCCGGCGCCGATGGCGATCCCCACCGAGACGCAGATCACCGCGGTGACGACCGGGAGTGCGGTGGTCAGACAGCCGAAGCCCTTCGGGATCGGTGCGTTCGAGGCCATCGACTCCCCCTGCGCGGTCGAAGAAGCGACCACGGGTCTTATCATCGGACGGGCGGGCCGGCAGTTGACGGGAGGTTGCGGGGGTAGATATCGTGTCTCCCCACCCCTGCCCCTGCCCCTCCCGCCCCTCCCCCTGCCCCTGCCCCTGCCCCTGCCCCTGCCCCTGCCCCTGCCCTGCCCCTCGGCTTTTCGGCAGGCGGAAGCTACGGATCCACGACGTCGACCTCGAGATCGACCTCGAGATCGACCTCGCCCTCGACGTCGACCTCGACGTCGACCTCGAGATCGACCTCGACCTCGAGGTCGACCTCGACCTGCCCTCGATGTCGACCTCGACCTCGACCTCGACCTCGAGCTCGACCTCGACCTCGACCTCGACCTCGACCTCGAGATCGACCTCGACCTCGACCTCGACCTCGACCTCGACCTCGACGTCGACCTCGACCTCGACCTCGAGATCGACCTCGACCTCGACCTCGACCTCGACCTCGACCTCGACCTCGACCTCGAGATCGACCTCGACCTCGACCTCGACCTCGACCTCGACCTCGACCTCGACGTCGCCCTCGACCTCGACGTCGCCCTCGCCCCCGCCCCTACTCCGCCACCACATCCACCAGCAGCTGATCCCCCACCAACCGCACCCTCAGCGCCACCTGCTCCCCCACCCGCACCCGCCGCCCCCGCCGCCACCCACACACGAGCTGCCCCCAGTGCGACCCGCCCCGGCGCGTTCTGCATCCACACCCCTCGTCCACCTCCGCCGCGAACCACACGATCGCCCCGGCCACCGTCCCCGTCACCTTGGCCCGCACCCGCACCACCACCGGCGCCGGCAGCGCCAGCTCCGGCCCGATCGTCAGCTCGAACGGCGTCGCCACCTCGCTCACCGGCCGCTCCAGGCTGGTCACGATCCGCTGCGGGTGCTCCACCGCCAGCGTGTCCTGCAGCACCCCGGCCCGCAGCCCGTGCGCCTCGCAGATCCGCGCCACCTCCCGGCTCGCCGCGGCGTACTCCACCGCCGGCTCCTCGGCGTACGCCAGCGCCACGTGCACCTTGAGCCGCCGCGGCGACAGCCACCCCCCGGGCGCGACCCACCGCGCCGCCGCCTGCATCGCCGACACCACCCCCTCGTTGAACGGGTCGGCGTTGAGCAGCTCGCTGAACGCGAGGTCCACGGGCTCGGGCGCCACGTCCTCGATCCGCGCCTCGACCACCGACACCACGTCCTGCAGCCCGTTGTCCGCGACGAGCTGCCGCGCGCGCTCGGCGAGCGCCGTCTGCTCCACGGCGATCACCCGCCGCGCCCCGAGCCGCGCCGCCACGCACGACAGCAGCCCCGTCCCGCAGCCGACCTCGAGCACGCGCGCCCCCGGCGCCCGCCGCGTCAGCAGCTGCAGCAGGGCGTCGTTGCGCACGCGGTCCGACAGCAGCCGGACGTGCTCCCAGGGGTCGGCGAAGTCGACGGGGAGGAAGTCGTCGGCCATCGGCCGGAGCCTACCGCGGGCGGGGCGCGGGTGCGCACCGCGCTTCAATTTTCGTGACGGGGATTGTGCCGGCGGCGCGGAGCAATGGTTGGGTGCGGGGATGGTGCCCCTGCGCCGCCGGCACGCGCACGAGAACGCGCGCTCTGCCGTCGCGGTGGATTCCGGTCCGGCATTGCGTCCCGGTAGTGCACGACCCGTGCCAGCCCCGAAGCGCCCCCGGGCGCCGATCGGCCCCCGGGCTGCGGAAGGTTTGCCGCAGGTGTCGTGGAGGGGGCTCCCCGGGGTAGGCTCCTGCACGGTGTCCACCCCCGACCGCATCGGTCCCTACCGACTGCTCCGCCCCATCGCCACGGGTGGAACAGCCGAGGTGTACGAGGTGCAGGACGGCGCGAGCGGCGAGCGCCTCGCGCTGAAGCTCCTCGTCGGCCCCGACACGTCCACCCGCCGGTTCGACCGCGAGTACGAGGCGATGACCCGCCTCAACCACCCGTCCATCGTGCGCGTCTACCACTACGGGTTCTTCGCGAAGCAGCCGTGGTTCACGATGGAGCTGCTGCGCGGCGTGCCCGCCCAGAGCCACGCCAAGCGCATGGGCCGCCCGGGCACCGACGACCGCACCCGCGAGGTGCTGCGCATCGGCTACCACGTCAGCAAGGCGCTCCAGTACATCCACGAGCGCAAGATCGTCCACCGCGACCTCAAGAGCGCCAACGTCCTCGTCCTGCCCGACGATCGCGTGAAGCTCCTCGACTTCGGCGCCGCCTCGCTGCTCGACGCCCTCGACAAGGTCACGCTGGAGGGCGAGTTCGTCGGCACCTTCGCCTACGCGAGCCCCGAGCACCTCTCCGGGCGCCCGCTCGACGGCCGCTCCGACCTGTACAGCCTCGGCGTCCTGATGTTCCGGCTCGCCACCGGCCACCGGCCGTTCGAGTCCGAGCTGGTCGAGGACCTCGTGCGCATGCACCTCCACGAGACGCCGCCCGACCCGCGCCTGCTGATCCCCTCGCTCCCGGAGGGGCTGTCGGAGCTCATCGTCTCGCTGCTCGCCAAGGCGCCGGCCGACCGCCCCGCCACCGCCGAGCACGTCGCGCAGCGCCTCGAGCAGCTCCACGGCCGGCCGTTCCCCTCCCGCTCCCGCATCGCCATCCAGGACGCCGCCTGCACCGCGCGCGAGGCCGAGCGGCGCCAGCTGTGGGAGGTGCTCGTCCGCGGCGAGGTCGCCCCGCTGGTCCTCGTCGACGGCGACGACGGCAGCGACCGCATCCGCCTGCTCGATCACGCGCGCACCGGCGCCGACGAGCGCGGCTGGCCCGCCTACACCTGCCTGTTCAAGCCGGGCGAGTCGCTGCCGAGCCTGATCAAGCTGCTGCTCGCGATGGCCGCCGACGCCGGCGCCGACGCCGCCACGACCGAGCGCCTGCAGGCCGCCGCCGACCCGATGGCGCTGGCGCGCCCCGAAGATCGCGCGCGCCTGCGGAACCTCGCCGTGTCGATCGCCCGGATGCGCGCCGCGGACGGCCTGCCGGTGGTGGTGATGCTGCAGGAGATCCACCGCGCGGGGCCGCTCGCGCTCGAGCTCGTCGCCGGGATGCGCAAGGCGCTGGCCGAGGAGCGCGTGCCGCTCAAGCTCGTCGCGTCGGCGCGCACGACCGACGTGGAGGGTCGCACCGAGCTCGCCCGCCGCCTGCTCGGCGACGCCGTCCGCATCCACCTCGCGCCCCTGTCGCCCCGCGAGATCGCCGTGGGCGTGGGCAACATGCTCGGGCGCCGCCCGCCGCCGGCCGACGTCGCCCGGCGCCTGCACGAGGTCAGCGCCGGCCAGCCGCTGTACGTCGAGGAGGCGGTGCGCGACATGGTCGACCTCGGCACCATCGAGGCCGACGGCAACCGCCTCGCCTGGGCCGACCAGTCCTTCGCGATGGCGCTGCCGCCCCCCGAGCGCGCCTACCTCACGGCCACGCGCATGCTGGAGGGCCTGCCGCTTGTGCACCGCCGCGTGCTCGAGGCCGTCGCCCTGGCAGACGACGCCGGCGAGCCCGCGGTCCTCGCCCGCGCCCTCGGCTGGTCGGTGCCGGAGCTGGGCGAGGTCCTCGAGCGCCTCGTCGCCCGGGGCGTGCTCCGCTGGCGCGCGGGCGACACGCTTCGCCCGGAGTGGCGCCACCCCGTGCTGTTCACGCTGGTGACCGAGGCGATCGGCCCCTGCCGCCGCGCCCTGGTGCAGCGCCTGCTCGCCGAGGCCACGGCGTCGCTGCCGCCGTCGCGCGGCGCCGTCCGCGCGCTGGTCGCGGCGGGGCGCACGGCCGAGGCCGCCCACAGCGCGGTGCAGATCGGGCGCCAGCAGGTCGCGCGGGCCCGCGTCCGCACGGCCGTCTCGGCGCTCGAGCCCGTCGTCGAGCACGCCCGCGACGCCGACGCCTCCCTCGACGTGGCGGAGGCCTTCCTGCTCCACGCCCACTGCGTCCGCACGGTGCAGCCCACCGACCCGCGCAGCGCCCGCAGCCTGGCGCGCGCCCGCGCGCTGGCCGAGCCGCTCGGCGACCCCTCGCTCCTCGCGCGCACCTCGCTCACCCCGGCCCGCCTGTACGCCGCCATCGGCCACTACACGAACTACCGCCGGTTCCTCAAGGTCGCCTGGGACCAGAACCCGGGCGCCACCGACGCCGTCTCCGCCGAGATCGCCACCGAGCTCGCCAAGAGCTACCGCCTCCACGGCGACCTGCCGAAGGCCGAGCAGTGGGCCGAGACGGCGGTGGCGCTCGCCCAGCGCCTCGAGGACCCGCCGCTGCTCGCCATGGCCATGATCGACGGCGCCGCGGTGCGCCTGGCGCGCGGGCGCCTGATCGCGGCCGAGGAGCAGCTCCGCGAGGTCATCACCGCCTGCGAGCGCGCCGACGATCGGCCGGGGCTGTGGCTCGCGCTCGCCCGCTGGGCCACGGTGCTGCGCCACCAGGGTCGGTACTCCGAGGCGCTGCGCGCGCTGGCGGAGCGCATGCCGGAGGCCTCGCAGGGCGAGGATCCGATGCCCTACGTCGAGCAGCTGATGGCGGTGGCGTGGATCGAGCTCGACCTGTCGCGGCTCGGGCGGGCGCAGGAGTGCCAGGAGGAGCTCGCCGCCACGATCCACCGCGGCGCGCACCTGCACCTGCGGCTCGAGGCGAAGATCCTCGACGGCCGGATCCTGCTGTCGTCGGGGCAGTACCGCCAGGCCGCCTACACGCTGCAGGAGGCCCACCGCGGCGCCCGCACGGCCGACCTGCCGGTGCTGGCCGAGCTCGCCCGCGCGTACCACGCCGAGGCGCTGTTCGCGCTCGGCGACCGCGAGGCCAGCGCCCAGGCGTTCCAGAGCGCGCTGCTCGGGCTGCTCGGCTCGGGCGACCAGACGGTCCTCGCCGAGGGCTGCCGCGGCCGGGCGCGCACCCAGGCCACCGAGCGCGACCCGGACGAGATCTTCCGCCCGGCGCAGAAGCTCCTCGAGGAGCAGCCCATGCCGCTGCTGAAGCTCGAGCGCTGGCTCGCCCGCGGCGCCTGGGCGCGGGCGAAGGGCCAGCGCGACGAAGCGCGGCGGTGCATGGCCGAGGCTGGCACGCTCCTCAACGAGGTGGGTAAGGGGCTGTCCGACACCGATCGGGCGGCGCTCCGGGTCCATCCCTGGGCGAGCTGGGTCCGGCGGGGGTTGGGACGATGACCACGGCGGTGCTGCCCGACGAGATCGGCCCGTACCGGGTCCTGCGGCCGCTGGCCCGGGGCGGCATGGCGGAGGTCTACGAGGTCGTCGATCGCGCGAGCGGCGAGCACCTCGCGCTGAAGCTGCTCGTGCAGACGGGCGGGGCGCTGCCGCGGTTCAACCGCGAGTACGAGGCCATGATCCGCCTCAACCACCCGAACATCGTGCGCGTCTACGCGTACGGCGTGCTCGGGCGCTCGCCGTGGCTGTCGATGGAGCTCATCGACGGCACCCCCGTGCAGGCCTACGCGAAGCGCTGGGGCAAGCCCGGCTCGCCGATGCGCATGGAGCAGGTCGTGCGCGTGACCCACGACGTGGCGCTCGCGCTCGACCACATCCACCACCGCGGCCTCGTCCACCGCGACCTGAAGTCCGCCAACGTGCTCGTGCTGCCCGACGGGCGGGTCAAGCTGCTCGACTTCGGCACCGCCAAGGTCTCCGACGCCGTCGAGGACATCACGCGCGACGGCGAGTTCATCGGCACCTTCGCCTACGCCTCGCCCGAGCAGCTGCTCAACCGCCCCGTCGACGGCCGCTCCGACCTGTACTCGCTCGGCGTGCTGCTCTACCGCCTCGCCACCGGCCGGCGCCCGTTCGAGGCCGACGACGTGGCCGAGCTCGCGCGGATGCACGTCCGCGTGCCGCCCCCGCCGCCGTCCACCGTCACCCCCGACATCTCGCCGGCGCTCGAGCAGCTCATCCTCGCGCTGCTCGAGAAGGCGCCCGAGAGCCGGCCGCAGACGGGCGCCGAGGTCGCCGACGCGCTGGAGCGCGCGTCGTCCACGCCGATGGCGCTGCCCGGCATGCTGGAGATCGACCTCGCGACCGACCGGCTCGTCGGGCGCGAGGAGCAGCTGCGCACCTTGTGGCGGTTCTTCGCCGGCATGGGCTCGGGCGACACCGACGAGCCCGGCCAGCGCCCCGCCGACCTCGCGCTCATCGTCGGCCAGCAGGGCTCGGGGCGCCACGAGCTCGTGCACTGGGTCGAGCGCGACCTCGTCGCGCGCAGCTGGAGTGCGGTGACGCTGTTCTTCCGGCGCGGCGCCCAGGACCTCGACCAGATCGCGGCGATGCTGATCGAGCTCGCCCACAGCTTCGGCCCCGAGGCCACCGAGGCGGTGATCGAGGCCGAAGCGGCCATCCACGCCGTCGAGAAGTCGGCGTTCCACAGCGTGGAGGAGCGCATCGAGGTCCTGCGGATCGCGGGGGCCGATCTCGTGCGCGAGCGCTGCGCCTTCGACGAGGCGCCGCTGCTGGTGCTGGTCCGCGGCCTGCAGCACGCCGGGCCGGTCGGCTTCGAGGCGCTGGCCGCGCTGCGGGACCAGATCCGGCTGTACCCGTCGCCCGTGCTGCTGCTGGCGGACTGCACCGTCGAGGTGGACGAGCCCGGGTCGCTGTGCCGCGCGTCGCTGCCCGACGCCCTGCGCGTGTCGCTGCCGACGATGAACGAGCGCCAGGTGGCGCTGGTGGTCGGCGGGCTGCTGCACCGGCGGCCGCCGCCGGCCGCGGTGGCGCGGAAGATCCACGCCGTGTCGGGCGGGCTGCCGTCGTACATCGAGGAGGTCGTGAAGAACCTCGTCGCGGGCGGGCTGCTGCGGGCGCGCGGGCGCGACCAGAACCGGCTGGAGTGGGCGCAGCAGCACGTCGACCTGGTCGAGATCCCGGTGCCCACCGGGGCGCGGGAGCGCGTGCTCGGCGAGTTCGCGCGGCTGCCGACCGACCGCCGGCGGTGCCTCGAGGCGCTGGCGCTGTGCGGGGGCGAGGCGACGGTCGACGTGCTCGCGGGGGCCGTGCAGTGGACGCCCGCGCAGCTCGGCCCGGCGCTCGACGAGCTCGTCCACCACAAGTGGGTCACGGTGTCGCAGTGGCGCGACGCGCCCTACGTCAAGCTCACCGCGCCGCTGGCCGAGCAGGTCGTGCTGAGCCAGGTGCAGCCCTGCCGGCGGCGGCTGCTGGAGCGGCTCATCATCGAGCAGGTGGCCGACGAGCCGGCGTTCGTCGCGCAGATCCGGCTGCTGCTGGCCGTCGGGCGGGTGGAGGACGCGCTGCTGCGGGCGCGCGACTGGACCATCCACCACCTGTCGAAGCACCGGGCGGTGTCGGCGCTCGAGGTGCTCGACTTCGTCGTCCCCGTGCTCGAGGACGCGCCCGTCGCCGCCGACCTCAAGGCCCAGCTGTACCTGCTCGACGCGACCAGCCTCATCGGCGCGCGCCCCGCCGATCCGCGCACGGGGCGCTCGCTCAACGCCGCGAAGCGCTTCTCGGCCACGGGCGACGTGCTCGAGGCCGAGACCCTGTTCATCGAGTCGCAGATCCAGCAGATGATCGGGCACTTCCCGAACTTCCGGAAGAAGCTCAACGAGGCGTGGCAGCTCGTCGAGAACCTCGATCCGATGCCGCTCACGTCGGCGATCGCGTCGATGCTCGGCTGGTCCAACCGGCTCGACGGCAACGTCGAGGAGGCCGCCACCTGGCACGGCCGGGCGCGGCGGATCGCGCTGCAGGCGGGCGCGCAGGTCGCGGGGGCCAACGCGAGCGTCGGGGTGGCCGAGTGGCAGCTCGCGAGCGGGCTGCTCGTCGAGTCGGAGCGCACGCTGGCCGCCACGCTGCCGATCCTCGCCGAGAGCAGCGACCTGCGGGGCCTCGCGACGGGGCTCGCGCTCGCGACCGAGACGCTGTGGCAGCAGGGGCGGTTCTCCGAGGCGTTCCACCTGCTCAACGGCCAGCTGCCGGCGATGCGGGAGTGCGAGGTCCCGAGCTACTACGTGCGCCTGCTGCTGGCCGCGGCGAGCGCCGAGGTGGGCATCGGGCGGCTCGGGCGGGCGCAGGAGTGGGTCGACGAGCTCGCGGCCACCCTGCGCCGCGGCGAGTACCTCGAGCTGCGGCTGCGGTCGGACCTCGTGTGGGGGCGGATCCAGGTCGCCTCCGGGCTCGCGCAGGACGCGCTGCCGCTGCTGCGCGGGGTCGAGGAGCGCGCGCGCACGGCGAAGCTGTCGGTGATGGCGGCCTCGGCGGCGGCGCTGGCCGGCGAGGCGAGCTGGGCGCTCGGCGACGCGCGGGGGGCGATCACGCTGTTCCGGGGCTCGGTGTCGGCGCTGCAGCAGGCGGGCGACATCCCGGCGCTGGCGGCGGCGTGCGAGTGCCAGGCGCGGGCGATGTGCGAGAGCGTCGACCCCGACCTCGTGTTCCGGCCCATCGCCGACTGGCTCGACGCCGAGCCGGCGGCGGTGACGCGGATCGAGCGCCAGATCGCGCGCGGGCGGTACCTCATGTCGATGGGGCGCACCTCCGCCGAGGACGCGTTCGAGTCGGCGCAGCGGCTCATCGAGGAGCTGGCGGTGCCGCTCGAGCAGACCGACGCCGCCGCGCTGCGGCTGCACCCGTGGACGCGGCACATCCGGCGGGCGCGCAAGGTCGGGCGCGGGTGAGCGCCGATCCCGACGACGTGGTGCGGATCCGGGGGCGGCTGCGCGGGGTCGAGCGGGAGGCGAAGGGGCAGGCCTGGGCGAAGGAGCGGCCGTGGCGGCGGGAGAGCCACGTGTGGTGGGAGCAGGGGGTGCCGGTGGTGGACCTGCACGACCTCGGCGCGGCGCTCGCGCGGCAGGCGGTGCGGGAGGTGCTCGAGGTGCCGGCGGGGGCCGGGGCCGTGGTGTTCGTGCACGGGCGGGGGCGGCACTCGGTGGGGCCGCAGGTGCTGGCGGGGGTCGTGGCCAAGGAGCTCGACCGGGCCTGCGCCGAGACGCGGGGGTGGCGGTACCGGCGGATCGGGGCGGCGCGGACGGTGTGGGTGAGCGATCCGCGGCGGGCGCCCGACTGGGCGACGGGGCGGTGGGGGCCGCTCGTGTGGGCGGGGTGGCTGGGCCTCGGCGGCTGCGTGGTCGCCGCCGTGGGGCACGCGCTCGGCTGGTGGTGAACGGCGACGACGGAATCGCGCCCGACGCGTTTCCGTCATTTGAAGCACATCTGCTCGGGCTCGACGGCCCGCACCAGGAGGTCCTCGTGGAGCCGAAGTCCCTCGCGGAGCAGCTGAAGACGGCGCGCAGTTACGCGAGCAAAGCCGATGGGGCTTCCCCGATTCCTGCTCCGTTCACGAGGTCGATCCGTCATGACCAGGAATCGGGAAGCCAGTTCGGCGCGCACGCGCCCGTAGTGATTACGCTCGCCTCTCGCAACAGGCTCTCGCGGACGAGCTCGGACGCGATCGCGCCCACGTCTCGAACATCGAGCGGGGTACGTCGGACACCACCACGAAGCAGGCCGACGCCTGGGCTGCCGCCTGCGGCTACGAGATCGTGCTGGTCCCGAAGGACCAGGCCGACCCGGAGGGTCTCGCCGATCTTTGCCGGACCCTCCGCGATCCGTACGCGCGAGACATCCTGTCGCGCATGGCTCGGCTGCTCCGCCATCCGCAGCGCTACTGGAAGTGCTTCCGCGACGACATCGACTATGCCGCGTCCCGCGTCGCCCGCCCGCGACGAGCAGCTCGAGCAGCTCGAGCAGCTCGACCAGGAGCAGCCTTCAGCTCCGGTGCGCGAACCGGGCGTAGTCCGGGACCTCTCGCGTCTCCACGTCGTCCTGCTCGTCGTCGCCCGGCGGCAGGACCCGGAACTGCAGCTCGTCCTGCAGCGCGTCGCGCCAGGCCGGCGCCTCGATCGCCCGGTCGTCCTCGACCTCCGGCACCGCCGACAGCAGCCGATCCCGCGCCACGGGCCAGTCCCCGCGCCGCAGCGCGTCGAGGATCGACTCCGCCTGCGCGTCGTCGAGCCCGGCCACGGCGCTCGCCACGTCGCGGCGGATGGTGTCTTCCGAGTTTCCGACAGTCGCCGACATCACGCGTTCCCCGCCCTCCCTCGATCGATAATCCGGCGAGCGAGGCCCGTCCCGTCTCGCCAGTGGGGTACGATTCGGACATGGTCATGATCGCTGCGCTCCTGTCCGCTTGCTTCCTCGTCGGCTCCGACACCGCCACGGAAGCGTCTCCCCCCGCCGTCCCGGCCCCGGCCCCGCCCGCGCCGCCGCCGGCCCCGTCCGTCGACCCGCTCGACCTCCGCGTCGCCCACGACCCCGACGTCGTGGCGCCCCGGCTCGTCGCCGCGGAGCGCGCCATCCGCGACCCCGCCGTCGACGACGCCACCGCCGCGAAGTGGGGCCACCTCCAGCAGCGCATCTACCGCGCCATGGCCGCCGACGACGCGCTGGCGGCCAAGGTCACCTCCCGCATGCCGCCCGAGCTGCAGGACATCGTCCGCCGCAACCTCGTCGGCACGGGCACGATCGCCAAGACGGTCACCACCCTGCGGAGCGACCTCCCGGACTGGCGCATCGTCGAGTCCCGCCCGCAGAGCGAGCTGCTGTCGTACTACAAGGCGGCCGGCGAGGAGTACGGCGTGCCGTGGACGGCGCTGGCGTCCATCAACCTCAACGAGACGCGCATGGGCAAGCTCCGGGGCACGTCCCACGTCGGCGCCGCCGGCCCCATGCAGTTCATGCCCGCCACCTGGGCCTCCTACGGCACGGGCGACGTGACCGACGACCACGACGCCATCTTCGGCGCCGCCAACTACCTCGCGAAGATGGGCTGGGCGCGCGACCCGCGCAAGGCCATCTGGGCGTACAACCACTCCACCCACTACATCGACGCCATCCAGGCCTTCGCCTCCGTCATGGACGAGGATCCGCTCGCCTACCGCGGGTACTGGGGCTGGCAGGTGTACTACCGCACGGTGAAGGGCTCCATCTGGCTCGAGCCCGGCTACGAGTCCACCGAGCGCGTCGCCATCGACGCCTACTGCGGCCCCCGGGGCGAGCCGCACTGCCCGCCGTCGCCCGGCGACCTGTAGGCCGGGCTCAGTTGCCGTCGCGCGTCCGCCAGGTCTGGACGAGCGTCGCGAACAGCAGCGAGCCCAGGAGCCCGAACAGCACGAGCAGGAGCAGCGGGTAGGGGATGCCCATGTCGTCCACTGCGGCCGTCGTCTTGAAGCCGAGGTTGTACAGCACCCCCGACAGCGGCTTCGCCACCCGCTCCTGCTGGCCGCCGACCAGCGGCTCCGTCAGCCGCTCGCCCGTCTTGATGACGGCCTCGAAGCTGTAGCGCACCACCATCAGGTACGACAGCGCCTTGGCCAGCGCCCCCATCTCCTTGACCTTCACAATCAGGCCGGAGAACGTGATCTGCGGGATGAGCACCAGCGGCAGCGTGCCCACCGCGCCCTCGGAGCTCGACAGCGTGGCCGAGATGAGCAGCCCGAGCGCCATGCCGATCCAGCCCGTCAGCGACGCGGTGAACGACAGCAGGCACCACGAGTAGCCGTACTCGCCGTACATCGGCAGCAGCACGAAGCACATCGTGGCCAGCGTGGTGCACTGCAGCGCGACGAGCAGCCCGAGGACGGTCACCTTGGACATCAGGTACGGCAAGGTCCCGATCCCCACGCGCGCCTCGCGCCGCCACACCGCGCGGTCGGCGATGAGCTCGCGCACCGAGCCGCTGGCCCCGAACCACAGCGACGACAGCGACAGCATGAACATCGCCGGCGGGTCGGGCGCGGGGAACACGATCCACATGAACAGCCCGAGCACGGGCGCCTGCGACAGCAGCACCAGCAGGCCCATGCGGTCGCGCCGCTTGGTGCGGAAGTAGCGGAACGTGAGCGTCAGATACTGGCGGATCAGCGAGCGACGCTGGCGGGCCCGCCGCCCGCGCGCCGGCCGGGTGCCGTCGAGGCCGAGCAGGTGCTCGCGCGTGCGCACGTAGGTCCGGAACGCCGGGCCCTCGCGGTACTTCTTGCCCCAGTCGGGCCCGGAGTGGTCGGGCAGCCGCGCGAAGATCTCGTCGGCCGAGCGGACGCCGAAGTAGCGGCAGGCCTCGCTCGGCGGCCCGAACCAGGCGAGCGCCCCCCCCGGCGCGAGCACCATGAGGTGGTCGACCATGGCCAGGATGGACGGCGTCACGTCGTGGGTCACGAGGAACACGATCCGCCCGCCGTCGGCGAGCTGGCGGATCAGCGAGACGATGTCCTGCGCGGTGTGCGGGTCGAGGCCGCTCGTGGGCTCGTCGAGGAACAGGACGCGCGTGGTGCGCGTGAGCAGCTCCTGGCCGAGGTTCACCCGCTTGCGCTGGCCGCCCGAGATGCCGCGGCGGACGGCGTCGCCGATGCGCTGGCGCCGGATCCGCTCGATGTCGAGCTCGTCGAGCACGCGCTGGACCTCGTTGCGCACGACCTTGCGGGCGGTGCCGGGCGGGAACCGCAGGCGCCCCGAGTACCACAGGCTCTCCTCGACGGTGAGCTCGGCGTGCACCACGTCGTCCTGCGGGACGATGCCCACCACGGAGCGGTCGGCCTGCAGCAGGCGGTGGAACGCGTGGCCGTCGAAGATGACGTCGCCGGCGTCCGCGGGGGCGACGCCGGTGATCGCATTGAGCAGCGTGGTCTTGCCCGCGCCCGACGGCCCGACCACGGCCACGACCTCGCCCGCGAACACGGTGAAGCTCACGTCGTCGAGCAGCTTGATCCGGCCGATGCGCCGCCGCAGCCGCCGCACCGACAGGGCCGAGAAGGTGTTGGCGCCGAAGATGTTGAGCTTGTCGCGGCCCTCGTCGTCGGCGCCGAGGACCATCGTGAAGGAGCCGAGCCGCAGCTCGTCGCCCGGCGCGAGCGGCGCGGAGGTGACGGCGTTGCCGTTGAGCAGCGTGGGGCGCCCGCTGCGCAGGTCGACGACGCGCCAGCCCTCCGGCGTGCGCACGATCTCGGCGTGGCGGGGCGCCAGGACCGGGTCGGGCAGCGGCAGCTCGACGTGGGGCGCGCTGCCGATGACGTAGCGGTCGTGGTCGAGGGTGATGGCGAGGTCGCCCTTGGCGTGGCGGGCGTCGTACTTGCGGAACAGGGCGCCGACCAGCATCTTGTCGATGCCGAGCTCGTCGGCGGCGCCGGTGAGGCGGCCGATCTCGTCGCGCGAGATGCGCCCGTCGACGGCGCAGACCTGGAACAGCGCGTCGAGCAGCAGCAGGCCCTCGGCCGCGCCGTACCGCTCGGCGAAGCCCGCGAGATCGATCTCCTCGGCGACCGACGCCCGCAGCGCCGCGGCCTCGGCGTCGCCGAAGCGGGCCCCGAAGGCGCGCAGCTCGTCGTCGCCGATGGCGACGCGGTTCTCGGGCGCGAGCACGAGCTGCAGCAGGACGTCGATCTCGATGTCCTGCAGCTGGGTGCGCGCCGCGATGGCGGCCTTCATCGCGTCCATCGCCGAGCCCGAGATGTCGGACTCGGTCAGGATGCGGGCCAGCAGCCGCCCGAACTCCACGGCGAACGTGATCGACCAGTCGCGGTCGGAGTCGCCGCGCTCCGCCCCGATGGCCTCGCGGAACCGGTCCTCGAGCTGGGCGGTGAGCACGCGCGCTACCGGTAGACGACCGCCATCGCGGCGCCGCCCGCCTGCCGACGCTCGCTCGTGCGGTGGTAGAGCACGATGTAGTAGGTGCCGGTGGTCTCGGGCTTGAAGGTGACCTCGGGCTCGCGGTCGACGGTGTTGTCGCGCGCGATGACGTTGCCGTTGGTGTCGTACAGCAGCAGGTCGAGGTTCTTGACCTGGTCGTCGGCGCAGCTCTGGATGCGGTACTCGTTGCCCTGGTACAGGGTCACGAGGTAGTTGCGCGTCTTGCCGTCGGGGATGGTCGTGGACGTCATCGTGCGCACGCCCCAGCCCTGGGCGTAGCCCTCCCAGACCTTGGTGCGCAGGCAGGCCTCGGCCTCCTTCTCGTCGGCGCGCGCGTCGAGGGCGGTCCACAGCGGGAGCAGGGGCAGCAGGGCGAGCATGTCGGTCTCCAGGCCCGGAGGGCTACATCAGGGCGAGCACGTCGTCCGTCACGCGGATCACCGTGTCGATGTCCTCGTCGGTGAGCGGCTCGGTCTTCTCCGCCAGACCCTTCAGGGTGAGCAGGGCTTCCTTGAGCTTCTTCGTGACGGCGGGCGGCGCCTTGTCGGCCCCCTCCTCGCGGACGTACTTGATGAAGTAGTCCACGACGGACGGCGCCTTGAGCAGCCGCTCGGCGGCCGAGCGGTCGGGCGCGGCCTTGATCGCGCGGGCGACGAGGTTCGCGCCCTCGAGCCAGCTGCCCGCCTCGATCAGGGGGACGATGCGGTCCTGCCCGTTGAACTCGAGCTCCGGGATCATCACGCCCGACAGCTCGTCGAACTCCTTGAGGAGCTCGTCGCGCGACACGGCGTCGGTCTGGACGCGCTCCACGAAGTCCTTGAGCGTGGCCTGGATGTCGGCGCCGCCGCCCAGCTGGTCCATGCCGGTGGCGATGTCGTTGAGGCGCGAGACGATCTCGGGCTTGCTCGCGCCCTTCGTGGTCAGCAGCAGGTCGGCCAGGACGACGCCGGTGCGGATCGCGGCCTGGTCGGTGTCGCCGCTCGCCATGTCGAAGTCGTGCTTCGGGATGAGCGTGGCGAGCTGCGTCTGGATGCCCGAGGCCTCGAGCGCGCGCTGCGTCTCCATCGGCGAGGGGACCAGCGCGACCTTCTCGTTGGTCTGCTGCAGATCGTCGGTCGTGACCGGCGGGACCTCGGGGTTCGCGTCGGCCGCGGGCTCGGGATCCGGGGCCTCGACGGGCTTGGGCTCGCCGGTGCAGGCGACCAGCAGGGCGATGAGCGAGGTCAGCATGGGCTCTCCGCGATGGCCGTCGGGGGCCGGGTTCCGGGCACGCCGGGCCAAGGTACCGCCGGCGCTGGTCGCCGGCAAGCTACGCGGTGACGACGACCTTGCCGCGGATCCGGCCCGTCTCGCCGTAGGCGTGCGCCTCGGGCAGCTCGGCCAGCGCGAAGGTGCGGTCGACGTGGACCTGCAGCTGCCCTGCGTCGCACAGCTGGCCCAGCGCCTCGAGCTGGTCGGCGCGGGTGCGCTTGACGACGGTGGCGGCGTCGACCCCGCGCAGGCGCCCGCGGAGCCAGAAGCGGGCGATGCCGAGGCCCGTGGCCAGCACGCCGAGGTTCGGGCCGTAGCGCTCGGTGTTCTCGGGCAGCCCGCTCACGATCGACGCGACGCGGCCGCCCTTGCGGACGTGCTGCAGCGCGCGCTCGCGCTCGTCGTAGCCCAGCGCGTCGAGGACGAGGTCGAGGTCGGGCACCGCCTCCCACCACCGCTCGTGGCGGTAGTCCACGACCTGGTCGGCGCCGAGGGAGGTGACGAAGTCGCGGTTGCGCTCCGAGCAGGTCGTGGCGACCCGGGCGCCGTGGTGCTTGGCGAGCTGGATCGCGAAGTGGCCGACGCCGCCCGCGCCGGCCTGCACCAGGACGCGCTGCCCGGGCCGCTCGGCGAGGCGCGGGAGCAGGCACTGCCAGGCCGTGAGGCCGGCCAGCGGCAGCCCGGCGGCCTGCTCGAAGGACAGGGCGGCGGGCTTCGGGGCGAGCAGGGACTCGTCGAGGACGCACTGCTCGGCGTAGCTGCCGGGGCGGCGGTGGTCGGGGCAGCCCATGACGGCGTCGCCCACGCGGAAGCGGGTGACGCCCGGGCCGACCTCGAGGACCTCGCCGGCCACGTCGAGGCCGAGGATCCAGGGGAGGCGGAGGCGGATGGCGCCGCGCTGCAGGCCGGCGCGGATCTTCCAGTCGATCGGGTTGATGGCGGCGGCGCGGACGCGGATCCGCACGTCGGTGGGGCGCTCGCAGGCGGGGTCGGGGACCTCGTCGAGGTGGAGGTTCTCGGGGGGACCGTAGTCGTGGAGGCGGACGGCGCGCATGGGCGACCCGGTATCTCGGGGTGGGGGCGGGGCGGGGCGGATGCGAGCCCGGTTCCGGGAGATTGGGGGGGGGGGTGCGACGGGCGACCTCTGTCGACCGCGACCGTGACCGCGACCGCGACCGCGACCGCGACCGCGACCGCGACCGCGACCTCGACCTCGACGTCGACCTCGACGTCGACCTCGACCGCGACCGCGACCTCGACCTCGACCTCGACCTCGACCTCGACGTCGACCTCGACCTCGACTTCGACCTCGACGTCGACCTCGACGTCGACCTCGATTTCGACCTCGACCTCGACCTCGACCTCGACGTCGACCTCGACCTCGCCCTCGCCCTCGATGTCGACCTCGACCTCGCCCTCGCCCTCGCCCTCGAGGTCGACCTCGACCTCGACCTCGATTTCGCCCTCGCCCTCGCCCTCGCGCTCGATTTCGACCTCGCCCTCGATTTCGCCCTCGCCCTCGCCCTCGCCCTCGCCCTCGCCCTCGCCCTCGCCCTCGCCCTCGCCCTCGATTTCGACCTCGACCTCGATGTCGCGCTCGCCCTCGCCCTCGCCCTCGCCCTCGATTTCGACCTCGACCTCGATGTCGCGCTCGCCCTCGCCCTCGCCCTCGCCCTCGATTTCGACCTCGACCTCGATGTCGCGCTCGCCCTCGCCCTCGCGCTCGCTCTCGGGTCCTCGCCCCCTGGCCGCCCCGCCAGGGAATCCCCCAACATGCCGCCCTCGCCCTCCGGAGGCAGATCGGGCCCGACCTGAATTCATCCTGTTGCGGAAGCGGATCGGGCCCGACTGGACGTCGTCCGGCTGCGGAAAGAGCCCGGCTGACCTGGATTCGTCCTGCTGCGGAAGCGGATCGGGCCCGACCTGAATTCATCCTGTTGCGGAAGCAGAACGGCCCCGACCCCGTCGTCGCCAGATCTGCTCGCCCCCTGCGTGCCAATCGTCGACCTTCGCCCGTCGGCAGCGGCGCCCCGAACCCGACGCCGCCTCACCCCGTGTCGCACCCCGCCCCCGGGTACCGCTCGGGGTCCACGTCGTCGCAGTCGTCCCCGTTCTCCGACCACTCGGGCGGCGCGAAGCACCGCCGCACCGGGCGCCCCGCCCCGAACCCGTCCCCGTCCCCGTCGAACCAGTACTCCGCCGTCGGGAGCCCCTCGTCGACCGCCCCGTCGCAGTCCTGGTCGCGCCCATCGCAGCGCTCGGCCTGCCCCGGGAACCGCTCCGGGTCGCTGTCGTCGCAGTCGTCGCCGACCGACGCCACCGCACCCTCGGGCGCGCACGTCCACAGCGGCGCGAGCGGGTCGCCGTGCCCGTCGCCGTCCGCGTCCACCCACCACACGCAGCCCCCGTCGCACGCTGCGAGCCACCACCAGAGCACCGACCACCTCCGGTCGGCGCCCCTGCAAGCCGTGCCAGGCCCCGATCGGGCCGGACGTCCGTCGGCTCCGACCCGCCCGCCCTTCCGCGAACGCGTCGGCCCGCACCCCTCAGCGCGACGGACGTCGACCGTCACCCTACCGGTGCACCTTGTTGCCCGTCCCCACCAGCACCTTCGGCAGCCGCTTGCTCCCCGACAGGTTCCGCGCCCACGTCACGTCGTTGTCCGACCCGGTGACCCGCACCGACGCGACGCCGTCCACCGTCACGTGGTTCGTGCTCCCGACGACCTCGACCACACCGCAGTCCCCCGTCAGCCGGACGGTCAGGCTCGAGCCGTTCACCGTCACCGCTTCGCCCGCGGCGCAGGCATGGCCCGTCGCAGCGTTGCTCCCGTCGATCACGTAGCCCTGGCCTGCCAGAGCGGCCGTCGCCAGCAACAGCGTCCACATCCGTCACCTCCACGCCGGGCGCACCCGGCGGATCCCCGGTATGTTGGGGCCGCTGTGAACGAGTTCACGACCGTGTCGGTGGAGCGTGGCCGCGTCGATCTGCGGGCCCGGACGCTCGGCGACCAGCGCCTGAGCCCCACCGAAGCCCGCCTGCTCGGCTTCCTCGCCGCGCGCCCCGGCGAGGTCGTGAGCAAGGAGGCCTTGCTCGAGCAGGTCTGGCAGATGCCGCCGGACGCCTCGCCCCGCACCGTCTTCGCCACGATCGAGCGCCTGCGGCGCAAGGTCGAGCGCGATCCGCGCCACCCCCGCCACGTGGTGACGGTGGGGCGCGACGGCTACAGCTTCGTCCCGCTGCCTGCCGCGCCGGAGGCCGCACCGAGCGACCTCGTCGGGCGGGACGCCGAGCGCGAGCAGCTCCGCACCTGGCTCGCCGCCCCGGGGGCGCGGGTGACGCTGCGCGGCCCGGGCGGCGTCGGCAAGTCGCGGCTCGCGCGCGAGGTGGACGGCCCCGTGTGGTTCGTCCCGCTGGAGGGCGCCGACGACGTGCTGCAGGCCGTCGCCCGCGCCCTGCAGGTCGTCGCCGATCCCGATCCCGACCGCGCCACGGCGCGCATCGCCCGCGTCGCCCGAGGCGGCGTCCTCGTGCTGGACGGCGCCGAGCGGCTCGTCGACGCCGTCGCCGCGCTGGTGCAGCGCCTCGACGGCCCCCGGGTGCTGGTCACGAGCCGGGTCGCGCTCGGGGTACCGGGGGAGCGGGTCCTGACCCTGGCGCCCCTCGCCGACGACGACGCCGTCGCGCTGTTCCTCCAGCGCGCCCGCCTCCGCCGCCCCGGCTGGTCGCCCGACGCCGAGCAGGCCGCCCAGATCCGGGCCCTCGTCGCCGCGCTCGACGGCTTGCCGCTGGCCGTCGAGGTCGCGGCGTCCTGGGTCGCCGTGCTCGATCCCGACGCGATCCTGGCGCGCCTGACGCACGTGCTGGCCCGTCCGTCCGGCCCGCGGACCGTCGACGACGCGCTGTGGTGGTCGTGGGACGCGCTCGATCGCGACGACCAGGACGGGCTGCTCGCCGCCGCGACCTTCCGCAGCCCGTTCCCCGCGGCGGCGGCCGAGGAGGTGCTCGGCCCCGACGGCCTCGCGCGGCTCGACGCGCTCGAGGCGCGCTCGCTCGTCCGGGCGGACGGGGCGCGGCGGTTCGAGCTGCTGCACCTGGTGCGGGCCTTCGCCGAGGCGCGGGCCGCGGAGGCGCCAGCGCGCGTCGCGGCGGCCCGGGCTCGCCATGCGGCCTACTTCGCCGAGATCGCGCGGGCGCTGCTGGAGGAGCTCGAGCGGGGCGGCCCCCGCGCGACGCACCACGCCGTCGCGGCCGTCCAGGCCGACCTCGAGGCGCTGCTCGACGCCGGGACGCCCGAGCAGGCGGCGCTCGCCGCGCTGGCGCTGGGGGTGCTGCACAAGGACCTCGGTCCCGTCGACCGCTGGCTCGCGGTGGTGGAGCGGGCGTCGGCGCGTCCCGGGGTGCCGCCGGCGCTGGCGGTGCGGCTCGGTCTGTCGCGGGCCACCGCGCTGCGCTACGTCGGGCGGGCGAGCGAGGCGGGGCCGGCGCTGGAGGCGCTGCGGGCGGCGGTCGAGGCGGACGCGCCCGATCGGCGGTGGGCGCTGGCGCTGGGCCTCGGGACGCTGGCGCTGCAGTCCGGGGACCTCGAGGCGGCGCGGGCGCAGCTCGAGGCGGCGCGGGCGGGCGAGGACGCGTTCGTGGCGGCCGCCGCCGAGGCCGAGCTCGGCACGATCGCGTGGCGGGGGCACCGGCTCGGGGAGGCGGCGGGGCGGTACCGGGCGGCGCTGGCGGCGTTCCGGCGGCTCGGGGCGCGCCACGCGGAGGCCGTCTACCTCGGCAACCTCGGGGTGGTCGACCTGTCGCGGGGGCGGACGGCGCTCGCCCGCGAGGCGTTCACCGAGGCGCTGGCGCTGCAGCGTGCGCTCGGGTCCGTGCGGTTCGAGGTGCAGCTGCTGACCAACCTCGGCATCCTGGCGCTGCGGGAGGGGGACGCGGCGCAGGCGCGCGCGCGGTACGCCGAGGCGCTGCTGGCGGAGCGCAGCGGGGACCGGCGGGACGAGGATCCCGGTCGCTGGCGTCGGGGCGCTGGCGGAGGGGCGGGTCGTGGCGGCGCGGCGGGAGCTCGACGCGGCGGACGATGAGCTGCGCGGGCTCGACCTGGCCCTGCAGGAGGCGGATGCGGCGCTGGCCTGGGCCGAGGTGCACCGTCGGGAGGGGACCTGGCGCTGGCGGGAGGCGCGGATCGCGGCGGCGGAGGGCGTTGGGGGCGGCGCACGGGCTGGCGGTGACGGGGTTGTGGGCGTCGGCGCAGCGGGGGCTGCCGCGGCGGCGCGGGGGGCGGGGGCGGAGGCGGCGGCGTGGTTGGCGCGGGTGGAGGCGGCGCTGGCGGGCTCGGAGGTGTGGGCGGTGGAGGTCGGGGAGCTGGCGGCGCTGGGCGGCGGTCGGCGCCTGACCCGGGAGCACGCACCGACTCGAGACAGCGGACCGAACCGACACCTCGTCGAAGAGAGCGCCACCGAAACCGGACCGTGGCGGGCGCCGCGGCCCGGACGGCCCCGACCGACGATTGTCTGGTGCTGCCCGTGGAGCGTGCGCGTCCTGCGTCGCCGAGAGCGACTACCGCGGCCGCAGCGTCGCCGCCGGGGGAGGGGCCACCGACGCTGCGTCCTCCGCCTCCGCGCTCCCCATCGAACAGCTGCACGAGCAGCTGCACGTCTGCTCCGGGCGCGTCGTGCGCCACCCGCGCCGCGGGCCGCCGGAACTGCAGGCACGCGAGCTCCTCGCCCGCCCGCTGCCGCTCCACCGCGACGTCCCTCCTCCCTCAGCTTCCAGACCACGTCCTCGACCATCGACACGCCGGGCGTCTCCCGATCCCCGGCCGGGTTGTCGACGACCCGCGGGATGACGAGCCCGAAGTCCCCCACCGCGCCCGGGCCGTGGTCGCAGAGGAACCCGTGCGTCTTCACCTCGTTCGGGCGCAGGTAGATCCAGCGACGCTCCGTGTCCGTGTGCATCGTGAGCTCGCCGCGCTGGCAGCGCACCTCGTCGAGCCGGAACATCAGCGCCCGGTCGGAGTCGTTGCGGAACTCCACGATGAGGACGTAGTCCGGCCGCGTCACGTCGATCTCGCGCGGCGTCACCTGCAGCAGCCCGTCCACCGACACGCCGCTCGCGTACCGCTCGAGCGCGAACTCGTGGGCTTCGGCCCCCGACGCCAGCAGCAACGCGATTCCCACCATGTGTGCCTCCGAGCGGATGCCCCTTCCACCTTGGCCGGTCGATCCCCCGATCCGCAACTCCCGGGTCAGCCCCCGTCACCGACTTCTGTCTAGCGGCTCCAGATTTCCGTGACAGCATCCTGTCGCCCCCATACACCCTCGCTGACCGGAGGGGGAACCATGTGGTTGGCATTGGCAGCGGGGGTCGCGTCGGCCGGCGTCGAGGTCGACGGTGTGGCCTACTCGAGCATCAACAGCGCCTCGGCACAGGGCGCGGTCCAGGAGGGGAGCGTCATCCTCGTCGTCGGCCTCGTCACCGAGGTCGAGCCCGTCCGCCTCGACGTGGGCGGGGTGGTCGTCACGGGTGCGCCCGGTGCGGTCCTCTCCGGCACGTCCAGCACGGGGCTGTTCATCCTCGGGGCAGGCGTCGACCTCACCGTGAGCGGCGTGCGCCTCGAGCGGTCCGCCACGGGGATCGGCGTCGCGATGGACCGCGGGGCCAGCCTGACGATGACCGACGTGAGCGTCGATGGCGGTGCGCGCGCCATCTACGCGCCGAGCAGCCTGGGCACGCTCACGTTGACCGACGTGCAGTTCGAGGCCGCGCCCGCGACGGTCGACTCCGGCGGTGCCATCTACGTGTCGGGCGGGCTCGCCGTGCTGACCGACGTCTCCTTCGACCAGGTCGGGGCCACGGCGCGCGGCGGCGCCATCTACGCCGACGGCTCGCAGGTCACCTGCCGCCGGTGCGCGTTCGACGGCACGGCAGCGCCCACCGGCGGCGCCATCTACCTCACGCAAGGGCGGCTCACGCTCGTCGACAGCAGCATCTGCGGCGTGACGAACCCGCTGTCGCTCGACGGCGATGGCTACCTGCGCGCCAACCGCGTCACCGAGGGCGATGCGGTGGGCGATGCGCTCGTCGTCCTCTATGGCAACTGGACGGTCGAGAACAACGACTTCCTCGGCAACGGCGGCGGGGCGGTGCTGGACTTCACCGGTGCGAGCCAGTGGGTGCGCAACAACCTGTTCCGCGACAACGCCGGCACCGACATCGTCTACGGCGCCGTGCCGTCGATCCACCAGGGCTACAACTGGTTCGACGGCGCCGGCGCCGTGATCGGCGGGCCCGGCATCACGGCCACCGACGTGGCGACGGGCGCCGATCCGCTCCTGACCAGCTGGACGCCCGACGGTACCTGCGCGGGCGACGTGCTGTGGCCGGTCTACGGGTCGCCGCTCGTGGACGCCGGCGATCCGGCGGTCGCAGATCCCGACGGCTCGCGCTCCGACATCGGCGCCTACGGGGGTCCCGAGTCCGACCCCTACGTCCACACCGACCACGATGGCGACGGCGTGGTGTTCTCGCACGACTGTGCCGACGACGACGACCAGGTGTTCCCCGGCAACGTCGAGACGTGCGACGGGTTCGACGACGACTGCGATGCGCTGGTCGACGACGACGACCCCGACGTGTCGGGGCGTGACGTGTGGCACGCCGACTGTGACGGCGACGGGCAGGGCGTGGCGGCTGGCGCCGTCGAGGCGTGCCTGGCGCCGGTGGACGCCTGCGTCTGGCTGTCCGAGGCCGCCGCTGGGGGCGCGGCCGCGAGCGACTGCGACGACGCTGATGCCAGCGTCTACCTCGGCGCCGACGAGCGGTGCGCGGCGGGCGACCAGGACTGCGACGGCGACGCCGACCTCGGCGCCGTCGACGCCCTCGCCTACTGGCCCGACGCCGACGCCGACGACTTCGGCGACCCGCTGGCCGCGTCCGTGCTGGCGTGTGCCGACCCGTCCGACGCCGTGCACTACGTCCTCGACGCCACCGACTGCGACGACGCCGATCCGCTGGTGCACCCCCAGGCCGACGAGCGGTGCAACGGCATCGACGACGACTGCGACGCCACCGTCGACGTGGGCGCCGTCGACGCCGCGACCTACTGGCCCGACGTAGACGCCGACGGCTTCGGCGACGCCACCGCCGAGCCCGTCGTGTCGTGCGCCGACCCGTCCGACGCCGTGCACTACGTCGCCGAGGCCACCGACTGCGACGACGCCGACGCTGCCGTGCACCCGCTCGCCGACGAGCTGTGCAACGGCATCGACGACGACTGCGACGGCGCCACCGACGCCGACGACGCCGACCTCGTCGACGGCGTCACCGCCTACCCCGACCGCGACCACGACGGCTACGGGGCCTGCCCCGGCGACACCGACTGCGCGGCGCAGGTCTGCGCCGACGACCTCGGCCAGGGCTGGTCGCAGACGCTCGGCGACTGCGACGACGCCGACCCGCTGCGCTCGCCCGGCAACGTCGAGGAGCCCGGCGACGACCTCGACGAGGACTGCGACGGCACGGCCGCGCCCGCCAGCGGCGGCGAGGGGGCCGAGGCGCCGCCCGCCGAGGCGGAAGACCGCGGCTGCGGCTGCGCGACGCAGCGTGCGCCCGTGGGCGGGTGGGTGTGGCTGGTGCTGGTGGCGGGGCTCGTGTGGCGCGGGCGGGCGTTCGACCGGGACGCCGTGGGATTGTGGTGCTGGCCGCCGCGGCTGCGGGCGGCGGAGTCGCGATGAGCTGGAAGTGCGGGTGCAGAGCGTCGCGACGATGCAGCGGATCGCAGCGGCGTGAGCGCCTTGCGGCCCTACCGTCTGCGACGACGCGCACCGCTCCGCGACCTGGCAAACGTCTACGTCGACGTGCCCGGCAACGAACTCGACGAGCGCAACGGCGCGGCCAGCGGTGGTACTGAGGAGGCGGAGGCGAGGCGGAAGGCGGCTGCGGCTGCTCGCCGACGGGCTGGCTCTGGATCGCATTGGTCGGGGGCGTCTGGCAGAGGCGCATCGGCTGGCGTCGTGGCCAGTGACCCCGCGGCGACCATCGATGTGTCTTCCTCGAGCGTGAGATGTGTGCTGTACGGCTGGAAATCGACGATTTCCGCTTGCCAGCGGCCAGATGGATGGTTCGTCCAATCGAATCATCGCGGCCCGCCGACTGGCGGCCTGGGATTTCAGTACCGCTCCGGAAAGCGGCGCGTTACTGGCGGCACTCATGCGCCCAGGGCGCCACGGAACGGCTTGAGCAGGGAGAAGGGCGGGGAGAGGGAGGTCTTGGCGAGGAGAGGGCGTCGATTCCATCGGCGTCCTGGCGTCTGGGGCACTCAGATTTCCGGGGCCGCATCTCGCCCCCGGGGTAGACTTTCGCAGCGGCGACGGAGCCGGTCAGGGGGAAGCGGTGAGCGGATCACGGGGGAGCTGGAAGGTGGGCGGCGTGGTCGGCCTATGGCGGTGCCGGGGCTGGCGCAGGCCGGCGTCGTAATCAACGGCGGAAATCATGACGGTCGCCGCGGCGATCAGCGCTGTCGGTCTCAACGCGGGCGACACCATCACCATCAGTGGGACGGTGACCGAGACCGCTCAAATCTCGATCAACGCCGACGACGATGATCGAGGTGGAGCCGGGGGCAGTTCTGCGCGCAGCACGGCTCAAACGATGATCTCGGCCGTCGCGAATCACAGTCTCTCCATCAATGCCCTTCGGCTGAAGCCAGCGGCGCCCAAACGCGAGGCGCAAACGTGAGCGATGCGGTTGAGCTGACTGTCACGGACAGTACCTTCCCTGACCGGTGACGCCGTGGAGACCGGCGGTGGCATCAATGCGCCGAACAACGCAGCCGGAATATCGCTTACCCGGGTGACGTTCTTCGGGGCGGCGGGCGTCGACAAGGCCACCAATGGTGGCGCCCCTTACGTTGCCAGTGCCACGGGCCCGATCACGCTGACCGACGTGACGTTCGACCACGTCGCGGCCAGCAGCAACGGCGGCGCCATCTACCCGCAGAACAGCACGCTCACCTGCCCGCTGTACCTTCGACCACACGGCCGCGACCTACGGCGGTGCCGTGTACGCCACCGGGTCGGGCCAGCTCACGCTGAGCAACAGCACGAGCTGCGGTGCTTCAAGCTGCGAACGGTGGCGCGATCAACGCAACGATGTCTGGTAGTGCCCGCTCGAGCCGCTTCCATCGGCAACTCGGGCGACGTGGGCTCGGCGATCCGAATTCAAGGAGGCATCTGGACGCTGGAGAACAACACGATCCTCGGCGGCGATGGCTCCAGCACGGTCAGTCGTTGGTGGAGGGTCGGCGACCCTGGTGAACAACCTGTTCCATGGCAACGAGGCCAGCACCTACGATCTCGAGGTGGGCGTCGGTGCTACGGTGACGAGGGCCGCCTACAACTACATCCCGATTGGTCGCAGCACCTACAACCTGTCCGGTGCCACGAACATCATCACCAACGCCGACCCCGAGCTCGCCGCGTGGTCCAATGACGGCAACTGCGCCAACGACTCCCTCTGGCCCGCCTTCGGCTCCCCGCTCATCGACGCCGGCGATCCCGCCATCCAGGACCCGGACGGCACCAACGACCCCTCCGACATCGCAGCCTACGGCGGCCCTTACGCTGATCCGTCCAAGCACATCGACGGCGACAACGACGGCGCCCCCTTCCCTCAAGGACTGCGACGACGGCGACGGCGACCGCTTCCCCGGCAACGCCGAGGTCTGCGACACCATCGACAACGACTGCGACTTCCTGACCGACGACGCCGACCCCGAGGTCGAGGACCAGGACATCTGGCACCCCGACTGCGACAACGACGGCCAGGGCGACATCAACACCGCCGTCGAGGCTTGCTTCTTCCCGTCCAGACCTGCGGGGCCCGTGGCTGTCGCAGTTCGTGCTCGGTGAGGACGCGTTCACCGACCGCAACGACGACGACCCGAACACCCACCTCGGCGCGGACGAGAGCTGCGACCCGGGCGACCAGAACTGCGACGGGGACGACGACGCGGGCGCCGTCGACGGCTTCCCATTACCGCGACGCCGACGGTGACGGCTACGGCGACGCCCTCACCTCCTGTGCGACGCCGCTTGCCCCGGCTACGTCCCCGTCGGCGGGGACTGCAACGACGACCCCGACAACGGCGGCACGTCCTTCTACCCCGGCGCGCCCGACACCTGCGGCGACATGCTCGACCAGGACTGCAACGGCGGCGACGGCGACGACGAGATCGAGTACTGGTACCCCGATGCGGACGGCGACGGCTTCATGACCAGCTGGTCGCACCGCGCATCGACTGCCAGAACCCCGATCCGTCGCTCTACGTCACCGACGACTCCGACTGCGACGACGGCGACGGCGACATCAACCCGCTCGGCGT
Source organism: Myxococcota bacterium (assembly GCA_041389545.1). Taxonomy (GTDB): domain Bacteria; phylum Myxococcota_A; class UBA796; order UBA796; genus JACKER01. The sequence goes on along the minus strand of JAWKRQ010000044.1, from coordinate 45,309 downwards.
CGAGGTGTGCAACTTCCTCGACGACGACTGCGACGGCGCCTACGACAACATCGGCAACCCCGTCGCCTGGTACCCTGGACGCCGACAAGTACACCTACGGCGACGCCGACGGGGTCGTCACCGCCGACTGTCCGCCGGACATCACGCCGTACCCGTGGACGGTCGACTCGGGTGACTGCGACGACGACAACGACGCCGTCCACCCGGGCGCGCCGGAGATCTGCAACCAGATCGACGATGACTGCGACGACAAGCGCGACGCCGAGGACGACGACCTGACCGGCGGCGTCTTCGGCTACTTCGACCGCGACCTCGACGGATGGGGCGCCTGCGCGGGCGGGGACCCGAGCTGCGACCCCGAGATGGTCTGCGCCGAGGATCTGGGCAACGGCTACGCGGAGTCGCTCGGCGACTGCGACGACACCAAAATTCGGCACGGTCCTGGCCGGCTCGAGGAGCCGGGCAACGGGGTGGACGAGAACTGCGACGGGACCATCCAGGCCGGCCGCGGCCCGGACCTCGAGGACGGCCGGGCTGCAACTGCAGCACTCCTCGGGCGGGTCGAGCCCCACCGCAGCCTTCGCCCTCCTGTCGCTCCTGACCCTGTTCCGCCGCCGCCGCCAGCGCTGAGGTGACCATGCGTGCGACGTTCTCCTGGCTGCTCTTCGCAGCCAGCGGGTGCAGCTCGGCCTCGTTCTGGGACGCGGCTGGCCCGCTCGGCAGGACCCCGGCAGACCCCGATTCGGCACTCGTCGCCGATCGCGGTGACCTCCTCGGGCTCGGCCCGGCGTGGCGCGCCAGCAGCGCTTCGATCGATGCCTTCCTCTACCCCAACCAGATCGTCGCGCTGCAGCGCGGCGCGCTGACGCCACGCAGGACGGTCTCGCTGCAGGCTTCCGCCTGGGGCCGCGAGGGCGCGCTGGAGGCGCTCGGCGCCGGCGTGGTCGAGGTCGACGGCGCCCGCTTCGTGAGCCGCCGCCCCGGGCTCGCGGAGTGGGTCGAGCTCACCGCACGCGGCGTCGAGCACGGCTTCACGGTGCACGACGCTCCTCGTGGGCGGGGCCCCCTCGTCGTCGACCTCGACGTGTCCGCCACCGGCGGAGACCCCCAGGTCGCTCCCCTGCCGCTGCTCGGCGGGGTCCGCGTCGCGGTCGACGACGTTCCGCGCCTCGACTGGACCGGGCTCCAGGTCTGGGATGCCGGAGCGCATGCCCTCGACGCCTGGATCGAGGTGGACGGCAGTTCGGTGCGCGTCGCCGTCGACGATGCTGACGCCGACTACCCGATCACCATCGACCCGATCCTCTCCGGCGACCCGTCGTCGGTCGCGCTGGAGACCGGCGTCCCCGGCAGCACCCTGGGCTGGTCCATCGACAGCGACGGCGACCGGCTCATCGTCGGCGATCCGGGCATCGACGCCTCCATGCCCGGCGTCGCCGCCGTGGTCTACCCCACGGCGACGGTCGTGGGCTTGCCCTACAGCTCCGCCGATCTGCTCGAGAACGGCAGCTACAACGGCCGCGGTCGCCAGGTCGCCATCGACGGCATGCTCGCGGCCACCACGTCCAACGGCGGCATCATCCACGTCTACGAGCGCGATCCGCTCGCGAACGACTGGGTACGGAACGCGGTGCTGGGGATCTCGGCGTGCAACGGCGTCGCGTCGTGCCCCACCATCGATCTCGTCGACGAGCGACTGATCGTCGGCGTCAACGGCGACGACGCCGGCGCGGTGAAGTTCTTCCGCCGCTACGACCCGAACCCGAGCTTCGATTGGGACGCCACCGGATCGTTCACCGGGGATCCCGGCGCGGAGCTCGGCGCCTCGGTCACGGGGTTCGGCCGGCTGGCGGCGGCGGGTGCGCCGGGTGCCGGGAAGGTGGTCGTCTATCGCTACGATGGTGCGGACCAGCGCTACACCGAGGCCTCCGAGCTGGTCGATCCCAGCGGGGTCTTCGGCAGCGACTTCGGCCGGGCCATCGCCATGCACGGGAGCTGGCTCGCGGTGGGCGCACCGGCCGCGGACCGGGTCTTCCTGTACCGTGACGCGGAGCTCGTGATCCCGACCAACGTGGTCGAGATCGTGCCGCCGAGCTGGGCCTCCACCCAGTTCGGCCGCACCGTCGCGCTGCACGACAACACCCTGGCGGTCACCGACCTGCAGATCGAGGGCGGTGACGCCCCACCGCGGGTCTACGTGTACGAGCGCGTGACGGACACGTCGTGGGTGCTGCGCGAGGCGCACGACCTGACGCCGGGGCTGCGGGAGAAGCCGCGCCCGGTCACGCTGAGCGACAGCGTGATGGCGGTCGGCGAGCTCCACACGCGCACCTTCCGCGTGTGGCGGAGGGTGGCTGACTCCTTCGAGGAGCAGCAGCACTTGTCGACGAGGGTGTCTCTAGGCGACAGCATCGATGTCAGCGCCGACTACGTCGCCATGGGAGCGCCGTACATTCCGTTCGGGCCTTCGGATGTGGGTCGAACGACCCTTTACCGGGCGACCGATCCGGTGACAGTGGTGTTCGACGACGACATCGCGTCCAACTGTGGTGCGCAGGTCGCTGTCCACGGCAAGTCCCTCGCCCTGACCTGTCCGAACTGGGACCGCTTCGCCTCCTTCGAGCTCGGCGAGCCTCTTGGTCGTATCGATCACCTGATGCCCGACGCGAACGGCGGTGTGGCCATCGATTCCGATTGGGTCGTCGTCGGAACGCCGGAGTCGAATCTGGGCGGAGGCGCCGAAGTGTACCGGCGGGATGGTGGCGACTGGGTGGAACCGTTCACCATCAACGTCGACAACGATGGCGCCACCGCCGCTGATGCCTTCGGAACGACTGTTGCGATGCGGTCCGGCTTCATCTATCTGGGGAGCCCGGACACCGATCAGGTCTGGGTCTATCGCCTGAAGCGAAAGCTGAACGGGCGCTATGGCGTCGATCTCGTCCAACAGTGGACGGGCCCAGCTGGTGGCTCCCTTGGCGCGAGCCTCGACGTCGACGGAGAGCTCATCGCCATCGGCCAACCGGGCGCCAACGGCGGCGACGGTGGCGTCGACCTGTACCGCGGCTTGAGCCTCACCCCCGAGTCGAACTGGCGATCCAGCGGAACCGCCTTCGCTGGTGGCGGTTGGGGTACGGATGTCTCTCTCGCGGGAGACAGCCTCTACGTCACCAACGGCACCGACCGGGCCGTTCGGCTGACTCGCGGGGCGGACGGCACGACGTACGGTAGTCCTGTCGAAGTCACCCTGGGCAACGGTGTGACCACGGTCGATGCCACCTCTGACCGCCTCTATATCGGGCAGGGCGCCAGCGAGGTCAACGTGGGTGCCTACGTGGCCAAGGTCACGGCCGAGGGACCGCCCGTCCTCCGCAACGACCACGCCTACACCACCGAGGGCGGCCCGTCCGTCACCATCTCCGTCCTCGCCAACGACCTCGACCCGAACGGCGATCCGCTCGTCCTCACGGCGGTCTCGGGCTCCGACACCGTCACGGTCCAGAGCGCCACGACGCTCCGCTTCACCCCGCCGGACGACGACTTCGACCAGAACGTCGTCGTCACCTACACCGTCGACGCCGGACCCGACCAGGCCGAGGCCCTGCTCACCGTGCACGTGACGCCCGTCCCCGACCCGCCGACCGCCAACGACGACGACCAGTTCTCCATGTCGCTCGACCAGGTGCTCGACATCCCCGTCGCCACGCTCCTGGCGAACGACACCGATCCGGACACGGGCGACGTGCTGAGCCTCGCCTCCTTCACCCAGCCGACGAACGGCGCGGTGGTCCAGGACGGCGATCTCCTCCAGTTCACCCCGGCCACCTTCGGCGTCGCCACCTTCGACTACACCGTCACCGACGGCCTGTACACGGCCACCGCCACGGTCACGGTGAACATCGTCAACGACCCCCCGGTCGCCCACGAGGCGCCGGTCTACGAGCTCGTGGAGGACGCGCAGCTCGTCCTGGGCCCGCCGGGGCTCCTCGACGAGCGCTACGTGACGGACCCCGACGGCGACCCCCTCACGGTGGTGGCCATCGACCCGCCGAGCGCCGGCGCCGTCGTGTTCAGCGACAACGGCTCCTCATCTACACGCCGGAGCCCGAGTTCGACCAGCAGGTGACGTTCACCTACACAGTCTCCGACCCGTACGACCACCAGATCCGGATCACGGCGACCGTGGACTACCAGGGCGTGAACGATGCGCCCGTGGCTTCGCCGGACGGCCCCTTCCGCACACAGGAAGAGCGGACGCTGCTCATCTACGCGTCGCAGCTCCTCGTCAACGATCGTGACGTCGACAGTCCCTCCCTCGCCGTGCGCCTCGACGCGAACCAGCCGCCGGTCGGGGGCACCGCCGAGCTCGACGCCCTCGGGAACCTCGTGTTCCACCCCGCCCCGGACTTCTCCGGCACCGCGACGGTCTGGTACACCGCCTACGACTTCGAGCTCAACTCGGCGCTCACGCCCGTCGAGATCGAGGTCGAGGCCGTCAACGACCCGCCCAGCTCCACGTCGTGGGCCTACGGGACCATCGGCGGGCCGGTGACCGACAACGTCCTCACCCCGTCGAACGGCACCGCAGGGCACGTCATCGACCCAGACGGGGATGCGGTCGAGATCCGCCTCTCCAACGAGCCGGCCGTCGGGACCGTCTCGCTTGCCGCCGACGGCACGTTCACCTACACGCCCAAGGCCGGCTACACGGGCGAGGATCGCTTCTGGTACACCGCCTTCGATCCGCAGGGGCTCAGCGCGCCCCCGGCGAAGGTCGAGTTCCTGATCGTACAGGATCCGGTGGACAACACCACTACCGAGGGCGGCCAGGAGAACCCCTGCCCCGACCCGACGCTGTGGTACCTCGACCAGGACGGCGACGGCTGGGGAACGCCCGAGTTCGTGCTCGCCCGCTGCGTCCAACCGGTGAACTACGTCGCTGCCACCGGCGACTGCGACGACACGCGCCGCAACGTCCACCCCAACGCCGCCGAGGTCCCCGGCGACGGTGTCGACCAGGACTGTGACGGAAGCGACAACCGTCCGGTGCCCGTCGGCTCCTGCTCGTCCGCGGGGTCCATCTCCCTCTCCCTCGTCTCCCTGGTGATCCTGATGAGCCTCACCCGCCGACGTCGCGGCCTCGCCGCCGCTGCCGCTCTGCTCGCGCCGCTCCTGCTGCTCACCGCTCCGGCGATGGCGCAGACCCCCGAGGCCTCCACCGACGGCGCCTGTCCCGCGGACGCGTCTGCGGAGCTCGATCGGAGCATGGAAGCGCTCTGGTCGGCGTTCGTCCGGATGGACGAGACGAGCTTCGACCAGGCGAACAAGGTCCTGAACGTCATGGTCGCGTGCCTCGACGAGGTCCCGCCTGCGCCGCAGATCGCTCGCCTCCACGAGGCGATGGCGCTGGGGACGTTCGTGAACGGCCAGGCCCGCGCGAGCCGCCGGTCGCTCGCCGCGGTCCGGATCGTCGATCCGGCGTGGGCCCCCGATCCGGAGATGTTCCCGCCCAGCCACGGCTTCGTCACGTCGTTCAACGCGGCGACCGACCCCGGACCTGTCCAGCCGATCGGCAAGATCTCGCCGAACGAGTGGCTCGTGGACGGCATCGTCCGCGACGACGCCCCGGTCGAACGCGCGTTCCTGCTCCAGGTGCGCGAAAACGGCCGCATCGCCTGGTCGGGGTACCTCTGGGACTTCGAAGAGATCCCCGACCGCGGCCAGTCGCGCAAGCGCACGTCGCTCCAGTCGCCGCACGCCTGGTGGCTCGGGACGTCGGTGCACGGCGGGCTGGTGACCAGCAAACAGACGCCCATCAAGGGGAACACCGCCTGGGCGCCGCAGTCCGGGGGGACGTTCGCGGGCGGGGCCGACGTGACCGCTCGCTTCACGCCGAACACGGTCATCGGCGGCGAGATCGGTGGATCCATCATCGGGCCGAGCGACCCGGTCGCTGGCGGTGGCGGCCTCCCGACCGGCCATGCGCTCGTCCTCATCGGCGGCGCCGGGTGGGTGGGCGAGGTCCAGCCGTTCGCGGCGGCGCGCCTCGGCGCCGGTCTCGAGCGCTTCCGCTCGTGGGGCAACGCCTACCAGGGCGAGGTCGGTGTCGAGCTGGCGACCGTTCCGTCGGCCGTCGTGGGGATCGTGGGCGGCGTGCGGGCGGACCGCTATCGCGCCGAGCTGACCGTCGACGGCTCCCTGGCCTGGATGAAGGTGCCCTACCAGCTCCGCTTCCGCGCCGACGGCGGCGCCCTGGTGAAGGGCCCGCTCGCGGTGGAGGCGATGGTCGAGTCGCGCTTCAACGGCCTCGGCTTCGAGGACCGCGTGGAGCGCGCCCAGCCCGTGGAATCGGGGGAGCGCACCAACCTGGACTTCCGCCTCGGCGGCACGCTGTCGCTCTGGCTCTAGGCACCGACTTCGAGAAGGCGAGGAACTCCCATGCGTCACGCTCTCCTCTTCCTGTTCGGCGTCGCCTGCAGCGAGGCGTCGCTCCCCGTGCTCACCGATGGCACCCCGGTCCCAGGCGACTGGGAGGCCCGCTCGTCCACGATCGCCGTGGGCTTGTCGCCGGAGGGTGTCGTCGCGACGCCGCCTGGTGCCATCGCGCCGGACTGGACCGTCACCTTCCGGACGACGGGCTGGGGCCGCGAAGGTGACGTCGACGCCATCGTCGACGGCGAGGTCTCCCGGCTCGGCGATCGGATCACGCGCGACCGCGGACCGCTGCACGAGTGGCTCGAGGTCGGCGGGCGAGACATCGAGCACGGCTTCACCCTCGACCACCCGCCGGACGGGCGCGGACCGCTGGTCGTCGACCTCGAGATCGAGACCACGGGCGGCGTGGGTCAGGTCGCGCACCTGCCCCAGCTCGGGGGGATCCGGGTGGCGGTCGGCGACCTGCCGCGGGTCGACTGGACCGGGCTGCGCGCCTGGGACGCCGATGGGGTCGCGCTGTCGGCGTGGATCGACGTGGACGACCAGGACGTGAGGGTCTCGGTCGACGACGCCCGGGCGCGGTACCCGGTGACCATCGATCCGCTCATCACGGGGCAGCCGAGCCAGGTGGCGCTCGAGACCGGCGTGGCCGACAGCGCACTCGGCTGGTCGATCGACAGCGATGGCGATCGGTTGATCATCGGGGATCCCGGCTTCTCAGCTGGCACCGGTGCGATGGCCGTCGCGTACCCCCACGGCACGCTCGTGAACGCGCCTTGGACCGAGCCCGATCTCCTCACCGACAGCGGACGGCGGATCGGGTGGGACGTGGCGCTGGAGGGCATGAACGCCGCGACGGTCAACGACAACGGCGCAATCACCATCTTCCAGCTCGATGCCGCGGGGAACTGGATCCGCAACGGGTTCTTGCTGACCCACGTGGTCTGCTCCAATTGCTTCCGACTGGAGTTCGCAGACGAGCGGCTCATCGCGGGCATCACCGAGGACACGGCTGGGCGCGTCGAGGTTCGCCACCGCTACTCCACCAGCCAGACCGGGAACTGGGAGACGATCCAGACCATCGACGGGCTGCCGGGCGAGCTCTTCGGCGCAGACGTCGCCGCAGACGCTCGGCTGCTCGCGGTGGGCGCGCCGGGTGCTCGCCGCGTGAAGGTGTATCGCTACGATGGGCGCGACGCTGGCTACACTTATGTGGCCGAGCGAGTCGATCCGGGCGCCGGAGGTTCGGACTTCGGGCGCACGGTCGCGATGTCCGGGACGTGGCTGGCCGTCGGTGCTCCCGGTGACGGGCGAGTGAACCTGTACCGTGATCCCGACTACATCACGGCCTCGAACTCCGTCCAACTCGCGGCCCCAACCTGGGCCGGAGAAGGGTTCGGCTCGGCCATCGCGCTGTTCGAGACGGCGCTGGCGGTCACCGACCGACCCACGGACCCCGAGGTGCCCCCGCACCTGTTCGTCTACGAGAGGGGCTCGGACTCGAGCTGGGTGCTCCGGGAGTCGTTCGACCTGAGTCCGGGGGGAGACGAGCCGTTGCCGGTGACGATCAGCGATGGAATGGTCGCGGTGGGGGAACCGCACACCTCATCGTTTCGGGCGTGGCGTCGCCAGGGATCGATGCTCGAAGAGATCTATCGGGAGACGCAGTATCCGAACTACATCTCTGGGATGGCGGTGGACGGCGACATCGCAGTGGTCGCCGGTCCGAGCTACACGTCGTCGTCGTCCCTCCTACAGGCCTATCGTCGAGAAGGAGCGTCAAGGTTCGACCGAACCAACAATGAGGTGTACCAGAATTCCGTCGGCCTGGACGCGGCGTTGTCCGGAAGAGACGTCGTGTTCTCCGATTTGTCCAAGCCGTATGCCGCGGTTACCGCCTCAGCCGGCGCGAGCCACTTCACCACGGATGACGTCCCGACAGAAAAATCTAGCAAATCCGTCGCGATGGACTCGGAGTGGTTGATCCTCGGCGCACCCAGCCTGAACACCGCGGGCGGCGCCTACGTCTATCGTCGGGTCCAGGACGCCTGGGTCTACGAGACCGAGATCGATGCAGGAGCTCTCGGGGCGCAGGCGGGTGATGGCTATGGCTCTGCCGTGGCGATTCGATCCGGGGCGATCTATCTCGCCAGTGACGACGCTGGCCAGACCGGGGCTGTGATGCTGGTCCGCTTGGAGCGCGAGTCGTCCGGCGGACATCGCGTCGAGCTCATTCAACAGTGGTTTGGTGCTACAGCTGGGGACCAGTTCGGATATGAACTTGACGTAGACGGAGATCTCCTCGTCGTCGGCAAGCCCGGTGCCAACGCCGGTGATGGCGGCTTCTATCTCTATCGTGGGACGAGCACGATCGCAGAGACGAGTTGGCGTGGTGACGGTTCGTACGCGGGTCTGCGGATGGGAAGCTCGCTTTCGCTCCGCGGCGACACGTTGGTGACGACCGCTCCGGGTGAGACGGGGTTGGTCTTTCGACGCGGGCTGAACGCAGTGGACTACACCGACACGCCGACGGAGGTGGGCATCAATCTGTCCGGGATCCGGACGAGCGCTGACCTGGTTCTAGCTGCAGAGACCTTCACCGGCCTCACGGCCTACCGCCGCTACGGCCTCGCACCCCCCACCCTCCGCCCCGACAACGCCTACACCGACGAGGACAACCTCTCCCCCGTCTACCTCGACGTCCTCGCCAACGACCTCGACCCCAACGGCGACCTCATCACCGTCACCGGCTTCGACGTCACCGATCCGCCCGACGGCAGCAACGTCAGCCAGGAGGGCAACCGCCTCGTCTTCCGCCCGCCGGGCCCCGACTACGACCTCTCCCAGCACGTCACCTACACGGTGACCGCGGGCGGCGACACCGTCGAGGGCTACGCGACCTTCAACGTCCGCCCCCTCCAGGACTGCCCCCGCGCCTACGACGACCTCCCCGACCAGCCCGACATCGACCTGACCCTGTCCATCGACGAGGTCCTGGACATCCCGGTCGCCGACCTGCTGGCCAACGACGTCGATCCCGACACGTTCGACACGCTCCACCTGGTGCGCTTCACGCAGCCGGGCGCGGGCAGCCTCGTCCAGAACGGCGACGTGTTGACGTTCACCCCGGCCTCCTTCGGCCTCACGGGCTTCGACTACACCATCGCCGACGACCCGGGCTGCGAGTCGACGGCCCACGTCACCATCGACGTGCGCAACGAGGCGCCGCGCCTGGTCGCGTCCCCGAGCTGGAGCCTCGACGAAGACGAGCTGCTGGCCCTGGGCCCGCCGGGCCTGGCGGGAGAGGCCTACGTCGTCGACCCCGACGGCGACCCGCTCACGGTCAGCCTCACCACCCCGCCCGACCACGGGACGCTGGTCCTGGCGGCCAACGGCAGCCTCCTGTTCACCCCCGAGCCCGAGTACGCGGGGCGCGCCACCTTCGCCTACGCGGTGGCGGACGCCTACAACGCACCGCTCGTGGTGACGGCGACGCTGGACTTCGAGGCAGTCAACGACCCGCCGGTCGGCAACGCGGACGGACCCTTCCACACGCTGGAGGAGCGGCCGATCCTGCTCTACGCCGCAGAGCTGCTGGTCAACGACCGCGACGTCGACAGCACACTGCTCCAGGTCCGGCTGGACGCCAACCAGCCCGCCGAGGGCGGCACGGCGACGCTGGATGGCGGCGGCAACATCATCTTCCAGCCCGATCCGGACTTCAGCGGCACGGCCACGGTCTGGTACCTGGCCGACGACGGCCAGGCGAAGTCGGCGCCCACGCCGGTCACGGTCGAGGTCGCCGCCATCAACGACGCCCCCGAAGCCACGAACTGGGCCTACGGCGAGATCGCCGGTCCGGTCGCGGACGACCTGCAGGCGCCGAGCAACGGCAGCCCCGCCCGGGTCGTCGACCCGGACGGCGACGCCCTCACCATCCTGGTGAGCAACGCACCGGCCCACGGCACGGTCACGATGACCAGCGACGGCAAGTTCACCTACACGCCCACCCGCGGGTTCACGGGCTCGGACAAGTTCTACTACACGGCCCACGACCCGGAAGGCGTCAGCTCGCCGCCGACGTACGTGGAGTTCCTCGTCGTCCAGGACGCGACGGGCGCGACCACGACGATCAGCGGCGAAGAGAACCACTGCGCGGAGCCGACCCTGTTCTACCTGGACGCGGACGGTGACGGCTTCGGCACGCCCGAGTTCACCCTGTCCCGGTGCACGGCGCCGGACCGCTACGTGGAGCGGGTCGGCGACTGCGACGACACCCGCTTCAACGTCCACCCCGGCGCCCGGGAGGTCGCCGGCGACGGCGTGGACCAGGACTGCGACGGACGCGACAACGATCCGGTGCCGGTCGGCGCCTGCACCACGGGCGTCGGCCCGGTGGGCACGCTGACGCTGCTGGGGCTCGTGGGCGTCGTCCGGCGGCGCGCGAGCCCGCGCCGACGGCGCTGACGCCGCCGGCGCCGTGTGTTGGCTCGCGCCCACGGCGGCGCCCTCGCCCCGGAGGGCGGCCGCCAACGCGGGAAAGCTGCAAGGTGCCTCGCTGGAGCCGCTCGAACAGGATCTGAGGCGGTGGTAGGACTTCCTCCTGCGGCAGGCAGGGTCATCCGGCGCCGACGAGGACGCGCGGAGGGCTCACCGGCGAACGCGCTCGCCGACGAGCGCCGTCGTCCGACCCGGTGAGCTCGCGATCGGAGGCCCGCGCAACCGACAGGCCACGCCGCCGGGCATGGGCGGCTGGGATCCCCCATGGCGGTTAGTCGTCGCACCATGACCCGTCGCGAGCCCCTCGAGGCGCTGGCCGTCGCCGCCTGCGGCGCCGTCCTCCTCGCCCTGCTCGCCTGGACCTGGGCCCACCGCCTCAACTACCCGTTCGACCTCGAGTGGATGGAGGGCGGCATGCTCGCCCACGCCTGGCGCCTCCGCCACGGCCTGCCCCTGTACGATCCGCCCAGCGTCGACTTCGTCCCCTTCATCTACCCCCCGGGCCAGCCCGCCCTCGTCGCGGCCCTGTCCCGCGTCTTCGGCCTCTCCATGCCCCTCGGGCGCATGGTGTCCATCCTCTCGACCCTGGCCGCCGCCGCCGCCCTCGCCTTCGCCCTCCGGCCCCGCGGCCCCGCACAGGGCCGCTGGACCGACGCCCTCGCCGCCGCCACCGTCTTCCTCGGCACCTACCCCCACGCCGGCGCCTTCTACGATCTCGTCCGTCCCGACGCCCTCTCCGTCGCCCTCCTCGGCTGGGCCGTCGCCCTGGCGAGCGAGCGCTCCCGCCGCGCCGCGGTCGCCGCGGGCCTCCTGCTCGCCGGCGCGACGCTGGCCAAGCACAACGCCGCCATCTTCGGCCTCCCCCTCACCCTGGGCCTCGCGCTCCGCGATCGGCGCGCCGCGGTCGCCTTCGGCGTGGCCTGGCTCGGCGGCACCGCCGCCTGGTTCGTCCCCATCGAGGTCGCCACCGAAGGCCGCCTGTCCACCTGGCTGTTCGAGGTGCCCGCCGCCCACCGCATGCTGTGGTGGCACGGACCCATCGAGAGCGTCCGCGAGTGGGGCACGGCGCTGCCGATCGCCTTCGCCGTCCTCGGCGGCTGGGCCGTCGTCCGCGCCGTCGGCGCTCCGCGCGGCCCGCTGTGGCTGGTCGCCGGCGCCCCGGTCTGGGCCGGCATGCTGCTCGCCTGGGCCTTCACCTACCACCCCCCGGGCGACGGCTCGCCGCTCGTCCCCGTCGCCTACGCCGTGGCCTACTGGGCGCTGGCCGCGGGGCCCCTCGCCGCGCTGCTCGGCCGCCAGCCGTGGACGCGCGACGCCGTCGCCGTCGCGCTGGTCGTGGGCACAGCAGCGTTCGCGGCCGCGCTGATGCGCATCCACGACGGCGGCTTCGTCAACGTCCACACCCCGCTGTTCTGGACGCTGTCCTGGGCGCTGGGCCACGCGCTGGTCGCCCTCCGCCGCCAGGGGCACCGGCAGCTCGTCCCCGCCGCCTGGTGCATCCAGCTGCTCTGGGCGAGCGTCGAGCTGCGCCCGGCGGCCCTGATCCCCACCGCCGCCGATGTCGCGGCGGGCTGGCGCTTCGTCGACCGGATCCGCGGTGTGGACGGGCCCGTGCTCTCGCCCTTCGCCCCCTGGCTCCCGGTCTACGCCGGCAAGCCGCCCTCCCTGCACGCCATGGGCGTCTGGGACTGCAACTACGACGGCGGCCCCTTCCAGGACGACCTCACGGCCCTCCAGCGCGGCCTCCGCGAGCAGTACTGGACGCTCATCCTGGGTGGCAACCGGCCGCTGCTGGGGGACTTCTCCGTGTACTACGAGCCGGACGCCCCGGTCCTCGACGAGGCCGACCCCGCCTTCTGGCCGCGGACGGGCTACCCGGCACGCCCCGGGCCGGTCTGGGTGCCGCGGGAAGAGCGGCCATGACGTGACGCGCCGAGGCGTTACGTGCGGACCGGGGAGGTCCAGGTGGGCGACAACGGGATCCGGCGGGTGGGCGTGGTGTTCTCGGGCGGGCCGGCGCCGGCGGCGAACGCCGTCATCGCCGCGGCGGGGATCTCGTTCCTGGAGAACGGCCGCGAAGTGCTGGGCTTCTTCCATGGTTACTCGAACCTCCAGCACTACCACCCCGTCACGCACCGCCTCCGGCCCGACGAGCACTACCGGGCGTTCACCGACAAGGACCTGCGCGGCATCCACAACGACCGCGGCATCGTCATCGGCACGGCCCGCGCCAACCCCGGCAAGCCCATCCGCACGCTCGCCGACCTCGACGACGCCGACAAGACGGCCCAGCTCCGCAACATCTACGCCGCGCTGGTCGACCTGCAGGTCGACGCACTCATCTCCATCGGCGGCGACGACACGCTGAAGACGGCGAACTACCTCAAGCTGTACCAGGACCGGCTGCCCGAGGACGCGAAGCGGGTCCGCGTGGTGCACCTCCCGAAGACCATCGACAACGACTACCACGGCATCGACTTCACCTTCGGGTTCTTCACGTCCGTCGACTTCATGGCGAAGGAGGTGCTCAACCTCGCGGCCGACGCGCAGGCCACCAGCGCCTGCTTCCTGGTCGAGACGATGGGGCGCAAAGCGGGGTGGCTGGCGTACGGCGTCGGCATCGCGGGCGAGGCCAGCCTGGTCGTGGCCCTGGAGGACGTGGGGCCCGAGCTGCGCGTGGGCGGCAAGGCCGACGCGCCGCTCGACGTGGACCGGCTCGCCGACCGCATCGTCGACGTGCTGGTGGCGCGGGAGCGCAACGGCCACCACTGGGCCGTCATCGTGTTGGCGGAGGGGCTCGCCGAGCTTCTGCCGGAGGGCGCGCTGGCGGGTGTGGGCCGCGACGAGCACGGCCACATCTCGCTCGGCTCGCTCAACCTCGGCCAGTCGCTGGCCCGCGTCGTCTCCGATCGCTACGCCGCGCGGACGGGGCGCAAGAAGAAGGCGACGGGCGTGCAGCTCGGCTACGAGAGCCGCTGCGCCGCCCCGCACGCCTACGACGTGATGCTCGGCGCGCAGCTCGGCATCGGCGCCTACCGCGCGCTGGTGGAGGAGGGGCTCGACGGGCACATGGTGAGCGTGTCGGGCCAGCTCGACCTGCACTACGTCCCGTTCGACAAGCTCATCGACCCGCAGACGCTCGCCACGCAGGTGCGCTACGTGCGGCCGGGCAGCGACTTCCACCGGCTGGCGCGGTTCCTGGAGACGCGCACCGAGCGGATCCCGGAGTGGAGCCTCGGACCGCGCCCCGAGCGCTGAGAAGCGCCGCCGACGGCGTCCGGGCGCAGCTCGCGGTGATTGCGCGAGCGCGATGCGGCCGTGCAGAGCTTCGACCGCGATGAGCTCGCGGTTCGCATGGCGCGTCGTGAGAGCACGGGTCTGAAGTAGGAGTTGGCGTTCGCCCTTGCGAACCCGGGCGGACGACACCTGCGCGAGCGGGAGCGCGATGCGGCCGCTTGCCGAGGCTCAACCGCCATGAGCTCGCGGTCGATGGCGCTCCCGTCGTGCGAGCACGCGCCATGGTGATGGGAATTTCTACGGCGGGGGGACCCTGTCGGTCAGGCGCAGCCAGCAGGATCTGCTCAGCGTCTGCCCGCCAATAGTCCACTTTCGCCCGTCAACACAATTCACGTCGCGCCGGATCCGCATCTGGACGGTGGTAACTTAGTTAAAACCTGATTTATCGCCATCGGATGAATTCAGGTCGGGCCGGATCCGCTTCCGGCGGGTGGTTTCCAGCCTCGAAACGAGACGATTCGCACAGGATGAATTCAGGTCGGGCCGGATCCGCTTCCGAGCGACGGTATCTAAGTACTAACAAGCACAATCGCCAGAAGATGAACCGTGCTGACGGACGAGAGGGGCCCAGTGGCGGGCAGAGGCTGAGCAGACCCGGCGACGAAGCTGTCTCCGGCGGCGCCGTCGTCACTCGGGCCGGAGCTGCTTCCGCGCCACGCACAGTCCGCGGTCCGTCGGGTCATCAACCTGCGGATGAAGGGTGCTTCCATCAGCTGGACGGAGGAGCACGCCGAGGGGATGCTGCACCTCCGCGCACAGGCCAAGAGCGGGCGGTGGAACGAGTTCGAGGAGGTGGTGCTTCGGAACAGCGCGTGGAGGCCCACCTCCCGCGTCGTCCGTCAGGCCGCCTGACAGACTTCGAGGCACCGAACCAACGGTCGCTTCGACCCGATCCTGCCCGGCCCGGATCCTGCCCGGCCCGGATCTGCCTCACAGCCCCACCGTCAGCGCCCCCGTCCACGCGAACCCGCTCCGCCCGTCCCACGTCGTGTTCGTCCCCCGCGGCGACACCAGCACCCGCACCGCCACCGACTGCCGCCCCACCTGCGCCCCCGCCCCCACGAGCGGCCCGTACCCCACCATCGTCCCGCCCAGCGGGTGCCCGAACACCGCCCCGCCGAGCCCCGCCTCTACGAACCCGTTCGGCGCCACCACGTCCGTGTGCCAGCTGAACGTCCCCCCGCACACCCCCTGCCCGATCGACGCCAGCGGGCTCACCACCGCCGCCGCCGGCACGATCAGGTACGACACCCCCAGCCCGAAGTACGCCGGCAGCGACGCCATCGTGCGCAGCCCCTCCGTGCCCGTGCCCTCGCCGGCGTCGACCCATCGCGACACGTCGCCGATGCTGTGCGTGACCACGCCCCCGGCCCGCCACCCCCACGACGCCACCGCCGCGACGCGCTCGGGCCGCGTCACGCCGGCCGCCAGCACCGCGTTGAACTGCACCCGCCGGCTCACCGCCTGCTCCCGCCGCAGCTCGAGCTGCACCCCCACGCGATCGAGCCCGCCCCGCTCGCCGAGCACCACCGCCCCGACCCCGAAGCCGGGGTTGGTCCACCGCGCCGGGAACGCCTCGCCGTCTGCGTCCGCGTCGCCGGCCCCGTCCCCGGCGCCCGCGAGCGCCACCCCGACCCACCACCACATCAGCGCCTCCCCGCACCCCACCGTGCCACGCCCGCGCCCCCCCTCGCCGCCGCCGCCCCAGAAACCGTGGCCCGGTCCGGCGCCGCACCGTTCGATTCCGCACCACGCCACCGCTGCCCCGCCACTGTGCCACCCCACACACCCCGGTGCGCCAACCCCCACAGCCCCGACGCCCACCCTCGGCGTCCGACCGTCCCCGCGCCCCCGTCCCGATCGTCGATCCGCCTCGACCCCTGACAACCAAAGCTGGCACGTGGGTTGCACAGGGCCCGTACGAGCCCCGCGGGGAGCCGCTCTCCGGTTTCACGCGGTCTCATCCCCCCCCGACTCCGAGGGTGAGTGAGATGGAACACTTCTTCACGTTCGAGCACCTCCTCCGCATGGCCGTCGAGCTGTCCGCGGGCGTCTGCCTCAAGCTGTTCTGCGACAACGGCCGCGTGCACTGGCGCGACTTCGCCAACGACTTCCTGTTCTTCCTGCCCGGGATGCAGCGCCTGCCCGGCGACGGCCTCTCCCGCGAGGTCGACGCCGTGATGGTGCGCGCCGTCCCCGAAGAGCTCGAATCCCTCGCTGCCAAGTAAGGAGGTCGCCATGTCCCGCTACGAGCCCCGGAACCTCGATCACGACGAGCTCCAGATGGAGCTGCTCGGCAAGAAGACCTTCGTCGTCACCATCGTGGGCGGCATCGTGTTCCTCGCGGCCTGCTTCATGGTCCTCATGTGACGGACGCGAGCGCGCCCTCCAGCAGGGCGCGCAGCTGCGCGTCGACCTCCGCGGGCGGCCGGTCGGGCGCTGTGGTGAGCCACCACCGCAGCGTGTGGCCACCCTCCTGGCGGCGCTCACCGACCCCCAGCTCGACGCGCTCCGCGGGTGGCCCGAGGTCGCGATCGCCGAGCGGCGCGCGAGCCGCGAGGCCCGGTGGCGCCCGCCCGGCGGGCCGTGGGGCCGCGCCGAGGTCTTCGCCGTGGAGCACCTCGGCGTCCACCGCCTCGCGACGTTCACCCCGCAGGCCGGGGCGACCGCGGCCGGCCCCGGCGAGGCCCTCGTCGAGCGCGCCTCGCTGGCCGTGATGGGCGCGCGGCTCGGGGACGCGGTGGAGGTCGTCACCGCCGCCGGCCGCCCCGCGACGCTCACCCTCGTCGGGGTGGTGCACGATCCGTCGCTGGCCCCGGCCGGACAGGAGCGCGCCGCCAACCTGTACGTCACGCCCGAGACGTTTGCCCGGCTCGGAGAGCCGCAGCTCGACGAGGTGCGCATCCTCGTCGCCGACCGGCCGCTCGATCCGGCCGCCGTCGACGCCCAGGCCGCCGCCGTCGCCCAGCGCCTCGACGCGCAGGGCGTCACGGTCCGAGAGGTCCGCGTGCCGCCGCCGGGTGAGCACCCCCACGAGGCGCCGTCCCGCGCGGTGCTCCTCGTCCTGTGGCTGTTCGCGGCGCTGACGGTCGGCCTCGCCGCCGTGCTGTCGGCGTCGCTGCTGTCGATCACCCTGGCCCGGCAGGTGCGCGAGATCGCCGTCATGAAGACGCTCGGGGCGAGCCGCCGCGCCGTCGCCGGCCTGTACGTCGCCATGGTGGGCGCCATCGCCCTGGCGGCGCTCGCCGCCTCCGCCCTGCCCACCGCGCTGCTCGCCCGCGCCGGGATCGACGCGGTCGCCGGCATGCTGAACGTCGACGTGGCGAGCTACGCCGTCCCGCTCCGGGTGATCGCCGCGCAGGTCGCCATCGGCCTCGGCCTGCCCCTCGCCGCGGCGGCGCCGCTCATCGCCCGCGCCAGCCGCCGCACGGTGGTGGACACGCCCACGACCACGGCGCCCGGCCCACCACCCGCCGCACCCGGGCGCCGGCGCTGGGCGACCGCGCGCCGCAGCGGGCCTGCGTGCAACGCGGTCCGCGTCCGCGGCGCTTCGCGCTCGCCGTCGGCCTCCTCGCCGTCGCCGGCGCGCTGTTCTCGACGGCCGCCAGCGTGTCGGTGGCCTGGGACGCGCTGGTGGACCGGGTCGTCGAGACGCGCCGGGACGACGTGGAGGTGCGGCTCGCCGGTCCGGTGACGCCGGCAGCCCGCGCGGCCCTGGCCGGCTGGACGGCGGAGGCCTGGGGCTTCGCGCCGCCACCGTCCCGAACCCCACGGGCGTGCCCATCCGCCGCGTCCACCCCGACGGCGCCCACGGCAGCTTCGAGCTCGTGGGCGCCTCGCCGACGAGCCGCCTCGTCGACCTCCGCCCGACCCGCGGCCGGCTGCTGGCGCCCGACGACGGCGACGACGACGTCGTGCTCAACCAGCTCGCGGCCGCGGCGACCGGCGCGCGGGTCGGCGAGCGCGTGTCGCTCGTGGTGGCGGGCCAGCCGCTCGACTGGCGCGTGGTCGGCACGGTGGAGGAGGTCGGCAGCCCGGCTCGCGCCTACGTGACGGCCCACGCCTTCACGGCGCGCGCCGCCGCCGCTCGCCGCGGTCCGGGTGGGCCCTGGCGCGGACGGGACGCCCACCCCGGCGTCGGTGGAGGCGGCGCTGCGCGGCGCGGGCCTGCGCATCGGCCAGGTCGTCCCGCGGACGCTGGTGTTCGACGCGATGGCCGAGCACGTGGGCGTGCTGGTGCGGGTGCTGACCGCCCTGGCCGTGCTGATGGGGCTGGTGGGCGCGCTCTGCGCTCGCGGCGACGATGAGCGCCAGCGTGGTCGAGCGGACGCGCGAACTGGCGTCCTCCGGGCCATGGGCGCGGCCGGCGCAGATCCGCCGCCTGGTCCTGGTGGAGGGCTGGCTGATCGCCGCGGCGAGCCTCCCGCTGGCCGCGCTGCTGGGCCTCCCGCTGTCGGCGGCGGTGGGCTGGCGGGTGGGCGCGCTCGCCTTCGCCATCCCGCTGCCGCTGGTGGTGGCGTGGCCCGCGCTCGCGGGCTGGGCGGTCGGCGTGCTGGCGCTGGCCAACGCGGCGTCGCTGTTCGGCGGGCGCCGCGCTGCGCCCTTCCGTGCGAGAGGCGCTCGGCCGCGTGTAGCCGTGTTCCCCGTGAAACACTCAGCCGAGGTCCGCCCGCGCGGCCGCCGCCGCCTCCGCCGCCGCGGCCCGCGCCGGGGCGGGCACCGCCTCGGCCGTGGTGAGCCAGGCGACGGCGTCCCCGCGGACGTTCGTCCGCCTCGTCGGCGACGGCCGCCGCCACCAGGCGGCCCGTCCCGCGCAGCTGCCGCGCAGGTCCGGCCCGACCCGGGCGTCGAACGCGGCGTCGATGGCGTCGCTGACGGCGTCGGACACCCAGCGCTGCCGCGCGTCGTGCAGCGCCAGCGCCCCCCGCCGCAGGCGGTCGTGGCGCGCGCGCGGGCCCGCGGCGGCGTCGTCGAGCGCGTCGGCCAGGTGCTCGAGGTGCGCCGCCAGCAGGCAGCGCGGCATCCCCCGGCTCGCGAGCAGCCCGCCGAGCCACCAGACCTGCCGCAGCACCGTCCCGTCGTCGTCCTCGGCGATGCGCGCGAGCCAGCCGCTGTCGCTGCGCATGTAGCGGTGGCCGCGCTCCCCATAGCGCAGGGCGTAGTACGGGAACGCGTGCCACGTGCGCTCGCCCGCCCGCAGCGCCGCGCGCAGCGCCCGCGGGTCGGCGGTGATGGGGTGCGCGCCGGCCTCCGGGTTGAGCGCGGTCACGACGTCGGGCCAGCCCGCCTCGTCCTGCGGCTCCAGCGCCCCGAGCACCCCGATCATGCCCGTCCACAGCGCCCGCGCCGCCTCGACCGCCCGCTCGACCCCCGCCTCGTCCAACGCCAGCTCGGCCCGCGCCGCCAGCGGGACGCGCACGACCGACGCCGCCAGCCCGTCGAGCGCGGCAGCGGCCCCGGCGACCACCGCCGGATCCCGCCGGCCCGAGGCGCGCAGCCACTCCGCCAGCGCGATCGCCCGGGCCGCGGCCGCCGGCACGTCGTCCACGTCGGGCAGGCCGGCGAGCTCCCCGGGCAGGCGCGCCGGGTGCGGCGACAGCTCGCTCAGCGCCTGCTCGAGCGTCGCCAGCGCGCGGAGGTGGTTCACGTAGGCGGCGGCGGAGCCGGTGCCGCGGCGCCGCGTGCCCGAGTACGGCAGGGACTCGAGCGTGGTCCGCAGGTCCTCGGTCCGCGCCGCCACCCGCCGCCGGACCTCGTCGATCGTCGCCACGCCGCCTCCTCCCGTCAGTCGAAGTCGTCGCCGCCGATGATGCGGTTGGCGAACAGCGAGATCGTCGCCGCCCCGGCCAGCGCCACGCCGGCGCCGATGCGCGCCAGCAGCGACCAGTCGCCGGGCAGCACCCAGATCCCGAGGCCGACCCCGACGACCAGGAACACCGCGCTGAACACCACCACCTCTCGCCGCACCGGGCCTCCCCGGGCCCCGTAACCAGCCGACGGGCCGCCGATGGTGTACGACTCGTTGGAGAATGCGCGAGCAAAGCCGATGGGGCTTCCCCGATTCCTGCTCCGTTCACGAGGTTGCTCCTCCGTGGACAGGAATCGGGAAGCCATTTCGGCGCGCACGCGCCAGTAGAATCGGTGCACCGGATCGGCGCCGCCCGGTGTCCAACCTCACGACCCCCCCACGCGGAGCGCGGATGGAGGCCACGGCCCTCAAGCCAGGCGACGTCGTCGACCGCTACACCGTCGAGGGCCTCATCGGCGAGGGCGGCATGGCGATGGTGTTCCGCGTGCGCCACGCCGCGCTCGGCACCGTCCACGCCCTCAAGGTCCTCACGCTCGCGTCCCCGTCGATCCGCGCCCGCCTGCAGCGCGAGGGCCAGCTGCAGGCCGCGTTGCGGCACCCGAACATCGTCGCCGTGACCGACGTGGTCGCCCTGGCGGACGGAACCGGCGCCCTGGTGCTCGAGCTCGTCGACGGGCCTGCGCTCGACAGCGTGCTGCGGGCCCGCCGCCTGACCCTCGAGGAGGTCGACCTGCTCGTGCCGGGCATCCTGGCCGGGGTCGCCGCGGCGCACGACGCCGGCTACGTCCACCGCGACCTGAAGCCCGCGAACGTGCTCCTGGCCCGCACCGGCACGGGCCTGATGCCCAAGGTCGCCGACTTCGGCCTGGCCAAGGTGGTCGCCGGCTCCGACGCGGGCACGGCCGGCGCCCACACCCGCACCGGCTCGGCGATGGGCACGCCGCAGTACATGTCGCCCGAGCAGATCCGCGACACGAAGAACGTGGGCCCGGCCTCCGATGTCTTCGCGCTCGGCTGCATCCTGTACGAGCTCGTCACCGGGCAGCGGGCGTTCGACGCCGGCAACCTCCTCGACATCTTCAACGCCGTCGCGCGGGACGAGCCCGTGCCGGTGCGCACCCTCGCCCCCGACGCGCCCGACCGCGTGGTGCGCGCGATCGAGGCGGCGCTGCGCAAGGACCCGGCCGCGCGCCCCACGGTGGCGCAGCTGGCGCAGCTGTGGGGCGCGAACCTCGACTCCGTGCACTCGGTCGCGCTGGCGCTGCCGCAGCTCTCCGTCGACAACGCGCCGCGGACGCCGGAGACCTGGCGGTCCGCCCCCGAGGCCCCCGCGGCGGCGCCGACCCCGCGCAGCCTGCCGCGCGCCGTGTGGGCGCTGGGGCTCGGCGGGACGCTGGCGCTGCTCGTCGGGCTCGGCGTCGTCGCGGGGGTGGGGCTGGCGGCCGGGGGCTACTGGTGGCTCGGCGGCGCGCGGGTCGTGACGGTGCCGGTGGTCGTGGGGGCGGACCGGCCCGATCCGGCGCCGGGGCCCGACCCCGAGGAGGTCGTGCTCCAGGACGTCGTCCGGGACGAGCCCATCGCCGAGCTCCAGGACGCACCCGCGGCGCCGCCAGCCGAGCTCGCACCCCCCGCGGCGCCGCCCGCCGACGTCGAAGCGGACGCCGCCGAAGCGGACGCCGCGCCGGTCGAGGACGCCGAGGAGCTGCGCGCGCCCGCGGTCCCCGCGCCGCCCCCCGCGCCGGCGCCCCGCGCCCGCCAGGTGCCCGAGGCCTTCGGCATGCTCGCCAGCGACGACCCCGACGACCGCATCGTCGCCGCCGAGAACCTCGCCAGGCGCATCGCCGACCCCGACGCCCCCGCCCGCCTCGGCGCGCTCGTCCGCGCCGACGCCGACCCCGCCGTCCGCCGGGTCGCGGCCAGCCTGGCCGTCGCGCTGTACCTCGACGGCCACCGCGACCTCGAGCCCGCCATCGTCTGGCTCATGGCCAACGGCCCCGAGCCCGCCGCCCTCGCCGCCGTCGACGCCTACCGCGCCAAGGGCGCCGACCCGCGCGACCTCGCCGGCGCCCTGCGCCACCCCGTCGCGCGGGTCCAGGTCGCCGCGCTGCGCGCGCTGCCCGTGGTGAGGCCGCGCACCCCCGACGCCGTCCACGTCGACTACGAGGCGCTGCTCCGCCCGCTCGTCGCCCCCGAGCAGCCGCCGGCCGTGCGCCGCCTCGCGGCCGAGCTCCTCCGCGGAGAGTGAGCGCGTCGAGTTACCTTGTCGGTCATGCGAACCCGCGTCTGGATCGGCCTCCTCTCGGCACTCTTGCTCCTCGGCCTCGTGGGCCCCGGCGTCCGCCTGCTCACGGACGGCTGGTGGTTCGCCAGCGTCGACCACAGCGAGGTGTTCTCGCGCATCCTGTGGACGCAGGCCGGCCTGGGCCTCGCCGCCGGCCTCGTCGCGGCGCTGGTGGTCGGCGGCTCCGCCCGCTTCGCCGCCCGCCGCCACCGCTCCGCCGTCCGCGGCCCCGCGCCCGCCCGCACCGGCGCCGGCCGCGCCCTCGTCTCGGCCTCGCCGCTGCTCGCCGCCGACCTCGTCACCGGCGTGGTCGCGCTCGTGAGCGCCACCGCCGCGGCGGGCGCCTGGCCCGAGGCCATGCTCCTGCGCTACGGCGGCGCCTTCGGCTGGGCCGACCCCGTCTGGTCGCTCGACGCCGGGTTCTACGTCTTCGACCTCGGCCTGCTCGTGGCCGTGGTGCAGTGGGCGGTCGGGCTGCTCGTCGCCGCCGTGGTCGTCGCGGGCGCGACCTACGTGGCGCTCGGCGTGCTGCGGGTCCAGCTCGCCCAGCAAGACGGCCAGCTCGTGGCCACCGGCGTCGTCGTCCCGCCCGAGGTCCAGCGACACCTGGCCGTACTCGTCGCCGGGATCCTCGTCGGCATGGCCGCGCTGAGCTACCTCGCGCGCTACCGCCTGCTCGCCGACCAGACCGGCCTGGTCGCCGGCCCCGGCTACGCCGAGCTCCACGCCACCCTGCCCCTGCTCCTCCTCGAGGCCGTCGGCACCGCCCTCGCCGCCGTCGCCGCCGTCTTCGCCATCCGCCGGGGCTCGATCCCCGGCATCGTCGGCGTCGCGGTGACGGTGCTGGCGCTCAAGGCGCTCACCGCCGTCGTCCCCGGGGTCGTCCAGCGCTTCAGCGTGCTGCCCAACGAGCTGTCGCGCGAGGCGCCGCAGATCGACGCCCACGTGCGCGCCACCCGCTACGCCTTCGCCCTCGACGACATCCGCGACTTCGACCTGCCCGGCCGCAACGACCTCGACCTGTCCGACATCCAGCGCAACGACGCGACCATCAAGAACGTGCGCCTGTGGGACCACGGGCCGCTGCTCAGCGCCTTCAGCCAGGTCCAGGAGATCCGCACCTACTACGGCTTCGTCGGCGTCGACAACGACCGCTACGTGCTGCCCACCGGCGACGGCGGTGCGCCCGAGCTCCGCCAGCTCATGCTGTCGCCCCGCGAGCTGACCGTCGGCGCGCTGCCCGAGCAGGCCCGCACCTGGGTCAACGAGTCGATGATCTACACCCACGGCTACGGCGTGGCGCTGGGCCCCGTCAACGAGGTCGGCGACCAGGGGATGCCCGAGCTGTTCGTCAAGGACCTGCCGCCCAAGGTCGACTACCCCGAGGTCCTCGGCATCGACCGGCCCGAGATCTACTTCGGCGAGGCCACCGACCACCCGGTGATCGTCAACACCAAGATGGCCGAGTTCGACTACCCGAGCGGCGACGACAACGCCTACACGCGCTACGCCGGCAGCGACGGCGTCCGCATCGGCACCTTCGGCCGGCTGGCCTACGCGATGCGCCTCGGGCGCAGCGAGGTGCTGCTGTCGAGCGACGTGACGGCCGACAGCCGCGTCCTGATGTACCGCAACGTGGTGACGCGCGCGCAGCGCATCGCGCCCTTCCTGCGCTACGACAGCGACCCGTACCTCGTCATCGACCACGGCCGGCTGGTGT
Source organism: Myxococcota bacterium (assembly GCA_041389545.1). Classification (GTDB taxonomy): domain Bacteria; phylum Myxococcota_A; class UBA796; order UBA796; genus JACKER01. The sequence goes on along the minus strand of JAWKRQ010000044.1, from coordinate 21,267 downwards.
GGGTGCTGGACGCCTACACCGTCAGCGACCGGTTCCCCTACGCGCGCGGGATGCAGGGCGTCGGCAACTACGCCCGCAACGCCGTCAAGGTCACCGTCGACGCCTACGACGGCGACGTGTCCTTCTGGCTCGTCGACCCGGACGACCCCATCGCGGCCGCCTGGGACCGCGCGTTCCCCGGCCTGCTGCAGCCCATCGACCGGATGCCGGCGTCGCTGCGGGCCCACCTGCGCTACCCGATCGACCTGTTCGCCGTGCAGGCGCAGCTGTTCGGCACCTACCACATGGTCGACGACCAGATCTTCTACAACCGCGAGGACGAGTGGGAGGTCCCGACGATCGAGCGGGAGCGCATGTCGCCGTACTACACGGTCATGCGGCTGCCCGGCGAGGCGCGCGAGGAGTTCATCCTCATGCTGCCGTTCACCCCGCGGGGCAAGCCGAACCTCGCCGCCTGGCTCGTCGCGCGGTCCGACGGCGAGGACTACGGCCAGGTGCGCGTCTACCGGTTCCCGAAGGACCTGATGGTGTTCGGCCCGCGCATGGTCGTGGCGCGCATCAACCAGGACGACGAGATCAGCGAGAAGCTGTCGCTGTGGAACCAGCAGGGCTCGGCCGTCCAGCTCGGCACGCTCCTCGTCATCCCGATCGAGGAGTCGCTCATCTACGTGCAGCCGCTGTACCTGCGGGCGGCGCAGGGCTCGATCCCCGAGCTCAAGCGCGTGATCGTGGCGTACGGCGACCGCATCGCGATGACCGCGACGCTCGAGGAGGGCCTCGCGAAGCTGTTCGGGAGCACCCCGCGCCCCACGGTGCCCGCGCCGGGCCCCGCGTCGATGGTGATCCCCGGGGTGACGGCGGCGGAGCTGGTGCGCCAGGTCGGCCTGCACTGGGACGCCGCGCAGGCCGCGGCCGGGCTCGGCGACTGGGCGACGTGGGGCCAGGAGATGGACACCGTCGGCGAGCTCATCGCCTCGCTGCGGGCGGGCCTGGCGACGGCGCCCGCGCCGAGCCCGGTGCCCTGAAGCCGAGGGAGGAGCGATGCTCTGGTGGTTCGTGCTCGCCTGCGCCCCCGACCCGGAGGTCCCGGCACCGGGTGCTGGCACGCTGGTGCCGGGGACGCCGAGCTACGGCTCCACGACCCCGGTCCCCGTCCCGGGCGAGGAGGTCCAGGAGGTCTTCGAGCAGCGGGACGGCGGCCTGGCGGACGTGCTGTTCGTGGTGGACGACGGCCCGGGCCGCGACGAGGCCCAGGCCCGCCTGCTCGACGCCCTCCCCGTGCTCGTCGACGGCCTGCTCGGCGCGGCGGACTTCCACCTGGGCGTCGTCAGCACCGACCTCGACACGGAGGGCGGCAAGCTGCGCGCGGTCGACGGCCGGCGCTGGGTCGACCCGTGGGACCCGGCGCCCAGCACCACGCTCGGGCAGCTGATCACGATGGGCGCGCCGCGCGCCGGCGCCGAGCAGGGGCTGGGTGCCGTGTCTACCGCGCTGGAGGTCGAGCGCGCCGGCGCCAACGACGGCTTCCTCCGCGACGGCAGCCAGCTCGGCGTCGTCGTGTTGAGCGCGGGCGACGACGCCACGCCGTCGTTCCTCGTCCGCCGGGCGAGCCTCGCCGACTGGTTCGGCGGGCTGGTGGGAGGGGGGGCGCACGCTCTCCGCCATCGTGCCGCCCGCGTCGGCGCCGCGGTACGTCGAGGTGCAGGCGGCCGGGCGGGGTGCTGTGGATGGCGGCGCCCGACTACGTCGACGCCTGCCGCTGTCGCCGTCGACGCGGCGGCGCTGCAGCGCGAGTTCGTGCTGCAGTTCACGCCCGTGCCGGACTCCCTCGCGGTGGAGGTGAGCGACGCCGGCGGCACCGAGATCGTGTCAGCCGGGCGACTTCGGCTACGTGGAGGCGCGCAACAGCGTCCGCTTCGGCGCCTACGTGCCGCCCGCCGGCGCGACGATCGTCGTCACCTACGTGCGGGCCGAGTGAGCCGTCAGAACCAGCGGTGGGCGTACCTCAGCGCGACGGCGAGCACGAGCCCCGCGAGCAGCCCTGTCGCCGCGCGCGCCCCGATGCGCGGGAGGCCCGCCGGGTTCGGCCAGCCGTGGTCCGGGCGACGAAGTCGAAGCGAGGCGGGGCGCTCGGCGGTCAGGCGGGCGTCCTGGTGCACGGCGCCGAGCGCCGCCAGCGCCACGTTCGTCCCGAGGAACAGGACGTCGCCGAGCCAGCCGTTGGCGATCAGGTGGGCGCCGCACAGCAGGCCCAGCCTGAGGAACAGCGGGTGGCGGGTGACGCGCCAGGCCGCGCACCTCGAGCCGATCGCGCTGGCGGCGGTGTGGCTGCTCGGTGCGGGCTGCACGAGCGCGCCGACGGTGAACGCGACGCCGGTGGCCGCGACGATCTCCGTCAGGTGGACGGCGACCGGCGAGCGCCACACCCACAGCGCCGCGCCGGCGTGGCGCTGGCAGCGCGGCCAGCGGCAGGTACGTCGCCAGCGCCACCGCCGAGTAGGCGAGCAGGAACGGCCCGCGCCCCAGCCGGGCCACGAGCGGCTCGCGCACGGGCGGGTGCGACAGCGCGAGGTGCGTGAGCAGGAAGGCAGCGGACAGCAGGGCGATCGCGGAGACGGCCAGGCCCGGCATCGTACTCCGCCCGGCGTCCGCGCCGGCGGGACGTCGCGGGCCCGCGTCGATACGCGCTGGGAGCATGGTACTCGCTGATCCTGCGCTGCGTCGGCTGCGACGCGCCCCCGTCGGACGACGACGTCGACCTGCGCCGCGCCGTGGCCACCTGCCCCCGCTGCGGGGCCGAGCACCAGCTGCAGGTGCGGCTGCTCAACGACCACGACGGCGAGCCCGACCCGCCCCTGCCGAGCTCGGCGCTCGATCCCGCGCCGGCGCGGGCGATCGCCGAGGTGCGGGCGCGCACGCCCGTCCCGACGGCGGAGGTGGAGTTCGTCGATTCCGGCGTGTGGTCGCCGATCCCCGAGCCGCCGCCGCCGCCCGGCGAGGTCCAGGTCGACGGCGAGCCCGTGGCGATCGCGCCGCCGCCGAAGGCGCGGAAGAAGCGGCGTCCGCGGGGCGATCCCTTCGCGGCGGCGCTGCACGTCCGGCTGGGCGACGCGCTGGAGCGGGTCCGGGCGGCGGGGGTCCAGCAATGGGCCCGGGAGCACCTGGTCGTGCCGGCGTTCCCGCCCGGCATGCCGAGCCCGGCGACCGCGCTGCAGGTCCGGGAGGACGGCGACGCGCTGCAGCTCGAGTGGGGCTGGTTCGGGCTGCCGGCCGTGATCCTCGCCATGGGCACGGCCGTGTTCGCGGTGGGGATCGCGGGCTGGGGCGCGGCGGCGGTGCTCCTGTCGGGCTCCTGGCTCGGCTGGCTGGCCGCCGGCGGCGCCACGGTCCACGCCCTGGCGACGGTGATCGCGAGCTACGTCGCGTCGGCGGGGCTGGTCGACCGCACCCGCGTCCGCGCGACGCCGTCGGCGCTCGACGTGTGGCACGGCCCCGTGCCCTGGCCCGGGCCGCGGCGCATCGGGGCCGCGCAGATCGCGGCGATCGAGGTCGTGCCGCGGCAGGTCCGCGGCCGGGCCCAGCCGGTGACACTGTACGACGTGGTGGTGGTGCTGCGGGGCGAGCCCGCGCGGCGGGTGCCCGTCGCGCGGGGGGCGTTCTCGCGCGAGGCCGCGCAGGGGGTGGCCGACCAGCTCCAGCGGCGGGCGCTGTCGGGGCAGCCGGCGGGCGAGGCGAAGCGCAGGGCGCCGGGGTAGGGTGCGGCATGCGCCGCGCCCACGACGAACGGATCCTGCCGCACCCGCCCGCCGCCGTGTGGGCGGCGCTGATCGACCTGCCAGCGTGGGACCGCTGGAACATGGTGACGGCCACGGCCCCCGCGGGGCTGGTCGCCGGCGAAGACCTCCACCTGCGGATCCCGCTGCCCGGTGGGCGTCGCCTGCCGGCGCGGGCGCGGCTCGTGGCGGTGGAGACCGAGCGGGCGCTGCGCTGGCGCGGGGGGCCGCGCGGCGTCTTCGTCGGGGAGCACGGCTACCGGCTGTCGCCGGCCGAGGGCGGCACCCGGCTCGTCCACGAGGAGGTGTTCTCGGGGGTGGCCGCGGGGCTCGTCACGCGGCTGCTCGGGCTCGACGATCGGGCGTACGGCCGCGTGAGCGCCGCGCTCGACCGCTACCTGCGCGAGCGCTAGCCCGCCGCGGCCCAGGGGCGCTGGCTCTGCTCCGGCACGGCCTCCAGCGCCCGCCGGTAGTCCGCGAACCGCCCGCCCGCCCGCCAGCCGGCGAGCATCGCGAGGCCCGCCTCGGGCCCGCCCTGCGCCAGCGCGTGCTCGATCCACGCCCACCGCACCGACACCGGCCGCACCTCGCACGCCCCGCGCACCGCCTTCCGCAGCCGCTCGATCCGCTTCTCCACCACCTTGATCCCGGCGAACGGCTCGCCGTCGAGCGGGGTGGCGCGCTTGGCCACGAACGCCGCCACCCCGAGCGCCAGCCGCGACGGGCGCGCGGCGGCGGCCAGCGCCTTCAGCTCCTCGGCGAGGGTGTCGACGTCGCCGTCGGTCTCGCCGGGGACGCCGAGCATCATGTAGAGCTTGAGCGTGTCGTAGCGAAGCTCGCGCGCCTGCTCGGCGCAGGCCAGCAGGTGCTCGCGCGAGGTGCCCTTGGTGAGCGTCTTGCGGAGCGCCTCGGTCGCGCCGTCGCTGGCGGTGGTGAGCGTGCGGGCGCCGCTCTGCCGCAGGAGCCGCGCGATGTCGGGCCGGCGCGCGATGCGATCGGCGCGCAGCGAGCTCACCGAGACCTGGCGGCCGCTGTCGACCAGCGTCTCGAGCAGCCCGACCAGCTGCGGGTGGTCCGAGATCGCCGCCCCGACGAGGCCCACCTTGCGCGCCTCGTCGGGCACGAGCCCGAGCACGCGCTCCGGCGTGACCAGCCGCATGCCGCCGTTCGTCGTCCGCCGCATCACACAGAACGTGCACATGCGGTGGCAGCCGCGCTCGCCCTCCACCAGGAACATGTCCGACAGCTCGGCCTGCGGCGCGAGCCAGGCGGAGCGCGCGGGGAGGTGCTCGTCGCTGGCCTTGGCGATCGGCGGGATCGGGCGGCCGCGCTCCGGCACCCAGCCGCCCGGCAGCGCCTCGATCCGGTCGAGCCAGCCCTCGCGGTCGCGGTCGAACGCCGCCTGCACGCCGTCCACCACGGTGTCCTCGGCCTCCCCGAGGAGCAGGGCGTCGACGAACGGCGCGAGGAAGGCCGGGCTCGCCATCGAGATCGGCCCGCCGAGCAGGATCCGCGGGTGGTCGGCGGTGCGCTCGGTGCGCAGCAGCGGGATGCCCGCCAGGTCGAGCAGGTCGAACAGCCCCACCAGCTCCGCCTCGTACGCGAACGAGACCGCGATCAGCGGGAACTGGCCGAGCGGGGTGAGCGTCTCCACGGCGAGCGGGGGAAGGCGGGAGCGCCGCTGGGCGTCGACGTCGTCGGGCAGGAAGCACCGCTCCGCGGCGACGCCGCCCTGGCGCAGCAGCGCGGTGATCCGCTGGAAGCCGAGGGAGGACATCCCCGCGCGGTAGGGCGACGGGTACGCCACGGCCACGCGGCGATCGGGGGCGCGGGGCAGCACGGCCGAGGCCTCGAGCGGGCCGCGCTCGGTGGCTGACCGGTCGCGCAGCGCGCGCTCCAGCTCGGTGCGGTTCACGGGGTCCGGTCGACGCACGGCGGTCGTGCGCTGTAGGATGCGGAGCCCCGGGTTCGGGTCGACGGGAACACGCCCGTCTCATACCCCTCCGCGACGGAATCGCCGAAGGGTGGGGCGCGTTAACCAGGGGCGGGAGGCAGAGGGCATGCTCTGGTGGCTGGTGAGCACCGCGCTCGCGGGGACCTTCGAGCACAAGCTCGTGTGGGACATGGCGGCGAACGGGACCCCCGTGGGCACCCGCGAGCTGACCGTGCGCTACCTCGAGGCCGACGGCGGCACGAACCGGATCCTCGAGTCCTACACCGACATCAACGGCACCATGGGGGCCATGAAGGTCCACTGGCGGCAGCGGATGACGGCGCACGTCGACGCGAAGGAGCCCGCGAGCTTCCACTCCGTCGTCGACCAGAGCGGCGCCATCGTCGAGGTGCAGGGCCGCTGGACCCCCACGCAGTGGCTCGTCACGACCACGGCCAACGGGCGCTCGCGCACGAGCGAGCTGCCGCTCGGCCGGGTCGAGCTGTCCACGGCCGACCTGATGGACCCGTACTCGAAGCTGCCCCTGTCGCACTTCAAGGAGGCGCGGGTGCTGTCGGCCGAGACGGGCGACGTGCTGATGGGGCCGGTGGAGCAGCTCGGCGTCTCCGAGATCAAGATCGCCGGCCAGGCCGTCCAGGTCTCGGGCTACGCGTGGACGAGCGCCCAGGGCCGGTCCGAGTTCTACTACTCGGCCGACGGCTTCCTGGTGCGCTACAAGACGCAGCTGCTCGGCACCGACCTCGAGGCCACGCTGCGGCAGCCGCCGCCGGGCGGGGTCGACGACTTCCCCGTGGGCTCGGCCCGCCCGGCGGTCGACAGCCAGGACATCTGACGGTCGCTCCCCGTCAGATGCCGAAGTAGCACTCGAGGCCGGCGCCGATGGTGCAGGCCGCGATGTCGTCGCAGGACTCCTCGGCGCAGACGTCGAGCTCGTCGAGCGCCTGCTCCTGCTCGTCGGCCTGGCAGTTGTTCGCGTTCTCGACGCAGTCGGCGGTGCAGCTGTCGACGTTGACCTCGTCGTCGCAGACGTTGCGCTGCTCGCAGTAGTTGCTGCAGGACGACTCGATCGGGTCGGGGAGGATGTCGGTGTCGCCGTCGCCGTCCGGATCACAGGCGGCGAGGGTCAGCGTCCCGAGGAGCGCGAAGGTCCCCAGCGTGAGAGCATTCTTGAGCATGTCGCCTCCATCTCGAGGGTTCGCCCGGGCGGCCCGGGCGGTTGCGACATGAATGTATCTGCAGGTCCGCAGAGTTTGCAATGCAAATCACTGTGGGTCTTCGAGGGCCACGCGGACGGTGAAGACGGTGCCGACGCCGTCCGGGGGCGACGCCAGGGTGACGTCGCCGCCGTGGTGCCGGGCGACCTGCTGGACGAGGTACAGGCCGAGCCCGACGCCGCCGTCGCGGCCCTCGGCGTGGCCGGCGGGCCGGTAGAAGGGCTCGAAGATGCGCTCGCGCGCCGACGGGTCGACGCCGGGGCCGCGATCGCTCACCGAGAAGCCGTCCGGGCGCAGCGTGACGAGGAGGGGCGGCGCACCGTAGCGCTTCGCGTTCTCGAGGAGGTTGCGCAGGGCGCGCCGGAGCAGGCGGGCGTCGCCGAGGACGACGGGCGCCTCGCCGCGCACCTCCGCGCCGACGCGGGCCGCTTCCTCCTCGGCGAGGGGTCGCAGCGGGACGCGCCGGACGTCCTCCAGGCGATCGACCGCCACCAGTCGGCCGACCTGCAACAGATCCTGCACGGTCGCGTCCAGCTCCTCGACGTCGCGCACGGCGTCCTCGAGGAGCGCGGGCTGGTCGTCGGCGCCGTCCGCGAGGAGCTCGAGGGCCAGCCGCAGCCGGGCGAGCGGGCTGCGCAGCTCGTGCGAGGCGCTGGCGAGCATCCGTCGCTGGGCGTCGAACAGGTGCTGGACCTGATCGGCGGCGGCGTTGAACGAGCGGGCGACGGCGGCGACCTCGTCCCCGCCGTCCACCGCGACGCGGACGTCGAGCTCGCCGTCCCCCCAGCGCCCGAGCCCGCGCTGGACGGCCTCCAGGCGGCGCGTGATGCGGCGGGCGAGGGGGTAGCAGCCGACCCCGACGGTCAGGGCGAGCAGGACGAGCCACAACAGCAGCTGCCCGCGGCGCCCGCGCGACGCGATGCGCGCCAGCACGACCTGGCGGCCCTCGGGCAGGTCGATGCGCATGCCCAGGCCGGCGCCCGCGCGGAAGACGCCCGGCGATCCCGGCGGCAGCGGGCGGCCGATCGCGGCGAGGAGCTGGTCGTCGGGGCCGTACAGGGAGACGTCGCGGCTGCCGCCGGCGTCGAGGCTCGCGCGGTGGAAGGCGTCGTCGAAGGCGGGGTCGCCCGGGGCGGGGAGGGCGGAGAAGGCGATGGCGGTGCGGGCGATGAGGTCGGCGGGGCCGAGCGGGGTGCCGCCGAGCAGGACCACGAGCAGGCCCGCGCACACGGCGGAGACCGCGCCCACCAGCAGGAAGCCGCCGTAGATCTGGACGTAGAGGCGGCGGGCGACGGGCGGGGCCGCGCTCACGGCTGCTCGGCGGCGAACAGGTAGCCGGCTCCTCGCAGGGTGAGGATGCGCCTCGGGTGGCGCGGGTCGTCCTCGATGGCCTGGCGGATCCGGCTGACGTGGACGTCGACGGAGCGGTCGAGGGCGTCGGGCTCGGCGACGTCGTCGCGGCGGACGAGCTGCACGAGCTGCGCGCGCGACAGGACGCGGCCCGGGCGCTCGGCGAGGGCGCACAGCAGGTCGAACTGGTGGGCGGTGAGCTCGACGGTCTCGCCGTCGAGGCGGGCGGCGCGGGCGGCGCGGTCGATCTGGAGGCGGCCGAAGCGGAGGACCTCGGCGGCGCCGGGGCCGGGGCGGGCGCGCCGGAGCACGGCCTTGAGGCGGGCGACGAGCTCGCGGGGGTTGAAGGGCTTGGGGAGGTAGTCGTCGGCGCCGAGCTCGAGGCCGACGATGCGGTCGGTGTCCTCGCCCCGGGCCGTCAGCATGACGATGGGGACGTCGGAGCCGGCGCGGATCGTGCGGCACAGCTCGAAGCCGTCGGCGTCGGGGAGCATGACGTCGAGCAGGATGGCGTCGTAGCGGCCGACGCGGGCCGTGGCCAGGCCGGAGGCGCCGTCGTGGCGCGTGTGGACCTCGAAGCCGTGGCCGGCGAGGTAGCGCTCGACCATGCTCGCGAGGCGGCTGTCGTCGTCGACCAGCAGGACCCGTTCCATGCGCTCCCCGCGGCGTCTACTGCCAGCCTACCGCATGGCGCAGGCGCTCGATGCGCGCCTGGCGGCGGGCCTGGAGGGCCGCGCGCTGGTCGACGTCGAGGGCCTCGGCGGCGGTGATCCAGGTGTGGAGGGCGAGGGCGCTGGCGCGGTCGAACCAGTCGACGGCGTCGAGGCGGACGGCTTCGACGGCGTCGCGGTCGATGGTCTCCGCCAGGAACAGGGCGGAGAGGCGCTCGCGTAGGGAGCGGGCCTCGTCGCGGAGGGCCTGGCGCTCGGGGCGGGCGGCCTCGACGGCGTCGTGGACGGCGGCGGACTGGGCGGGGGTGGCGCCGACCTCGGCGAGGGTGGTGTCGAGGCGGTCGGTCGGGGCGGCGAGGGCCGGGGTCAGGGACAGGGAGAGCAGCAGCACGGGGACCTCCTGTGTGGGGAATGTGCGCTGCGGGGGTGTCTCGGCGGCGGCTGGAAGATGAAGAGTTGTGAAGCGGGCTGGGGGCGGGTCGTCGCCCCGGAAGCGAATCGGGCCCGACCTGATTTCATCCTCTTCCGGAGGCAGATCGGTCCCGGTCCCGGCGCGTTCGTCGGCGCGTTCATCTGCTTCCCCCTCGGCTCTCGCCCCACCGGAAGCAGATCCGGCCCGACCTGATTTCATCCTGAGTCGAAGCAGAGCCGACCCGGGCATCGAGGAGCCGCTCGTGGTCGTGCGGGCAGCGAGTGCGGCGGCGAGGGCGCGCGCGGGAGCAGGCGCGCTTCGAAGGGGTGCGCGAGCGACACTGCTCTCACCGTGCGCTTCGCCGCAGCGTCTGCGTGGCGGCCCGGCTCCACGCGCCGCTCCGATGCCCGGGCCTGCTCTGCTTCGATTCGGGATGAAAACAGGTCGGGCCCGATCCGCTTCCGGAGGACGGAGAACCCGGCTCGTCAGCCGGGAAACGGCCCGAGCCCCAGCGATGCCCGGGACCGATCTGCCTCCGGACCAGGATGAGATCAGGTCTGGCCCGATCTGCTTCCGGAACCGATCGCGCCCGCACCGGCATGCGCCCGTGCTAAGGCAGCCCGGTGACCGACGCCATCCGCACCGCCCTCGCCGACGCCCTCGCCGCCGCCCTGCCCCTGCAGGACGGCCGCACGGCGCAGTACATCCCCGAGCTCGCCAGCGTCGACCCCGAGCGCACCGCCGCCGCCGTCGCCCTGCCCGACGGCACCCACCTCGCCGCCGGCGACGCCGACCACCGCTTCACCCTCCAGAGCTCCGCCAAGCTGGTCCTGCTGTGCGGCCTGCTCGAAGAGCGCGGCCCCGACGCCGTCTTCGAGGTCGTCGGCACCGAGCCCACGGGCGGCTCCTTCGCCAGCGTCGGCGAGCTCGAGTGGCGCGGCCCGAAGCCCGCCAACCCCCTCATCAACGCCGGCGCCATCGCCCTGACCGCCCAGCTCGCCGGCGGCCTCGAAGACCGCATCGGCTGGATCGAGGCCTGGGCCGAGCGCCTGTGCGGCGAGCGCCTCCCCGTCCACCAGCGCGTCTGGGTCTCCGAGCGCCGCACCGGCCACCGCAACCGCGCGATCGCCCACCTGCTGAAGGGCGCGGGCACGCACCAGGGCTCGGTCGACGAGGTCCTCGAGGCCTACTTCGCCCTCTGCTCCCTCGAGGCGACGGTCGCCCACGCCGCCCGCTTCGGCGCCGTCCTCGCATCCGGCGGGCTCGATCCCGACGGCACGCGGATCCTCTCGCCGTCCACCGCCGCCACCGTCGTGGCGCTGATGGCCACCTGCGGCATGTACGACGAGTCCGGCGCCCACCTGGTCGCGACGGGGCTGCCCGCGAAGAGCGGCGTCTCCGGGGTGATCGTGGCCGTAGCGCCCGGCCGCGCGGGGATCGCCGTGTTCTCGCCGCGCCTGACCGCCAACGGCGGCAGCGTCCGCGGACACGCGATGCTCCGCCTGCTTTCGTCGAGGCTGGGCTGGCACGTCGCGCTGCCGGGGCCGCCCGCGCCGTAGCCGCCGCCGCGCACACTGGTTACGGTCCGAGGCCGTTTCTGTCGGCGTGAGCCGGGCGGAAGAAGGGGGCCCCCGCCGTGGGGCCGAGCAACACACGAAAAGGTCGTTCGGAGCACCGATGAACCGGGTCGAGAGAGCCATCGAAGCGGGACGCTGCGCCATCGCCGTCGGCGGGTCGCTGCTGCGCGATCCCGAGGTGATGCTCGCGCTGACGCGCCGCGCCGTCCTGTCGCCGATGGCGCTGGCGGGCCCCGCGGTCGCGCCGGTCGTGCCGGTCTCGGCCGACGGGGTGTCGCGCGCGCTCACGCAGCCGGGCGGCGTCGTGGTGCTGGTCGAGCCCGAGACGGCCGACGTGCAGGGCCTGCGCCAGCTCGACGAGCTGATCCAGCGCGCCCGCCACCGGCCCGACGTGATCGTCGTCGCGCGCACCTACAACCCGTTCGCGTTCGGCGGCGCCCTGGCGGGGCTGAAGGTCGACCACGAGAAGGGCCGCGGCAAGGCGTTCATCCAGTCGCTCCCCGAGGGCGAGGAGGTCCCGGCGCCCGCCGAGGGCGAGGCCGCGCCGAAGCTGCCGAAGGCGAAGAAGGACGACGGCATCGCCGCGCCGCGCTTCTGCTTCGTCGGCCGCGACGAGGAGGTCGACGCGCTGGCCGAGATGCTCGGCACCGGCGGGCCGATCGTGGTGTCGGGCCCCCGCGGCGTCGGCCGCACCCAGCTCGTGGAGCACGCCGTCCGCAAGGCCGGCCTGGTGCGCCTGCCCGACGTCTGGCTCGGCTGGGGCTCCGCCCACGACACGCTCGTCAACCGCATCGCCACCCTCGCCTACCTCGGGGGCGACGCGCGGCTGTCCGACCTGCTCCAGGGCGAGCACGACGCCGCGCGGGTCGACCAGGCCGCCGTCGAGGCGCTGTCCGACCCGAGCCACGCCGGGAAGGTGCTGGTCGTCCACCACCTCGAGTACGGGCTCGGCCGCGAGCACGACTTCTTCCGCCGCAGCCGCCTCGAGCTGCTCCTGATCAAGCTGCTCACGAGCGAGCTCGCGCTGCCGGTGGTCTTCGTCTCCACCCGCCAGCCGCGGTTCCACCGCGAGGGCGAGGCGCAGGGCCTGCGCCGCGTCGAGGTCGGCGGGCTCAAGGGCCGCTTCCTCCACGAGATCTTCGACGCCCACAAGGCCGCCGAGTTCCCGCGCGACAAGTTCGGCCCCATCTCCGAGCGGATCCACGGGCACCCGATGGCGGCCCGCACGATGGCGATCGCCACGCGGATCCGCAAGGAAGGCGCGGCCATCGTCGACGATCCCAAGTTCATGGCGATGGAGACGATCGAGGACCTCACGCCGCTCGACAAGCAGCTGTCGAAGCGGGTCGAGAAGCTGGCCGAGCCGCTGCGGCGCGTGCTGTCGCGGCTCGCGCACCTGCGGATCCCGGTCGACGGCGCCATGCTGGCCGCCGAGCTCGGGGTGACCCGCAAGGATCGGCTGGAGCTGTCGTCGCTCGGGCTGCTCGACATGGTCGGCACCGAGGAGGACCGCAAGTACCGCGTCCACCCGCTGGTCAAGGCGCAGCTGTCGTGGCGCGAGGTCAGCGACTTCACCGTCTGCGAGAAGCTCTCAGACATGTACGCCTCGCTGGCGCGCAAGGCCGAGGGGCTCGACAAGCTCGTGCTCGAGCAGGAGCAGAACCGGTTCGCCGTGGCGGGCCGGGCGCTCAAGATGCGGCCGAAGCTCGACCTGCCCGACCACGACATGTGGCTCGAGAGCATCACCGGCATGCTGCGGGCCAAGCAGCCGCGGCTCGACCTCGTGGAGCAGCGCCTGAACGAGGCGCTGAAGCAGAACCCGCACAACGCCGACGCCTGGCTGCTCCGCCTCGAGCTGGCGCAGCACGCCGAGGGCCCCGAGGCCCAGGCCCAGTTCGACCAGATCCTCGACGAGGCGATCGCCAAGGCGCCCGTCCCGGAGCTGTTCCAGCAGGTCGTGTCGTGGCTGCTGTCGCGGCGGGCGCGGGCGAAGGCCGTGACGGTGCTCGAGAAGGGCGTCGAGGTGTTCCCGGAGGAGAGCCGCCTGCACACGCGCCTGGCGGCCGTGCTGCAGCGCCAGGGCCGCCGCAACGAGGCCATCGAGCACCTCCGCAAGGCGATGGAGCTCGACCCCATGCTGCCCGACAGCTACGGGCTGCTCGGCATGGCCCGGCGCGACGAGGGCCAGGAGGCGCTGGGTGAGGCCGAGCAGCTGCTCCGCGAGGCGGTGCGGCTCGCGCCGGGCGACCCCGTGCAGGTCAGCCGGCTCGTCGACCTGCTCCTCGAGCGGGCGCGGGTCGAGCCCGACGCCGCGCCGAAGCTGCGCGCCGAGGCCAAGGAGCTCCTGGAGGACGCCATCAAGGGCGACCGCCGCGCGCCCGAGGCCTGCCTGCTCTTCGCCACGCTGCTGCGCGAGGAGGCCGGCGACCTCGAGCGGGCGTCGTGGCTGCTCGGCCAGGCCAAGAAGGTGACCGACCGCAACCACGAGCGGGCGCGGCGGATCGCCGTCGAGCGGGCGCTGGTGGAGCTGGCGCGGGGCGACCTCGACAGCGCCGAGGCGTCGCTGCGGGCGCAGATCGGGCGCGACCCGAGCTACGCGAAGGCGTTCGCGGCGCTGGGCCACGTGCTCGAGGCGCGGGAGCAGTACATCGGGGCCCACGCCGAGTACACCCGAGCGAAGGAGCGCAGCTCGCAGACGAGCCTCGAGGCGACGTACTACGAGCAGCTGGTGCAGCGGATCCAGAAGGTCATCGAGGCCCAGGCCATGGGCCTGCTCGACGCCCCGCCCGAGGGCGAGGCCGGGCCGCTGCCGCAGCCGGGTGTGCCGTCGGGGCGGGTGCTCCGTCGCCGCCACGAGGACGAGCCCGAGGCGGAGGGGGCCCCCGCGGTGGAGACGTCGCCCGTCGAGACGGCGCCGGTGGAGACCGAGACCGTCGAGACGGCGCCGGTGGAGACCGAGACCGTCGAGACGGCGCCGGCGGCGCCCGCCGCGCCGACCCCGGTGGAGGCGGCGCCCGAGCCCGTCGAGCAGGAGCCGCCCGCCGCCGAGCCGTCGGACGCCGGCCCGCACGAGCCGCTGGCCTGAGGCGCCGAGCCCGCCCCCCCGATCCGCGATAGCCGGGTCGGGGAGGCCGGGATGCGAGAGCCTGCGAAGCCGGGGAAGATCGCCGCCGTGCTGGGTGCGCTCGGGCTCGGTGGCGCCGGCGTGGTCGCCCGCCTCGGCGACGACGTGGCGCGGGTCGGTGGCGAGCTCGGCGTGGCGGCGCGCGCCGTCGACGACGTGCTGCCGGCGGGGCGCGTGGTGGAGGACGTCGCCGTGCTCGGCGCGGCCGACGACCTGGCGCGCGCGGGCCGCGGCGAGGGCCACGCCGGCGACGTGCTCGAGGCCACGCTCGACGCCGCGGCCACCGTCGTCGACCTGGCGGACGAGGGCGGCGACGACGACGCGGTCTTCCGCGTGGTCCCGGCGGACGCCGTGGCGTCGGTCGCCGCGGCGTGCGTCGCCCGTGGCGTGTGGTGTCTGGTGGTCGCCGAGGGCGAAGACGCCGCTGCGCTGCAGCAGGTGTGGGACGTGGGCGCGTCGCTGGCGCCGGCGGCGCGGGTGGCGTCGCTCGCGCAGCTCGTCCCCGAGGGGGTCGCCGTGGCGTGGACCGCGCCCGGCCCCGACGGGCTGCGGGTGGCCCGGCGCCCCTGACCCTGCTCCCGCGGATCCCGCCTACGCTCTCCCGATCTCGAGGTTGACCTCGTGGTCCCCGTCGGGCTCGGTCACGAACGGTCCGACGTCGTCATCGTGGGCTCGCCACGAGGTCACCGACGAGCACCTCGCACGCCGCGCGCACTTCCGCCGCGTCCATGACCCCGGCGACCGCCCGCGCCGCCATCTCCGCCCCCTCACCGCCACGCCCGAAGAGCTCTCCGAGGAGTACCATCGCGCGTGCGCCGGCCTCCTTCGACCTCGGGTCACCGAGGACTCGGCGCATCCGGTCTGCAAGCACCTCGGTCGGCACGCCCCGGAGGATCCGGAACACGTCGAGGGCGTCCTTGTCGTTGGCCCGAACGCTCCCCTTGCGCTCGTCGATCTTGTACAGCTTCGCGACCAGCAACCCGGCCGGACCCGCCACCTTGACGTCGACGGAGCGGGTGTCCGCAGGGTCGAGCGCCCGCAGGGGAAGCACGTCGAGGTCGACCAGGACGCCTTCGAGGCCGCGCACGATCCGCGCAGCGGTGGGTTGATGCCCGGGCAAGCGCGCCGCACGGCGGCCCCGTCCCGGGCTCACCGCCTCGGGCACGAGCAGGTCGACCTGGACCTGCACATCCAGCATGTTGGGCGTGTCTCGGCGCGCGAACCACACGCCCACCGCGTCTTGTCCGCCCGGTACGAACGCCGCTTCGAGGAGCGCATCCTCCAGCGGCGGGATCTCGGCGAGCAGATCGGGGTCGAGCGCGAGGTCGCCATCGGTCGTGTAGGGCGCCACCACCAGGTCCGCCTCGCCCGCGCGGAGGTAGATGGCCTGCGCGCCGACCACGATGACCGCCTCCAGGTGCGGCCCCAGCGCCTCAAGCGCGTCCAGCAGCACCCGTCGCGCACGACGTAGAGCTCATCCACGCCACACCTCGGCGTTGTCGGTCATCCAGGTCAGCAGGGCCTCCGCTTCGGCCGGGCCTCGCCGGGTCCCGACAGCAGGTCCGCCACGACCTGGGGTAGAGACGAGAACCGGACCCTGTCGTCGACCCAGGTACCCTCGAACGGGTAGTCGTCGTCGGGGACCAGGAGCAGCACGTTCGCCCCGGCATCAGCTGGACGCAGGTCCACCCCAGCGGCGAAGCGCCCGGGGTCGTCGACGTAGATGCTGACGACCCTGGGAGGGGTGATCGGCGCCCGGCGAGACGCCGCCAGGCTCCCCGTCACGGCATACCGGGCCTCCGCGTTGCGGAGCTTGTCCTGCAGCGCCGTCAGCCCGCGGGCCGCGATCCATGAGGAGCTCGTCGTGCGGGCGCACAGCGGAGCATCGTCGGCCCACCGCTCGAGGAGTCGGCGCAGGTCGACGGCGGCGACCTGACCGCCCTTGGATCGGGTGACCGCCATCTGTTCGTCCAGCATCGCCAGCAGTTTGGAGACGTACCCGGGGGTCGTGCCCGCCGCGGCGGACGTCTCGCGTACACCGAGGGGCGGCCGACCGGAGCAGAGCGCACGAACGACGCGGGCCGCCTTGGAGCCCCGGAGCGTCACGCGAGACGCCTCGGGCCACGGGTCTTTGTCGGCACCGCTGGTCTCGATGAACAGGCCAGGCTCCGACAAGGAGATCCGAGCGCCGCCCGTGAGGTCCAGTACGTTGATGCCCTGGTCCACCAGAATCTCCCTGGTCGACCTCGACATCCACGGCGCGACCGCGAGCGTGGCGCGGCCGTTCAGCTGCTGGGCCCGAGCAGTCAGATCCCGCGCTCGTCGGGGATCGAGCCGCCCCTGGACCTCGGCGACGAGGGCGGCCTCGCGCCCGTCTGGCGCGACGACACGGACGACGCCGTCGACGTTGCCGTCGGACTCCTGTAGCGCTGCGGCCGAGAGCTCCGCCGTCCAGCCGTCCGGCAGGCGCTCTCGAAGGGCGTCCACCGCCTTCCGGAGGATGGTGTTCTCTGAAAGCACATCGTTTCCAGATCCAGGAAACACCATATCTGAAGTGAACATCCGAGACCAGCGCCTGTTCTCCAAACAGCGCACGTTTCCTGACGCTGGAAACACCGCCGTCGTAGAGAACGGCGACACCGTCACCCCATCGCCGCCAGCGTCTCCTCCAGCGGCAGCCCCACCACGTTCGTGTACGACCCCCGCAGCTCCGCCACCAGCGCGCCCCCGAGCCCCTGGATCCCGTACGCCCCCGCCTTGTCGTCCGCCTCCCCCGTCGCCAGGTACCGCGCGATCTCCGCCTCCCCCAGCGCCCGCAGCCGCACCTCCGTCGTCACCGTGAACAGCCGCTCGCCCCCCGCCCGCCGCACGCACACCCCCGTCGTCACCTGGTGCCAGCCCCCCGCCAGCCCCCGGAGGTGCGCCGCCGCCTGCGCCCGGTCCACCGGCTTGTCGAAGATCGCGTCCCCCCGGTGCACCACCGTGTCCGCCGCCACCACCAGCGGCGCCGCCAGCGCGACGGCCGCCTTCCCGCCGCCAGCGCCCGCGCGTGGTCCACCGGCGCCACCCCCTCGGGCCGCGCCTCGTCGATGTCGGACGGCCGCACCGTCACCGCCCACCCGGCCGCCTCGAGCAGCGCCCGCCGCCGCGGCGACGCGCTCGCCAACAGCACCGCCCGCCCGCTCACTCCGGGTACCCGCCCGGCCCGCGCGCCGCCAGGATCCGCGCCCGGTGCGCCAGCCGGTCCTCGCGCCGCCGCTCGGCCTCGGCCCAGCGCCGGTGCTCGTCGGGCGTCTCGGGCGACAGCGGCGGCACCGGCACCGGCCGCAGATCGCCGTCCACCGCCACGAACGTGAGGTACGCCGTCGAGGTGTGCGTCCGCAGCCCCTCCTCGACCGTCTCCTCCTCGACCCGCACCCCGACCTCCATCGACGTGCGCCCCGCCCAGTTCACCGTCGCCTGCACCACCGCGACCCGCCCGCGCCGGATCGGCGCCTTGAACACGAGCTGGTCCATCGCCGCGGTCACCACCCGACACCGCGTGAACCGCTGGGCGGCCACCGCCGCGCACACGTCGATCCACGCGCACACCTGCCCGCCGAAGACGGTATCCAGCGCGTTGCAGTCCCCCGGCATCACGATCCACGTCATCTCGCACCGCGTGGCCGAGGGGGGCACGGGCAGCCGCTCTCCGGGGGATCCATCCTGTGTCACGGCGCCTCCGCGCCCACCCTAGCCCGTCCGGCCCCCCACGACCCGCACGCGAGATCCGGCAGGTCCGCCGTGGCTACGGTAGGATCGAAGCAGTGCGGACGATCCCCGTCCCCTGCGCGGAGCGCCCATGCGGACCCTCCCCCTCGCGGGCCTCGCCCTGCTCACGGCCTGCTCGAACGACATCGGGCTCAACGAGAAGGGCAACGTCGAACCCGCCGCCGTCATCAACGCGCCCGCCGCGGGCTCGGCGTTCGACAGCACCCAGGTCGTCCCCCTGCAGGGCACGGTGACCGACGGCAACGGCCTCGCCGACATCCGCACCGTCACCTGGTCGAGCAACCTCGACGGCGTGCTCGGCACCCCGGAGTCCACCGCCCCCGACGGCGACGGCACCACGCGCGCGAGCGTCACCCTGTCGGTCGGCAACCACGTCGTGTCGCTGGTCGTGGTGGACGCCGCGGGCGAGTCGGGCGAGGACAGCATCGACGTGGTGGTCGGCGACGTGGTCCAGGAGCCGTCCGCGACCATCGACGCCCCCGGCAACTTCGACCAGTTCCTCCCCGGCGACCCGGTCGTCCTCCAGGGGCGGGTCGACGACCGCCAGCAGGCGCCCGACACGCTGCTCGTCACCTGGCAGATCGTCGACAACACCACCGACGTGCTGGAAGACGGCATCGAGTCCGTCCCCGACGCCGCGGGCCGCGTCAGCGACGACTGGATCGCCACCCGGCCGGGCGCCTTCAAGATCGTCCTCGAGGTCACCGACGACGACGGCAACGTGGGCACGGCCGAGACGCTCGTGCTGCTCGGCGACCCGAGCGGCATCGACGCCGACCTCGACGGTGTCACCCTCGGCCAGGGCGACTGCGATGACAATGACCCCGACGTGTACCCGGGCCACGACGAGGTCTGCGGCGACCTGAAGGACAACGACTGCAACAGCGTCGTCGACGACAAGGACCTCGACAACGACGGCCACATCGACGAGGCCTGCGTCAACTACGGCGGGCCCGACCCGGCCGACGACTGCGACGACAGCAGCTCGCTGGTGTTCCCGGGCGCGCCCGAGACGGTCGACGGCGTCGACAACGACTGCGACGGCTGGATCGACGACGAGACCTCGACCTTCGACGACGACGGCGACTGCTTCTGCGAGGCCGGCGTCTGCACGGGCTCGATCACCGTCTCCTGCGGCGTGCTCCAGCCCGGCGACTGCGACGACGGCGAGGCGCTCGTCAACCCCGACGCGCCGGACCTGCCCGACGTGGCCTACGTCGACCAGAACTGCGACGGGCTCGACGGCGACGAGGCCGAGTCCATCTTCCTCGACCCCGTCAACGGCTTCGACACGGCGTCGGGCACGACCCGGAACACGCCGCTGCGCACGCTGGCCGCGGCGATGACCGCCTCGGTGACGCAGAACCGCGACTGGGTGCTGATCGCCAACGGCACCCTCGACTTCACGAGCGGCGCGGGCCTGTTCCTCGAGGGGGTGAACCTCGCGGGCGGCTACTCGGCGACCTCGGCGTGGAGCCGCTCGGCGGCCAACGTCCCCACGATCGACGTGGCGAACACCGGCAAGCGCCTCACCGGGTGGACGGCGCCGACGGAGTGGCAGCAGGTGAAGATCCAGGCGGCGTCGACCACGGCGATCGGCGGCTCGTCGATCGCCCTGCTCCTCGACGGCGCGGTGGGGCCCACGCTCGTCGACTGTCAGATCATCGCGGGCAACGCCGGCAACGGCAGCGCCGGCAGCACCGGCGGCACCGGCGGCGCGGGGATCGACGGGACCAACGGCGTCGACGGCTGCAACAACGGCAACGGCGGCATCTGCGTCGTGGTCGGGACCTGCTCGCTGCCGTCGGGCGGCCTCGGCGGCAACGCCTGCGGCGCGGTGAACAACGGCGGCCGCGGCGGCTCGCCCGGCCTCGGCGGCGCGGCCGGCAACCCGGGCAACGGCGGCGTCGGCCCGGGCGGCAACGGCGGCCCGGCGGGCGGCTCCAACGGCGGCGCCGGCAGCCCCGGCATCCGCGGCGACGCGGGCGCGCCCGGCAACAACGGCGTCGGCGGCGCGTCCATCGGCTCGTTCCTGCCCACGGGCTACTTCCCCGCGGGCGGCACCAACGGCACCACCGGCAGCGTGGGCGGCGGCGGGGGCGGCGGCGGCGGCCGGTGGCGGCGGCTGGGACGTGCTGCTGTGCGACACCTACGGCGGGCGCGGCGGCGGCGGCGGCGGCGGGGGCTGCGGCGGCGGCGCCGGCATCCACGGCAACGGCGGCGGCGGCTCGTTCCCGCTGGTGCTCCTCAACGGCGCCACCATCGACGTGTTCGGCGGCGAGCTGCGCGCCGGCAACGGCGGCAACGGCGGGGCCGGGGGCAACGGCGGCAACGGCGGGCTCGGCGGCGACGGCGGCATCGGCGGCGCGGCCGAGACCTTCATCTCGCAGCAGTCCGGCAAGGGCGGCGACGGCGGCGACGGCGGGAACGGCGGCGCGGGCGGCCACGGCGGCGGCGGGGGCGGCGGTCCCTCGGTGGGCGTGGTGTGCCGCGGGAACAGCACCGTGTCGACGAGCGCCGTGAACATCGTGCTCGGGGGCGCCGGGGCCGGCGGCGCGTCGCTCGGTTCGCCCGGGACGACGGGCCTGGTGGTCGACACCGACGGCTGCTGACACAGGTTCTGCCTTGACAGTCCGCGACCGGCGGTGCACGTTCGGGGCCCCCAGCCCAGGAGGTGCCCATGCTGCCCGTCGCGTTGCTGCTCGCCGTGGTCGGGTGCAAGAAGGACGCCGCCGAGGCCACCACCGACGTGGGCCAGGACCTGGTGCTGTTCGAGCCGGGCCCCGGCGAGATGGTGCCGTCCGGCGAGACGGCGCTGCGCGGCTCGGCATACGGCCTGCACGACATCGCCGTCAACGGCGCGCCCATGGCGCTCGACGGCAACCTGTGGACGGGCACGGTCGATCTGCCGCGCGGCATCACCACCTTCGAGGTAACGGGGCGCAACGACCAGGGCGACCAGGTCTACCTGCGGCAGAGCGTGCTGGCGGGCGACTTCGGCGACGGCAAGATCGCGCAGGCCGTCGCCATCCGCGCCAACCGCGGCGCGCTCGACGCCGCGGCCGACCTCGTCACCGGGCTGCTGTCGGTCGACGACATCAACGCGCTGCTGCCGTCCCTCAACCCCGTCTACGAAGACAGCTACGGCGCCTTCGGGATCGACGCGGTGAGCATCGCCGCCGACATCGGCAGCGTCTGGTTCGATCCGCCGTCCATCACGCTCGATCCGGGCGCGGGCGCGGTCGACGTGCGGGTGGTGCTGCCGAACGTGCGGGTCGACGTGCCCGTGCGCGGCGACGTCATCGGCATCGACTTCGACACCAACGTGCTGCTCGAGGTCGACGACGCCGTGGTGACCGGCCTGCTCGAGGTCGGCGCCGAGGACGGCGCGCTGAAGGCGACCCTCGTGGCGCCGGACATC
>JAWKRQ010000043.1:0-84540 GCA_041389545.1 Myxococcota bacterium | reverse complement strand
CACCCGGGCGAGCGCGTCGAGGAGCCGGTCGTGGCCCTTGCGGCGGGTGAGGGTGGCGACGGTGAGGAGCGTTCGCCCGTCGCCGCCCGCGGCGGGCGCGGCCGGATCGGTGCCGGGCACGACGGTGACCGCGGGGAGCATCGGCCCGAGCGCGGCGGCCGTGGTGCCGCTGGTCGCGACGCGCAGGGCGACGCGGCGCAGGGCGTCGCGCTCCAGGACGCCGAGGAGCTCGGGGTTCGCGGCGCCCGTCTCGCTCGACAGCACGGCGTGGACCACCACGGCGACGCGGGCGCGGCGGGCCAGGCGCGCGCCGTGCTCGCCGAGGCCGGGCCACAGCAGGCCGTCCGCCACGACCAGGGCGCCGTCGGGCACGGCGCGGAGGGGCGCGGGGTCGGCCAGCCCGGGCACGGGCCACTCGCCCTGCACCGGCACCACGTCGACCTCGTGGCCCTGCTCCCGCAGCTCCCGGACGATGCGCGCGTTCCAGAGGTAGCCGCCGGTCCGCTGGGCCGGGTCGCCCGGCGACAGCCAGGTGATCCGCAGCGCCGCCGTCACGGCGGGCCGTCCGCGCTCGCGTGGCCGTCGGTGTCGCCCTCCGCGGCTCCGGGGGCCTCAGGCGCCTCGGGCGGGTCCGCGAGCGGGCCGTCGAGGGCGGTGTGGACGCCGGGTGCCGGCGGGGTGGCCTCCGACAGGGCGTGGATCAGCAGGGGGTAGAGGTCCTCGTGCACCAGCGTGGGCTCGCCCTGTGGGCGCAGCCCGGCCGCGAAGCCGCGCGCCAGGAACGGCTGCAGCAGCGCCGGGTCGGACGCGATCAGGTGCACGGGCACCTCGGCGTCGCGCTCGTTGGCCAGGATCGGCGGCTGGTGGTCGCCGAACACCAGGATGAGGGTGCGCCGCCGCGGGGCCTGCAGGTGCTGCGCCGCGATGGCGCCGAGGTCGAACAGCACCGTGTCGAGGTAGCGGTCGGCCTGGCCCTGCTGCGGGGCGCGCTCGACGTCGCGGGTGCGCCGCTTGAAGCGCGAGACCCGCATCGCCAGCTCGCTCTCGGTGGAGCGGGTGGTGAAGATCGGGCGGTGGGAGCCCCTGGCCTCGTTCCAGTCCTGCCAGTGCGCCCGGAGCTCGGGCGAGCCGGGCCACGGCATGTGGGCCGTGGCGAGGTGGAAGAACGCGAACACGGGCGGCTTCATCTGCGGCAGCACGTTGTCGTGGACGAAGCCGATGGTGTACTGGTCGGGGATGCGGCCCCAGCCCACGATGGGGCCCTCGTAGTCGAGGTCGTCGGCGAAGGCGGTGCGGTCGAAGCCGAACGGGTCCTCGAGGGCGACGCCGGGGCGCGCGCGGTCGGACGGCTTGACGAGCAGCGTCTCGTAGCCCCGGTTCGACAGCGCGCGGGGCAGGTTCGGCAGGCGGCCGACCAGCGCCATGGCGTGCTCGTACTCCGACTGGTGCGACAGGTGCAGGCCGAACATGAGCGAGGCGTCGCTGATCCAGCTGCGGCCGCCCTGGACGGTCGCGGTGTCCCAGGCCGAGCCCGTGGACCAGCCCACGCCGCGCAGCTCCTCGTCGATGGCGTCGACGCCGGCGCGCCAGCGGTCGCGCAGCGCGGGATCCTGCTCCACGACCCGGCCGTAGCTCTCGATGACGTAGACGAGGATGTCGGGGTCGTCGGCGAACGCGATCGCGGCCAGATCGCCGTGGTCGCGCGAGGCGATCTCGGTGGCGAGCGAGCTGTACAGCGCCCACGACTCCCGGACGTTCTTCACGATGCGCGGCGTGGCCCAGCGGCCCTTGGGGAGCAGGCCGCCGCCCACCAGCGCGAGCGCGATGGCGACGGCGCCGGCGATCGCGAGGTCGCGCGGCGGCCGCGCCGCGAGCGCCGCCTCGACCCGGCCGAGCAGCGCGGCGCCGACCGCCCACAGCACGAACGGCGCCACGGCGAGGCCGAGCAGCGCGAGCTGCATCCAGCCGCCGTACAGGTCGCGGCCGAGGATGTAGAGGTGGCGGCTCAGCAGCGCGGCGTCGTAGAGCGGGAGGTTCTCGTTGGTGGCGTAGCGCGCGGTCTGCAGCGCGATCTCGAAGCTCATCAGGAGCGCCCAGGCCCCGCCGAGGAGCCAGGCGCGCCAGCTGCCGAGCCACCCCACGGGCCCGCCCGCGCGGAGCAGGCGCGCGGCCGCCAGCAGCGCGAGCAGCAGCGCCGCTTCGGGGCTCACGCCGAGGGCGCCGCGCCACATGGCGTTCGGCACGGTGGGCAGCAGGAGCAGCGCCACCACGGCCACGGCGGCGGGGCCCCAGGAGAGCACGGCGCGCCGCGGGTCGCTCACCGCTCCCCCGGGAGCATCGGCACGACGGCGCCGGGCAGGGCGCCGATCAGCACGGACAGGCCGTAGCAGGCCGACAGCGCGACGGCGGCCTCGAGCGACCAGCCGAGGCGGGGCAGGACGGCGGCGGCGGTGGCCTCGCGCAGGCCCCACCCCGCGAAGCCGATGGGCACGGCCATCGACAGCAGCACCAGCGGCACGGCGGTGAAGGCGGCCGCGCCGAGCGAGCTGCCGAGCGCCTGGGCGCACAGGGCGAAGCCCAGCAGGAAGCTGCCCGTCGACAGGGCCGAGAGCAGCACGGCCCGCGCGGCCGTGGGCGGGTGGCCGAGGATGCGACGGAGGTCGGCGCCGAGCCCGCCCACGCCGGGCAGCGCGCGCGGCGCGAGCACCAGGCCGGCGAGCCCGAGCGCCACGATCAGCGCGACGGGCACCGCACCCGGGGGCAGCGGCGCGTCGTGCAGCGACAGCCAGCCGGCGAGGCCCGCCGCGACGACGGCCATGTGCACCATCAGCCCCACCATGCGGTCGGCGAGGACCGCCCGGACCGACGCCGCGAGCCCGACGGGGCTGGGCGCGGTGTCGGGCGCTGCCGCGGCGGGGCCGCCATGGGCCCGCCAGGCGCGGATGGCGTCGCCGGCGATGCCGCCCGGGAGCAGCTGGTTCAGCAGGTTCGACAAGGCGACCTCGGTGACCGCGCGGCGCCGGGCGAGCGGCTGGCCGAGCCGGCGGCAGGCGACGCGCCAGCGCTCGGCCGCGAGCGCGACCTGCAGCGGGCCGAGCGCCGCGGCGAGGAGGAGCCAGGCGGGCCGCACCGCGCCGAGCTCGCTCGCCAGCGCGTGTCGGTCGAGCCGGGTGACGACCCAGGCGAGCAGCGCGACCGTGACCGCGATCGACGCGGCGGCCTGCACCACTCGGCGGTCGTCACCGGACCGGCGCATCGTAGGACGCCCAGGCGACGTCGCTCTCGCGGAGGGTGATCTTGAGCTCGTCGAGCTCGCTGCGGCCGAGGGCGCCGGCGCTGATGCGCTGCTGGATGCGGTCCCAGATGGCGCCCGCCAGGAACTCGGTCGTGGTGTTGGCGCCGGCGAAGGCCTCGAGGTCGTCGAGGTTCTTGTAGGCCAGCGGCGCGAGGACCTCGGAGAGGGCCTGGTGCGCGAGTCCGATGTCGACGACCAGCCCGTCGGCGTCGAGCTTGCGGGCGCCGAACTCGGCCTCGACCACGTAGGTCGCGCCGTGGAGCTGCTGCGCGGGCCCGAACACCTCGCCGCGGAAGGAGTGGGCGATCATGACCCGGTCGCGCACCGTCACCCGAAACATCCACGCTCCATCATGTTCGTCCGCGCTCGGACGCTGGTTCCTGGAGCCGGCGACTTAGCGGGCCGCGGCGCGCAGGCGCAAGTCCGGGTGTGATTTCATGACGAGGGATAGCGGACGCGGCGGCACAGCGGGCCGGCGGGGCCGCAGATCTCGGGCAGCGCGACCGGCAGCGCCTCGAACGCCACCTCGCCGTCGACGAGCACGTCGGGTGCCGGGTCGGCGAGCAGCGCGAGCGCCAGGCCGAGCCGCCGGCGGTAGTCCCAGCGGGGCCGCCGCGCGGGCGGCAGCGACCCCACCTGGCTCGAGCGGAGCTGCAGCCGCCGGTGGTGGAACGCCTCGCCGAGCGGCGCCGGCACGGGCGTGGTGCCGTACCACGACAGCTCGACGACCATCGCTTCGGGGCCGGCCAGCGAAAGCGCCGTGGCGAGGCCGGCGGGGGTCGCGCTCGCGTGGAACACGACGTCCTGGTCGCCCGGGGCGCCCTCGGGCGGCGACCAGGCGCAGCCGAGCGCGCGGGCGGCCTCGGCGCGGGCGGGGAGGGGATCGACCAGCACGACCCGCACCCCGGGGATGCCGGCGCAGATCCACCCCACCAGCGAGCCGACCACGCCGGCGCCGACGACGGTGACCCGGTCGCCCGGGCCCACCTGGGCGTCCCACACCGCGTTCACCGCCGTCTCGACGTTGTCCGCGAGCACGGCGCGCTCGCTCGGCTCGTCGTCGGGCAGGGCCACGACCTGGTCGGCACCCACCACGTAGCGATCCTGGTGCGGGAACAGGCAGAAGACGCGCGTGCCCGCGGGCAGGGCGCCCGCCTCGACCACGCCGACGTTGCAGTAGCCGTACTTGACGGGCCACGGGAAGTCGCCGGCCTGGTGCGGCGCGCGCATCGACTGCGCCAGCGACGGCGGCACGCGGCCCTCGAGCACCAGCCGCTCCGTGCCCCGGCTGATCCCCGACCAGGTGGTGCGCACGCGGACCTCGCCCGGCCCGGGCGCGCGCAAGCGCTCGGGGCGGATCTCCGCGGTGCGGGGGCCGACGACCCACAACGCGCGCGCGGCTTCCGGATCCGGCGAGTTAAGGTCCGCGGATGACCTCGGTACGTCAGGAAGTCGAGCCCGACGCGGGCCAGGTGGTTGCCTCCGCACAGTATGCCGCGCTGCGTCGGCGGGCCTCCCTCGCGGTGGGCTCGGCGATCCTCGGCACGGCGCTGACGGCGTGGGGGCTCGGCGCGGTGGTGGGGATCACCGGCGCGCCGCTGCTCGGGTTCGTGGCCAAGGCGGTGCTGGTGCCGGTCGTGCTGGCGTTCGCCGCGCTGCCGTCGCTCGTGCACCACCGCTGGCCCACCCTCGGCGCGGCCAACGGCGTGACCCTGTTCCGCTCCGTGCTGGTCGGCGCCACGGCCGCGTTCCTCGGGGAGCCCTCGGCCGAGGCCATGGTCTGGCCGCTGTTCTTCGCGAGCGGCGCCGCCTTCGTGCTCGACTGGCTCGACGGCCGGCTCGCCCGCGCCTCGGGCCGCGCCTCGCCCTTCGGCGCCCGGCTCGACATGGAGCTCGACGCGATCACCGTCCTCGTGCTGTGCGGCCTCGTGTGGCACCTCGACCGGGCCGGGCTGTGGGTCTTCCTGGCCGGCGCCCTGCGCTACGTCTTCGTCGCCGCCGCCGCGATCTGGCCCTGGATGACGCGCGAGCTGTACCCGACCAACCGCCGCCGCTTCGTGTGCGGCGTGCAGGTGACCTGCCTCATCTGGGCGCTCGTGCCCTGGCCCGTGCCCGGCCTCGCGGCCGCGATCGCCGCCTTCGGGCTGCTCGCGCTGGTGGGCTCGTTCGCGCTCGACACCCGCTGGCTGTGGGTCCACCGCGCCGAGCCGGGGCTCGAGCGGTGATCCTCGCGCTGCTCGCGGCGGGATGCGGCTCCGCGCCCGTCGCGCCGACCCCGCACACCCGCCCCGACGTGATCGTCGTCTCCGTCGACACCCTGCGGGCCGACCACCTCGGCTTCCTGGGCCACGAGGCGGCGCACACCCCCGCGATCGACGCGCTCGCGCGCTCGGGCTTCGCGTTCCGCCGCGCCACGACCCCCGAGCCGCGCACGACCCCGGCGCTGGCGTCGCTGCAGACGGGGCTGCGCCCCACGCACCACGGCGCGCGCGAGGTCGGCGACGTGGTGACGGCCGAGGGGCGCCTCGCGGGCTGGCTCGCCGCCGCCGGCTGGCAGACGGCCGCGGTGAGCGCCATGGCGGTCGTCAGCCCGGAGCAGGCGATGGACCGGGGCTTCGACCAGTTCGAGGTCCACCACGACGAGCGCGCGGCGTCGATGGCCGAGCGCGCGCTCGCCCTGGCGCGCGGGCTCGAGGGCGCCGAGCCCGCCTACCTGTGGGTCCACTTCGCCGACCCGCACTTCCCGTACCTGCCCGACCCCCACGGCCCCGTGCAGCCCGACGCGCCGACCTGCCGCCGGGTCGCGGAGCAGGCTGCGGCCGGGAAGCTGCGCCGGGTCGAGCTGTTCGCGGATCGCGGCGGCCGGGCGACCGCGATGCTCGACGAGTGCCGCGCGCTGTACGACGCCGAGATCGCCGCGGTCGACGAGGCCGTCGGCGCGCTGCTGGCCGGGCTGGCCGAGGCGCGGCCCGGCCCGCGGCTGGTGGTGTTCACCGCCGACCACGGCGAGAACCAGGGCGAGGACGGCCTGTTCTTCGAGCACGGCCCGAGCGTCGACGACGCCGACGTGCACATCCCGCTGGTCTTCGCCGGCGACGGCGTGCCGGCGGGCACCGACGACGGGGTGGCGCGCCTGAGGACGTAGCCGCCGATCCTCACGGCGGTGGGCCTCACGAAGCCCGACGGGCTCGACGGCGTGGCGCTGCAGCCGCCTCGCGGGCCAGGCCGACGCCGCGCCCCACGTGGCGTGGATCGAGGCCGGTTCCGGCGCTGCAGCTGCGCGTGTTCGACTGGACGGTGTCGGGGCGCGCGGCGCACTGAACATCAACGACGGCCATGTCGTGGTGCGCCGCGAGGCGCCGCGCGAGGGCTGTTCGGCCACACGCGCGACCGGCCTGGCCCACGACCTGCGCGCCCAGGCTGCCGAGGACATGAGCGGCTCGCGGCGGCCGCGGCGGGCCTCGACCCGAGCGGACCCGCCGCCGGCGGGTGCCGCACCGCCAGGCCTCGCTGGTGGCCTCGCCCACGGCAGGCGGCTGGGTCGTCACCGCCGACGGCGCGCGCCGGCCGACCACCCGCTGCTGCCCGAACCGCGGCCCAGGAGGCCGAGCTGCGCCGACGGCACCGCCGAGGCGGCGGCGGCGCCGCCGTCGAGGGCCGCGCTCCGGGCGCTGGGCCATCGATGAACGCCTGTAGCTCGGTCTGGCGCGCTCGCTCGCCATCTACGGGCAGCCCTGGAAAGCGGCGCCGCATGGACCGCCTGTACGCCGACTACGTGCGGCCGGGCGACCTGTGCTTCGACGTGGGCAGCCACGTGGGCAACCGCATCGCGTCGTTCCGGCGGCTCGGGGCGCGGGTCGTGGCCGTCGAGCCGCAGCCGGCCTGCCTGTCCGTGCTCCACTGGCTGTACGACGCCGACCGCGACGTGACGCTACTCCCCGTGGGCGTCGCCTGCCGAAGGCTCCGGGCGGCTCGAGCTGCGGATCAGCCGCCGGCACCCCACGGTCACCACGTTCGATCCGAGCTGGATCGACACGGTGTCGCAGGAGGCGTCGTTCGCGGGCGTCGCCTGGGACGAGGTCGTGCCCGTCGAGGTCACCACGCTCGACGCCCTGGTCGAGGCCCACGGCGAGCCGGCCTTCGCCAAGATCGACGTGGAGGGCCTCGAGCACCAGGTCCTCGCCGGGCTGTCGCGGCGCTGCGCGCCTGTCGTTCGAGGTGCTGCCCGCGGCGCTGACCGCGGCGTGGCCTGCGTCGACCGCCTGGAGGCGCTCGGGCGCTACCCGCTACGTGTCGCTGGCGAGACGCACCGCCCGAGCGACCCGCTCGACGCCGACGGCATCCGCCGCTGGATCGACGCGCTCGGCCCCGGCGACCGCTCGGGCGACGTGTACGCCGCGCTCGCTACAGCCCCCTGATGTCGCGCGGCTCGGTGCGCGGGCCTGCTTCGGCGCCGAGCGGCCGTCTTCAGCAGCCGGACGACCCGGCCGCGCTGATCGCCGAACGGGGCGAGGAGAGTGGCCAGCATGCGGTCGTCGTCGCCGCCGGGGCTCGCCGGCGAGGTGCCACGCGACGGTGTTCGGCAGGTGGTAGTCGCCGATCGGCACGGCGTCGGGGTCGCCCAGGGCCTCGGCGAGCACGACCCCCGCCGTCCACGGGCCGATGCCGCGCAGCGCCTGCAGCCGGGCCGACGCCTCGGGGAACGGCATGCGCACGGCCTCCTCGAGCCGGCGGATCCGCCGCGCCGCCTCGATCACGATGATGGCGCGCTTGCGCTCGACGCCCAGCGGGTGGACCGCGTAGTACGGGGTCTCGGCGAGGCGCGCCGGCGGCGGCAGGATCCACAGGTCGTCGCGCGGGCCGGGCGCGCGCTCGCCCCAGGCCCAGGCGATGCGCCGCAGCTGGGCCCGGCTCTCGAGGCCCGTCACCTTCTGGGCGAGGATGGCGGCGATGAGCGTCGGGTAGACCTGGCCGGTGTTCGACAGGCGGACGCCGTGGCGCTCCTTCTGGAGCCGCCGCACCACCGGGTGGTCGGTGCGCAGGCGCGACGGGTCGTCGTGGAGCCCCGCGAGGGCGGCGGCGCCGGAGAGCAGCCAGTCCGCGCCGGGGCCCCAGGCCTCGGCGACGAGCCGGCCGGCTTCGGCGGCGAGCCGCACCGTGGCGGGGCCGTCGGGGGCGCGGGTGGCGTACCAGACGGCGTCGCCCTCGCGCTGGATCCAGCTGCACCCGCCCCACTGGGCGCTGCCGGTGACGGTGCGGACGAGGTCCAGCGGCCCTTCGATGGGGACGGTGAGGCGCACGCGGTGGGGTATCCCACCGCCGCGACCCCGCCCCGCACTGGATAGACTCTCGCATGGACGTTCTCCTGGAGCTGGTGTTCGGGCTGGTCTTCCGGCTGATGTGGGGCGGCGCGGCGCTGCTGTTCCCGAGCCGCGCCGGCCGCATCCACAGCGCGGTGAACGACGCGGGGCTGCGGTGGCGCGACCCGAAGCGCGCCCGCGGCTTCGTCGCCGGGCTCGACGTCGAGGGGCGCGCCGAGCTCGACGGCGAGGGCCAGCCCACGCGGCTCGCCGTGCTGCTGCCCGAGATCGCCGGCCTCGAGCTCACCCTGCGCGCCGAGACCCTCCGCAGCCAGCTCGCCGGCGCGGTCGGCTACGGCGACCTGCTGATCGGCGAGGCCGCGTTCGACCACGGCGTCCACGTCACCGCGGCGGATCCGGCGCAGGCGCGCGCCGTCCTCGATCCGACGGTCCGCGAGGCGGTCCGCGCCGCGGTCGAGGCCGGGGGCGAGTTCCGGGGCCGCCGCTGGCAGCTGCTGTGGACGCCGGGCTCCTCGGGGGACCTCGGCGAGAAGATCGCCGCGCTGGCCGCCGCGCACCACCCGATGGCCCGGGCCGTGCGCGACGAGCTGCTCCCGCGGCTCGAGCGGGCGGCGCGCGCCGATCGCTCCGCCGCGGTGCGCCTGCTGGCGCTGGAGGCGCGGCTCGCGCAGGGGCCGGCCGACCCGGCGTTCCTGCGCGCCTGCGAGGCCGACGTCGACGTGGGGGTGCGCCTCGCGGCGGCGCTCGCGCTCGGCGACGCCGGCCGAGACACGGTCCTGCAGCTGGTGACGGCCGGGTCGCGCACCTGGCGGGTGCGGGCGGCGCTGGCGCTCGGCGAGCGGGTGCAGGGCGATCCCGAAGCGCTCCACGCGGTCGAGGAGGCGCTGCTCGGCGCGCTCGCCGACCCCGAGCTCGGCGGAGACGCCGCGCGGGGGCTCGCCCGCTCGGGGACGCCCCGCATCCTGGCCCGGCTGGCTGCGGCGGAAGCGGGGGCGGCCGACGCGCGGGCGGTGCGCGAAGCGCTGGCCGCGATCCGCGCCAAGGTGCCGCCCGAGGTCGCGGGCGGGCTGTCGATCGCGGAGGGCTTCGAGCAGGGCGCGCTGGCGCTCGCGGAGGGGCCGGTGGGCGGCCTGCGCGAGCCCGAGGGTTAGCCTGTCGGAGATGGCGCCGCGAGCCCTCTCGAAGTGCGCGAGGTCATCACGACCACGACCACCACCACGACCCCCCCCACGCCGAGCGAGCCCGGCGTGGCGGGCTGCGTCGACTACGGCCGGTGGCGGTGGATCAGGTGAGCATCGCCGCGGTGCGGCCCATGACCACGAGGAACTGCTGGCCGAGCCGAGCGTCGCCTCGTTCCGCATCGAGCAGCGACTGGACCGCACCCGCAGCCTCGCCGACCTGAATTCATCCAGCTGCGGAAGCAGATCCGGCCGGAGCGGGTTCGCGCCGGCTTCCCCCCAGGCAAGCCAGGGCAGATCGCACACCTCGGGGAGGTAAGCTGCCCTCGATCGCACACCCGGCGCGTGCCGTGACGATACAACCGTCACTCTCGAGCGTGCCCGCCTCGCCAGGTCGCCCGAATGGGGTCCAACTGTGCGATCGAGGGAGGCATACCTCCCGCGGGTGTCTCACTCGACCCGGCTTGCTTCCGGTGGCATCAGCCGGCACCGCAGGAATTGCGCGGTGCGAGCACGCGCCCATGGCCATTGCGGACCCGCCCTCACGAGCAGGAGGAGGACGGGCGGGTCCGCAGGAGGCTATCGGAGGTCGGTGCCCGCGAGGTAGTCGGTGTCGGGCCAGCCCTGGTGGCAGGACCAGCAGCCCTGCAGCGGGCCGGAGTTGCCCAGCGTGCCGCCGGCGTCGCGCTGCTCGTACAGCCAGTCGTTGTGGGCCGCGTCGTAGCCGGCCTCCTGCTT
Source organism: Myxococcota bacterium (assembly GCA_041389545.1). Lineage (GTDB taxonomy): Bacteria > Myxococcota_A > UBA796 > UBA796 > JACKER01. The sequence goes on along the minus strand of JAWKRQ010000043.1, from coordinate 74,008 downwards.
GATCATGACCACGATGGCGTCGCCGGCGCCGTTGGTCTGCTCCTTGATCGCCACCGTCCCGACCGGGGCCGTGAACGGGGTGCCCGCTTCCACCTGGGTGCGGACGTTGGTGGAGTACCAGATCTGCACCGTGCCGTGGACGCTGCCCGCGTCGACGGGGCCGGCCATCAGCGTGAAGAACTCACCGCTCGTGGCGTAGTCCGGCGCGAAGGCGCCCGGGCCCTCGGCGGCCGTCGGGCAGCCGGAGGTGGGGCAGCCGGTCGTCGGACACCCCGTGGTGGGGCAGCCGGTCGTCGGGCAGCCGGTGTTGGGGCAGCCCGAGGTGGGGCAGCCGCTGGTCGGGCAGCCCGACATCGGGGCGGTGTCGCCGGTGGTCTTGTCGCCGTCGTCGCCGCTGCACGCGGTCGCCAGCACGACGGCGCCGAGCGCAGCTGCGCGGGCGAGGTCTTCCAGGTTGCGGATCACGGGGTCTCCTCGGTCGGTGGTTCGCAGGCTCTTACGTCGGTGCCGTCACTGGGGAACGCCGGTGTCGCCGTTCGTCGGGCAGCCGCTGGTGGGGCAGCCGGAGGTGGGGCAGCCGGAGGTGGGGCAGCCGGAGGTGGGGCAGCCGCTGGTGGGGCAGCCCGTGGTGGGGCAGCCCGTGGTGGGGCAGCCCGTGGTGGGACAGCCGGTGGTGGGGCAGCCGGTCGTGGGGCAGCCGGTGTTCGGGCACCCGCTGGTGGGGCAGCCGGAGGTCGGCGTCTCGGTGGCGGTGTCGCCGGACTCCTTGTCGCTGTCGCCGCTGCAGGCGGCCATCGTCAGGCCGCCCGTCAGGACCAGCACGCTCACGACATCGGACAGGTTGCGGATCATCTCTGGCTCCTCGGTTCGGTTCGCGCCGTCAGGGCGCGCTGGCCCCCCCGACGAGCGACCGCGAGGGCCGCCGCGTCGGCATCGGAGCGAGCCGGCGACTGCAGAATTGACCCGGGTGCCGACCACACGCCGCTTGAATGTCCTGAAGGGAACGTTTCGGTGGTGTGAATGATTCGAGAAGGTACAGGGGAGAACTCGATCACGCTGCTCTGGCGGCACGACACAGGTACCCGTCCCGGAACGTCCGCCCGACCACGACCACGACCACGAGCAACGCGTCGCCGACCCGCGCGTCCGGCGGACGGCCCTGCCCTGCTGCGCCGCTGTGGAAGATCGGGATCGGGGGTCCGGGCTTGTTGGCCTTGAAATTTGCGTTTAGTCCGAGAGGCCGCCCATCCGGAAGCGGATCGGGCCCGACCTGAACTCATCCGGGAACGAAGCAAAGCGGGGCCGGGCGTCGGACGGGTGGGCCAGACCTTCGTCGTAGACTGGTGCTCGGCGGTGAATTCGCGCTGGGCTGGATCGGGCGGGGTGCAGGCGAACACGGCCTCGTCGAGGAGACGGGGCGTATCCGTAGGCTTCGAGGCTGAGAACCACGCACCGGAAGCGGATCGGGCCCGACCTGAATTGCGCGAGCAAAGCCGATGGGGCTTGCCCGATTCCTGCTCCGTTCACGAGGTTGCTCCAGCGTGTCCAGGAATCGGGAAGCCATTTCGGCGCGCACGCGCCCGTCGTAATTCATCCTGTTGCGGAAGCAGATCCGGCCCGAGCTGAGTCGAGCCTCTCGCGATTGCGATGGTTCCTACCTGGGTACCGCCATCCGGAAGCAGATCCGGCCCGACCCGATTTCATCCTGGGGCGATAGCTCTGGTTCTTGCTTCGTTCCTGCCGTCCGGAAGCGGATCCGGCCCGACCTGATTTCATCCTCTGGCGAGAGTACCGATCTCTGCTTGGCTATCGGCCGCCTACCGGGTTCGACTCGAGCGGAGGCGGACGACAATTCATCCGGTGCGCGAGCCTGCCCCGATCGCACCGTGAGCATGGCGATGATCGAACCCACCCGGGCGCCTACCGGGCCGGGGCGTGCGATCGAGCGACCCCGTGCGTGGGAGAGTGGCCCATGTCGTCGTCCGCGGACCCCGGGCACGGGCACGGGCGCAGCGCTACACTCCCCGTCCATGTCGCTCGAGCGCAACCTCCGCTGGTACCCCTGGCTCCAGGCCGGTCGCGCGGCCCTGTTCTGGCTCCCCGTCCACGTCCTCTGGTTCTCCCAGCACCTCGACCCCGCCCACGTCCTGCGCCTCGAGGCGCTGTACTACCTCGGCGTCGTCGTGCTCGAGGTGCCGAGCGGCGTGATGTCCGATCGCCTCGGCCGACGCCCCACCCTCGCCATCGGCGCGCTCTGCTGGGTCGCCGGCAGCGCCGTCATCGCCGCGGGCGGCAGCTTCGCCACCTTCGCCCTCGGCCAGCTCCTGCTCGCCGCCGGCATGGCCTTCCACTCGGGCTCCGACTCCTCCCTGCTCTACGACACGCTCGTCGCGCTGGGCCGCCCCCACGAGATCGGGCACCGCGAGGCCGCCGCCCAGTCCGTCGCCCTGCGGGTCCAGGCCGGCGCCGCGCTGATCGGCGGCCTCTCCGCCGGCATCGACCTGCGTCTCGGCCACGCGCTGTCGGCCGTCGCCGGGCTGGTGGCCGTCGCCGCGGCCCTCGCCATGGTCGAGCCCCCCGCCACCGAGGCGCCGCCGAGCCTCGCCGACCAGGCCCGCGCCGTCCGCCGCGCCCTCGACGACCGCATCGTCCGCTGGACCACGGGCTTCGTCGTCCTGTTCACGGTCTCCGTGCACGTGCCCTACGAGCTCGTCCAGCCCTGGCTCGAGCTCGTCGCCGGTGCCCTGGACCAGCCGCACTACCGTGCCGCCCCGGCCGTCTCCGGCGCCGTCACCGCGCTGGTCACCGCCGTCGCCGCCCTGGCGAGCCCCCACGGCCCCGCCCTCGCCGAGCGCTACGGCGTCCGCACCGTGCTCCTCGGCGCCGCGGCCGGGCTGATCGCGGTCACCGGCGCCATGGCGTGGCTGCACCCGGTGGTGCTGGTCGTCCTGCTGCTGCGCGCCGTCCCGAACGCGCTGTCCGGCCCCGTCGTGGCGGCGACCTTCCACCCGCGCCTGACCGCGCGGGTGCGGGCGACCTACCTCTCGGTCGTGAGCCTCGCTGGAAGGCTCGCCTTCGCGGCGGCGCTGGCCGCGGGCGCCGCCAGCGTGGGCGTCGACGGCGGGTGGACCCCCGCCGCCCTGCACACGCTCGTCGCCCTCGCCGTGGCCTTCGGCGCCGTCGGCTTCGGCGCCCTCGCCCTGGCCGGCCGCCGCTGAGGACGGAAACGCGTCGGGCGGAGTTGTCGTCCGCCCGGCTTCGCGGGCGAACGCCAACTCCCCATCACCACGGCGCGTGCTCGCACGACAGGAGCGCCATGCGACCGCGAACCCATGGCGATTGAAGCTCGGCAAGCGGCCGCATCGCGCTCCCGCCGGCTCCGCCCGCGCAATTCGGTACGCGCCGGGGCAGCCGTGCCAAGCCGCTCGCCCGCGGGGCTGGAGTGCGCGCAGGGCCGGGCGGCGGGCGGGCGAACGTCACTCCGGCTCGACGCCATCGCTCCCGTCCGCACGTTCGGGTGCCCGGCGCCCGGCCCCGAGCACACGACCATGAATTGCGTCATCGGGCGGAAACGCGCCTCAGCCGCTGGTCTCGCCCGCCCCCTCGAGCTCGATCTCGTCGAGCAGCCGCTGCCACGACCGCCAGAACCAGTGCCCGACGATGTCCTCGGGCGGCGGCAGCCGCGAGTCGCCGTCGGCACAGTCCGACAGCGAGCGCACCCACAGCCGCTCGAGCCGCGCCTCCCGCAGGTAGTGCGCGGCGAACAGCAGCAGCAGATCGACGTGGTCGGCCCGCGCGTCGGACGGGCGCTCCAGCATGTGCCGCAGCGACCGGTGCAGCACCACGAGGTGCTCCAGCACGAGCGTCTGGATGGACGGGGTCTTGGTGCCCGGCGGCCCGTACCAGCTGATCCCGGCGTGGCGCACCCAGGCCTCCCGGACCTGCTCCATCACGACCATGACCTCCTCGACGGGCCGGTCGAGCTCCCGCGCGAGGTGCTTGTGCGTGGAGGAGCGCCCCGCCCACGCGAACATCGGCCCGAGCACGGCCCGCATGTGCCGCGGCACGTCGTACAGGTCGACGTCCTCGGGGCGGACGTCGATGTCGACCTCCTCGACGTCGCGGTCGAGCGAGGCCAGCATCGACGTGTACATGAGCCGCACCATCGCGGTGACGCGCGGCAGCGCCAGCGCGTCGAACACCTTCTCGGGCGTGCCCTTGACGGTGATCCCCTCGGAGCCGAGCTTCAGCCAGCTCCGCCACTCCAGGCTGTCGGGCGGGATCGCCCGGATGAGCCAGTCGCCCCAGGTGTAGGCGGTGCCGAGGTCGGTGACCACGGCGTACCCGTAGCTGCGCCACTGGTCGACCTGCAGAAACGGCGCCGCCCCGCGCCGCGGCAGCACCGACACCATCTCCTCGAGCAGCTCGGCCACCTCGTCGTCGTCGGCGCCGATGCCGCGCGCGATGCGGTTTCGCAGCCCCCGATCGACCCCCCGCGCCTGGAACGAGGTCGGCCCCAGCGTGGCATCGGTCGCGAGCCAGGGGAGGAACAGCGCCGGCAGCGGCGAGGGCTGCACGTCGTCGACCAGCAGGTACAGGTGCCCCCCGCGCCGGACGAGGTCGACCCCCACGTCCTCCATCCCGGGCATCAGGATCCGCGCCAGCGCGTTGGCCCCCGACGCCGGCAGCCCGAAGAACGACCACAGCCAGTTCACGGTGCGGATCTGCTTGAGGACCTTGCCGGCGCGCCGGTCGATCTCCTCCCGCAGCTCGTCGACCTCCCACTGGCCGAGGCCGAGCGCCCGCTCGTACACCTCGAAGCTCACCACCGGCGCAGGATCGGCCTCCCGCCGCGGCAGCTCCTCCGGGTCGACGGTGCCGTCGCGCGCCGGCACGGGGATCGTCGCGGCGAAGTGCGGCGCCGAGTGCAGCGCCAGCCCGAACGCGACGGCGACCCGCCGCGGCGGCGCGAGCCCGGTGTCGGTGCGGACGCCCTGGTCGAGCGCGAGGCCCACCTGCTCGCAGAGCTCGGCGATGTGGACGTCGAGGGCACGGCGGTTCTCGGGGTCCTCGATGCGCGCCCGCCGTTCGAGCTCCCGGACCAGGCCCTCGAGCAGGTCGGCCTGGGCGTCGACCGACGCCTCGGCGTCGTCGCTCAAGGGCGGCGCTCCTGCACGGGTTGGCTCGCTCTGGACACGATGGGCTCCACCGATCGGCGTCGGCACCACGGCGCGAGGGGCCCGTGTATCGGACTGCGGCCGGATCCGCAGCAGAATTTCCCCCGCGGGCGCCGCCTCGGCGTCGATCCGGCGTCGTCACGTATCCCGCGCTAGGCTCCCCGGGTGGACCCCTCCCTCCCCCTCGTGGCAGCGCTGCTGGCGACCGCCCCCGCGGCGGCGGCGGATCCCCCGGTGTCGGAGGAGGGCACCGTCGAGGCCGACCGGGTCCGCGCGGCGCGGCAGGCCGTCGTCGACGAGATCGTGTCCCTCGGCTACGACCGGGCGCGCGCGCGCGACGGCCGCACGGTCTTCGTCCAGGACGCCGGCTGGAAGGGCAAGGTCGTGCTCTACGACGACGGCCGCCTCGCCACCCGCCGCCGCGCCCCCCGGCTGCGCGAGCCGCCGCCCCTCCCGGGCACGAACGTGCCCACCTGGATGCTCTGCGCCGTCGTCCCGACCTACTGCATCGACGCCGGCAGCGTCACCGTGTCGGACCGCCGCTGGAAGCAGGTCGAGGACCGCGTCGCGCGCGCCACCGCCGCCCCGCTCGGCGCGCTCGGCGACCGCCTGGCCGACGCCGCCCTCCAGGGCACGCTCGACGCGCTCCCCGCCCGCCTCGACGCCCTGTGGGCCGAGGGGCGCCCCCTCGAGGGCGAGCGCCCGCTGCCCACCTTCCGCGCCCGGCGCGCCGCGCTGTACGCGTTCTGGGACACCCGCACGGAGACGGCGTGGGGGGCGCAGGTGCGCGACATCGTCGGCAGCTTCGTGCGCGCCGAGGTGCAGGCGAGCGACCACCCGTTCCCGGGCTGGGAGCAGGAGCAGCTCGACGCCGCGCGCCGCTCGGCCGCCCCGTTCCCGTGGACGCCGCCGGACGCGCCGTAGGGCTCACATCCCGGCGTCGACCGTCTCGGGCTCGGCCTCGCCGCGCACCGACACCACCCGGACGGCGACCAGGTGCTGGTCGTCCTCCGTCTGCACCACGATGCGGTTGTCGCCCGCCACGATGGCGAAGCTCGGCGCCAGCTGGACCTGCTCGCTGCCGCCCGGCACCCACGCCGCCTTCTCGCCGTTGACCCACACCACGACGTGGTCGACCCGCCGGTCGTCGGTCACGACCACGGGCAGCGTGTACAGCCCGGCCGGCGCCGATCGGCTCGGCGCCTCGGCCTGGATCGCCGGCGGCTGCAGCACGACCTCCTGCCCGTCGACGGGCAGCGCCAGCGGCCATCCGGCCAGCGGCCCGAAGCGGTCGGCGTCGACCTCGAGCGACAGCGGCAGCACGGCCGGCGCGGTGGGCCCGACCTCGAGGAGCATGGTGACGTGGGCGTCGCGCTTCGGGCCGAGCTCGGCGAGCCGCGCGCCGTGGTCGAGCAGCTCGACGGCGTCGGTGCCGGGGAAGCCGAACCGCGCCTCGAGGCCGTGGATGGGCGTCTTCGTGAGGTTCTGCAAGGTCACGTCGGCCTGCTGGACGGGGAAGCCGTGGGGCCCGACCTCGCCCGGCACCGGCGCGAGCTTCGCCCTCGCCCGCAGCGCCGGCAGCGCGGTGGACTCGCCCTCCAGCACCTGCTCGCCCACGGCCAGCGGCAGCCGCCCGTCGGCGCGCAGGCGCACCTTCACGAGGTCCTGGCGCGGGTCCACCCCGGGCGGCAGCGCCACCCGCACCCGCCCCGACGCCGAGCCGCCCGACGCCACGCGCCCGATGGGCACCACCACGCCGTCCCAGTAGGGCGCCGTGGGGCAGGTGAGCTCGACCAGCGACTGGTGCAGCGCGTTCGGGTCGGCGTTGGCCACGGTGGCGCGCAGGGTCCAGGTGTCGCCCTGGCCGCGGACGGCGTCGAGCCGCACCTTGGCGGCGATCCGCTCGGCCGCGCCGGCCACCGGCCGCTCGGTGGGGCTCCAGTCGAGCCCCTTGGCCTCGAGCGCGACGCGCAGCCGCGCCTGCTGCTCCGTGGCCGCCTCGGCCGCCTGGCGCTGCAGCTGCGCCACGATGGCGTCGCGCGAGGTGCCCTCGGTGTGCAGCACCGCGCGGCGCGCGATCTCCACCGGCAGGTCCACGTCGCCCGTGCCCGTGTGCACCTCGGGGACGATGCGCGACCAGGCGACCTGCTGCCAGCGCTCGTCCCAGCCGGTGAACCGCACGTCGTCGGCGCCGTCGGCCCCGCCCTCGAACTGGATCCGCCCGACGACGACGTCGGGGATGAGCCCGTTGTCGGAGATCGAGCGGTCGTTCGCCAGCAGGTAGCGCGCGACGGTGAGCTTGAGCCGGATGTCGGGCTGCAGCGGGTAGATCTTCTGGACGGTGCCCTTGCCGAACGTGCGCGTGCCGATCAACGCGGCGCGGTCGAGCTCGACGAGCGCGCCCGCCAGGATCTCCGAGCCCGAGGCGGTGCGGTCGTCGACGACCACCACGACGGGCACGGGCGGCGCCTCCTCGTCGGCCTCGGCGTACATCTCGGCCTGGAGGTTCTGCACGCGCCCGCCGTCCTTGCCGACGGTGCGCAGCAGCAGCCCGTGGTCGAGGAACACGTCGGCGACGTGGGCCGACTCCTTCATCGAGCCGCCGGTGTTCCCGCGCAGGTCGATGACGAGGCCCTTGTCGAGCGCGCCCCGGCGCTGCAGCGCGTCGAGCGCCGCCCGCAGGTTCTCGACCGTGCGCTGGCTCACGTGGTCGATGGAGACGTAGCCGACCCCGTCGGCCAGCACCCGGTGCCCGACGTTGGGCACCACGACCTCGGCGCGGGTCAGCGCGACGTCTTCGGCGGCCTCGCCCCGCTTCACCGTCAGGGTGAGCTGCGTGCCGTCCTCCCCGCCGACCCGGCGCCCGACCTCGGCGCTCGGCATGCTGACGGTGGAGCGCCCGTCGATGCGCAGCACGACGTCGCCCTCGTGCAGCCCCGCCAGGTCGGCCGGGCCGCCGGGGCTCACCTCCGTGACCCGCAGCTCGGCGCCCTCGCCCGCGCCGACCCAGTCGAGCCCCGCGCCGATGCCCACGCGCGTGCCGCGGAGGCGCACGTTGAAGCGGTCGAGCCGCTCGTCGGCCAGCACCCGGGAGTAGCGATCGAGGGCGTCGGCCATGCCGGAGAGCACCGACAGGCGCACGTCGACCCCGCCGAGATCGTAGCCCGAGCCGACGATCAGCTCCTCGAGGCGGGCCAGCGCCGCGGGCAGCCCGTCGAGGTCGTGGACCTCGACCCGGCCGATGGGGGTGCCGGCCCCGTGGTACAGGTCGACGCCGTCGGGGTCGTAGCGCGCCTGGAGCCAGTGCAGGTCGTGGACGGCGCTGCGGGCGGCGCTCCGCAGCATCGTGCCGGCGTCGAGCCGCTCGGGCTCCAGGAACAGCTCCTCGATCAGGCGGACGCCGGTGGCATACGGCTGGTTCGCCGCGGACCCGAGCGGGGGAGGCGCGGCGCCGGCCGGAGCCGACAGCGACAGCGCCAGCGCCAGCGCGAAGGAGGCCATGCGTCTTCTCATCCTGGACGGTGGAGCGGGCGTTCGCGGCCGACCCAGGAGGGTCCCTATCCCAACCCGCCGCCGCCCGAGGGATAATCCTACCCATGACTCGACACCTTCCGCACCGCGTCGCCAACCTCCCCCAGGCCCGGGAGCGCTACGGCGATCTCGTCGACCGCTTCGCCCCCTGGTTCTGGCGCGCCGATCCCGCGGGCGACGCCGCGGTCGAGGCGCTGGAGCGCGACCGCGCCTGGTGGTGCGTCGACCGCGCGCTGGCCGACGGGATCGACGCCGTCCCCGGCGCGCCCGACGCCATGCGCGCCCTGTTCGACGAGGTCGATCGCGTCCCGCTGTGGGTCGACCGCGAGCGCGTCGCGCGGGCCGGGCCGATCCTGTTCCGCGCCCTCGCCATCGGCCCGATCGTCCTCGGCGCGCGCTCGCTCGTGGCCGGGTACTGCTCGCCCGCGGGCAACAAGCCCCTCGTGATGACCGGCCGCCTCGGCGGCAGCTACCAGGGCACGCGGCTGGCCGAGACCGGGCGCTTCATCTCCACGGTGTGCACGCCCGAGGCGCTCGAGCGCGGCGGCGAGGGCTTCGCGCTGTGCGTCAAGGTGCGGCTGATGCACGCCAAGGTGCGCTGGCTCATCCGCGAGCAGGGCGAGTGGGACGTGGCCGCCTGGGGAGAGCCCATCAACCAGCACGACATGGTCGCCACCTCGATGCTGTTCTCGCAGGTGTTCCTCGAGGGGCTGCGCGCCTTCGGGCTGCAGATCACCGCCGAGCAGGGCGCGGACTGGATGCACCTGTGGCGCTGGGCGTCGGTGCTGCTCGGCACCGAGGCGTCCATCGTGCCGACCACCGAGGAGGAGGCTGCCCGCCTCGTCGACCTGATCCGCCTGACCCAGGAGCCGCCCGACGCCGACTCGCGGCGCCTCGCGCGCGCCATCCTCGACGCCCCGAGCCAGCAGGGCTACGCCGGCGGCGTCGCGCTCGCGGAGGGGTTCTGCCGCGCGCTGATCGGCGACGACCTCGCCGACGGCCTCGAGCTGCCGCGCACGCCGTACCGCCACGCCGTGAAGGTCGCCTCCCTGGTGGTCGGCCCCGTCGACCGGGTGCGGGCGCGCAGCCGACGGGTCGACGGGTGGTTCGTGAAGCTCGGCGCGCGCTACTGGGCCGACGCGATCGACCGGTCGGCGAAGGGCGAGCCGCTCACGTTCGTCCCGCCGGCGGCGATCCGGTCCGTGATCGGCCGCCCCTGAGGCGCTGGACGACATTTTTACACGTCCGGGGCCGGGGTCGGGCAGCCCTGTAGGGCCGCGGACGCCACGCCTCCGTTGCGGGCCGGTGTCGGCGCCGGTACAAGGAACGAGCCCTCCGGGCCAACGCGGGATCGCTCATGAAGGTCGTCTGTGACAACTGCCGGGCCGTCTACAAGGTCCCGGACGAGAAGCTCACGAAGGCCGTCAACAAGGCGACGTGCCGCAACTGCGGCCACCGCATGCTGATCCCGCGCCCGAAGCCCAACGCCGACCCCGACGAGCGCACCCTCGTCACCGCCGTGCCGCCGACCCCGGTGGGCGCGCCGCCGCGGGCGATCCGCGAGAGCGGGGCCGACGACCTGCGCGTCGGCACCCCCATGGTCTCGGCGCGGGTCGACCAGACGCTGTCGCAGCCGGAAGACGACTTCGACGACGCGCCCGACACGAAGCTCGCCGTCCACCCGCCCGACGGCGCGCGGCCGCAGCCGAGCCGAGGGCGCGCCGCCCCGGTGTCGCGCGGCGGCAACGCGAGCATGGGCGGCAGCATGAGCCGCTCCCCGTCGCCGTCGTCGCGGTCGCGCTCGGGAGACAGCCACCACGGGCACAGCCACGGCCACAGCCAGATGAAGCTGCCGCCGGCGCGCTCGGGAGACAGCCTCGCGGGGATCAACCCGCAGGCCAACAGCATGCCGGCGGCGCTGCCGGGCCCGGTGAACACGTCCACGCCGCCGCCCTCGCGCCGCACGCCGGGGCCCGCCCCGCGGAGCACGCCCCCGCCCGCCGCCTCGCGGTCGCGGTCGGGCACCTACCCGGCCATGGCGCTCCACGATCCCGCGGGCGACCTCAACTGGGCGCTCCTCGGCACCAGCACCGCCCTGGTCGGCGGCTTCCTGCTCGCCTTCCTGTCGGTCTGGAACCACCCGCTGGTCATGTGGTTCGGACTCGCCATGACCTTCGGCGGCGGGCTGCTGTCGTTCATGGTGCTGCTCACCGGCGCGCGCGGCCGGCGCCCGGCGCGCACCTTCCTCTCGGTGGTGCTGGGCTTCGTCTTCGCCATGGTCATCTCCACCACGCTCGTGGCCACGAAGTGGAGCGCCGAGCGGCTGATCGACGCCTACGACATCCGCTTCTCCAACGCGGCCCTCGGCAACGCCACCACCGCAGACCTCGAGCCGCGGGTGGCCGCGCCGCTGCCGGCGCCCCTGCCGGTCGCCGAGCCCGCGCCCGCCGCGCCCGCTGCCGGCGACAGCCGCCTGGCCGCCGCGGAGCCCGCGCCGCCGGCTCCGCCGCGCCGCGACCGCGAGGTGGCGCCCGCGCCGGCCCGGCGCCCGCGCCCGCTCCGGCGCCGGTGCGCGCGCCGCCTCCCGCGCCCGCGCCGGCCCCCGTGGCCGCGCCGGCGCTGCCCGATCCCGAGCCCGACCCCATCCCGGCCGCCGTCCCCGACAACGCGCCCGCGATGGCCAACGTCCCGATGGACGTGATCCACGTGATGCTGTCGAACAACCTCGAGATCAAGCGCTGCTTCGTGCCGCTGCTGCAGGCGGGCGACAAGCCGTCGCGCGTCGACGTGCGCTTCAACATCCTGCCGGCGGGCTCGGCCACCAACGCCCAGGTCACGCAGGAGGCCTACCGCGGCAGCGACTTCGAGGCCTGCCTCGCGCGCGCCATCAGCGCCATCAAGTTCCCGTCCACCAGCGGGTCGGGCACCTCGATCACCTACCCGTTCGTGCTGCAGTAGCCGCCGGCGCGGCGTCCTCCTCGCAGGTCTGCGGGTCGAGGGTCGCCGCCGTGCACATCAGGTAGACGTACGCCGGGAAGACGCTGTCGCGCAGGCAGCCGTCCCGGCCGACCGCGGCGTGGGGGTTGCAGCTCGGCGGCAGCACCTGGTCCACGTCCGCCGACTGCGCGATGCGGGTCGTGCCGCGCGGGATCGGCACGCCCGGGTTGCGGTCGATGTCGAAGAGGTGGTCCACGATGCCCATCAGGTCCCAGGCGCGCGGCAGGATGGCCACGGGCGGGCTGCTGAACGGCTCGTCGCGGTGGTACGTCGACAGCAGCGCGCAGCCCGGGGTCACGCCCGGCGCGGCGACCCAGTCCACCGGCGTGAGGTCGGCGGTGTCGTGGTCCTTGGGCGCCGACATCAGGATGCCCGCGGCGACGGGCTCGTACTTCGAGACGAACGCGGCCTGGCCCCCGCCCCCGGACCAGCCGGCCACGACGATCTGCGTCCAGTCGGGGCTGCCGTCCGGCAGGCGGTAGCGCTCGAAGCCCATCTCCGGGTGGACGATGGTGAGGTGCTCGAGCAGGGTCGTCAGGCGCCCGACCAGCGAGTCCGCCGGGCCGACCTCGAACAGGGGCGAGCGGTCCACGCCGTACATCCGCTCGTAGAGCACGTCGCGGTAGCAGGCGTCGGCGTGGTCGTTGTCGCAGGCCTGGTCGAGCGTGTCCTGGTTGGGGTAGCCGAGGGAGATGGTGCGGTAGCCCGCGAAGGCGGCCCACTCGAGGATCTTGAGGTTCTCGTCGCCGGGGCCGGGGGGCAGGAACAGGAACAGCTGGGGCCGCCAGTGGCCCTCGTCGGTGCGCCAGCGGATCCGGTGCAGCCGGGCGCCGTCGTCGTGGGCTTCGGGGTGGTGGAGCGGATCCTGCGAGCAGAGGACCTCGGTGGCGGGGTCGAGCAGGCAGGGGTTCCAGCTCTCCTCGTGGATGGGCGGCAGCAGCACCAGCGGCGGCGCGGGCGGGCAGTACCCGCAGGTGTAGGGGTTGAGCGAGGGGTCGATGCCGTCGACGAGGCCGTCGCAGTCTTCGTCGACGGCGTCGGGCGAGCAGACCTCCTCCAGCCGCGACGAGCGGCGCGGATCGGTGTCGTCGCAGTCGGTGCAGACGGGGTCGCCGTCGCCGTCGCCGTCGCGCTCCTCGGGGCCGGTCACGCCGTCGCAGTCGTTGTCGAGGCCGTCGCAGACCTCCTCGGCGCCGCCGTAGACGGTGGCGTGGGTGTCGTCGCAGTCGAGGGGATCGGCCGACCAGCCCTCGCCCACGCAGCCCAGGCGCGCCACGCCGGGGGCGCCGTGCCCGTCGCCGTCGCGGTCCTGGAAGACGGTGACGGCGCCTTGCAGGTCGGGGTCGTCGCCGTCGACGAGGCCGTCGCAGTCGTTGTCGACGCCGTCGCACACCTCGGGGAGCCCCGTGGCGACGCGCGGGTCGTCGTCGTCGCAGTCGCCGGCGACCGCGGCCCAGCCCGGCGCGCCGATGCAGGCGATGCCCACCTTGTCGGTGCCGAAGCCGTCGCCGTCGGCGTCGACGTGCTGCGCCAGGCGGGTGCCCGGCACCTGGTCGGCCTCGATGTCGGGGTCGTCGTCGTCGACGAGGCCGTCGCAGTCGTCGTCGCGCCGGTTGCAGCGCTCGGGGGCGTCGGGGTTCACGGCGGCGTCGTCGTCGTCGCAGTCGGTGCCGCCGCGCAGGCGCGCGTCGACGAAGCCGTCGCCGTCGGTGTCGCAGTGGCGCGCGCAGGCGCGGTCGTCGCAGTCGACGGCGCCGTTGCGGTCGTCGTCGACCCCGTTGGCGCACTGCTCCCCGAGCTCGGCGCCGCCGCAGCCCGCCGCCAGCCACGCCCACACCCATGCACGCTGCGTCCGCATCGCGGGAACCTAGCCTCGGCTGATCCGTCGGGCGAGGTCCCCCGTAGCCAGGACGAACCGGGAGGTCCCATGTTCCGTCGTGTCTGGCTCGTCGCTCCGCTCCTGCTCCTCTGCGCCTGCGAGGAGCAGATCTGTGCCCTGCTCGGCGCCTTCGAGGGCGCCTTCTCCGGCGACCTCGAGGGCTCGCTCGAGGCGCTCGTCAGCGAGGATCCCGACTCGGGTGCCGCCGACGTGCACCTCACGCTGACCAGCGCCACCGGCTTGTTCGAGGGCTCGGCCAAGGTGGACTGCGTCGACGGCGACCTGATCCTCGACCTGCGCGACGTGGAGGGCACCTCGGTGGGCACCGTGACCGGGCAGATCGAGGAGGGGCAGGGCCACGGCGCCTACGAGCTGCTCACCGGCGAGACCGGCACCTGGGAGTACTGATGACGCATTCGCGCCCGACGCCTTTCCGTCAATTGTGCTGACGGGCGAAAGGGGACTATTGGCGGGCAGGCGCTGAGCAGATCTGGCGACGATGCCGGCTGGCTGCGCCTGACCGACAGGGTCCCCCGCCCGGCGGCACCGTAGTAATTGACGGAAAGGCGTCGGGCGCGATCGCGTCACGGTCGCGTCGGTTCCCGCCCGCTCCGCCAGCAATCACTCGGTCGCGTCGTCCGGCGCCTGCTGGAAGCCGCGGCGGATGCGCCGCTCCTGCCGCCGCGTCGCCCCGCCGAACCGGTACGACAGCTCGAAGGCCTGCAGCACCCAGGCAAAGCGCACCGCCGACACGCCGAGGCCGGTGCGCAGCGCGAAGTGCCGCCACGACGCGTCGTAGCCGACGGCAAAGGAGAAGCTGTCGGCCAGCGGGATCCAGTCGCCGTAGGCCACGATGAAGTCCGCGTTGGAGAGGTCCTCGAACCCGCCGATGGCGCCGCTCGTGCGCCCCCGGACCCGCCCGTAGAACGGGTAGCGCAGCCAGGCGAAGACGCTGTCGCGCCGGTTGAACCGCACGTCGGTGGCGAGGTTGAGCACGCCGAGGTCGCCGGTCACGCCGAGCCCCACGGCCGCGTTCCCGCCGAGGGACAGCCCGGGGAGCAGCACCTCGGGCAGGTCGTCGAACCGGATCTCGCCCTTCACCGACGGGCGCGCCCAGTAGGCCTGCAAGTGCACCGACCACGGACGCAGCACCTGCAGCGACCCCGTCACGCCGAGCCCGAGGTACGACGCGTCGACGGCCACGTTGTCGCCCTGCCGCCCGCCCAGGAACGCGCCGGCCAGCGGCGAGCTCGTGACGGGGACGTGGTAGTACTGCACGCCGAGCGCCACGTCGAGCGGCCCCTCGCGCACCACGTCGGCCTTGAGGTTCGCGTTGAGCACGGCGGCGGTGTACAGCAGCGGCGCCGTGCCGAGCTGGACCCGCGGCGCGACGCCGGTGGTGACGGAGCCGAGCCCGATCTTCGTCTCGCCCCACTCGAGCGCGTAGGCCGTGTAGGACGACGTGTTGGCGTACGGGTCCTGCGGGAAGCTGCCGCGGCGGGGCTTCAGCGCATCGGCCGCCCGCGCGTCGTCCTCGCTGTCGAGCACCGTGACCCCGCCCTCGGGGAACAGCGGGTCCTCGGCGAGGTCGGTGAGGTCGAGCTCGGGCGCCAGCACCTCCAGCGCCGTGCGCTCGGCCCCCGCGGCCCGGGCCAGCACGACCACGCGGACCAGCGCGTCGTAGGGCGCCTGCGCGTCGCCGGTGATGACGACGCGGGTGTCGGGCGCCGCGGCCAGCCGCTCGCGCAGCAGGGCCTCGAGGTCGTCGGCCAGCACGAGCTCGTCCTGCCAGTAGAGGTTGCCGTCGTAGCGGACGAACACCTCGGCGTCGAAGGAGCGCCGCCCCATGCCGGTGAGCTCCAGGCCGGGGCGGGGCGCGGGCGCCGCCTCCGCCTCGGGCGGGGACGGGTCGGGGGTCGGCGCAGGAGGGACGTCCTGGGCGAAGGCCCGACCGAGGAACCACGACCAGAACATGCACCACCTCCCCGGCCGTCCCCGCGGGAGGGGGGCGACGTCCGGCACCGTGACTACGGGGGCGCGCCGCCGGTGGATCACGGCGGACGACAATCCCGGAGACGGAGGTTGCGGAATTCGTTACCAAATCTGTATTGCTTGCATGCCTCGTTGCAGGGGGCATCCGTACACCACCCACGGAGAGGATGATGGCTCACTTCCCAACCACCCGCATCCCCGGGACCGTCTTCGAGGCGGGTTACATCGCCAAGGGTGCGATCTACTCGCTGATCGGGATCCTGGCGTTCCAGACCGCGATCGGCCGCGGCGGCGACACGACCAGCAGCCAGGGCGCGCTCGAGCACGTGGGGAACCAGCCCTTCGGCCAGGTGCTGCTGTGGCTGCTCGCCATCGGCGTGTTCGGCTACGCGATGTGGCGGTTCGTCGACGGGTTCCTCGACGCCTCCGACCGGGGCTCCGACGCCAAGGGCGCCCTCCAGCGCGTCGGCATCGTCATCAGCGGCATGCTGTACACCGGGCTCGGCATCAGCGCGATCCGCATCGCCACCGCCGGCGGCGGCAGCAGCGGCGGCTCCCGCAAGCAGGAGGCGACGGCCTGGCTGATGTCGAAGCCGGGCGGCGAGGTGCTGGTCGCGATCGTGGGGATCATCGTGCTCGTGGTCGGCCTGTCGCACTTCTGGCGCGCCTACAAGGGCTCCTTCATGGACCACTTCAGCCGGGTCCACGGCAAGACGCGCGACCTCGTGCGCAACGTGTCGATTGCCGGGCTGTCCGCGCGCGGCGTCACGTTCCTGATCATCGGCGCCCTCGTGGTCCAGGCCGCGCTCACCCACGACCCGTCGCAGACGGGCGGGCTCGACAAGGCGCTGCAGACGCTCGCCGCCCAGCCGTTCGGCCCGTGGCTCCTCGGGATCGTCGCCCTCGGCCTGCTCTGCTACGGCGCCTACTGCCTCTGTGTCGCATACTTCGGGACGTTCCCCGACGTGGAGATCAGCGGCGAGACGGTGCACCAGCTCGGCACCGGCCACACCGCGTACTAAGGGACCGGCGTGCCGCCCGGGCGGCGCGGAGGGACGATGTTCGCCATCCTCGCCGCCCTGTCGGGCGGCCCCGCCTGGGCCCAGCCCGCCCCCGAGCCCGCGCCGGAGGCCGCCGAAGCGCCCCCGCCCGCCGTCCAGGCGCTGCGGGGCGTCGCGCGCGTGGTGCCGCGCTTCTCGGGTGTCACCGTCGAGCAGCGCGACGGCGTGCTCATCCTCGGGGGCACCATCCCCGGCGCCGCCGCCCGCGACGAGGTCGTGAGCCTGGCCCGCGCCCAGCCCGGCGTGGTCTTCGTCGACGACCGGATGGAGCGCGCCGACGACGCGGCGACCCTCGCGAGCGAGCCCATCGACACCGACCGCGCGCTGGTCGACACCATCCGCGGCGTCTTCGCGGAGGTGCCCAAGCTCGCCGACCTGCAGGTCTCGTCCCGTTCGGGCGTGGTGCGCCTGCGCGGCGAGGTCGTCGACCAGGCGGCCAAGGACCAGGCGCTGCAGCTCGTCCGCGGGATGGACGGCGTGGTGTTCGTCGACGACGAGGTGAAGCTCGTCACCTCGGTGAGCGCGCGCCTGCGCCCGGCCCTCGCCGACGCCGTGACCCGCCTGACGGGCATCGTGGCCATGCTGCCGGTCACGGTGGTGGCCCTGATCGTCGTCGGCTTCGCGGTGTGGCTCGCGCAGCGCCTGCGGCACTGGGACCGCCTGTACGGCCGCCTGCGGCAGCGCCCGCTCGTCCGCGCGATGGTCGGCCGCCTCGTCGCGCTGCTCGTCACCCTGGCCGGCGTGGTCGCGGGCCTCGAGATCCTCGGCGCCACCGGCCTCGTCGGCGCGGTCGTCGGCACCGCCGGCGTGCTCGGCGTCGCCGTGGGCTTCGCGTTCCGCGACATCGTCGAGAACTACCTCGCCGGGATCCTGCTGTCGGTGCAGCAGCCGTTCAACGCCGACGACCTGGTCGAGGTCGACAACATCACGGGCGTGGTCGTCCGCATGTCGATGCGCAACACGCTCATCATGACGATCGACGGCAACCACGTCTACGTGCCCAACGCCACCGTCTTCAAGAGCCCGCTCGAGAACTTCACCCGCAACCCGCGCCGCCGCTTCTCGTTCGAGGTCGGCGTGGGGGTCGGCGAGCGGCTGGGCGACGTGATGCGCCTCGGCATCCAGACGCTGAAGGGCATCGACGGCGTGGTCGCCGAGCCGCCGCCGCTCGCCTACATCGCGAAGCTCGGCGACTCCAACGTCGTCATCGAGCTGGTCGGCTGGGTCGACCAGCGCAACAACGAGTTCCTCGCCGTGCGCACCGAGGCCATCCGCCAGGTCAAGGAAGCCTTCGACACCGCGGGCTTCGACATGCCCGAGCCCATCTACCGGCTCACGATGGTCCAGCCCCCGAAGCCGGAGGCGCGGCCCGAGCCGCGCAGCGACGCCCCCGTCGACACCCGCGTGACCGACCACGTGGTGAAGCAGGCCGAGGCGGAGCGGCGCAAGGAGGGGGTCGACCTGCTGGAGCCGACGCCGCGGCCTACCGCCGAGTGAGGGTCAGCGCCACGGTCGTGCGCCACGGCACGGTGCGGCCGACCAGGCGCCGGATCCCCGCCGCCAGCGCCGCCGGGTCGCCGCCGCGGGCCGCGATCCGCGCCCCCAGCGAGGTCTCGCCCTCGAGCCACCGCCGGGCCATGGCCTCGGTCACCGCGAGCTCGCCGTCGAGCGGGTGCAGCGCGCTCTCGGCGCCGAGCCCGGCCGCGGCCAGCGCGGCGGCGAGGTCGGGCGCGTCCCAGCGGGTCAGGGGCTCGTCCGGGTCGGCGTAGACGGCCTCCTCGGCCTGACGCAGCGCCTCGTCGGCCTCGAAGAGCGCAGTGAGCCGCTGGGTGTGGCGCGGGACGGTGTCGACGAGCACGCCGCGCCCGTCGTCGGCGAGGACGGCGGCCAGCAGCGCCGCCAGCCCCGCCGGGTCCGGCGCGAGCGCGTCGCGCGCGACCACGCGGTCGAAGCGCTGGGGCGTGGCCCGCAGCGCGGCGTCGTCGACGAGCTTCGGCCGGCGCAGCGCATCGAGCCGCTGGGCCTGCTGCTGCAGCGCCTCCGCGTCGCGCGGCGCGCGGACCCGCCCCCAGACGTGGCCCTCGGGGTGCGCCGGACGGCCTCCACAGCAGCAGCCCGGAGCGGGCCTCGGCGTCGAGGACGACGTGGTGCCGCGCGATGCCGGCGGCGTCGAACACCAGCGCGCGCACCTGCTCGAGCCGGCCGGCCACCGCGCCGTGGGCCCGCTGCAGCCAGCGCTCGGCCCCGCGGTCGGACGTGGGCCCGGCGGTGAACGGCTCGGCGTCGCCCTCCTCGACCATGGCGGCGAGCTGCGCCTCGCGCCGCTGCTCGAGCTGCGCGCGCACGCGCCCCTCGTAGCCCCGGTCGGACGGCTGCCAGAACACGCGCCCCACCAGGCTCGTCGGCAGGTACTGCTGGGCGACCCAGTGGTCGCGGTAGGCGTGGGGGTAGAGGTAGCCCTCGCCGTGGCCCATGCCCGGCCCGTCGCGCGACGGGTCCTTGAGCGGCGTGGGCACGTCGCCCGAGCGCTCCTCCGACACGGCCTTCAGCGCGTCGAACAGGCCCATCGTGCTGTTCGACTTTGGCGCGGTGGCGAGCGCGAGCGTGGCCTGCGCCAGCGGGAAGCGGCCCTCGGGCATCCCGATGCGGTCGAACGCCTCGGCGCAGGCGACGACGACGCCGAGCGCCTGCGGGTCGGCGAGCCCCACGTCCTCGCTCGCGAGGATGATGAGGCGGCGGAGCACGAAGCGCGGGTCCTCCCCGGCGTAGAGCATGCGCGCGAGCCAGTACAGCGCGGCGTCGGGGTCGGAGCCGCGCACGCTCTTGATGAACGCGCTGATGGTGTCGAAGTGGGCGTCGCCCTCGCGGTCGTAGAGCACGGCGCGGCGCTGGATGGACTCCTCGGCCACCGCGAGGGTGACGTGGACGGTGCCGTCGCCCCCGGCCGGGGTGGTCTCGACGGCGAGCTCCAGCGCGTTCAGCAGCGTGCGCGCGTCGCCGTTCGCCACGTGGACGAGGTGGTCGGCGGCGGCCGGGTCGACCCGCACCTGGCGGCGCCCGTAGCCCCGCTGCGGGTCGGTGAGCGCGCGGTGGAGCACCTGGCGCAGCGCCTCGTCGTCGAGCGGCTCGAGCCGGAACAGGCGCGATCGGCTCACCAGCGCCTTGTTGACCTCGAAGTACGGGTTCTCGGTGGTGGCGCCGACGAGCACGACCGTGCCGTCCTCGACCCACGGCAGCAGGGCGTCCTGCTGGGCCTTGTTGAACCGGTGCACCTCGTCGACGAACAGGATGGTGCGGCGGCCCTGCTGGTCGCGGTGGGCCTGGGCCTCGGCCACGGCCTCGCGGATGTCCTTCACCCCGCCGAGCACGGCGTTGATGGCGGCGAACCGCGCGCGGGTGGTGTTGGCGATGACCCGGGCGAGCGTGGTCTTGCCGGTGCCGGGCGGGCCGAAGAAGATGACCGACGACAGCTGGTCGGCCTCGATGGCGCGCCGCAGCAGCCGCCCCGGGCCGACGACGGCCGGCTGCCCGACGAACTCGTCGAGGGTGCGCGGCCGCATCCGCGCCGCCAGCGGCTCGCTGTGGGCCTGGGCGAACAGCACGGCTCAGGGCTCGCGGTCGGCCAGGAAGCTGCGGACGCGGGCGAAGTGCGGGTGGCGGCGCACGAGGTCCGACAGGTGGTGCGACGCGCGGCGCAGGCCGAAGCCCGAGCCGTCGAGCTCCACGGCGCCGTCGGGCGCGAGCGAGGCCCGGCGGATGGCGACGGCGGCGAGGATCTTCACCCAGCGCGCGCCGGGCAGCCGCACCGACAGCCCGGCGCCGCCGAACGAGACCACCAGCGGCCGCGACAGCCGCGGGCGGTCGGGCGGCCCGATGGAGTGGGCCTCGGCGTGGACCGGGGCGTCGCCGGGGATCAGCGCCGACAGCCCGGGCATCATCCGCACCCACAGGTCCTCGCCGGGCTGGGCCTCGACGATGACCTCGAGGTCGTGCAGCGCGTCGAGCAGGGCCTCGACGGCGCGCCCGGGCGACGCCACGCCGCTCACGTCGACCGTGGCCTCGCCGGCGCCCTGGATGCGGACGGAGGTGAGCACCGGCTGCGCGCCCCCGCGGAACGCCACGTCGAGGGTGACGGGGCCGGCGGGCACGGTGAGCTCGGGCCAGTGGAACGGCGCATCCAGGCGGCCCCGCACGGCGAGCGAGCCGGTGGAGAACCGGGTGGCCCAGCGGGTGAGCGGGAGGGTGCGCAGGGGCGAGGACAGTGCGGGCTCCCGGGCGGCGGAGGGCGCAGGGATTGTACCGCACCGCGGTGCGGGCGGCTCAGCGGACGGCGGACGCCCCGAGGTCGTCGACCATCGCCTTGAGCTCCTCGAGGTCGACGTAGAGCTCCCCACCTCGGGGCAGGCGAGCAGCGCCGCTTCGACCGACGACAGCAGCGAGCCGCCGCGCGCGCGCGTGCCCAGCCAGTTCGCCACGTAGAGCACCACGCGGTCGCGATCGGCGGGCGCGATCTCGATCGCGTCGGCGGCGACGAGGCGCCCGATCAGCGCCTCGCTGAACCCGGTGAGGAAGGGAGTCACCGCAGCGCCGTATCCTGGGGCCGCCGCCCGCGCGACGATACTCAGGGGCGATGGATGCCCCCGAGACCCGCACCGAGGCGCCCGATCCGGGCGAGGCCTCGCCGCCGCCGCCGCTGTTCGTCGCCACCCTGTGGGTGGGCGCGTTCTCGGTGGTGCTCTGGGGCATGCTGACGCTGATGGGCCCGCGCGGCCCGTGGCGCAGCCGAGATTAGAGACGCGACCAGGCATCCGCGCCAGCGGATGCCCGGGCGCGTCTGCAGGAGTCGGAGGACGCGCGCCAGCGCGTTCTCCGACGTGTTGAGCGAGCAAGCAAGCCGAATGCCTGCCGACCGGGGGTGCGGCGAAGCCGGACCCGCGATCGAGCGGTGCATTCGGCGAAGCTTGCTGCGAGGTGACCCAATGTCCCCGGATGGTTGGTCGCGTCTCCAGCTCGCGGCGCGGTTCGCCGCCTTGATCTCGCGGTAGGACAGCCACAGGAACACGACCAACAGCACGACCGTGTTCACGGGCGCGAGCCAGAACGGGTACTCGTGGCCGAACGCCTCGACGACCATGATGAGCCCGAGCATGCCGATCGAGTACATCGCGCCGTTCTTGAGGTAGGCGAACTTGCTCACGAGGTCGATCCCGCGCACGGTGACCTCGCGCACCACGAGCGCCCCGATCCCGTTGCCCGCCAGGATGAGCGGCACCGACATCGTGAACGCGAACGCGCCGATCACGCCGTCGATCGAGAACGAGGCGTCGAGCACCTCGAGGTAGAGCAGCTTGCTCCAGGCCGACAGGTTCGACCCGTGGAGCTGCTCCTCGCTCTGCTCGGCGTTCTTCCGGAACCCCTCGGTGATGAAGAAGGCCGAGGAGCCCACCTGCGCCGAGACCGCCATCCACGGGTTGGTGCGCACGGCGTAGTAGGTCACGACGAGCAGGAAGATCGCCGCGATCGAGTAGAACCACAGCCCCTGGCGGTGGATGAACTGCTCGAGGAAGAAGGCGTACTTCTTCTCCTCGAGGAACAGCCACGACAGGAACACGAAGAACAGGTAGACGCCGCCGCCCAGCAGCAGGATGGGCCGGCTCTCCTCGAGGGAGGCCTCCATCGTGGCGGGGTCCGAGAACGCCATGTGGGCGGCCTCGGTGAACGACAGGTTCATGTTCGCGAGCCAGACGATCGTGAACGGCAGCACGCCGCGCATCACGAAGACGGCCAGCAGCAGGCCCCAGACCAGGAAGAACCGGCGGTAGCGCTCCGGGACGGTCTTCAGGACGTGGGCGTTGACGATCGCGTTGTCGATCGAGCTGATGATCTCGAAGATCGTGAGGCCGGCGATGACGACGATCGATTGCAGCATCCGGTCTCTGCCCGATGGCCAGGGGGCGATGGGCGGAGGGGCCGCCGACCGCCCCGGTATCCCGTCCGGTGCGGAGCTGGCCACGACGGGGACCGCCGAGCTACGCGGGACGCATGCATCCCGCACAATCGCCCGACGCCTGCCCCACCTGCCGCAAGCCCACCGCCGTGTGCGTGTGCGATCGCGTCCAGCCCGCCGCCGTCCGCTGCCGGGTGGTGGTGCTCCAGCACCCCCGCGAGCAGGACCGCGCGCTCGGCACCGTGCCGATCCTCGAGCGGGCCGTGGGGGCGGATCGGCGTGTCGGCCTGTCGTGGCCGAACTTCGCGGCGGCGGGCGGCGGGGAGGGCCGCTGGGCGGTGCTGTGGCCCAACCAGCTGCCGCGCGCGCTCACCGAGGCCGAGGCCCAGGCCCCCGTGGTGCGGGTCGCGGTGGGGGACCCGGGCCCGCTGACGGCGCTGGACGGCATCGTCGCGCTCGACGGCACCTGGAGCCAGGCCAAGGCGCTGTGGTGGCGCAACCCGTGGCTGATGCGGCTCGATCGCCTGGTCGTGCAGCCGCGCGAGCCGTCCATCTACGGGCGGCTGCGGCGCGAGCCGCGGCGGAGCTGGGTCTCCACGCTCGAGGCCGTGGCCGACGCCCTGGTCGCCGTGGGAGAGCCCGAGGAGGTCCGCGCCGAGCTGCGCCGCGCCATGCGCACCATGGTGCAGCGCGCGCGCGACGCGGGTGACGTGGCGTGACCACGCGGCCCGTCCGGCGTCCGCCCGGGCTACCGGGAGGGCGATGGGACGAGCGGCGGCGGTGGGGCTCTCGGCGGCGGTGCTGGGGGCGATGGCGTGCGGCGGGGTCGGCTGGCGGGGGCCGCCGCAGCTGACCCTCACCGCGCGCGACGCGGGCTGCGGCACCTGGGTCGCCGAGCTCGACGTGGACGGGCTCCACGGCGAGTCGGTCGCGCTGCGCGCGGGCGACGTGGAGGTGGCGCGGTGGGACGGCCAGTGGGGCCACCAGCGGCTGACCGCGGAGGGCGTGGGCCCGGCGTCGCTGGCGGCCGAGGTCGTGGGGGCGCCGGCCCGCGACGCGACCACGGTGGGCGTCCTGCCGGCGCGCGTGGCCGTGCGCCTCGATCCGCCCGACCAGGTCCTGGCCGACGGCGCGGACCACGCCGCCCTGCAGCTGTCCGTCGACACGGACTGCCCGCTCGAGCGGCTGACGTGGTCGGCGGCTGCCGGGAGCTGGCGTGACGGGGGCCCGGCGGCGGCGGTCGTGCCGCTCGACGTCCCGCTCGACGGGTCGGTCGCGGTGTCGGCGGAGGTGCGGGAGGATCGCCTGCTCGGCACGGCCGTCGCGGGGGTCCAGGTCGGCGCGCGCGAGCCGGTCGACGTGCCGTCGCCCGTGCCCGGCGCCGACCGCGACGGCGACGGCGAGGCCGTCCCCTACGACTGCGACGACACCGATCCGAGCATCAACCACCTCGCGCTCGAGCGGCCCACGCCCAACGGCCGCGACGACAACTGCGACGGGCGGATCGACGAGGGCACCGTCGCGTACGACGACGACGGCGACGGCACCAGCGAGCAGCAGGGCGACTGCAGCGACGTGGACCCGCTCACCCACCCGGGCGCGCCCGAGCGGCCCGACTGCCGCGACAACGACTGCGACGGCGAGGTCGACGAGGGCGTCCACTTCGTCCCCTGGGCCGACGACGCGTTCGAGGCGCCCGGCGGCGTGTACCGGGTGCGCGAGCACAGCCGGCGCCTCGATCTCGCGCTGCCCCTGGTCTCGCGCGACCGCGAGGACGAGGAGCGCATCGAGTTCTGGAGCCAGGACGGCACCTTCGACGACTGGGGCATCGACGTCACCGCCATGCGGCTGCCCGCGGGCTCCGTCTACGCGGTGCAGGTCCTGCGCTTCGACGGGGCGGTCGTGGGGTCGGGGCAGCTCGCCGCCGACGGCGACATGGTCCGGGTCCGCGGGCGGGCCGGCCGCGACGACTCCGGCGTGTACGCCGACGGCTGCCCGGTCGAGCTCGCGCTGCAAGCTCGCTGAGACGTCCCGGGCCCCGCGGGTTAGGGCGGCTCGGGAGGTCCGATGGACGGTGGAGAGCGCGTCGCCGAGGTGCTCGTGGCGCACGGGGTGCCCTTCGTGTTCACGCTCGTCGGCGGGCACATCTCTCCGATCCTCGTCGCGGCGCAGCGCAAGGGGATCCGGGTCGTCGACGTGCGCCACGAGGTCAACGCCGTGTTCGCGGCCGACGCCGTCGCGCGCCTGACGGGCACGCCCGGCGTGGCCGTGGTCACCGCGGGGCCGGGGGTCACGAACGCGATCACCGCGGTGAAGAACGCGCAGATGGCGCAGTCGCCGCTGGTGCTCATCGGCGGCGCCACGGCCACGATGCTGCGCGGGCGCGGCTCGCTGCAGGACATCGACCAGGTCGCGCTGATGAAGCCGCACGTGAAGTGGCTCGCGCGGCCGAACCGGCTCAAGGACGTCGTGCCCGCCATCGAGCAGGCGTTCTGGCAGGCCACGAGCGGCGTGCCCGGGCCCGTGTTCGTGGAGCTGGCGCTCGACCTGCTGTACGACGAGCAGGTCGTCCGCAGCTGGACGAAGTCGAAGACCGACAAGGACGACCCCACGCTGTCGGAGCGGCTCGTCTCGGGCTACATCCGCGGGCGGCTGCGCTACACGTTCGGCAGCAGCGGCGAGCCGCAGTTCCACGCCCCGCGGCCGGTGACGCTGGCCACCGCGCCGGAGCGCGACCTGGCGAAGGCCGCGGCGATGCTGCAGGGCGCCGAGCGGCCGCTGATGGTGATCGGCTCGCAGGCGATGCTGCACCCGCAGCGGGTGCACGAGCTCGTGGCGGCGGTCGAGAAGCTGCAGGTGCCGGTGTACCTGTCGGGGATGGCGCGCGGGCTGCTCGGCGCCGATCACCCGCTGCAGCGGCGCCACAAGCGGCGCGACGCGCTGAAGCGGGCCGACGTGGTCGTGCTGGCGGGCGTGCCGAACGACTTCCGGCTCGACTACGGCAGCCACACGAGCCGCTGTCAGGTCATCGGCGTCAACCTGTCGCAGCACGATCTGACGGCCAACCGCAAGCCCGAGATCGGGCTGCTCGCCGACCCGCACCACACGCTGGTCGCGCTGTCGCGGCGCATCGACCGCGCGCCGTCGGCGGCGTGGGCGGCGGAGCTCGCCGGGCGCGACACCGAGCGCGAGGCCGAGATCGCCGAGATGGCCGGCGGCGAGGTCGAGACGGGGCTCAACCCGGTGGCGTTCTGCCGGGCGCTCGACGGCAAGCTCTCCGAGGACTCGGTGCTCGTGGGCGACGGCGGCGACTTCGTCGCGACGGCGGCCTACAACGTGGCGCCGCGGCGGCCGCTGTCGTGGCTCGATCCCGGCGTGTTCGGCACGCTCGGGGTGGGCGCCGGCTTCGCGATCGGCGCGAAGCTCGTGCGGCCCGACGCCGACGTGTGGCTGCTGTGGGGCGACGGCGCGGCCGGCTTCTCGCTGATGGAGACCGACACGTTCGTGCGCCACGGGCTGCCCATCATCTCGGTCATCGGCAACGACGCCGGGTGGACGCAGATCCTGCGCGACCAGGAGCCGATGCTCGGCAGCGACGTGGCGTGTCGGCTGGCCTACACCGACTACCACGTGATCGCCGAGGGCTGCGGGGCCAAGGGGCTCAAGCTCGACCGCGCCGACCAGGTCGACGCCGCGCTCGACGAGGCCGTCGCCACCTCGCGGGCGGGCACGCCCGTGCTGGTCAACGCCATCCTCGGGAGCACCGACTTCCGGAAGGGGTCCATCTCCATGTGAGACACGGTGTGACGTGCTCCGGGGCGCCCTCCCACACCTGACGGCTGGGGCCCACAGTGGACGAGCGCGGCGCTCACATCGGGTCCGTCGGCGCCGTCGACGTTACGTGCGCGGTATGCACCTCCTCTTCTTCTCCGACTTCAATCTGCCCGTGTGGCTTGGGCGGCGCGGGCCGCGCCGAGCGCCTCGTCGGAGCCTTCGCGCTGAGCCGGCGCACCGTCCACTTCCCCCTGCACCCGGGCGTCGGGCGCGAGGGGAAGCGCCTGCAGGACGTGGTGCCCGGCATCGTCGACGTCGAGCGGGCGCACGCGCGGCTCGCCGGCATCGCCGCGGCGGAGGGGCTGCCGTTCACGCCGCCGCCGCGTGTCTGGGACTCGCGGCTCGCGCAGGAGCTCGCCAGCTGGGCCGCGGGCCGGGGCGTCCCGCTCGACGCCGCGCTGTTCCGTGCGGTGTGGGTGGAGGGGCGCAACGTGGGGGACGAGGACGTGCTCGTGGCCATCGCGCAGGAGGCGGGGCTCGAGGCGGAGGCGGCGCGGGCGGTGCTGACGGGCCGGACGGCGCGGGAGGCCGTCGACGCGGACTGGGCGTTCGCGCGGAAGGTGGGGGTGACGGGCGTGCCGACGTACGCGATCGGCGGCCGCGGGGTGGTGGGGGCGCAGCCCTACGAGGTGCTGGAGGGGCTGGCGGAGACCTCGGGCGTCCCCCGGCGCTGACCCTGCCCCTGCCCCTGCCCTTGCCCTTGCCCCTGCCCCTGCCTTCTTCGGCGTTCGAAGCTTCTCCTCCGTCCGCCGCGACGAGATCACGCCCGACGCCTTTCCGTCATTTGACGAGATCACGCCCGACGCGTTTCCGTCTGGCGTCAGTCGTGGGTGGCCACCACGCAGAGGTGCGTCGCCGCCAGCTCCCCCTGGCAAGCGTCCATCTGCCCCTCCGGGCACTCCTTCGCGATCTCCTGCTCACACGGCGGCCCCGCCTCCTCACTGTCGGCCACGCACACGTGCACCAGCGTCTTGCCGGTCGCGCACCCGTCGCGGTGGCCCTCGGTGCACACCATCTGCACCTCGTTCGCGCACCCGAGCATCCCGTCCGCCGGCGAGGCCGCCGCGGGCGACGCCACCGACGCGCCCGACGCCCGCACCTGCGGGTGCTCGGCGGGCGCCATCGGCTCCGCCTCCACCGGGGCCGGCTCCGGCACGTGCTTCGCACAGCCCGCCGCCACCATCACCACCATCCACGTCATCCGCGACATGTTGCTTCCTCCGGGGAGGCGCGTAACCAGCGCCTACCGGTCGAACACGTCGATGACCGTCCCCGCCGCGTCGCGCACGACGACGTGGATGCCGCCGGGCCCGAAGTCGGCGATGCCGAAGTGGTGCTTCGGCACCGCCGTGTGCAGGAACCACTCCGTCTCGTCGAACTGCGGATACAGCGACGCCCCCGCCCCGCCCGCCGTGAGGTAGGTGGCGCCGGCGGCGGGCTGGACCTCGACGTCGCCGCGGATGGGCACCGAGCGCTCGTAGATGTGGTTGTGCCCGTTGAAGACGAGCCGCACGCCCGCCGCGTCGTAGTGCGGGACCCACAGGTCGCGCAGCACGGTGTTGGAGCGGTGCGTCAGGCAGCTCGCGTACATGCCCTGGTGGTGCGCGGCCGCGCCGACGTAGCCGGGGACGGCCTCGGCGAACGAGCGGTCGATGTAGCGCGCCTCCACCTCGAGGTCGTCGGAGCCCCAGTCGACGGTGTCGTTGAGCACGACCAGGTGCAGGTTCCCGTACTTGATCGTGAACCACTGCTCGTTGCCGGGCTGCATCACCTGCGCGAAGTAGTTCTGCGACAGCCCCTCGTGGTTGCCGTGGGCGAAGACGACGGGGATCTCGGCCGGCACGTCGCCCATCGCGCGGAACCACGCGTCCCACTCCGCCTGGCTGCTGCCCGACCCCACCGCGTCGCCCGTGAAGAGGATGAAGTCCGGATCCTGCGCGGCGGCGGCCTGCACGAGGAACGACCAGGTCTCGTACGCCCCGCGCGAGTCGCCGACGAACGCCACCCGGAACGTGTCGAAGGTGCCGGGCGCCTCCGGCGTGCGGAAGGTGTGGACGGCCGACCAGCCGCCCGCTCCGCCGACCCGGTAGCTGTAGGTGCGCCCGGGCTGCAGCTCGTCGCACAGCCGCACCTCGTGGATGCGGTTGCCGTCGGTGCCGAACAGGAAGCCTCGAGCCCTCGACGCGGTGGTCGAGCGCGTGGCCCTCGCCGTACTGCACCACGGTGGCGAGCGTGTCGATGCCGGTGCGCCACAGGAAGCCCACGCCGCGGCTCGGGTCGTTGCTCGGCCAGCCGAGGCGGACCTGCGCGGGCGCGGATCGAGGCCGTAGACCTCGACGTGGGGGTGACCACGCCCGCCGGATCGAGCGGGACGTGGACGACGGGGTCGCACTCGTCGCCGATCGGCGGCGGCGGCCCGCCGGTGTCGACGGTGGACGTGTCGCCGGTGGACGTGGAGGACGCCGTCGCGGTCGGCGCCGGCGGCTGCGGCGACGGGTCGGTCGCGGTGTCGGAGCCCTGACAGGCCCACAGCAGGAGGACGGCGGGGTACATCGTGAGACTCTACCCTGGCGGGACGCGTCTCGATGGCCGGTCCGCCACGGAGCCGTCACACGAATGACGCCGTCCGTCCCTCCTCCTCCTCGCCGTCGGCGCGCTGCTGGCCGCCCCGTCGCGTTCGCGGGCGGGCTCGTGTGGCAGCACTGGCGCTTCGCCCGCTACCTGGCGCAAGGGCGCGCGGTGCCGCCGCTGGGCCCGTGGCTGCGGCGCGAGGCGGCCGACTGAGGGCGCGTCCTGTGGTGGAACGCCGCCGGGTGGCTGCGCGACGGGCTGCGCACCCCGCCCGAGGTGCACGGGCGCCCCGTCCTGTGCGTCCACGGCTACACGCAGAACGCCACGAACTTCGCCTGGCCTGCGGCGCGCGCTGGAGGCCGCGGGGCGGCCCACGGTGGCGATCTCGCTGCTGCACCGCCTGGCGCCCGTGTCGTGGTACGCCGCCCGCCTGGAGCGCGCGCTGGAGGCCCTGGTGCGCGCGCAGCCCGAGATCGACGTGGTCTGCCACTCGATGGGCGGGATCGTGCTGCGGATGGTGCTGCAGCGCCGGCCCGACCTCGCCGAGCACGTCCACACCGTGGTCACGCTCGGCAGCCCGCACCACGGGACGGCCGCGGCGCGCGGGATGCTGCTGCTGCCCGAGCCGGTGGCGCTGGCGCGCGGGTCGTGGCTGCTCGGCGACCTGCCGCACCTGCCGGCGCTGCTGCCCGGCCGCCGGGTGGTCGGCGTCGCCGGCGAAGACGACGCCATCGTCTACCCCGTCGCGACCACCGACGAGCCCGGCGCGGAGCACGTGGTGCTGCCGCACCGCGGCCACATGAGCCTGCTCGTGGACCCGGCCGTGCACGAGGTGGTGCTGCGGGCGCTGTCAGAGCCCGTCGGGGCCGCCGAAGGCGCCGACGTCGTTGCGTGAGCCGTCGCGGTCGTTCGCGGCGGGGTCGGGGTCGCCGGCGTCGAGGCAGGGCGAGCCGGCGCCGAGCGTGAGGTCGTCGGCCAGGGCGTCGGTGAACAGCGGGTCGGCGTCGAGCGTGCCCGTCCCGGCGCCGATCCCGCCGACGAACGCAGTGCCGGCGTTGCCGTAGACGTCGCACCAGGCGGCGTCGGCGCCCTGCACCTCCACCCCGGCGGCGTAGTTCAGCGCGATGACGCTGCTCGACAGCGCGGCGCCCGGGCCGAGCACCACGGCGGCCACGTCGGGCCCGCCGCCGTCGTTCAGCGCGACGCTCAGGTTGGCGACCGTGGCGGAGGCGAGCGCGGGCGGCGCCACCGCCACCAGCGGCGCGGTGCCGGGGAGGACGCTGTTGTCGAGCACCACCACGCCGTGGAGCTCGGCCTCGGCCTCGACCGCGAGCAGCCCCGCGGCGTAGTTCGACCACACCGTGGCGCGGCGCAGGTCGAGGCGGCCGCCCGTCGCGCGGAGCACGGCGTCTTCGGTGGCGTTGCCCTCGAGGGCCACGTCGCGGAGGGTGCAGGCGGCGTCGTCGCAGCGGATGGCGGGCGCGGGGCCCGTGCAGCCGGACACGACGGCGTCGGTGAGCGTCAGGGCCCCGCCGTCCACCCACACCGCGGCCCCCTGCTCCGCGGGGGCGCTGCCGCCGGTGATCGTGAAGCCCGACGCGGCGACGTCGGCGGCGGCGACGGTGAGCGCGGGGCCGGCGACGCCGACGAGCCAGGTCGTGGCGGCGTCCTCGCCCACCAGCACCACGTCGGCGGCGGCCACGGCGGGGCCCCAGGTGCCGGCGCAGACGCGAACGGTGTCGCCGGGCTGGGCCGCGTCGAGAGCGTCCTGCAGGGCGGTGTAGGGGGCGGTGGCGTCGGCGCAGACGTCCCACGGCGGGGGGGCGGTCGTGCCCGTGTCGGCGGTGTCGGCGGCCGTGTCCGCGTCGGCGTCGGCGTCGGCGTCCGCGTCGACGTCGGTGTCGGTGTCCATGTCGGTCGTGGCGCCGGTGTCGGTGGTCGTCTTGTCGCCGTTGCAGGCCGCGAGGGCCGTGGCGAGGGCCACCGCGACGGTGAGCTGGGTGAAGCGCATGTCTCCTCCTGCGTGAGCCGAGGGCTCTGGCCCGCGGCAGATATGATGCGAGAGTCCCTCTCAGCGAGCCGGGCTTCGCTCAAGCCGGCTCAAATGCGCGGAGGGGGCGTTGGACGCAGAGGACGAACATGCCTCGAGCCTGGCCCGCTGCCGCGCTGATGCTCGGCCTCGCCGCCCCCGCCACCGCGGGCGACGCCTCGCCGCTGCTCCGCGGCGCCGCCCCCCCGGGGGCCCGCCCGACCTACGACGTGCAGCTGACCATCTCCGACGTCGCCCACCGCTACGAGGGCCGCGTCCGCATCGCGCTGACGGAAACGCGTCGGGCGCGATCGCGTCAGGTCGTCCCCCGGCGTCGCACCGGGCGAACGGGGCGCACGTCAGCCGAGCGTCTCCAGCAGCGCCTCGAACCGCCCCGCCTCCACGTCGCGCACCACCACCTGCACGTTCGCGATCTTGATCCGCCCGATCCGCTCGTGCGGCACCTCGTCGAGCAGCCCCACCACCGTCCGGATCCACCCGCCGTGCGAGAACACCAGCGTGTCCACGCCCTCGGCGCGCGCCGCCAGCGTCCGCAGCGCCCGCTCCGCCAGCATCCGGTGCGACTCCCCGCCGGGCGGCCCGTCCGCCCACGCCAGCAGCCGCGCGTTCCCACCGGTCGCCCGCAGCTGCTCCAGCGGGCAGCCCTCCCACGCCCCGAGGTCCCGCTCCCGCAGCCCCACCTCGTGCTCGATCGGCGGCTGCCGGTCGCGCCAGGCCAGCGCCGCGGTCTGCGCCGCCCGCGCCAGGTCGCTCGCCAGCACCTGCGCCGGCGCGACCTCGGCCAGCAGCGGCCGGAGCCGCCGCGCCTGGCTGCGCCCCTTCAACGTCAGCGGCGCGTCGCGGTGCCCCGCCAGCCAGCCCTCGGCGTTGGCCGTGGACTGGGCGTGGCGGACGAGCCACAGCCGGCTCACAGGCGCGCGATGGCCGAGCTGACCCGCTCCTCCAGCACCATCAGCGCCGCCACCGACGGGTTGGTCTCCTGCCCGAGCACCTCGTCGACCTGCGCCCGCACGTCCTTGAGCGCGTGGGCCGCGAGCTTCGGCTCCAGCTGATCGACCGACGCCGCATAGGCGTCGACGGCGCACTTGCCCACGGCCTGGCGCAGCAGCGCCTGGAACCGCGTCTGCAGGATGCGCTGGGCCACGGGGTCCCAGCGACCGCTGGCCGGCCGGCTCGACAGCACGTCGATCACCCACTGCAGGCGGCTCGCCCGCCCGATCGCCAGGTGCCGCACGGCGATCTGGTCGAACGGGGTGCCGGTGCGGCGCGCCTCGGCGTAGACCATCAGCCCCAGGTTGAGGTACTGCGCCTTGAGGATGAGCCGCGCCACGTCTTCCGGGATGCCGCGCGACAGCAGGGTCTCGAGCTTGGCCTTGTTGCTCGCCATGACCTCGCTGGCCTGCAGGTCGTACACCTGCTCGACCGTCTCGCGCATGGCGTCGATCATGTCGTCGGCCGGGATCGAGCCGCTCGACGACAGCCAGTACAGCGCGACCTCGCGCGTGCCCTCGTCGACGTCGCACCAGGCGCGGTACAGCGCGTCGAGCGACACGGTGGCCCGCAGGTCCTCGAGCACGCCACGCACCTCGTGGTGCCGCGCGATGCGCGCCGCCTTGCGGTAGGCGGTCATGATGTCCATCGCCGAGGCACCCGTGGACTCGAGCACCATCGGGAAGAACGAGGCGCCGGCGTCGGCCATGACCCGCGTGAGCGCCACCGTGACCGTGATCTCGTCGGCCAGCATGTGGTTGCGCACGTCGTCGGGGTACTTCTCCTGGATGACCTTCGGGAAGTAGTCGAACAGCAGGAACTCGTAGCCGGGGATGCGCTTCGGGTCCTGCTTGAGCAGCTCCCGCTTCACGTACATCTTGACCCACGACGACAGCACCGCGAGCTCGGGGCGCGTCATGCCCACGCCCTCGGACGAGCGGCGGTCGAGCTCGCTGTCGGACGGCAGGTCGAGCGACTTGCGCGTGACGCCGAACTCGCGCTCCACGAACGCGATCGCCCGGCCGAACGGGAAGATGTCGCGCCGCGACCGGATCTGGTCGCGCGAGAGCTGCCGCCCCTGGGCGTCGTTGTCGGCGAGCACGAGCGCCGCCACCTCGTCGGTCATCGACTCGAGCAGCTTGTTGCGGTCGCTCTCGCCCATGTCGCCGCGCTCGACGGCGCGGTTGAGCAGGATCTTGAGGTTGACCTCGTGGTCGGACAGGTCGACGCCCGCGGAGTTGTCGACGGCGTCGTTGTTGAGCCGCACGCCGTGCAGCCCCGCCTCGATCCGCGCCTTCTGCGTGAGCCCGAGGTTGCCGCCCTCGCCGATCACCTTGACCCGCAGCTCGTCGGCGTTGATGCGGATGGTGTCGTTCGCCCGGTCGTCGGCGTGGTCGTGGGTCTCGGTGGACGCCTTGACGTAGGTGCCGATCCCGCCGTTCCACAGCAGATCGGCGTCCATCAGCAGGATGGCGTGGAGCACCTGCTCGGGCTCGGCCTCGTCGGCGTCGATCCCGAGCATCTGCTGGCACTGCGGCGACAGCGGGACCCGCTTGGCGCGCCGGTCGAACACGCCGCCGCCCGCCGAGATGAGCGCCGGGTCGTAGCGATCCCAGCCGCCCTGCTCCTTGAACAGCCGCAGCCGCTCGGCGTAGCTCTTCGCCGGATCCGGATCGGGGTCCAGGAAGATGTGCAGGTGGTTGAACGCGGCGCGCAGCTTGAGGTGCTGCGACTCGATGAGCCCGTTGCCGAACACGTCGCCGCCCATGTCGCCGATGCCGACCACGGTCACGTCGTCGTTGTACGGGTCGATGCCCATCTCGGCGAAGTGCCGCTTGACCAGCACCCAGGCGCCCCGCGCGGTGATGCCGACCTTCTTGTGGTCGTACCCGTTGGAGCCGCCGGAGGCGAAGGCGTCGCCCAGCCAGAAGCCGTACTGGATCGACAGGGCGTTGGCGGTGTCGGACAGGTGGGCCGTGCCCTTGTCCGCCGCGACGACGAGGTAGGGGTCGTCGCCGTCGTGGCGCAGCACCCGCGGCGGCGGCACGATCTCGCCGCCGACGCTGTTGTCGGTCAGGTCGAGCAGCCCGCGGATGAACACCTGGTACAGCTCGTCGGCCCGCCGCCGGCGCTCGGCGCGGTCGGCGATGGTGTTCTTCAGGAAGAAGCCGCCCTTGCTCCCGGTCGGCACGATGACGACGTTCTTCACCCGCTGCGTCGTGACGAGCCCCAGCACCTCGGTGCGGAAGTCGTCGCGGTCGGACCAGCGGATGCCGCCGCGCGCCACGTCGCCGAACCGCAGGTGGACGCCCTCGACGTCGCGGCTGTGGACGTAGATCTCGTACTTCGGCCGCGCGCCCACGAGGTGCTTGACCCTCGCGCCGTCGAACTTGAACGACAGGTAGTACCCGACGCGGTCGGTCCGGTAGAAGTTGGTCCGGAGCGTGCTGTCCATCAGGTTCCACAGGGTGGAGACCAGCAGGTCCTCGTCGTGGGCCCGGATGTAGCGCAGCTCGTCGGTGACGGTCTGCGCCGCCTCCGCCATCGCCTTCGCCCGGTCGGCCGGCGCCCCCGCCGGGCCGCGGCCGTTCGCGAGCTGCAGGTCGGGGTCGAACCGCGCGTGGAACAGCCGCACCAGGCTGCGCACCATGATCGGGTGCGCCAGCAGGATCTCGGTCATCCGCAGGGTGGAGAGCTTGTTGCCGAGCTGCCGGCTGAACCGGCTGTAGGCCCGCAGCATCTCCACTTCGTTCCAGTTCAGCCCGGCCACGAGCACGAGGCCGTTCATCCGGTCGTCGCTCGCCCGCCCGCTGAAGACCTGCGAGATCGCCTCGACGAGCAGCGGCGCCCGCTCGAGCAGCGTGGGCCGGTCGCAGCCGTCTGCGCCCTCGAGCCGGAAGGTGTCCATGCTCATGGGCGCGGGACGCACGTCGACCTTCGTCGCGTAGCTGTCGATGACCTTGATCCCGAAGTTCGACAGCACGGGCAGCAGGTCCGACAGGTACACGTCGTGGCCCTGGTAGACGCGCAGGATGAGGTCGTCGCCGTCCTGGAACACGTCGGCCTGGACGGTCTGCGTGCGCCCGAGCATCTCGAGGTGCTCGATGTCGGCGATCGCGCGCTCGGCGCTGTTCGCTCGCACCCAGGCGTCGGGGAACGCCTTGCCGTAGCGCTCGGCGAGGCGATCGGCCTCCTCCTCGCCGAACCGCTGCGCCATCTCGTTCCACAGGCGCGCGAGCCACGGCGACGCGATCTCGCGCACCCGCTCGGTCAGCGCCGCGATGGCCTCGGGCCCCGGGTCGTCGACCCCGGTGAGGAAGTAGTGCAGCAGCACCGTGTCGTAGCGCCCGACGAACACGCCGTGGTCGCAGTAGGTGGCGCCGGTGACCCGCACGATCTCCTGCTGCAGCTGCCGGCGCAGCTCGTCGCCGAACTGGGTCTTCGGCATCGCGAGCAGGCAGAACGCGCTGCCGGGGCC
The DNA here is from genome assembly GCA_041389545.1 of Myxococcota bacterium. Lineage (GTDB taxonomy): Bacteria > Myxococcota_A > UBA796 > UBA796 > JACKER01. The sequence continues at coordinate 38,501 of JAWKRQ010000043.1, read as the reverse complement.
GTTCGCCACGTAGGTGACGCCGACCTCCTGCTGCTGCTCGGCCTCGAACACCCGCTCGACCATCTCGCCGATGGACTGGCGGGGGGCGGTGAACAGGAACTCGGTGGGCAGCGAGTCGAAGACGTTGGCGATGCCCTTGTAGCGGAACGAGCCCGGCCCGGTGGTGGTCTGGTCGTTCAGGATCTGCGCCAGCACGCCGCGCAGGATCGGCACGTTGCGCGAGGGCTGCGTCACCGCGCGGTAGGTGAACATGCCGCGGACGAACAGGCGGTGCTCGTCGTTGCCGTCGTGCACCTCGACCAGGATCTCGTCGATCCGGCCGGCGCGGTGGACGGGCGACTCGCTCTGGCTCTTCCGCACCTTGACGGTGCCCGGGTAGTGCGGCTGCGGCCAGGTGCCCTCGGACGTCGCGTGGTACGGCCCGTGGATCGCCTGGATCCCGAGCTCCGTGCCCCCGTCGTCGACCCCCATGAACACGAAGTGCTCCGACAGCAGCCACTTGAGGAACGCCGCGGTCTCGCGCAGCCCCTCGGACTGGTCGGGGCGCCGGTCGGCCACGACCTCGCAGCGCTCGACGAAGCGCTCCACCGCGCGGGTCATGCTCTTGAAGTCGCGGACCATCGACCGCGCGAGCTCGAGGTTGCGCTCGAGCGACTTGTGGAAGACCTCGGGGTCGGGCAGCTCGTCGAGGTCGGCCTCGAGCATCACGAGCGACTCGGGCACGCCGTCTTCCGCGCCGATCCCGACCAGGCGGCCGCGCTCGTCGCGCGTGGCGCGGAACACCAGGTTGAACCCGCCCCAGTTCTCGGCGCCGTGGGCCTTGAGGTACAGCCGCACGGTGTCGACGATGAACGGCTGGTCGGCCATCGCGACGAGGACCTGCACCCCGCGCGTCTTGCGGCGGACCCCCGAGAGGATCGTGTCGGGCGGCCGCTCGAGCGTGAACCGGAAGGCCTCCTCGAGGTACTGGAGCACCTGCCGGGGCGGGTGGTGCGCGAGGAACGGGCCGCGGAGCCGGTTCAGCGTCTCGTCGACGAAGGCGTTGAACAGGTTGCGCAGCTCGTCGCCGATCGCGCCCTGCCAACGCGACAGCGAGGAGCGGATCAGGGTCTTTGAGGTCGTGGTGGCCGGTGTGAGCGCCATGTCGGGTCCTCGTGGGGGGCCGTGGCCGCAGTCTATATCCGCGTGTCGGTCCACCCGCGCGACGTTGTGCCCCCGCAGCGGCGGGGTGCGGGTGACGCGCGGGTCGCGATCGTCGGCCACGTGCGCACCGGGCGAGCGATCGCCGCCGCCGGCGAGTAGACTGCGCGAGCAGAGCGGGGTTGCGGCGATGCGTGTGGTGGGGATCGTGGGGCTCGCGCTGGCGGGCTGCTCGGGCGAGGCGACGACGACGACCACGGGGACCACCGATCCCCCCGGCGCCTGCGGGGCCGTGTCGTCGATGGACGTGCACGTGGTCGGCACCGTGGAGGACGACGACCACCTGCCGGCCGCCGGGGTCGAGATCGTGCTCGTGGAGCGGAACTGGTCGCCCGGCACCGTCCACGGCACCGCCACGAGCGACGCCGACGGCGCCTTCGCGCTCGACGGCACCGACCTGCCCGTGGTCGAGGACTGCTGGGGCACGGCCGTGTCCTACTGGCTCGAGGGCACGCTCGGCGAGGCCTGGGGCGAGAAGCCCATGAACCCGCTGCTGATGGACGCCTGGGTCGACGGGACGTTCCAGGTCGACCTCGGCGCGTTCCCGCTCAACGTCCACCGGCCGTGACCGGATGATCTGGTGGGCGATCCCGCCGGTCGACCTGCAGGCGCAGGTCGACGGGTGCCCGGTCGCCTGCACGCTCGAGCTCGAGCCGAGCGAGGTCTACCCCGGCTTCGTGTACGCGAGCGCGGTCGACGTCACCATCGAGGCCCACGGCGCCGCGTTCGCCGGGCCGATCGAGGTCGTCGGCTCGGGGCACCTCACGGTGAACGACGCGGTCTGGCCCGCTACGGTGGGCGAGCCGCTGCTCTCGGTGGAGGCCGGCCAGGTCACGCTCGGCAACCCGGACATCCACGACGTGACGGCGCCCACGCTGGCCGGCGCGGTGCTCGTGGCCACGGGGGGCTCGGTCGAGGTGCTGGGCGGCAGCCTCAGCGGGATCACGGTGTCCAGCGGCGCGATGCGGGTCGACGGCGGCGCGCTCGACCTCGACGGCGTCACCGTCGACGCGGTCCTCGCCAGCGGGGACGGCGGCGTCATCGAGCTCGTGTCGGGCACCGTCACCGTCCGGGACGCCCAGCTCCTCCAGAACCAGGGCGCGGCGGGCGGCGCCATCCGCCAGTGGGGCGGCACGCTGCTCGTCGAGCGGTCGGTGCTGACGGACAACGCCGCCGTCGTCGGCGGTGCGGCGCACATCACCGGCGGCACCGCCACGTTCGTCGACAGCTGGTTCCAGCTCTGCACGGCGGCGCGCGGCGGCGCCGTCTCCCCCGGCGCGTCGGTGGGTCCGGCGCCGACGGTGACGCTCACCGGCTGCACCTTCGCGAGCAACCACGCGTCGACGCGCGGCGGCGCGCTCGACCACGCCCACGGCACGCTGGACGTGTCGGGGTGCGCCTTCGTCGACGACGGCACCGATGGAGACGGCGGCAGCATCTGGTCGAGCGCCGAGCTGCACGTCGTCGACACCTCGTTCGCGGACGGCGGCGCGACCACGCTGGGCGGCGCCATCGCGGCGATCGGGCCGCTCACCGTGTCGTCGTCGGGCTTCTACCGGAGCGTGGCCGCCGCGGGCGGGGCGATCGCGCTCGACCACGCCGGGCCCGTCACCATCGAGGGCAGCACCTTCTGCGACACCCGCGCCGGCAGCGGCGGAGGGCTGTACGTCGACGGCGCCACGCCGATCCTGCACCACCTCGCCTTCGCCGGGCCGCGGTCCTCGGGTGGGGGCGCGATGACCATCGTGGGCGCGTCGGTGCGGGCGGAGCACGTGACGGTCCGCGGCCCGGTCGGGCCGGCGGGCGTCGCCGCGCTGTTCGGGGCCGACCTCACCCTGACCGGATCGCTGCTCGGTGATCTCGACGCCGCCGCCTTCGCCGCCGACCCCTACAGCGCGCTCGCGCTCGACGGGGTGATCGTCTGGCCGCAGCCCGACGACCTCGGCGCGCCGTGGGTCGGCGCCGCGGTGGCGCCGGTGACGTGGCTGAGCGGCGCGGTCCCCTCCGCGCGGCCCTTCGACCTGGCGTGCGCGATCGAGACGCGCCAGCACCCCACGAGCGCGCAGATCGGCGCGTGGCAGGAGCCGGGCGGCGCGCTCGTCGACTACGGCGCGTTCGGCGGCGCCGTCCCGCAGGCCTGGGCGCTCGACGACGACGGGGACGGCACGGGCTGGCTGTACGACTGCGACGCGGCCGACCCCGCGGTCCACGGCTTCGCGCTGGAGCGGTGCGACGGGGCGGACGACGACTGCGACGGGTTCGTGGACGAGACGACCGCCTGGGTCCACGACGCCGACGGCGACGGGTTCGGCGCCGACGAGCCCGCCCAGATCTCGTGCGTGCCCGCCGGGGTCCGCGCCGTGGCGGCCGATCCGGCGCGGGTCGACTGCGACGACACGGACCCCGACGTGCACCCGGGCGCCGTCGACCCGCCGGGGGACGGCCGCGACCAGGACTGCGACGGCACCGACGGCACCACCCCCGGCGACACCAGCGCCACCGGCGACACCGCGACGCCGGCGATCCGGGTGCGCGCGGCGTCGGGCCGCTGCGGCTGCGGGGGCGGCGCGCCTGGCGGCGGCATCGTCCTCGTCGCGGTGCTCGCGGCGCTCCGGCGGCGTCAGGGGTCGGGCACGTCGACCGGGCCGCTCGGGTAGTCGACCCACGCGTCGCCGTGGGCGCCGGCGGGGCGCAGCTCGAGCACGGCGAGGTGGCCGCCGTAGTGGTCGGAGATGCCGGTGTCGACGACCTGCAGGGCCCCACCGCAGCGGGTGAGCACGTGGCCGTCGCGCTGCGTGGTGTGGCCCACCACCATCCGCGCGGCGTGCAGGGCGTGCAGCGCGCGCTCGAGCACGGGCAGGCCTGGGCCTCGGGCGCGAGCACGTAGCCGCGGAACCAGGCCGGGCTGTCCTCGCCCTCGAGGAGCGGGTTCGGCACGGGCGAATCGAGCGCGGCGCGGACCTCGGCCGACAGCTTCGCCACGCCGTGGGTGGCGAGCTCGGGCGTGATGCCGCCGTGCACGAACACGGTGTCGCCCACCTGCGCGGCCACGTCGAGCGAGCGGAGCCAGCGGCCGTCCTCGCCGTCGGGGGCGAAGGCGGCGCGGCGGGCGGCCTCGCCGCCGTACGCCGCGAGGTCCGCGGGGCTGACGTAGCGCCAGTCGCCGCGCAGGTTCATGAGCTCGTGGTTGCCGAGCAGCGCCACGACCTCGCCGCCCGCGGCCCGGGCCTCGGCGCGCAGCTGGCGGATCCAGGCGAGGACGCGCCGGGAGTCGGGGCCGCGGTCGACGACGTCGCCCGTCTGCACCAGGGTGGCGTGGCCGCCCGTCCAGTGGCCCTCGCCGTCGACGAGCCCGGCGAGCTTCAGCGCGGCGATGGCGTTGTCGAGGTCGCCGTGGAGGTCGCCCACGGCGACGATGCGCTCGGCGGAGGTGGCCGCGGGTGCCGGCGCGGGCGCGCTCGGGGGTGGCGGCGCGGCGCAGGCGTCGAGCGCGATCCAGGGGATCGCCACCAGTTGGAGCAGCGCGGGCACGGCACCTCCTCGGTCCGGCCCGTATCGCTGGCCACGGGCCGCGGCACGGGGCACACTCTGGCAGTGCCGCGCCGACGTCGTGGCGGTGGGGACCGGATGGATTCGAGGGAGCTCCGCGACCACGTGGAGCGGGGACGCAAGCAGGGCGCGCTCGGGATGGAGCTGCTGTACACGCACACCCGGGGCGTGTCGGTCGCGGTGGCGCGCGGGCGGGCGCAGCAGGACGAGGTGGCCCCGCAGGAGACCCTGTCGGTGCGGGTGTGGACGGAGGGGGGCCGCGCGGGCCACCGCTCCGGCGCGCCGGGCGAGGCCGAGGCGCTGGTGGCGGGCGCCATCGCCGACAGCGCCGACGCGCCGCCCGATGCGCACGCCGGGCCCGTGTCCCGCCAGCGGCCGGTGATCGGCGGGCTCGGCATCCTCGACCGGCGCTACGAGCAGCTCGGCGAGGAGGATCGCGCCGAGGTCCCCGCCACGGCCGAGCGCGCCGTGCGCCAGGTCGACCGCCGCCTGTCGGCCTCGGACTTCTGGTACCGCGACCAGATCCGCCTGCGCCGCTTCGAGAACAGCCGCGGCGTCTCGCTCGAGGAGACCGACAGCCTCTACGAGGGGTCGGGCACCGTCACCTTCTCGGCCGACGGCGGCAGCATCAGCCTGCGCGACCACATCCAGTCGCGCACCTTCGCGTCGATCGTGTCGCTGCCCTTCGGCACCACGCTCGCGCGCCGGGCGGTCGACCTGCTGCAGCCCGCAGCGCCCGTGGAGGGGCCCGTCCGCGTGCTCCTGCCCCCGCTGCCCGTCGCCCGGCTGTTCGCGGCCATCGCCGAGCACTTCGCGGCGTCCTCCTTCGGGGCCGACGCCGCCGAGCCGCTGTTCCTGCAGCCCCGCCCCGACGGCGCGCCCGTCGTCGACCCGCGCCTGCACCTGCAGGACGACGGCACGCTGCCGGGCAGCCTCCGCTCCACCTCGTTCGACGACCGCGGCGTGTGCCCCGTCCCGCTCACGCTCCTGCGCGAGGGTCGCGTCGACGGGCGGTTCGTCGGCCCGTCGCTCGCCCACCTCCACGACGTGCGGCCCACCGGCCACGTCACCGGCGACCGCCAGGCGCCGACCAACCTGATCCTGCGCTCGGGCACCCGCTCGATGAACGCTGCCCTGGCCGACCTCGGCGCCCGCGTGCTGATCGTCGACGACCTGCCCGACCTGTCGGGCCTCGATCCGCGCACGGGCGCGCTCGACGTGACGGTCCACGGCGTCGTGGTGCAGGGGAACAAGCCCGTGGGCGCGGCCCGCAGCGTGCGGCTGCGCGGGGCGCTGCTCGAGGTGCTGAACCAGGTGGTGGAGGTCTGCTCCGACACCGATCGCATCGGCCACGTCGACGCGCCCGGCATCATCTTGGACGGCTTCGTCGCCGGGTAGCGCGCCGCGTCAGCGGAAGGCGGCCTCGGCGTCGATGACCCAGGCCGCCGGCGCGTCACCCGCCCGGGTGCGCGCCAGGTGCACGTCGCTCGCGGCCACCGCGGCGTCGCGCTCGGCCTGCTCGGCGCTCACGTCGGCCCCCTCCGCGTAGACGATGGGGGTGGGCGCGTCGCCCGTGAGGGCCTCCACCAGCTGCTGCGCCTCGCCGCTCACCGCGACGATGCGCAGGTCGTCGAGCTGGATGTGGCGGGGGATGGCGGCGTTGACCTGCTCCACGGTCAGAGCGTCGAGCGCGGGCCCCATCGACAGCAGGTCCGGGGTGCCGGTGGCGGCGGCGTCGAGGGCGAAGAGCAGCCGCCGGCCCGGATCGGGCGCCAGGACGGGGAGGTGGCGCCGCAGGTAGCCGCGCACGTCCTCGAACGCCTCGGGGGTGAGCCCCTCGTCGCGCCAGCGGCCGACCTCGTCGAGCGCGAGCTTGAGGGCGAACGGCCCGTTCTCGAGGGACGTGGGCCGGATCCACACCATGAACCGGTCGGTGCGCCGGAGCGTGCCCTGGTCGGCGTCGGGCGCGCGGCGCTGCTCGACGTGGGGCTCGAGGTAGGCATAGTCGCCGTAGTTGAGCCCGCGGTCGCCGCGGAGCGCGCCGAAGAGCCGCCCGAAGGACTGGCGGTGGGCGCCGAGCGCGGTGACGGCCACCCACATCGCCGGCCAGTCCGGGTCGCCGCGGCCGAGATCGAGGGCGTGGCCGAAGGTGAAGCCCGTGACCGGCGTCGCGGTGTCGGCGGCGACGAGGACCCGGCCCGGCAGCGACTCGGGCGCCATCAGCGGGTGGTCCTGCAGCATCCGGGCGGGCACCGCGGCGAGGCCCTCGGTCAGCGCCTGCACGACGGCGTCGTCGACCGCGCCGGCCGCGCCCACCACCATCGCCGGCCGGACGTAGTGCGCCGCGTAGAAGTCGCGCACCGCCGCGGTGTCGACGAGCGGCAGCACCCCGGCGCGTCCCTCCGGCGGGTGCCCGTAGGGGTGGCCCTCGTACAGCGAGGCCTCGAACAGCTCCCAGGCCAGGTGCTCCTCGTCGGCCAGCATGCCGTCGGTCAGGCGCTGCAGCTGCTGGTCGCGCAGGCGGATGACGTCGACCTCGTCGAGCCGCGGGCGGGTCAGGGCGTCGACGAACAGCTCGGTGCACAGCGCGGCGTCGTCGCGGTGGCAGCGCAGGCGGATCGACGCCCACTCCCGCTCCACCACGACCTCGAAGGCGTTCCCGGTGGGGAACAGCGCCTGGCGCACCTCTTCGGCGGTGCGGTCGCCGGCGCCGGCCTCGACGAGCGCGGTGGCTGCGAGCTGGGCCGTGCCCTCGGCGCCCACCGGGTCCCACGACGAGCCCGCGGCCACGATCGCGGCCAGGTACAGGTCGGGCGCGTCGGGCACGGGCTGGGTGACGAGCCGCACCGGCTCCGCTGCCACCTGCACGGGCACGGGGCCGGGGTCGATCTTCGGGCCGCAGGCGGCCAGCGCCGACAGGGCCCACAGTGTCGAGGCGCGGTTCACTCGGCGGCTCCGGGGGGCGTGAGGGTCACGACCGTCAGCCGGTCGTCGACCAGGGTGGCGGCCGCGGCGGCGACCTGCTTCGGGGTGGCCTCGGCGAGCGCCGTGCGGTAGCGCTCGAGCGCGGCCGGATCGGGGTCGCGCCGCAGGGCCGAGCCCACCACGTGGACGATGGTGGCCGGATCGTCGAGCGAGGAGCGGAAGGACTGGCGGAGGTGGGTGCGCAGGGCGTCGAGCTGCGCGGCGTCGACCCCGGCGGCGAGGTGCGCGACCTCCTCCTTCACGGCGGCCTCGATCTCCGGCAGGTCGTCGGCCTCGCGCGCCTCGACCGTGACCACGACGAGCCCGGGGTCGACGGTGTCGTCGCGGCCGCCCGACACGTCGTAGGCCAGGCCCGAGTCGACCACCAGCCGTTGGTGCAGCGGCCCGGTGGGGGCGAGCAGCAGATCGGCCGCCAGCTCCAGGGCGGCGGCGCGGTCGTCGCCCCAGGTGCTGCCCTCGGCGCGCTCCTCGCGCCAGCCGAGCGCGATCCTCGGCGTGGTGGCCGTGGGCCAGTCGACGTGGTCGCGGCGCGGGCCGCGCTGCGGCGGCTCGGCCGGGATGGGGGCGGGCGCGGGCGCCTCGGCCGGCTGCCAGGCGCCGTAGGTCTCCTTCGCCAGCGCGAAGACCTCGTCGGCCTCGACCTCGCCGACCACCAGCAGCGCCGCCCGATCGGGCCGGTAGTGCTGGGCGAAGAAGCGCAGCGCGTGATCGTAGGCCTGGGGCATCGCCGCGATGTCGGCCTCGAGGCCGATGGTGCGGTGGCCGTAGGGGTGCGTGCCGAACGCGGTCGCCGAGAGGCGCTCCTCGAGGACGCCGCCCGGGTCGGCCTGCGAGCGCCGGAACTCGCCGTAGACGGCGCCCGCCTCGCGCGCGACCCCCGCCGGGGTCAGCGAGAGGTGCTGGAAGCGGTCGGCCTCGATCTTCAGCAGCTCCCCGAGCGATGCGGCCGGGATGGTGGCGTGGTAGACGGTCTCGTCGCGCCAGGTCCACGCGTTGTCGACGATGCCGAGCCGCAGCAGCGCCTCGTCGCGCTCGTCTCCCGGCAGGGTGGGGGTGCCGTGGAACATGAGGTGCTCGAAGAAGTGCGCGAAGCCCGTGCGGCCGGGCTCCACCTCGTCGCGCGAGCCGACCTGCATCCAGGTCGCGACGGCGGCGACCCGCAGCGCGGGGTCCTCCTCCGTCGTCGGGGTCTCGACGACGTAGACCGTGAGGCCGTTGTCGAGGCGCATCGACTGGATCGGCCAGGGGAGCTCGGCGGCGTCTGCGCGCTCCGCGATCCCCCCCCACGCGCCGAGGGCCAGGGGGGGGAGGGCGGTCATCAGGGAACGGATGGTCGGCAAGAAGGCCCCGTACGGCTGGGCACCCCGGGGGGCGGCGGGGCCCGTCGATCCGGAGGTTGCACCGCGCCCCGTGGTAACATGCCCGCCGTTCCGGATCCGGCGGAGATTCCCCCCGCGCCGGGCGCCGACCAGGAGGGCAGATGACGGCAGTGTTGGTGGACGCGACCAGCTCCTCGCGGCAGCTGGTCCGAAACCTCCGCGCCATCCCGACCGATGGCGACACGCTCCCCGAGAGCGTCGCCTGGCAGACCTTCATGGAGCTGCGGCGCCGTGGCGAGCCCGAGGCCAGCAAGCTGTTCCTCAACGCGGTGCGCGCGCTGCACTCGCGGCGGTGCATCGCCGGGGCCGACCTCCCGTCGGACGACCTGCTGACCGAGGAGCACCGCCTGAGCGACGACGCCTTCCTGGCCGACCTGTGGAAGGCCTACAAGAAGTGCATCACCCACCAGCGCACCGGCCCCGCGGGCCAGCTGATCCGCGACATGGCGGAGCACCTGGACCTCTGAGCCCTGCCATCCCCCGTCACCGCGCGCCGGCCGGGGACGGGCTAGGTGGTGGGGCAAGGGGGGCCTTCCCCCGCGGGGATGCGCATGGTGCGGATGCTGATCGAGACCTCCCTCGGCTACCCCGGCCTGTGGCTGGTGTGCGCGGGCTCCGGCATCTTCGTGCCCGTCCCCGAGGATGTCCCGCTGATGATGGCCGGCAGCCGGATCGCCTCCGGCGGCTGGGCCTGGGGCCTCACCCTGCTCGTGGCCTGGTCCGGCGTGGCCGTCCGCGACGTGTGCGCCTGGGCGGTCGGCCGCTACCTGCTGCACTGGCTGCTCGCCGGCCGCCTCGGCTGGATCATCGGCCCGCAGCGGATCGCGCGCGCGGAGGGCCTGATCGCGCGCCACGGCGCGGCCGCCGTCCTGATGGGCCGCTTCATGATCGGCTTCCGCGCGCCCATGTTCATCGCCGCCGGCGCCAGCGGCGTCCCGCTGCGGAAGTTCGTCCTCACCGACGGGCTCGGCCTGCTGGCCGCCATCCCGCTCACCGTCGCGGTCGGCTACCGCTTCGGCGCGCCCGTCGCGCAGCTCGCGGGCCAGCTCATCCACCGCGCCTCCGGCGTGGCGGGGCTGCTCGTGCTCTTCGGCGTCGCCTGGCTCGCCTGGCGGACGTTCACCGTCGCCCGGCAGGCCGGGGCGGAGGATCGCACGTCGGAGGCGGCGGAGCGGCGTACCGGTTAAGCCGGGGTGTCAGGCGGGGATCGGAGATCGGACAGCTTCCGACGCCGCGCTGGAAATTTTTCGTGCTAAGCTGGGAGAACGCTTCTCCCGCTGCACCGAGGACACTCATGCTCCGCGTCATCCGCACCCTCTGGGTCGACGAAGCCGGCGCCACCGCGATCGAGTACTCGCTCATCGCGTCGCTCATCTTCCTCGCCATCCTCGCCGCGGTCACGCTGTTCGCCACGAACGTGACCAACATGTGGAACACGGTCGCGAGCCACCTGACGTAGGCTCGCGCTGCCCCGGACGCTCAGTCCACGAGGCGGAGGTGCGGCCGCGACGGCTTCTCCTCCTCGGGGGCCCGCGGCTCGTACAGGGGCAGGAACAGCACGTGCCGGACGCTCGACCAGGGGAACCGGCAGTCGTACAGCGCGTCGAACGACAGGGTGAGGGTGATCCCGCCCTCGTCGTACCGAGGGTTGTTCTTGTCGTGGTACTGCGCGTTCATCTCGATCGGCAGCCCCCGCCCCGCGAACCGCTCGATCACGGCCTGCGGCACCCCGCTGCCCTCCAGCTCGGCCGGATCGGCCGAGAAGTGGAAGTCGCAGCCGAGCGCGAACGCCACGCGGAACAGCTGCTCGACGTGGTTGCCCCACGGGTCGACGCCGAGCGGCGGGGCTCGGAGGTGAGCGGCAGCGTGTCGGGCTCGGGGTGCCCTCGGGCAGCCCCATCTCGGCCGGGGACAGCTCGAGCGTGTTGGAGATGGCGAGCAGCTCGTCGACCAGCATGGCCTCGGAGCCGCCGAGGATGCGGCGGAGGCGGCCGCGCGGGATGCCGCACTTCTCCGCGAGGGCCGCCGTGTTGAGCCCCCGCCCGTCGATCAGCGCCCGCAGCCACTTCAGCACCGGCGCGCTCGGCCGCTCCATGACCCCTCCCAGCCGTCCAGGCCGGGACGTAACGTGCGGGCGGTGGGAGGGCCCCGCTCGGGCCGGCGGCCGCGGGCGGCGTCAGTTGAGCTTCACCATCCCGCCCTTGACCTCGGCCAGGGCGCCGCCGTTGAGGGTGGCGTTCATGCCGCCCTTGCCGGTGAAGCTCATGCTGCCCTCCATCGTGGCCTCCATCTGGGCCTTGATGTTGGCGTTGGCCCCGGCGTCGACCTTGAAGTCGGTGCCGGTCTTGTGCGAGGCCTCCTGGCCCGCCTCGGTGCGGTAGTTGGTGCCCGCCTTGTGGGTCGTGTCCTGGCCGGACTCGCCGTCGATGTTGTTGCCGGCCCGCCACTTGATGTCCTGCCCGGCCTCGATGAACACGTTGTTCTTCGAGCGGATGTGGATGTCGCCGCCCGTGTTCGACAGGACGACGCGCTTCTCCTTCGTGTCGAGCACGAAGCCGAGCGTGTGATCCTTGTCCCACATCTGCACGGACTCGGCGCCGTCGGTGTCGTCGAACACCATCAGGTGGCCCGAGCGGGAGCGCCAGAAGCGCCGGTCGTTCTTCTTCAGGTCCTTGCTGCCGTCGGTGAACTGGTCCTTCGACCAGTTCGCGCCCGTGTCGGTCTTCGCGGGGCCGGGCAGCTTGTCCTTCGCCTCGGCGGGCGGCTTGTCCTTGCCGTTCCAGAACTGGCCGATGATGACGCCCTTGTCCTGGTCGCCCTGCAGGAACGCCACCAGCACCTCGTCGCCCACCTCGGGCAGGGAGTACAGCCCCCGCCCCTCGCCGCCGCCCGGGGAGGTCTGCCGCAGCCAGTCCGACTCGGGCTCGCCCGAGAGCGTCTGGAACTTGACCTTGATGCGGCCGAGCTCTTCGGGGTCGACGTTGTCGACCACGAGGGCGCTCACGACGTACTGCATCACGCCGGAGTGAGGGCTCCCCCGGCTGTCGGTGACCTTGAGGGGCATGGCAGAGGCCTCCAGAGCGAGAACGAGGCGGCGAGAACAGCGCGCGCCCCGAGAACTCTAGCGCAGTTCCGGGTGCCCCGCCGGCGGGATCCGGGTGGGATACGTCGGGCCGGGAGGCGCCGTGGAGGTGCGGTCCGGTCCGGCGCGGATCGTGGGCTCGGGGGTGGCGACGACGTTCGGCGGCGCGCCGCTCGTCCTGGTGGCCGCGCTCGACGGGCAGCCGCTCGAGGTCGAGCTCGCCTTCCGCGAGCAGGCCGGCGGGGAGCCGTCCGTGGGCTCCGAGGCCATCGCGGGAGGCTACCGCCTCGACTGCGTCAACTTCGCCGACGGGAAGGGGACGGCCGAGCCCGTGCTGGTGGGGCAGGCCGGCCCGCTGGCCGAGGACCTCGTGTTCCTGCACTTCCACGCGTTCCGACACGGCGCGTCGCCCGAGACGACCGTGCACTGGACGTTGTACCGGGTCGCGAAGGCCGAGGTGGGCTGGCAGCCGCGCGGGGGTTAGGTCGCCGGGCCGGGGGTTGCATGGCCGACGCGGACGAGCTCGAGGCGCTGCTGGCGGCGGCGCCCACGCCCACGCGGCGTCCCACCGTCCCCGCGCTCGAGGAGCGGCTGCACCGGCCGGTGCCCGTGCTCGACCACGGCTTCGTCCGCGTCGTGGACTACATGGGCGACGACGCCGCGATCGTGCAGGCGGCGCGCGTGTCCTACGGCGCCGGCACCCGCAGCGTGCGCGACGACCGCGGGCTGATCCGCTACCTGATGCGCCACCGCCACACCACGCCGTTCGAGATGTGCGAGCTCAAGCTGCACGTCAAGCTGCCCATCTTCGTGGCGCGGCAGTGGATCCGGCACCGCACGGCCAGCGTCAACGAGTACAGCGCGCGCTACAGCATCCTCGACCGCGAGTTCTACCTGCCCGCGCCCGAGGTGCTGGCGGTGCAGTCCGCCACCAACCGGCAGGGGCGGGGGGCGGCGCTGGAGGGCGCGCGGGCCGAGGCCGTCCTGCGGGTGCTCCGGCGCGACGCCGAGCAGGTCTACGCGACCTACGAGCAGCTGCTCAACGACCGCGGCGACGGCGAGCCGGTCGACGCCGAGTCGCCCCAGCTCGCCCGCGAGCTCGCGCGGATGGACCTGACGCTCAACTACTACACGCAGTGGTACTGGAAGATCGACCTGCACAACCTGCTGCACTTCCTGTCGCTGCGGGCCGACCCCCACGCGCAGCACGAGATCCGGGTCTACGCCGACGCCATCGCCGATCTGGTCCGCAGCTGGGTGCCCGCCGCCTGGGAGGCGTTCGCGGACTACCGCCTGGGCGCGGTCTCGCTGTCGCGGCAGGAGCTCGAGGTCGTGCGGCTGCTGATCGCGGGCGGCGACCCCGACCGGGTGCTGCCGGCGTCGGGGCTGTCGCTGCGGGAGCGGCGCGACCTGCGGGCCGTGCTCGGGCTGCCGAGCAAGCCGCGGGAGGGGTAGTGCGGTTCGCCGAGCGGCTCGCGGCGCTGCCCCGGCTCGGCGTGGGCCTGTCGACGGAGCACGGCGCGGGGGCCGTGGGGGTCGACCCGGTGGCGCTGCGGCGCGAGGGCGGCGGGTTCCCGGCGTTCCTGGAGCTCGGCGCCGACCTCGCCCGCGGCTACGACGCCGACGCCGAGGCCTGGATCGCCCGGGGCTGGCCCACGACCTACCACTTCCTCGACGTGAACCTCGAGGAGCCCGAGGACCTGGATCCCGCGTGGGTCGCGGGGACGGTGGCGGCGGCGCGCCGCGCGGGCGCGGCCTGGCTGTGCGGTGATGCCGGCCTGTGGCACGTCGGGCCGCGCGACCGGGGCCACGGCACCCTGCTGCCGCCCCTCCTGTGCGGCGACAGCGCGCGGGCGTTGGCCGAGTCGGCGGTCGCGCTGCGGGAGGCCAGCGGGCTCGAGGTGCTGCCCGAGAACCCGCCCGCGCAGGTGCTGGTGGGCGACCTGCACCTGCTCGAGTACTTCGGGGCGGTGGCCGAGCGCGCCGACTGCGGGCTGCTGCTCGACCTGTCGCACCTCGCCATCGCGCAGCGGGCGCTGGGGCTGCGGCCCGACGCCCTGCTGGACGCGTTCCCCGTGGAGCGGGTGGTGGAGGTGCACGTCGCCGGCGGGCGGGCCTTCGACGCCGGCGGGCGCGCTCTCTCGACGACGACCACGGGCCCGACGTCGCCGACGAGGTCTGGGGCTGCTCGAGGCGGTGGTGGCGCGCGGGCGGGCGCTGCGGGCCGTGGTCGTGGAGTGCGAGCGGAACCCGGCGCCGGTGGTGCGGGCGCTGGCGGCGCGGGTCGCGGCCGCCGTGGCCGAGGCGCCGGGGCTGCGGGGCCCGCCGGGCGAGCGCGCCGAGCTCCCTTCGGTCGCCTCGGGGGCGGTGCTGGCCGAGGCCGGCGTCGACCACCGGCGGGCGCAGCGGGTGCTGTTCCGGATGGCGCTCGATCCCGGCTTCGCGGCCGACGTCTTCGCCGGGCGGGCGCCCACCGGCCTGGCGGCGCCGGCGGACGGGTGGGTGCGGGGCGTCGACCCGGCGTTGCTGGCGGCGGATCCGGGCGGGCGGCGCCGGGACCAGCTGCTGGGCAACGTGGCGCTGGAGTTCGTGCACACGGTGCGGGCGTGGCCGGGGGTGCTGGCGGGGTTCCCCGGGTCGGCGGCGTTCCACGCGGCCATCGCGGAGGACCGTCCGCTGCCGCTGGCCTTCGCGGCGCACGCCGCGGAGGTGGTGCCGCCGGGGCCGGCGCGGGCGCTGCTGCGGCTCGATGCGGCGCTGGCGGAGGCGCGGCGGGTCGACCGGCCGGTGCCGGCGGGGACGACGGCGCTGGCGCCGGGCGCGCGGCTGGTGACGCTCCCGGCGGGGACGCTGGCGGCGGCCGAGGCGGTGGCTGCGGGGCGGCCCGCGCCGGCGCCCGACGCGGGGGCCGAGGAGCTCGTGGCCATCGGGGCGGTGGGGCCGCCGGGGCCGGAGCGCGAGGTGCGGGTGGAGCTCGTGGCGGACGGCATCGCGGCGCTGCTGGCGGCGCTGCCGCTCGACGAGGCGGGGCTGGCGGCGTTCGCGGCGGCGCACGAGCTGGCGGGCGAGGCGCTGGAGGAGGTGCTGGCGGGGCTGCGGGCGGACGGCTTCGTGGCGGCCGCGACGGGCGAGCGCCCGGCGGGCGGGGGCTGAGCGCGGCGCTGGTGCGTACGAGTCGTCCTCGTCGCGGGTCGTGCTGACGTCGCCAGCGCTCGCTGGGCAAGGAGATCGCGATCCGCGACGGCGGTGTGTGCCGCTGGGCGGCAACGCGAGAGCGTTCGATGAAGCACCCACTTTACGGTTCGTAAACTCGCGGGGGAGGTTTGACCTTGCGGCGCGAACGGAGATGGCTGACAGTGCTGGGGAACGACAGCCCGGAGGCAAAGATGTTCGTTCGTTCGTTCGTTCGTAGCAGGTAGTGTGCTCTGCTCGCTGGCGGGTGCGGCGCAGGCGAGCGTCGGGAATTGCTCGGCGGGGGACGCACCGAGCACACACACCGGCAGCTCGTGCAGCGGCGTGTGCACCGTGACCGGCAACGAGCTGACCTGCGAGTTGGAGACGTTGTGTGTCGGCGTCGGCGGGCGGGCCACGGTCGTCACCGGATACGGGAGCTCGACCCACGATCTGTCGGCCTGGGGAACCTGCTTCGACAGCGGGGCGCCGAAGTTCTGCTGCGTGTTCGACGACACCTCGGACACGGTCACCAGCGTGGAGCTCAGCGGCACGGACTACGATGACGAGGCCCTGTCCTTCGTGGACGACTTCGAAGGGACGAACGAGCGGAACCTGAAGCCGTGGGACGACGATCCGATCGTCGGGTACATCCGCGGGAACGCCGGCGGCGATCTCATCTGGGGCTCGAACTACGCGCCCGTCGACTACAACGAGTACCTCTTCGGGCAGAACGGGTCGGACGTCATCAACGGCCACGCCGGCGGCGACTTCATCAGCGGCGGCAACCACGACGACGCGCTGACCGGCGCCGAGGGCAACGACACCATCTGGGGCGGCGACGGCGACGACATCCTGTCCGGGGGTGACGGGAACGACAAGCTGTGCGACGCGAGCGGGTACGACTTCTGCGCGAGCAGCGGGGGGAACTACTTCGACGGCGGGCCCGGGGACGACAAGATCTGGTACGAGGAGTCGGAGAACCCGAACGTGCCGTGTCCGGGGATCACGATGGACTCGAGCAGCACGGCAGGGAGTGGGACGGACCAGTGCGGCGATTACAGCAACTGGACGACGAGCGAGTTGCCGCAATTGTGTAACTCCTACATCACCACTCGGCCGACGCTGTGCGAAGGCGCAAACTGATCGCGCTGCTCTTGGTGGGTGGCTGCAGCTGCAGTGACCCACCGCGTCACCACCATTGCCCTCCCGGGGGTGATGGCGGCGGGACGGAATTGGAGACGGCATCGACGGGTACGACTGGTGAGACCGGCCTGATCGAGCCGCTGCGATGGACCATGCTCGATCAAGGGTATCATTCGGCCTGTGGCATCGTCACTGACGGACGGCTCATCTGCTGGGGCGATGACGAGTTCGTCGCGATCGTTCCCGAAGTCGACGCAGCTCGGGTGTCTCTGGGAACACTGGGCGGTTGTGTCGTTCGGTCCGACGGAGGGGTGACCTGTTGGTGCATGCCGTCGCAGGATCGCGCCTGTCGTGGCGTCACGACGCGTGACGACATCGTCGACGTACAGGCCGCGGAGTTCTGGGCGTGTGCGGAGGATGTTGACCACGTCCTGCACTGCTGGGGTAGTCATCCGATGTCGAACACGGTCGTCAGCGAGCCGGTGACGCACTGGGACATCGAAGCGGACGTTGGCTGCGCGGTGATGGGCAGCGGCGCGGTCGAGTGCTGGGGCGACACGGACGTGTGGCAAGGCGCGGACCCGCCCGGGCCGCTCGCCCCGCCGGAGGGCCTGAAGTACACGCAGGTGGCTGTCGGCCGGACCCACGCCTGTGCCCTCGACACCGACGGCGAGGTCCACTGCTGGGGCAAGACGGGGTTCAACGAACCGTACCCACAAGCGCCGCCTGGCCCGTTCGTGTCGATCGAGTCGTGGCACGCGGTGACGTGCGGGCTGCGCCCCGACCACCACGCGGCGTGCTGGTGGGACCTGCCCGGCCTGATCGACGAGTGGTCGATCCCGGACGAGGCGTGGGCGCAGCTGGGGCTGGGCGAGTGGGACGGGTGCGGGCTGACGCTGGACGGCCGGGGGCTGTGCTTCGGCGTCATCTACGACAGCGGCGTGTGGGAGGTCCCCGACCTCGAGGACCTGTGATCCTTTCGAGGCGAGGCCGAACGGCGGGCGGGCCATGCGCGGGCCCGCCCGTCCGTGGTGGAGCCGCTGGGCACTGGCGAGCGGTCGCTGGGCAGCCTGCACGGCGTCGGGCACCTGCGCCTCGGTGCGGGGAGGAAGCAGGATCGCGGCCAACGCGGCGCCGACGGCGAGGAACATCAGGATTCGAGGCCGCATGGACGTTCCTTGCCCCAACGTACATCAGAAGGTGTCTGGCTCCGGGGGGCCGCCCTCGTACTCCACCTCGTAGAGCCTGGGTGGGTTCATGTAGGTTCGCTGTTCGAAGGGCTCGGGGGGGAAGCCGTGGAGGGAGGTCCCGAAGTCGGGGTCCCAGTGGGCGTAGCGGAACAGGATGCGGGGGTAGAAGCGCGTACCGATCCTCGGATCTGTGGCCGGTGGATGCTGGAGGAGGACCACCTCGTCCACGTCGGCATAGTAGACCTCCAGCTGATCCAGGACGGCGTCCCGTTCGGGCTTGATGTCGAAGTAGATGCGGTAGGCGTCGTCCCATTCGAAGGGCAGGTCGACCCGGTACCAGTGGTCGCTGGGGCGGTCCAGCGCGCCCGGCGGCAGCTCGGGGATCCATCGGCTGTTGGCGAGACCGGTGTCGAGCTCGGCGAGGAAGTCGGCCAGCAGGGGGGCGCGGTCCCCTCGAGCCGGCGTCGATCGTTCGATCTGGCAGAGTGCCGGATGAACGATCGAGATCGTCGGGCCTGTTGCACCGCGGCGGACGCCGTGATCTGGTCCGTTCGTGGACCGGATGTCCCAGCTCGTCGACGATGCGGTCGCGGCCTATCGGCAGCGGCTCGAGGACGCCCTCGTCGCAATGGGTGCGGCGCGTGACGCCGAGGCGTTCTGCGCAGCGGAGCGCGGGGTGGTCGAGCTGGCGCAGCAGCTGGCCTCCGACATGACCCAGCGTGTGCTGCAGCAGGTCTCGGACGACAGGCTTCGGCGGAAGGAGGCGCTGGAGCGGGTGCGTGGGCGGGCAGCAGCGAAGGGCATCGACGTGCGTGTCGAACGGGTGCGGCGGACGGAAGTCCGGACCCTGGGCGGGAAGCTGGTGACGGTGCTGACGCCGTACGCCACCGCTGCCCCTCGCGGTGATCGGCCACTGGCGCGTCGAGGGTCCCAGGGGACCGGCGTCTACCCGGTGTTGGACCAGCTCGGGATCTGCGGGCGCAGCACGCCGGGAGCGCGACTGCGGGTCAGCCGGGCCGTGTGCGAGGCCAACTCGGTGTCCTCCGCCCGTGACCTGCTCGCGGGAGGCGGCATCGCGATCGACCACAAGGCGGCACTCCGGCTGACGTACATGGTCTGCGACGATGCGCTCCGTGCGCGGACCGAGGCGATGCGCGCCACGCAGACGGGCAACGAACAGGGCGTTCTGGTCGGCCGCCGTGTCGTCGTCGCGGTCGACGGTGGGCGGGTCAACATCCGCAAGCGCGTCGCCGGACGGCCACGGAAGGGCGGCAGGAAGCGGTTCGAGACGGACTGGCGCGAGCCGAAGGTGCTCACAGTCTACGTCGTGGGAGAGGACGGGAAGCGCGACCGCACCATCGCCTCGGTGATCGACGCCACGTTGGGAGACGCGGATGCGGTGTTCCGCCTCGCCCGCTACCACCTGCTCCGTCTGGGCGCGCACAAGGCCGCGGAGCTCACGCTCATCGGTGACGGTGCGCCGTGGATCTGGAACCGGGCCGAGTGGCTGCGGGAGGCGTTGGGGCTGGCTCCCGAGCAGTTCAACCAGATCTTCGACTACTTTCACGTCGTCGAGCGGCTGGGCGAGCTGTCGAAGACACAGAGCCGGTGGGGCGAGGAGGGCAGACTGGCGTGGCTCCAGTTCCAGAAGGCGCGCCTGAAGGCAGGGAAGATCGAGGAGATCGAGGCGGTGGTGCAGACGATTGCCGAGCGTCTGCCCGAGGACATGCGGAAGGAGTGGGACTACTGGTCCAGCAACTGCGAGAAGATGCGCTACGGCGCGTTCCGCGAGAGGCGACTGCCCATCGGCAGCGGAGCCGTCGAGTCGTCCGTGCGACGGGTCATCAACCTGCGCATGAAGGGCGCGAGCATCACGTGGACCGAGGAACACGCCGAGGGCATCCTGCACCTACGCGCTCACGCGAAGAGCGGTCGATGGAGCGAACTCGAGCACGCCGTGCTCCAGATCACAGGCTGGCGCCCCACCGCCCGACGCGCTCGTCGAGCGCCGTGACCGGCTTTGGATCATCGCGCCCCGTGCGGACCAGCAGGGGCTCTGCCAGGGGGAGGCGGCGCGCTGGCGACTGCCCGAACACCGTGTCGTACCGGAACCCCACCCCATCGAGGGCGAGCGCCCTGGCGTCGAGGTCGTAGCGGAGAGCGACCCGGTTGTACTGGGCGGTGTCGCTGAGCCGGCGGGAGCGCGATGCGGCCGCTTGCCGACGCTCAACCGCCATGAGTTCGCGGTCGCATGGCGCTCCCGTCGCGGAGCACGCGCCATGGTGATGGGAATTGCGTTCGCCCGCGCGAAGTCGGGCGGACGGCAAATCTGCGCCCGGTGTCGATTCGGCGGGACCGCCGTTCGTGCAGGGGGCAGAACGGAGGATGAGATGACCGAGTACATGCTGACCGTCCACGGCGTCGAGGGCGCGCCCACCCCCAGCCCCGAGGTCCGGGAGCGGATGTTCGCCGACGTCGGCGCGTTCAACAAGGAGGCCCAGGAGGCCGGCATCTGGGTCTTCGCGGGCGGCCTGCACCCGCCCCACACCGCCACCGTGGTGCGCGCCGAGGGCGACGACTTCGTGGTCACCGACGGCCCGTTCTCCGAGGCCAAGGAGCACGTCGGCGGCTTCGGTTTTCCGGGTGGCCGACCTCGACGAGGCGCTCCGCTGGGCCCGCAAGGCCACCGTCGCCTGCCAGAGCCCCGTCGAGGTGCGCCCGTTCCAGGCCGTGTGACCCCGCCGCGGGCTACGTCGGGGGCATGTCCACCCGCGAGATCGAGCGCGCCTTCCGCGAGGGAGCCGGCCGCGCCGTCGCCACCCTGGCCCGGCGCACCGGCGACCTCGACCTGGCCGAGGAGGCCGTCCAGCAGGCGTTCGTGATCGCGCTGCAGCGCTGGCCCGTCGACGGATCCCGCCGAGCCCGGTCGGCTGGATCGTGATCACGGCGCGCCACCAGGCCGTCGACCGCCTCCGCCGCGAGGCGAGCCGCGACGCCCGGCAGCAGGAGGGCCACGCCCGCTACGGCCCCGCCGAGGACGTCCCCGACGACGGGCCGCTGCACGACGACCCGCTGCGCCTGCTGTTCACCTGCTGCCACCCGGCGCTGGCGCCCGCCGCCCGGGTGGCGCTCACGCTGCGGCTGGTCGCTGGCCTGCAGACGGCCGAGATCGCGCGCGCCTTCCTCGTCCCCGAGCCGACCATGGCCCAGCGCCTGGTGCGGGCCAAGCAGAAGATCCGCGCCGCGCGCATCCCGTACCGGATCCCCACCGACGACGACCTCCCCGAGCGGCTGCGCTCGGTGCTCGCCGTCGTGTACCTCGTGTTCAACGAGGGCTACGTGGCCTCGGCCGGCGACGCGCTCGACCGGCTCGACCTGTGCGACGAGGCGATCCGCCTCGCCCGCCTGCTGTCGCGGAGCATGCCCGGCGAGCCAGAGGCGCAGGGGCTGCTCGCGCTGATGCTGCTCGTGTCGGCGCGGCGCGACGCGCGGATCGCCCCGACGGCGCGGCCTCGTCCCGCTGGGGGAGCAGGCGCGCAACCGCTGGGACACCGCGCGGATCGCGGAGGGCCAGGCGCTCGTCCGGGCCTGCCTCGCGCGCAACCGGCCGGGCCCCTACCAGGTCCAGGCCGCGATCCAGGCCGTCCACAGCGACGCCGCCACGGCCGACCGCACCGACTGGGGCCAGATCGTGGCGCTGTACGACCACCTGCTGGCGCTGACCCCCTCCCCCGTCGTCGCGCTGAACCGCGCCGTGGCCGTGGCCGAGCGCGGCGCAGGTCGCGGACGCGCTGGCCGCCGTGGACGCGCGCTCGCGCCCACGCTCGACGGCTACCACCTGCTCCACGCGGTGCGCGCCGACCTCCTCGCGCGCCTCGACCGGCCCGACGAGGCCGACGAGGCGCCGCAGCGCGCCCTCTCCCTCACCGACAACGCCGCCGAGCGCGCCCTGCTGCAGTCTCGCCGCCGGTAGCCGAGGATTCAACCGTGGCCCCGCCCTGCCGATAGGCCGAGCGGAGGCCCGTTGCCCTGGTCCTACGAGCTCCTCGGAAGCTCGGCGCCTACCGCCTGCTCGCCCCGCTGGGCCGCGGGACGAGCCTGTCGTGTTCCGCGCCGAGACCTCGACACGGGCGCCCCTGCGCGGTGAAGGTCGCCGGCAACCAGTGGGACACGGGCTCGCTCGAGGACGGGTGCGGCTGCAGCGCGAGGTCGAGCTGCCTCGGCGCTGCGGCACCCCAACATCGTGCGGCTGCGCGACCACGGCGTGTCCGACGGGCACATGTACGTCGCGATGGACCTCGTCGAGGGGAGCCGCTGTCGGCCATCCCCGCCCGCGGCGTCCGCCGGAGCGCGCGCACGTGCGGTGCGCCGTGGCCCACCCCGTCGCCCTGGCGCTCGCCCACGCTCACGACAAGGGGATCCTGCACCGGGACGCAAGCTGTCCAACGTGATAGTCGCCGACCTCGACGGCACCCCGCAGGTCCAGGTGCTCGACTTCGCTCGGGCGGCTGCGCTCCGACCGCGACGACCAGCTCGCCGGCACCTTCCTGTACATGGCGCCCGAGCAGCTCGGCGTGCCCAGCGCCCCGTCGACGAGCGCGCCGACCTGTACGCGCTCGGCGTGATGCTGCTGGAGATGCTGTCCGGCGGCCACCCCGCGCGCGACTTCTCGCTCGCGGCGCTGCTGCACTGGCACGCCGCGAGCGTCGCCCTGCCGCCGGAGGGCACCCTGCCCGGCGTGGCGGCCATCGTGGCCGAGCCTCACCCGCAAGGACCCCGAGCAGCGCTACCGGACCGCCTCGGGGGTCGCGTACGACCTCGAGCAGTGGATGGCTCGTCGACGCGGGCCGCCGCTCCCCGCCCCTGCGCACCCGCGACTACGCGCCCACCCTGTCGACGCCGGTCCTGGTGGGCCGCCACGCCGAGCTGGGCGCGCTCCGCCGCGCCCGGGAGCGGCGCGCAGCGGCCTCGTGCCGTCGCGGTGATGGGCGAGGCCGGCACCGGCAAGACCCGGCTCGTGGAGGAGCTGCTCCGCGACAGCGAGGGCGTGGTGCTGGTGGGCGGGGCGCGCGACGGGCCCGGCGCTCGCGTTCGGCGTGATCGGCGAGGCGCTCGAGGCGCTCGGCGCGCGGCCGCTCCCCGAGGTCGTGCTCGGGCCGCTGCGGCGGGCGGTCGGCGCGCTCGGCGACGAGCTCGCGCGGATCGCGCCGTCGCTCGCCGCCCAGCTGGGCCACGCCGCGCCCGCGCCGCTGATCGAGCCCGAACGCCGCCAGGAGCGCTTCCTCACGCTGCTCACCGCGCTGATCGGCGCGCTCGGGTCCCGCGACCGCCCGCTGACGCTGTTCGTCGACGACTTCCAGTGGGCCGAGGCAGGCACGCTCTCGCTGCTGGAGGCCCTGCTCGACCGCGCCCGTCAGCACGCGCTGCTGCTCGTCGTCGCCTGCCGCGGCGGCGGAGATCCGCGCTGCGTGGAGGTCGGCGAGCGGATCGCCCACACGGGCTTCGACCTGGCGCTCGGCCCGCTCGAGCCGCACGACGTGCGGGCGCTGATCGGCTCGATGCTCGGCGAGTCCGACCCCGAGGTGGTGCCGGCCCTGGAGCAGCGCGCGAGCGGGAACCCGCTGCACGTCGTCGCCACGGTGCAGCGCCTCGCCGACCTCGGCGTGCTCCGGCGCCGCGGCTTCGTCTGGCAGCTCGACGCGGCGCGGCTCGGCACCGTCCACATCAGCGAGGACGTGACCGAGGTGGTCGCCGAGCACCTCACGCAGCTGTCGACCTCGTGCCTTCAGGTGCTCACGGCTGCAGCGCTGATCGGGCGGAGCTTCACCTTCGACCTGCTGGTGGACGTCGTCGCCGGCGGGGAGGCGGACGATCCGGCCGGTGCCGTGGTCGACGCCCTCGATCGCGGCGCGGAGGCGCACCTGGTCGTCCCGCTCGCCCGGGCGGGCAGCTACCAGTTCGTCCAGGACCAGGTGCGCGCCGCGCTCGCCGATCCGCTGAGCGAGGGGGAGCGGACGAGCTGGCACCAGCGCATCGGCGAGGCGCTGGAGCGCCGCCCCGAGGACCACGGGCGCGTCTTCGCCCTGGCGTACCACTTCGGCGGCGGCACCGACCCCGGACGCGCCGTGCGCTACGGCATCCAGGCCGGGCAGGCGGCCCTCGCGGCGAACGGCAACCTCGAGGCGATGCAGTGCTTCGAGCGGGCGCAGGCCTGGTACGACCGGGGCCCGCCCGACCCCGACGTCGCCCTGACGCTGCTCGAGGGCCGCGGCGACGCCGCCCGCATGCGGGGCCGCTTCCCGCAGGCCACCGCCGCCAACGAGGCCTGCGCCGCCGCGGCGCGCCACCCGCTCGAGCTCGCGCGGTTCCAGCGCAAGCTCGGCGACACCCGCTTCGGGCACGCCGACATCCCGGGCGCGACCGCCGCGCTCGTCGAGGCCCTGCGCACGCTCGGGGAGCGCTTCCCGCAGGCCCGGTGGCGGCTCGTCCTGTGGGTGCTGTGGGAGCTCGTCGTCCTCACGGTGCTGAGCGCGCGCCCGCCCCGGCGCGCACCGAGCGACGATCCGGTGCTCGTCGAGATCGGGCGCATCTACAACCGGATGACCTACGTCTTCTACATGGGGAACCGGCTGCGGGCCGCCGCCGCGCACCTGCGCCACCTCGACCTCATGGAGCGCCACCAGGTCACGAGCGAGCTCGGCCAGGCCTACAGCAACCACGCGCCGCTGTGCGCCACCGTCCCGCTGTTCGGGCGGGGCCTGCGCTACGCGCGGCTGTCGGTCGCGCTGCGCGAGGTCCAGGGCGACCGGTGGGGCGTGGCGCAGAGCCTCGGCTTCTACACGCTGGTGCTCATGAGCTCGGGCCAGCACGAGGCCGCGCTCGACGCCGGCGAGCGCGCCCGCCGCGAGCTCGTCCAGCTCGGCGACGTGTGGGAGCTGCTCGTCGTGCTCACGAACCTCGGCGAGGCGAGCTACCGGCTCGGCCGGTTCGTGACGGCGCAGGCCTACCTCGACGAGCTCGCGCGGCTCGGCGAGCGCTCGGTGGCGGCGCGCCACAACCACGCCTGCCTGCTCGGCCACCTCGCCCCCGTCGTGGGCAGCCAGGCCGTCGTCGACCACCTGGAGCGGGTCCTGCCGCAGGCCGAGGCCACCGGCAACGCCTTCACGCTGGTGCGCATCCAGCACGGCCTCGGCCGCGCCCTGCTGCGGCTCGGCCGGTTCGAGGAGGCGATCACCGTGCTCGAGGACGCCGTGGCGCGGATGCAGCGCGAGCGGCAGCGCTCGAGCTACCTCGTCCTCGCGCCCGTCGCGCTCGCCGACGCCTACGTCTCGCGCCTCGAGCAGCAGCGCCCCGAGACCGCCGACCGGGCGCGGGTCCGGCAGGCGCACCGCGCGGTGGCGCGCGCCATGAGCCAGGTGCGCTGGTTCCCGAACGACGCGGTGTACGCGCGCACGGTGCAGGCGCGGCTCCTGTGGTGGACGGGCCGCCGCGACCGCGCCGTGGCGCGCTGTGGGAGGCGCACGGTCCTCGCCGTCCGCCAGGGCAACCCGTACGAGCGGGCGCGGGTGCTGCTGACGCTCGGCCGGCGCACCGAGGAGACGGTGACCGGCCAGCGGGCCCTGCGGGAGGCGGAGCGGCTGCACGAGCACCTGGGCGCGCTCGAGGACCTCGCGCAGATCGCGCCGTCCCAGCCCCAGGTGCCGGAGGCCGTGCCGCACCTCACCGTCACCCCGCTCGAGGGCCCGTCGCGCGCGCACGTCGACTCCGCCACGGTCGCGACGCTGGTGGAGGTCGGGCAGCAGCTGAGCCGCCTGCTCGACGTGCCGGAGCTGCTCGCCGGCATCGTCGGCGCGGCCACCACGATCACGCGCGCCGAGCGCGGCTTCGTGTACCTCGCCGACGGCGACGGGCTGGCGGTCCGCGCGAGCCACGGCGTGCGCGCCACCGAGGACGCGACGGGCTCGGCGAGCATCGCGCGCCGCGTCCACGCCACCGGCGAGGGCGTCCTGCTGGCCGACGCCGCGGGGGCGAGCGACTTCGAGACGGCCGACAGCGTCGCCACCGGCGCGCTGCTGTCCGTGCTGTGCGTCCCGCTGCGGTTCCAGGACCAGGCGCTCGGCGTGCTCTACGTCGACAACCGCCTCGCGCGGGGCATGTTCAGCGAGGCCGACCTCCGCGTGCTCGCGTCGATCGCGTCGCAGGCGGCCGTCGCGCTGACCAACGCGACGGCGTTCGCCCGCCTGCGGGACGAGGTCCGGGAGCGCATCGCCGCCGAGGAGGCCGCCAGGGCGTCCACCCAGGCGAAGAGCCGGTTCCTCGCCAACATGAGCCACGAGCTGCGCACGCCGCTGAACGCCGTCATCGGCTACACCGAGATGGTGCGCGAGGAACTGCAGCAGATCGGCCTGCTGGACGCGTGCGACGACCTCGAGCGCGTCGAGAGCTCGGCGCGCCACCTCCTGCGGCTCATCGACGACATCCTGGACCTGTCGCGCATCGAGGCCGGCCGGACGGAGCTCGCGCTGGTCCACGTCAGCGTGGCGCTGATCGCCGCGCGGGCGGCCGCGCTCGTGCAGCCGCTGGCCGACACCCAGCGCGTGGCGCTGGAGGTCGACGTGGACGACGACTGCGTCGCGCACGCCGACGAGGCCCGCCTGCTCCAGGTGCTCGTGAACCTCACCACCAACGCGGCGAAGTTCTCGCCGCGCGGCACGGTGAAGATCACCGGGCACCGGCGCGGCGACGACGTGGAGATCGAGGTCTCCGACGACGGCATCGGCATGGATGCCGACGCGCTCGCGGTCGTGTTCGAGCGGTTCCGCCAGGTCGACGACGCGCCCACGCGCCGCCACGGCGGGATCGGGCTCGGGCTCGCCATCTGCCGCGAGCTGACGCGCGCGATGGGGGGCGAGGTCGTGGTGGCGAGCGAGCGCGGCGTCGGCACGACGTTCACCGTCCGCCTGCCGGCCGGGTCGCCCGAGGCGACGCTCGACACGGCGCTCTCGGCCTGAGCCTCAGCCCCCTGCGACGTCCGCGACATCCTGCAGCGCGTCGCGGCGCTCCTGCCGCTCCTCGCGGCGCTCGGCCCGCGGCCGGACCGGGTAGACGACGAGCGGCTCGGTGCGCTCGGGGTCGCACAGCTCGGCCAGCTGCCACGGGTCGCGCCGCCCGGGCACCGGCCCCGTGACGTAGGGCGGGACGGCGAGATCGTCGACGTAGCCCTCCCACCACCGGCCCGGATCCCAGCGCTCCCGCGAGGTGCACACCGACTCGCGGCGCATCTCCAGCGTCCGCAGCACACCGCGCTCCACGAGGCGCGTGTACACGGGCGGGTTGAGGACCTCGTCCCACTCGCTGTTCACGTGGTCGCGCCAGTCGAAGGGGCGGTCCTGGCGCACGCAGCCGTCGTCGCCGAGGGAGAAGATGCTGTCGGGACCGAGCAGGTCCCGGTAGAACAGCCAGCCGTCCCAGTTGGCGCGCATGTCGCCGTACGAGAAGACCTTCGAGGTGAGCAGGCCGTAGAACGACCACTCGGTGCGGGTGCCCCAGTGCAGCGCGGCGTCGTCGCCCTTGCGCAGCGCCTTGCGGTAGTAGTGGTAGCCCACGTCGAGGAAGTGGTCGAACTTGTCGGAGCCGAGCCGGACCCCGCCGACCTCGAACGTCGAGCAGGGCCCGGCGAGCGTGAGGATGACGGAGTTCCACATCGTGAGGTCGCCGTAGATGTCGCGCCGGCGGGGGAACGACAGCTTGTCGACGGCCTCGGTGGTCTCGAGCCAGGCGGAGTAGCGGCTGAAGCCGGCGGAGCGGAAGAACCCGCGCGACCAGACGAAGATGGGCGGGCTCGTGGCGCGGTAGATCTCGCGCGCCAGCGCCTCGTGGACCTCGTCGGGCGGGGCCTCGCAGGCGGTGCGCGCGTTGGTGCGGGCGACGGCGTCGGCGATCAGCAGGTCCATCTCGCGGTTCGCGATGTCGGTGCTGTCGCGCACCTCGTGGTCGCGGTCGGTGAGCTGGTCGGTCTCGTAGGCCGACGCGGCGGTGGCCAGGGCGAGGATCAGCGGCGCACCGAGCCGCGCAGCGACACGGCCGCGAGCGCCCGCTCCCGGCCGGCGACGGGCACGGTGCCGGCGAGCTCGATCCCCACCGGGCCCGCGCCGAAGCGCAGCGCGGGCGCCACGGCGAGGTGGTCGAGCGGCGCGGTGTAGGAGATGGCGGCCTGCAGGTCGAGCACGGCCGCGAAGGCGCGCCCGGGGCGCCACTGCCCGCCGCCCGTGCCCGTGAAGCCCGTGCGCACCTCGGCCGGGCGGGTGAGCGAGGCCGAGAACGCGTAGCCTGCCTGCCCGTGGACGCTCCAGGGCCCGGCGGCGTGGTCGAGGGCGAAGGCCAGGTCGAGGCCGAGCGGGGCGGCGTTGCCCTGCAGGCGGACGGCGGTGGGCAGGACCACGGTGCCGTGGAACGCCGTGGCGGTGGGGCCGCCGGCGTCGAGCCGCTGGGTGACGCCCACGGAGGTGTAGCCGTAGCCGAGGAACGACGAGGGGATGGCGCTGATGACGCTCTCGTAGCGGACGGGCTCGAGGCGCAGCCACAGCGCGGTGCGGTCGACGGCGACGGTGCCCTCGAGCCCGGCCAGCGCGCTGATCCGCCCGTAGAACGCGGGGGTGTCGACGAGCAGCAGCGCACGGGGGGCGAGCGCGACCTGGGTGCGGGCGCAGACGGGGCGGGCGCGGCCGAGGTCGCCGTCCCACAGCGCCACCTGGGCGGGGCCGGTGGGCAGGCCGCCGTCGACGTCGCACGGGCCCGCGAGGGCCACGGCGGCGAGCCAGGCGATCACGGCGCCACCCCGGTGAAGCGGCCGTCGCCGTCGCGGTCGAGCAGCAGCGGGTTGGTGAAGGCCGAGGCGGTGCCGCCGGGCACGACGTGGGTGAACAGGTACCCCGGGTCGCCGCGGGCCGGCGGCGGCGCCTTCCCGAGCGGCCCGACCGTGTCGAGGCAGGCGGTGCCGGGGTCGGCGTCGAGGTCGGCCACGTCGCGCCAGTCGATGGCGCCGTCGCCGTCGTTGTCGCCCGTGTCGGGCACGCCGTCGCAGTCGAGGTCGGCCTGCTCGACCAGCGGCGCCCCGGCCTCGACGACGATCCAGGCGTCGCCCCCCTCGGGGAGGAGCTCCGACAGGCGCACCTGGCCGTCGAGGCGCAGCAGGCCGTCGGCGCCGAGCGGGTCGGCCGGGTCGACGAGCTCCTCGGTGATTCTGCGCACCACCCGGCCGTTCACGAGGATGCGCACCTCGTCGACGGGCACCCACGGCGCCGCCTGGACCACGATGTGCAGCGAGGCGCCCTCGTCGGGCGCGAAGGCGTGCACCGACGGGGTGCGCACGGCGCCGTCGGCGTCGAACACGTCCACCAGCACCACCGGGCCGTTCGTCCCCACCATCCGCCCGTCCCGCACGGCGGCGTCGAACGGCACCTCGTCCCAGTCGGCGAGCGTGGCGTCGGTGAACACGAGGTTGCGGGGCGTGCCGAGGACGTTGTCGGTGAGCGAGTGGGAGTCGCTGTTGGCCGTCCCGGCGCGCACGACGCCCTGCGACAGCAGGTAGTGCCACACGGCGCGGTACTGCTCGAAGGCGCCGTTGTCGCTGCCGTTCATGACCTCCTGCGCCTGGTAGTCGGCGTTGCTGCGGGTGGCCCCCGGCGGGGTGCGCAGGAACAGGCCCTGGCCGGTGCCGTCGTAGGTGCGCGGCAGCGGCTCGGTGAGGTCGAGGCCGATGGCGGTGGGCCAGGCGAAGTCGCGGCCGAACTGCAGGCCACCCCAGGGGTGGTTGAGCTGCACCACGCCCGTCTCGGGCCAGCCGGCGTCGGCCACGCGGTCGAACAGGGTGCCCGGCTCGGCGAGCTCGTCCCACGGCGCGCCGCGCCAGGGCCCGTCGGGATCGTAGGGGACGGGCCAGAAGTTGAAGTGGCCGATGACCTTCGGGTACAGCTCGCCCTCGACCAGCGGGAACAGCACGTGGCCGGTGGTCTCGAGCCCGACGATGAGGCGGAGGCGCTCCTCGTCGACCTCGGCGTCGGCCAGGGCGCGGGCGTAGTCGTTGACCACGTCGTGGTCGGTGCTGGCGATGACGTCGACGTGGGCGGCGAGGAACGCCTGGACCCGTGTGGTGTCGGGGATGGCGCTGTCGAAGCTCGCGCGCCCGTGGACGTGGAAGTCGGCCGACAGCGTGCCCGCGGGCTGCACGGGCACCGTCACCAGGTCGAGGGGCACGGTCTGGGCCGTCCCGCTCTGCACGACCACCCCGGTCGCCGCGGCGACGGTCGCGAACGGGCCGGCCGTCGCGTAGACGTCCCAGGAGCCCGGCGGCAGGCGCACCGTCTCGGTGCCGTCCACCAGCACGCGGTTGCAGGCGGGCGATCCGCCCCAGGGGTGCCCCAGCAGCACGGGGCACTGCTGGCCCGTGCCGAACAGCGAGCCCGGCGGCACGTCGTCGCCGCTCGGGTAGACGAGGACCAGCGCGTGGTCGGGTGCGCCGTCGAGGGTGACGGAGAGGTCGAGCGCGCCGACGCCGGGGATGGCGAGGTCGCCGAGGTCGACGTCGCCGGCGGCGTCGGCCGGGGCGGTCGCGACGGCGGGCTGCCCGTAGGCCTCGACCTCGACGGTGAGCGGCCCGACGGGCGGCACGCGCAGGGTGAAGCGGCCGTCGGGCGTGGGGACGGCCTGGCTCAGCGGCCGTCGGGCCCGACGGCCTGGACCGAGGCGCGCACGACGTCGCCCAGCGGCCCGCCGTCGTCGGGGACCAGGCGGCCGGTGACGGTGACGAGCTCCTCGCCGTACAGGCGGGCGCGCACGGTGTGGAGCACGCCGACGACGCTGTCGACGTCGGTGCCCGCGTCGACGGCGACGAACCGCTCGTAGACCTCGCGGTCGCGGGGGCCGAGGATCCGCTTGGGCGGCCCCATCGCGGTGAGCTCGCGGCTCTGGAAGCCCGTGACGGTGTCGCCCTCGCAGGCCGTCACGCCGTAGCTGGCGGCGCCGCCGCCGTGGGCCACCGCGGCCATCCAGGGGACGGTGCGCAGCACGTCGGGGATGTCGGTGAGGCCGAAGGAGGGGTGGTCGAAGCCCGCGCCGGGGGTGAACGGCTGGTGCTCGCGGTCGCCCCAGTAGAAGGCGTCGACCAGGAACATCGGGTAGGGGTCGGGCTCGAGGTTCACGATCTCGGTGCGGATCCGCACGCCCTCGTCGCAGGGGCGCAGCTCGTAGCGCGTGGCGACGTGGATGCCCGGGTGGCCGTCGAGCGTGCCGCGGTACTGCACGGCGCGGGCGGGGCCGTCGGCCAGCAGGCGCACGTCGGTGTAGTGCACGGCGTCGCCGGGGAGCAGGCCCGCGGCCTGGAAGACGTTGCGCAGGCCGTCGCCCTCGCCGCCGGTGCGCGGGGCGAGGTCGAGCAGGGCGCCGCCGGTCGGCGCGACGTAGTGCGGGTGGTCGAGGCCGTCGAGCACGGCGACGACGCGGTCGTTGCGCAGGACGAGGTCGCCGGCGGCGGCCAGGGGCGTCGGGGCCGCGGGCGGGCGGATCCTCGCCGGCGCCGTGGACGAAGACCTCGACGGCGCCGGGATCGGCGTGGGCCGGGCACTGGAAGACGACCTGCTCGCAGGCGGGGGCGACGATGCAGCGCGGATCGTCGCCGGCGAGGCAGCTCGGGTCGCCGCAGCCGGCGAGGGCCGCGGCGAGACAGAGGAGGGCGGGGCGGTTCTCACCGGCGGAGCATACTGTCCCGGGCGCGGGCGCAAGGCGCCTAGAGGACCCGCGTGGCGTCGACGCGCGCGCCCTCGAAGCCCGGCCAGGGGTCGAGCCCGAGGCGCTCGGGGGCCGTGCGCAGCGTGAAGTGCCGCGGCGAGGTCACGTCGACCTCCTCCCAGGCGACCGGCATCGCGACGGGCGCACCGGGCCGCGCGCGCACCGACCACGACGCGACCACGGTGGCGCCGGGGCCGTTGCGGCCCACGTCGACGTAGATGCGGTCGCCGCGGTCGACCTTGTGGAAGGCGGTCGTGAACAGCGCCGGGTAGCGCTCCTCGAGCACCTGGGCGATCCGCTGGCCGAGCGGGACGACCACGGCGTGATCGGCGGTGCGGTCGAGCGGGACGACGACGTGGACGCCGCGGGAGCCCGACCAGCGCGCGAACGCGGGGAGGTCGAGGTCTTCGAGCAGGTCGCGGACGAGGTAGGCCGCGTCGCGCATCTGGTCGAGGTCGTCGACCGAGGGATCGAGGTCGATCACGAGCTGGTCGGGGTGGTGCGGGTCGGAGACGGTGGTGGTGGGGACGTGGGGCGTTGTGCAGCCGAAGTTGGTGACGACGGCGAGGGCCGCAGCGTCGTTCACCACGGCCTGGACCATCGGGCCCTTGCTGGTGGGCACCTCGACCCGGCCGATCCAGTCGGGGAAGTGGTCGGGGCGGTGCTTGTGGAAGAAGCCCTCGCCGCGCAGCCCGTCGATGCGGCGCTCCATCGACAGCGGGCGGTCGCGCAGGGCGGCGACCAGCGGCTCGGCGCAGCGCACGACGTAGTCGACGAGGTCGCGCTTGGTGATGCCGTCGTCGGGGAAGAGCACCTTGTCGAGGTTGGTGAGCCGGACGCTGCGCCCCGCGATCTCCTGGAACTCGACCTTGCTGGCCACGCGCCCTCCGCCCCGACAGCTATGATCGCCCGCCCGCTCGGGTCGAGCGGATACATCGGATCGGGGGGAGATCCACGGTGAGCGAAGCCGAGGCGCGGCGCCGCGAGACCATCGACGAGGCGCTCGACGCCGCGCTGGCCCACGTCCGCGGCCGCCGCCTGGCCGAGGCGCGCGAGCAGCTGCTCGCCGTCGCCGCCCGGTTCGAGCTCGAGGGGATCGGCCCCGGCGACCCGCGGCGCGGCCGCGCGGGCGCGATGCTCGGCCACGTGCTGCGGCTGATGGGGGATCGCGACGAGGCGCACACGCTGCTGCTGCGGGTCGTCGCGGAGTGCCGCGCCCAGCGCTGGGCGGGGCCCGGCGCCCACGCCGCCGTCGGTCGGCTGGCTGGTCCGCTCCACCGGCGACACCGCCGCGGCCGAGCGCTGGATGCGCGAGGCCACCCGCTTCGCCGACGGCGCTGACGCTGAAGACGTGGTGGGCGCCCATGCGGCGCTCGCCGAGGTCCTGTCGATGCACGGCGACCGCAGCGGGCCGAGCGCTCGCCTCGAGGTGGCGCTCGAGCACGCCCGGTCCGACGCGCAGCGGTTCCGCGTCGAGATGGCGCGGCGGCGCGCTGGCCGACCGCCACGGCCGGCCCGACGAGGCCGAGCGCGCGCTGCGGTCGGCGAGCCGGGCGGCGAGCGACCCGTCGGGCGCGTTCGAGGTGGCGCTGCTGCGCGCCAAGGTCGCGCCTGGCCGGGGCGACGACGCGCAGGCGCTCAAGGACGCCCGGCGCGCCGGGCGCCTGGCCGCGGGCTGGGGCAGCGATCTGGTGCAGGCCTCGGCGCGGATGATCCTCGGCGAGGTCGCGCGCTCCATGCGCCTGCTCGACGAGGCCGAGCGGGCCTACGCCACCGCCGAGCGCCTGTACGGCGACACCCTCTCGGCGCGGATCGCGCGGCTGAACCGCGCCATGGTGGCCGCCGAGGGCGGCGAGGCAGCGAAGGCCGACGCCCTGGCGCGCCCCATGGTGGGCACCTTCCCCGGCAACCCGCTGGCGGAGTCGGCGGCGCAGCTGTGCATCGTGCCGGCCACGGTCGCGCGGGGCGAGCTCGGCGCGGTCGAGACGCTGATCGGCGAGGTCTGCGGGCGGCTGTGGGCCGCCGGGGCCGTGCACCGCGACGTGGCCTCGCTCTCCACCGTGGCGGGCGAGGCGCTGGCGGCCGCGGGCCAGCCCGAGCTCGCGATCCGGCTCACCGCGCTCGCCCACGAGCAGTGGCAGCGCCTCGGCAACGCCGAGCAGCTCGCCCGCGTCGCCGACCGGCTGCGCACGCTGCGGGAGCAGGGCGCCGCCGTCCCGCTGCGCGGCTTCCTGCTCGACGCCGTCATCGGCGAGGGCGCGTCGGGCACCGTCTGGCGCGGTCGCCACGCCGGGTCGGGCGAGCTCGTCGCCATCAAGATCCTGCGGGGCGGGCCGGCCGTCACCTCCAGCGTCCGCTCGATGTTCGCGCGCGAGCTGCGCGCCGTGGCCGGGCTCGACCACCCGAACGTGGTGTGGCTGCTCGACCACGGCTGGGTCGACGACGCCGCGGCCGTGGTGGAGCCGCTGCTCGAGCTCGACGCGCCGTTCCTCGCGCTCGAGTACGGCACGCTCGCCACCCTCGACCCGCGCTGCGGGCGGATGACCTGGCCCGAGCTGCTGCCCCTGCTGCTGGGCGTGCTCGACGGCCTCGCCCACGCCCACGCCCGCGGGCTGCTCCACCTCGACCTCAAGCCCACCAACGTGCTGCTGGCGGGCCCGCCCGACGCGCCGATCCCCAAGCTGGCCGACTTCGGCCTGGCGCGCGCCCCGGCGCCCGGCCGCCAGCTGCGTGCCACCGGCACCCCCGCCTACATGGCGCCCGAGCAGTTCGGCAACGACGCCGGCGCGCTCGGGCCGTGGACCGACCTCTACGCGCTCGGCTGCCTGATCACGGCGGCGCTTCACGGGCGCGCCGCCGTTCGGGCTGTCCGGCGCGGCCCAGCTGCGCGACGCCCACCTGAACAAGCGCCCGCCGCCGCTCGTGCCGAAGACGCCCGTGCCGAGCGGGCTGTTCGCCATCCTCGACAAGCTGATGGCCAAGGCGCCGTCGGAGCGCTTCGGCAGCGCGGCGGAGCTGGCGCGGGCGCTGGCGGCGCTCGGGCCGGCCGACGTCGACTCGATGGAGCCTCACCCCGGTGCCGCTGCCGCCGCGCGGGACGGGCACCACCGTCCTCGCGCCCGTGGTCGAGGCCGTCGTCACCACCGAGCTGCCGCTGCTCACGGCGCAGCCGGCGCCCTTCCCGGCGCGCTGGGACGTGCGCGACGCCGAGGCGCGGGCTCGGGCCTCGTCGGCGGGGCTCGGGCTCGTCCGCTGCGCCGGCCGCGCACCGTGGGGGCGAGCTCGAGCGCGGGGAGCTGTGGGCGCGCTGCGCGAGGTGGTGACCACGTCGCGGCCGCGCCGTGGTGGTGAGCGGCGCGCCGGAGCTCGGCGCGCGGCACCTCGTGCGGTGGCTCGCCGAGCGCGGCCACGAGCTCGGCCGCGCGCGGGCTGATGCTCACGGCCGGGCAGCCGCTGCGGCCGGCGCTCGCCGCCACCTCGCCCGAGGCCGTCGCCGCGGAGCTGGAGCGGCTTTCGGCGCAGCGTCCGCTGGTGGTGGGGCTGCTGCACGCCCACGACATCCCCAACGCCGCCGCGCTGATCGCGGGCGCAGCGGGCGCGGGGCCGGTGCTGTGCGTGGCGACCGTGCCGGCGCCGACGCCCGCAGCGCTGCGCGCGGCGCGCCCGAGATCCGGCTCGGGCCGATGCCTGAGGCCACGCTCGCGCAGCTCGTCGAGACGGTGCGGCCGCTCGCGCCGGGCTGGCGCGGGCGCGTGCGGGGCGGCCGAGGGGCGGCCGGGACGGGCGCTGCAGATGGTGCGGCGGCTGGCGGAGGACCGGGCAGCTCGTCCCGCTGCTCGTCCCGCACGATCCGCCGCTCGATGGCGGCGGCGCCGCCGCCGTGTGGGGCCTGCGCCCCAGCGCCGACCTGCAGGCCGTGCTGGCGGAGCGCCGGTCGGCGCCGCGGGTGGCGTCGCTCGGCCCGCGGAGCGGGCGGCCGTGCGGGTGCTCGAGCAGCTCGGCACCACCACCGTCGACGCCTGGGCCGCGGCCTGTCGCGCCGCCGACATCGCCGACGCCGAGCGCACCCTCGAGCGGCTGGCGCGGACCGGCTGGATCGACGTGGAGGGCGGCTCGTTGCGGCTCGCGGAGGGGCTCGGCGCGGCGCGGTGAGCGCGCGCGCGGATCTCGGGCTAGGACCGATGCCGGAGGTTCTCCCATGCTGCTCCTCGTCGCCGCGGCGCACGCCGCACCGCCCGCCGTCAACGCCGTCGCCGACGCGCTCGGAGAGGTCCAGCTCTCGCACGAGCTGAAGCCTGTCTCGGCCGGCAGCCAGCCGCGCGCGCTGGTGCGCTACCACCCCGTCCCCGGGAAGGCGCGGACCTACGAGACGGCGAGCGGCGGGACGATGTCGATGGAGATCACCGGCCCCGACGGCAGCGCCATGCCGATGCCGGCGCAGAAGATGCCCACCACGGTGATGTCGGTCACCACGAAGGTCGGCGAGCCCAAGCCCAACGGCTTCGTGCCCGTCCGCACCGAGGTCGGGGGGGCCCGGGTCGATGGCGCCACCCCCGACGTGGCGGCGATGATGCAGCCGCAGCTCGACCTGATGAAGGGCGTGTCGTTCGACGTGCTGGTGAGCGACCAGGGGCTGCCCGTGCAGCTCGACGTGACCGGCGGCGACCCGGCGCTCGCGCAGGGGATCCAGTCCATGGCCGACCAGATGGTCGGGCGGATGCCGGTGTTCCCCGACACGCCCATCGGGCCCGGGGCCAGCTGGACCCTCGAGATGCACATGGCGATGATGGGGATGGACCTCATCGTCACGCAGACGCAGACCTTGAAGTCGGTGGACGCGCACCAGGCCGTGATCGACCTCGTGATGACCATGCGGGCCGGCGACGGGAAGATCGAGGCGCCGGGGATGCCGCCCGGGGCCGAGGCGTCGCTGACGAAGCTCGTGGGGACGGACACGGGGAAGATGACCGTGGACCTCGACACGGTGGTGGCGCTCGGGTCCATCGACATGGACATGGACATGGGGATGAAGGTGTCGGCCCCGGGCCAGGGGGCGATGGGGATGGGGATGAAGATGGAGCAGCACACCGAGATGAGGTGACCCCCACGAGAGGTCTCCCCTGCCCCTTGCCCCTGCCCCTTGCCCCTGCCCCCTGCTCCGGCGGAGCTCACGGGCTGACCTTCGCCAGAAGCAGATCCGGCTGGCGACGAAGAAGGAGATGCTCGAAGCCGGAGCATCGGGCAAGGGCAAGGGCAGGGGCAAGGGCAAGGGCAAGGGCAAGGGAAGGGAGAGGCGGAAGAGGCTCAGTGGCCCTCGTACACCATCTCCTCCGACAGCCGGTCCAGCTCCCCCTCCAGTCGCACCCGCACCGCCTCCGTCTCCGCGTCCACCAGCCCCGCCAGCAGGTCCTCCTGCTCGTCCAGCGCATCCGGCCCGGGCACCCGGAACAGCTGCGTGTACGCCTTCGCCCGCACGAGCTTGTACTCGGCGTCGCGCAGCACCTGCACGTCCGCAGCGTACGGCGGCGGCCCGTTGGGCGTGAACGACTCGGCGTACAGCAGCGACCGCCCCGGCGCCGACGGGTCCGCCAGGAACGGCAGCAGCGACGCCCCGTCGAGCACCACCCGCCCCGACGGCCCCGCCACCGCCGCCCGGCTCCCCTCGTCGCCGAGCGGCACCCCGGCGATGTCGGCCGCGGTCGTGAACACGTCGACGGCGTGCACCAGCGCGTCGCACCGCGCCCCCCGCGCCTCGGGCGCGACGAGCGGCCCCGTCACGATCAGCGGCACCCGGATCCCGCTCTCGTACGGCGTGCCCTTGCCGCGCCCGCTCTCGAAGGTGGGCGACATCAGCGTGCCCAGCGTGCCGTTGTCGCCGATGAAGACGAACGTGGTCCGCGCCCGCCGCGCCGGGTCGAGCGCGGCCAGCGCCCGCCCGAGCTCGGCATCGACCGCCTCGGTCATCGCCCCGAACTTCGCCGGCTCGTCCGGCGCCTCGCCGAGGTCGGCCGTGAACAGCTCGGCCGGCGGCACGTGCAGCGGCACGTGGGACGCGTTGAACGCGACGTACAGCAGGAACGGCTCGGGCAGCGCCTCGAACTGCGCCACCAGGTCGTCGGCGATGTCGGTGGTGTTGTAGACGTCGCTCGTCTGCACCACGCCATCGGTGTTCTTCGGCCACAGGAAGTAGCCGTCGCGGTTCGGGTCGTCCACGCCGGTCACGAGGTACCCGGGTGACCCCGCGAAGTGCGAGAAGCCCTGCAGCACGGGGTGATCGAGCGCATCCACCGACGCGTTGGCCGCGAGGTGCCACTTCCCGAGCGCCACCGACACGAGCGGCTCCGGCGCGAGCGAGACGGCCTCCGCCAGCGTGAGCGCCTCGAGCGGCAGCTCCCAGTCGTCGTGCGCCATGTCGATGAGGATGCCCGCGCCGGTCCGGCGGCCGTGTCTGCCCGTCAAGATCTGCGCGCGCGTCGGCGTGCAGGTGGGGGACGCATAGGCCTGCCGGAACACCACACCCTCGGCAGCGAGCGCATCGAGCGTGGGCGTGGGCGGGACGGCCCCCGGGTCGAGCCCGTACGCCGCGAGCTTGTCGACGCCGATGTCGTCGAGCACCACCACCACCACGTTGCCGCCGGGCGGCTCGGGCACCACGGCCGTGGCCTCGCCGACCCGATCGCCCGTCGACACCCGCACCGTCCACGACTGGCCGGGCGCCAGCGCCTCGACGGGCACCCGCTCGCTGCGGAACGCGGTCTCCTCGCCGTCGCGCTGCCAGGACCACACCGGCGCAGCGCCCTCCGGCAGCGCGGCGGTCGCCACCAGGTCGCGCAGGCCCGGCCGGACCGCGATCGACACCGCGATCCCGTCGCTCGTCTCCGCGGACGCCCCCGACCCCGACGCGTCCCCCGAGGTCGCCGACGCGCGCTCCGTGTCTGGCGAGCGCTCACAGGCGGCGACGACGGCCAGGAGGGGGAGAACGCGCAACGCTCACTCCGCGATGAAGCACACCTG
>JAWKRQ010000042.1:0-85722 GCA_041389545.1 Myxococcota bacterium | reverse complement strand
CGGCCTCCTCGTCGAGGTAGGCGTCGGGCGGCACGTAGGGCGCGTGCGGCTCCATGAGGTGGACGTGCACGAGCCACGGCCCACCCTGTCGCTCGCGGATCAGCGCCGCGCCGCGCTCGAGCGTGCCCGTGGCGTCGGGGGCGCCCCAGTCGTGGACGTCGTAGCCCTGCGCGTTGCCGTAGAGGGGGCCGAGCCACGCGTTGCGGGAGACGAGGGCGGTCGCGTAGCCCGCGGCGCCCAGGCGGACGGCCAGCGGATCGAGCCCGTCGGGCAGGGCCTCGTGGGGCGCCGGCGGGATCCGCAGCGCCAGCCCGAGGTCCTCGGGGAGGCGGCCCAGCAGCGTGCACGCCGTGGACGGCCAGGTCCAGTCGCTGCACTGGACGTGGTCGGCGAGCGCGACGCCCTGCGCGGCGAGGCCCGCGAGGAACGGCATGTCGTCGGCGGTGACGGCGTCGGCGCGCAGCGTGTCGATGGAGAGCAACAGGACGTTGCGCGGCGGCGGGCCGTCGAACGCGAGCGCGCCGGGCGGACCGTCCGGCGCCTCGGCGCAGGCGAGCCAGGCGAGCAGGAGCACGCCGTGTCGTATCGCGCTGGCGGCGGGCGGGGGACCGGGGGATATTCCCGTGCCCGGAGGTCGGCATGCTCCTGCTCGCGCTCCTGTCGCCCGCCCACGCGCAGACCGTGGTGCTCGAGGGCGAGGTCCCCGACGACGGCTACGACCACTTCTTCCTGCCGTTCGAGGTGCCGGCGGGCATCGCCGAGATCGAGGTCCGCCACGACGACCTGTCCGACGACAACATCCTCGACTGGGGCCTGAACGACCCGAACGGCTGGCGCGGGTGGGGCGGCGGGAACACCGAGCCTGCCGTCCTCGACGCGCAGGCGGCGTCGCGGAGCTACGTGCCCGGCGCGATCGTGCCCGGGACCTGGCAGGTGGTCGTCGGCAAGGCGAAGATCGCCGATCCGCCCGGCCAGTACCACGTCGAGGTCGTGCTGCGGCGCGACACCACGCTGGCGCCGCAGCCCGAGCGCCAGCCCTACGCCGACGTGCCCGCGCTGGAGGTGGGGCCGCGCTGGTACGCCGGCGACCTGCACGTCCACAGCCGGGAGAGTGGCGACGCGAGCGCCACCCTCGACGAGATCGCCGACCTGGCCGCGGCCCGCGGGCTCGACTTCGTCTTCGTGACCGACCACAACACGGTGAGCCACCTCGACTGGCTGGCCGACGCCCAGTCGCGGCACCCCGACGTGCTGCTCCTGCCCGGCACCGAGTTCACCACCTACGCCGGCCACGCCAACGCCTGGGGCGTCCGCGGCTGGGTCGACCACACGATCGGGCAGCCCGGCGTGACGATCGAGGCGGCGGCGGCGGCGTACGTGCAGCAGGGGGCGCTGCTGTCGATCAACCACCCGGCGCTCGACCTCGGCGACCTGTGCATCGGCTGCGCCTGGTCGCTGCCCGTGCCCGTGGAGCAGCTGTCGGCGGTGGAGATCGGGACGGGCGGCTGGGAGCCCGTCGGCATGCTGTTCACGCCCGACGCCATCGCCTTCTGGGACGGCCTGTGCGACCAGGGCTACCACGTCGCCGCCGTCGGCGGGAGCGACGACCACCGCGCCGGCACCGACACCGGGCCGTTCGCGAGCCTGATCGGCAACCCGACCACGATGGTCTGGGCCGACGAGCTGTCGGCGGGCGCGCTGCTCGACGGCCTCGCGGGGCGCACCTCGTGGTCAAGCTGCAGGGGCCCGAGGACCCGATGGTCGAGGGGTCTCGGCGGAGGGCCGGGAGGTCACCGCAGAGGTCGCGGGGCGGCGCGGGGACCTGCTGGCGATCGTCGCCGACGGGCGGGTGGTGGACCAGGCGACCATCGACGCCGACCCGTTCCGGTTCTCGTGGACGGGCCCCCGACGATGCGGTGCGGGCCCGAGGCGCGTGGGCGGGTCGCCGCGCACGGTGAGCAGCCACCTAGGCTCGAGGACGCGCCGGCGCCGGTCGCCGAGGACCCGAAGGGCTGCGGGTGCGGCACGGGCGGGGCCGCCTGGCGGGCTCGGGCTGCTCGGGCTCGCGCTGGTGCGGCGCCGCTATCAGGCAGGCGGCACCACGCGATCTTGAGCGGGTGGCGGCCGTCGGGGCTCGGGAAGTCGGCCTCGGGGCGACGACCTCGACGTTCGGCGAGGGGGCGGCCGGCCTTGCAGGCGCAGCGGCGGAGGGCGTCGAGCCAGGCGTCGCGGTCGACGGACGGGACGTGGTTCGTGGCGACGACCACGCCGCCCGGCGCGGTACACAGGACGGCGGGCTTGAACAGCGAGGCGTAGTCGCGGACGAGGTCGACGGCGCCGTAGCGCCTCGGTGGCCCAGCTCGGCGGGTCGAGCACGACGAGGTCGAAGGGGCGTGGCTTCACGCGCACCTTGGGGCGCGGCCGCGCCGCCCCACGGCTGGCCGACGAGCTGGCGGAGGACGGCGAGGGCGTCCTCGCGGACGAAGCGCTGCACGGCGTCTACCTCGCTGCGGGCGGCGTTGGCGGCGCCGACCTCGGCGGCGGCGCGCGCCACGTCGACGTTCCAGATCCGGTGGCGCTGCCGAGCCCCAAGGCGACGCCCACGCCGGCGGTGTAGCGAAGAGGTTGAGGACGCTGCGGCCGGCGGTCTCGGCGCGGAGGCGGCGGCGGACGGCGCGCAGGTCGAGGAAGAGGAGGGGATCGAGGCCGGTGTGGCGCGGACGGGCGTTCGAAGTGGTGCCGAGCTCGTGGGCGACGGGGTCGGCGAGGGCGGGGGCGGCGTGGTGGGCGTCGAAGGGGGCGGGGCGGTGCTGGCCCGGGGCTGGGGCGCGGTGGTTCCAGACGGGGTGAGGGGGCGTCGACGGCGGCGCTGGCGGCGTCGGCGAGCGCTCCTCAGGCCGGGGGGAGGGGGTCGGTCCAGGTCTGGAGGAGGAGGACGGGGCCGTAGCGGCCGACGGTGAGGCCCGGGGCGCTCGACGGCGCCGGAGGAGGCGGTAGGTGTCGGAGCCCTCGGCGTGCCAGGCGGGGAGGCTGTCGGCGCGGGCGGCGAGGAAGCGCGGGCGAAGGTGTCGTCGAGGTCCATGGCGCCCGCCATAACCGGAGGCCGACGGGCCGGAGGCAGATCGGGCCCGGACCTGACCATCCTGTCGCGGAGGCAGATCGGTGCCGGGCATCGACCCCCCTCCTGGCGGATTCGCGCCCTGGCCCGCAGCGAACCGCCCCTCCGGAAGCGGATCGGGCCCGACCCGATCGCTTCCGGTTGCGGAGGCAGAGCGGCCCCGGGCCTCGGTGAGCCCGTGCCGCCGCGGATCGTGGCGGCGCACTCGCCCAGGATCCCGGCCGCAGCCCGTCGTGCGGCCCGCCCGCCGAGGCATTACTCGGCGCGGATGCCCGCCCCGTCCATCGCCGACCGCGTCGCGGCCCGGCTCGGTCTGCCCCGCCCCGCCGTCGCCGCCGCCGTCGCCCTGTTCGACGAGGGCGCCACCGTCCCCTTCGTCGCCCGCTACCGCAAGGAGCGCACCGGCGGCCTCGACGAGGTGCAGCTGCGCGCCGTCGCCGAGGGCCGGGCCCAGCTCGCCGAGCTCGACCAGCGCCGCGACGCCGTCAAGGCCGCCCTCCGCGAGGCCGGCAAGCTCACCGCCGAGCTCGAGGCCGCCCTCGACCGCGCCGAGCTCCGCCGCGAGGTCGAGGACCTCTACGCCCCGCACAAGCGCAAGCGCAAGACCCGGGCCGATCAGGCGCGCGAGCGCGGCCTCGAGCCGCTGGCCGCGCGCATCCGCGCCCAGGGCGGCGGCGATCCGCGCGCCGAGGCCGCGAAGTTCGTCGACCCCGCCCGCGACGTCCCGGACGCCGCCGCCGCGCTCGCCGGCGCCCGCGACGTCGTCGCCGAGGGGCTGTCGGTGGAGTACGCCCCGCTCGTCCGCCGCCTGACCCACGACCACGGCGTCCTCGTCACCAAGCCCGCCAAGGACCCGCCGCCCGACGCCGACAAGTTCCGCGACCAGGCCCAGCTGCGCGAGCCCATCGGCCGCATGCCGTCGCACCGCTACCTCGCCGTCTGCCGCGGTGAGGCCACGGGCGCGCTGTCCGTCAAGGTGCGCCCCGACCCAGAGCGCACCGTCGCCGCGCTCGTCGACCGGGTGCGGCCGCAGCGGGGCGGCTGGGGCGCCGAGCTGCGCGCCGCCGCCGAGGACGCGCTCGACCGCCTGATGCTGCCCGCCGCCGAGCGCAGCGTCCGCGCCGAGCGCAAGGAGCTCGCCGACGCCGAAGCCATCGACGTCTTCGCGACCAACCTGGAGGCGCTGCTGCTGGCGGCGCCGTTCGGGCCGCGCCCGGTGGTGGGCATCGACCCGGGGATCCGCACGGGGTGCAAGACGGCGTCGGTCGGGGCGGCGGGCGAGGTGCGCGACACGCGCGTCTTCCAGCTCGTGCGCGACAAGCCCGAGCAGACGGCGCTCGCGCGGTGGCTCGCCGCGCAGCGCCCCGCCGCCGTCGCCGTCGGGAACGGGACGGGCGGGCGCGAGGCGCTCGCCGTGGCGCGCGCCGCCGTGGCCGAGGCGGGCATCGACGCCGTCGTGGTGCCCGTCTCCGAGGCCGGCGCCAGTGTCTACAGCGCCTCCGACGCCGCGCGCGAGGAGCTCCCCGAGCTCGACCTGACGCTGCGGAGCGCCGTGCACCTCGCGCGGCGGCTGCAGGACCCGCTCGCCGAGCTCGTGAAGGTGCCGCCGGCGTCGATCGGGGTCGGGCAGGACCAGCACGACGTCGACCAGGCCGCGCTCGAGCGGCGGCTGCACGACGTGGTGGAGAGCTGCGTCAACCGGGTCGGCGTCGACGTGAACACGGCCAGCGCGGCGCTGCTGCGGTACGTCGCCGGGATCGGGCCCAAGCTCGCGACCTCGATCGTGGCGCACCGGCACGCGAGCGGGCCGCTGCCGTCGCGCAAGGCGCTGCTGAAGGTGGCGGGGCTCGGCCCGCGCACGTTCGAGCAGTGCGCCGGGTTCCTGCGGGTGCGGGAGGGGGCCGACCCGCTCGATCGGACGGGCGTGCACCCCGAGCGGGCCGCGCTCGTGGCGCGGATGGCGCGCGACCTGGGGGTCGAGGTGGCGGCGCTCGTCGGGAACGCCGCGGTGGTGGGGCGGATCGCGCTGGCGACGTACCGCGACGACGACACCGGGCTCGCGACGCTGCAGGACATCGCGGCCGGAGCTTTTGGCGAAGCCCGGGCGGGACCCGCGGGACGCGTTCGAGGCGCCGGCGTTCCGGGACGACGTGCGGACCCTGGAGGACCTGCAGGTCGGGATGGTGCTCGAGGGGGTGGTGACGAACGTGACGGCGTTCGGGGCGTTCGTGGACGTGGGGGTGCACCAGGACGGGCTCGTACACGTGTCGGAGCTGGCGGACCGGTACGTGCGGGCGCCGAGCGAGGTCGTGTCGCCCGGGCAGCGGATCCGCGTGCGGGTGTTGGCGGTGGACGTGGGGCGGAAGCGTATCTCCCTCTCCGCCCGCCAATAATCCCGGGAATACCAACCAAATCCCCTTGCCCTCGCCCTTGCCCCTGCCCCTGCCCCTGCCCCCGCTCCCTGCCGGGGCCCCGCTGACGCGCGGATCTGCTTCCGGGCCGGAGCGCCTCCGGCGATGTGGAGCCGCCAACCGCCGCAACGGGAGCAGGGGGCAAGGGCAAGGGCACGGGCAAGGGCAAGGGAAAGGCGTCAGCAGCCGGGGTTCGGAGCGGCCGGCGAACCCGCCGCCGAACACCACACCCCCCCGTCCCGCGACCAGCTCTCCCCCGACCGCGTCGACGTCCACGAGAACCGGTCGATCACCGCCCCCGACGCCGTGTACAGCCCCACCTCGTCCCCGGCGTTCGCCAGCTGCGCCGTGAACGTCCCCGACACCGCCGGCACCCCGCA
Source organism: Myxococcota bacterium (assembly GCA_041389545.1). Classification (GTDB taxonomy): domain Bacteria; phylum Myxococcota_A; class UBA796; order UBA796; genus JACKER01. The sequence continues at coordinate 79,813 of JAWKRQ010000042.1, read as the reverse complement.
CGCCCCCACCGTCCGCGCCAGCACCGCATACCCGCCCGCCGGCACGATCCCGCCGCCCCCCACGAGCGCCCGCCCCTGCGCATCCCCGAGCAGCATCCCCGACAGGTCCACGTCCTCGCCGCTCACGTTGTGCACCTCGACCCACTCCCCCTCGGCGTCCGAACACGCCGACGGATCCGCCATCACCTCGGTCAGCTCGAGGTTCCCGGGCGCGGCCGGCACGGCCCCGTCGCCCCCGCCGTCGCCCAGCGGGACGTCGGCGAACACCGGGAAGTGGTCCGCGGCCTGCAGCGTCGTGTACGTCGGCACGGCCCCCGCCTTGGGCAGCCCGCCGCCGAGCCCCTCGTCCTCGGTGTCGTACACCTCGCCCAGCGCCCCGTCGGCCAGGTCGGCGCTCACGAACAGGTAGTCGAGCCGACGCCCGCTGGTCCGCGTCTCGTCGAGCCCGTCGAGCTGCAGCGCGGGCACGGCCTGCAGCCCCCGGTCCACGAACGCCGCGAACGGCGCGTTGGGCAGCCCCGGCCCGGTGAGCTCGTCGTAGAGGTCCTGGCCGAGGAAGTAGCTCGACGGCAGCCCCGACGGCAGCGTGTGGAACACGGCCGGCGACGGCGGGCGGTCGCCGAGGTCCTCGTTCAGGTCGCCGCAGAAGATCGCGTGGTCGCCCGCCACGTCGAACAGCGCCTGCATCGCCCGCCGCTCGTCGACGGCGCGCCGGAACTCGTTCGTGTCGCCCGTCCCCGACTTGAGGTGCCCGACGGCGATGGTGAAGTCGAACGCGCCCGCGTCGAGCGAGGCGACGACGATGTCGCGGGTCAGGTCGTCCGCGCGCGCGTCACCGGACGCGGTCGCCCCATCGTACGCGGCCGCGTCGATCACCGGCAGGCGCGTCAGCACGGCGTTGAGGTCGTTGCCGAACCCGGTCGTGCCGAGCACGGCGAGCTCGTAGCCGGCGTCCTCGGCGAGCTGGTCCAGCGGCGCCACGTCCTGCGAGTAGGCGACCTCCTGCAGCGCCACCACGTCGGCGTCGATCCGCGCGAGCATCTGCAGGGCCGCGTCGTACTCGAGGTCGCCGGGATCGCCCACGGTCTCGATGTTCCACGTCATCACGCGGAGCGCCCCGCCGGCCCGGGCGGCCTCGGGCCGCGCGGCGGGCGGCGCCAGGTGGGGGCTGCAAGCTGCGAAACCGAACGTCGTGAGCACCCACCAGGTCCTGCGCATCGTGCACCTCGGGGCAACATCATGCACGAAGTCGATCAACGGTCGGCTGAAGTCGGCTGAAGTTTCTCCGACGGTCGGGTTACGGGCGCGCGATGATCGATCCCGATGCCGGAGCGAGCGGCGTGCTGGGCCGAACCGCCGTCGCGAGCCTCGCCTGCGTGCTGGCCGCCGTCGCGTGGGCGGGCATCCTGCACCGCGGCTGGTCGATGGCGAGCCTGCTGCTCGCCTACCACCGCTTCCCGGGCGCGGCCGACGGCACCCCGTTCGCCACCCTGGCCGCCGTGGTGCTCGTCCCGCTGGCCGTCGTGCCCGCCTCGATCGTGATCGCGGCCGCCGGCCTGCTGTGGCGGCAGCGCTGGGCGCTCGCCCTGTCGGCCGTCACCGCGGTGGTGGCGGTTGCGCACGTCGGCACCGTCCTCGTCATCTCCTGGCGGATGATCGGCACGCTCTGAGCCGTCGCCCCGCTTTCATATGCAACGTACCGTAGCAATTGCATCGATTTCGCGGTATGTGGATCGGACATGGTCCCCGTCCCACCCGCTCCGGTCCGCGTCGCCCGGACCCGCTGCCGCTGGCTGCCCCCTGCCGCCGCCGTGGTCTGCGGCCTCGGCGTCGCCGCCGCGATCGGCTGGTCGGCGCTCTGGCAGGCCCTCCCGAACCTCCTCGCCGCCGAGCTCGGCCGGGCCCTCGACGACGATCCGCTGTGGGAAGGCCACCTCTCCCACCTCACGCTCGATCCGTGGCACGCCACGGGCACCTTCCGCGACCTCGAGCTGCGCGCGACCACCGACCGCAAGGTCCTCCGCCGCATCGAGATCCCGCGCGGCACCCTGCGCTGGACCTGGTCGTCGCTCCTCCGCGGCGCCCTGCACGTCGATCTCGTCGCGCTCCAGCCCACCGTGGAGGCCCGCGCGCGCCGCAGCCGCCTGCCGCCTCCCGATCCGCCCCCGCCCGACCCCGGCTGGTTCCGCTTCGAGCTCGACACCGCCATCGTCGACGGCACCTGGGTCTGGCGCGACCTCGAGCGCGAGCCCGCCGCCCACGTCGTCCTGTCGCCGGTCGACGGGTCCTACGACCACATCGGCACCGTCGACGGCCCGGGGCGGCTGTCCCTCGTCGCCCACCTGCCCGACGACGGCTGGGTCGACGTCGCCGCGCAGCTCGACTTCTGGAACGCCGACCGCAACGCCTACGACCTCACGCTGGGCCTGCACCAGCTCACCCCCGCGTCCCTGCAGGGCGCGGAGGAGACGTACGGGGATGCGCCTCGCGGAAGGCCGGTTCGACGGCCGCTTCGCCGCTACCTGGGACCCGGGCCGGCAGGAGCTCGGGCCAGGACCGTACGCGGTGGGCACCCTCGACGACCTGCAAGCGGGACGGATCCGCCTCACCCGCGGGGCGCGGGCTCGTCCCCGACGATCCGCCCGTGCAGCGGGTCGCCCTCCGCGACCTCCAGCTGACGGCGGACGGTCCGCTCGCCGGCACCGATCCGTTCCAGGTCTCGGCGGTGGGGGCCGGCCTCGAGGTGCACGTCCTGCGCTCCGACCTCGCCACGTTCACCGATCTCCCGGGCGCCGGGCGGGCCACCCTCGACCAGACGCTGCGCCACCTCCCGGCCTTCCGCCTCCCCGTGGTCAGCCTGGTGGACGCCGACCTGCAGTTCACCGACGACCGCGTGCAGCCGCCCGTCACCCTCGGCGGGCAGGGCGAGCTCGTCGAGATCCGGAACTTCGACAACGTCTCCCACACCGACGACCCCACCGAGGTCACCGTGCGGGGTCGGGTGCTGGGCGCACCCCTCGACGTCGACGGCACGATCGAGGCGCTGGTGTGGCCCCCGGACCTGACCGTGTCGGGTACGCTGCAGGGCGTGTCGCTGGTGGACCCCGAGGTGGCCCGGGCGCTGCGGCGCTACACCGGGGTCGTCGTGGAGCGCGGCACCGTCTCGGCCTCGGCCCACGCCCGCACCGAGGGCGAGCGGATCCTGGGCGACGTGACGCTGCGCGGCGACCACCTCGTGGCGGCCAGCAACGGCTGGCGGGTCGGTGTGGGGCAGGCGTCGTTCGCGCTGGTCAGCGGCCGCGGCCACGCCGAGGACGTGCGGGCCCGCCCGGAGGTGCCCGGCCCGCTGCAGCAGCTGGCGGCGTCGGCGGTCGACGTGTCGTGGGACAGCTACCGCCTGGTGGAGCAGGGCGAGCTCGTGGCCTCGGTGGACGCGCACCGGCCGGTGGTGGTCGCGCGGCGCCCGACGGGCGGCGGGCCCCTGCCGAGCCGCGGCGCCGCGACGTGGTCGCTCGACCTCACCGCCGACGACGGCCGCCTCGTCTGGCAGGACCCGACCACCACGCCCCACGTCGCCCTGGTGATGGAGCCGTTCTCGGCGAAGATCCTCGATCTGGGCACGCTGCACGATCGCGCGCGCTGGGAGATCACCGGAGACCTCGTCCAGGGCGGCCACCTGTCGGGCTGGTCCGAGCTCGACGCCTTCGGCGGGCCGGGCAGCGCGGGCGCCATGCGCGCCGAGCTGCGCGCGAGCTGCCTGCCGCTCGACGGCCTCGGCGACGTGAGCGAGGCCTACCTCGGCCTGCGCTTCGACCGGGGCGCTGCCGACGCCCTGCTGTCGCTCGACGATCGCGGCGGCCACCTGCAGGTCCACGGGCGCGACCTGTCGCTCGGCGCGCTCCCGCTCGGCGACGGTCCGCCCGGGCTGCCCGACGCGCTCCACTCCGTCGACGTGGCCGACGTCGACGCCTCCTTCCGCTGGCAGGACGCCCGCGGGCCCGGCTCCCGCGTGCTGACCGGCGTCGCGCGCGGCGTCTCCATCGACGTCACGGCCGACGGCCCGATGCCGAGCGGCGACACCGCCGGCCTCCCGCTCCACCGCGTCCTCCGCTCGCTGCCCACCCTGCAGGTCCCCGACTTCGACGTCGACGACTCGCGGATCGTGCTGCGGAGCCCGGGCGGCGTCGGGCACGACCTGACTGTGTCGAATCTCCGAGCGACCGTGCGGGATCTGCGGACGGGGGAGGGGCGGATCGGCGACGGGCGGGTCCAGGCCGAGGCGTCCGTCGCGGAGGGGCGCCTCGCCGTCGAGGCCCGCGTCCCGCGCGACGCGCCCGCCACCGTCTGGGTCTCGGCCGAGGACGTCGCGCTGCCCGCGCTCGACCCCTGGACCCACGCCGCCACCGGCCTCGACGTCGACGCAGGCCTCGTCGACGCCGTGGCCCGCGTCTCGATGACCGACGAGGGCGCCGTCGACGGCCTGCTCGACGTGTCGCTGACCGGCGCCGACGTGCTCCAGGCCGACGACCTGCGCGAGGGCTTCGGCACCTGGGTCAGGTCGGCGGGCGCGGGCGCGCTGGTGGGGCTCCTCGAGCGCTCGGGGACGGCCACGGTGGCCGTGCCGATCGGCGGCACCGTCGACGCCCCCACCGTGCGGGTCGGCCGCGCCCTCGGCCGCGCCGTCCTGCGGCGGTTCGGGCTCGTCCCGCCGCTGCTGCCGCCGCGCGAGCCGCTGCCGCTGCCCCCCCGCGCCGTGCCCGAGCTGCAGATCGCGTCGCAGGCCATCAACAGCGCGCACCCGGCCTGCCCGCTGGCCCCCGCCGTCGCGAGCGTCGACCCGCGCTGACCGCCGAGCCCGGCGATGCCGTGCTAAGAGGCGTGGATGCCGCCAGCGAGCCCGCCACCGTGAGCCGGATCGTGCTCGGCCCGTTCGCGCTCGAGCAGCGCATCGGGCGCGGCGGCATGTCGGAGGTCTGGCGCGCCGTCCACCGCGGCGACGACGTGCCCGTGGCGGTCAAGGTGCTGACGGGCGAGCGCACGCGCCGGCCGCGCAGCATCCGCCAGTTCCGCCAGGAGGCCCGCGCCGTCGCGCGCCTCGACCACCCGCACATCGTCGGCATCCACGACCTGGGCGAGATCACCGACGACGCCGCCGACGCCTCGGGCGGCGCCCTCGAGGCCGGCGCCCCGTACCTCGTGATGGACCTGCTGCCGGGCGGCTCCCTCTGGAAGTACCGCGGCCGCCTCGTGTGGCCCGACCTGCGCAACCTGCTCGGCGTGATGCTCGACGCGCTGGCCCACGCCCACGCCCGCGGCGTCATCCACCGCGACCTCAAGCCGTCGAACGTGCTGCTGTCGCCCGAGCGGCGCGCCGTCATCTCCGACTTCGGGCTCGCCCACCTGCCCGACGCCGACGCCGTGCTGCTCCGCGCGGGCACCCCGTCCTACATGGCGCCCGAGCAGTTCCTCGACCGGTGGCGCGACTTCGGGCCGTGGACCGACCTGTACGGCTTCGGCTGCCTCGTGTGGACGCTCATCGCCGGCGCCCCGCCGTTCCGCCGCGCGAGCTGGGAGGAGACGCGCCGGGCGCACCTCGAAGAGGACCTCCCGCCGCTCAACGCGCTCCAGCCGATGCCCAACGGCCTCGAGGACTGGCTGCGCCAGCTGCTCCACAAGGACCCCGCGCGCCGCACCCAGTGCGCGGCCGACGCCGCCTGGGCCCTCGAGCAGCTCGACCCCGACGACCTCGACGACGTGGACCTCGTGCCGATGGTCGAGCCCGACGACAGCCTGGAGCTCGAGCTCCTGCCCGAGTCGACGCGCAGCTTCGGCGAGGCGCCCGCGTTCCTGCCCATCCCGGGCACCGTCGGCCGCAACGACGCGCCGCCGCCTCCGCCCGACGACTGGCGCGGCCCCCGCTCCATGCGCCGGCTGCACCTGCGCGGCGCCGGCCTCGGGCTGCTGGGCGCCCGCGCCGTGCCCACCGTCGGGCGCCTGGTGGAGCGCGACCTGCTGTGGCACGCGCTCGTGCAGGTCCACCGGCTGCCCCTGGCCCGCGCCGTCGTCGTCGAGGGGGCGGCCGGCACGGGCAAGACGCACCTGGCGCGGTGGCTGGCCCAGCAGGCCCACGAGACGGGCGCCGCCTCGTCGATGTGGGTCGACCACGGCGGGCAGCAGGGCACGGGCGGCCTCGCCGCGATGGTGCGCACCCACCTCGGCCTCGACGGCCTGCCGCCCGGCGAGGTGCGCCCGCGCGTGCAGGAGGCCGCCGCCTCGTTCGGGACGGTGGTGCCGCAGGACCAGGCGATCCTCGCCGAGATCGCGCTCGACGAGGGCGCCGCGGGCACCCCGGAGCGCATCGCCGCCCTGTCGCGCCACCTGTGCGCCGTGGGCGCGCGGCGTCCCGTCATCCTGGTCGTCGACGACGCCCACCGCGCCACCGATGCGCTGCTCTTCGCGCGCTGGGTGCTGCGCCGGCGCGAGGTCGAGCCCACGCCCGTGCTGCTCGTGCTGGTGGCGCAGGACGAGGGGCTCGCCCGGCACAAGCCCGCGCGCGACCTGCTCGGCGAGATCACCAGCCTCGACGGCGTAGAGCGGATCCGGGTCGACCCGCTGTCGGACGACGACCAGATCCAGCTCGTGCGCGAACTCGTGGGCCTCGAGGGCGAGCTGGCGCGGCGCGTGGCCGCGCGCACCGGCGGCAACCCGGCCTTCGCCGTGGCGCTGCTCGAGGACTGGGTGGCGCGCGGGATCCTGGAGCAGGCGGAGGGCGGGTTCCGGCTGGTGGAGGGCGCCGAGGCGGCCCTGCCCGACGACCTGCACACGCTGTGGGCGGCGCACCTCGACAACGCGCTGCTGGCGTTCACCGAGCCCGTGTGGGGCGCGATGGAGCTCGCGGCGGTGCTCGGGATGCGCGTCGACACGGAGGAGTGGCAGCGGGTGGCGCGGCCGGCCGACCTGCTCGCCACGGTCGAGGCCGTGGAGGCGCTGGTGGAGCGGCGCCTGGCGGTGAGCCTCGACCCGGGCGCGTCGTGGCGCTTCGCGCACCCCATGGTGCGGGAGAGCCTGCTGCGGCGCGCGGCGGACGGCGGGCGCCTCGCGGGGCTGCACCAGCTGGTGCTCGCCGACCTCGAGCTGCGCCCGACCGTCGACGATCAGCGCATGGCCCGGCACCTCCTCGGCGCCAACCGCACGGGCGACGCCGTCCGCCGGCTGCTCCACGCCGCGCGCACCCTGTTCGGCGCCGGCAACCCGCACGGCGCGCTCGACCTGTGCGACCAGGCCGAGGCGGCCATCGGGCGGGCGCCGGAGCTGGCGGGGCGCTGGCGGCGCCCGGTCGCGCTGCAGCGGGTCCGCGCGCTGGTCATGCTCGGCCGCCTCGACGAGGCCGAGCTCGCCGCCGTCGGCCCGGCGCGCGATCCCGCGGCCACCCCGGCCGAGGCCCACGAAGCGCTGATCACGCTCGCCGCCATCGCGATGCTGCGCGGGCAGCTCGAGCCGAGCCGCGTGCGCCTCGTCGACCTCCTCGAGGGCACGCAGGTGGCGGGGCTCGAGGAGCCCCACGCCCGCGCCCTGCAGGTGCTGGCCTCGGTCGAGCGCCAGCGGGGCGACCTCGACGCCGCCCTGCGCTACGCCACCGAGGCCCGCGCCGCGTCCGCCGACCTGCAGGAGTGGTCCATCTGGGCCGAGGCCACCGCCGAGCTCGCCACCACGCTCGCCGAGCTCGGCCACCTGCGCGAGGCGAACCAGCTCGTCTCCGAGGCGATGGAGGGCAAGCACCGGCTGGCGCTCGATCCCGCCGCCGTGGCCAAGTTCCTCGACGTGCACGCCGAGATCGAGCGGCGCAAGGGCTACACCGACCGCGCCGTGCCGCTGTACGAGGAGGCCATCGACATCCTCGACCGCATGGGCTCGCTCGAGGCGGTGTTCCCGCGGCTCAACCTCGCCATCATCCACGCGAGCGAGGGCCGCCCGGGCGAGGCCTGGCGGCTCGCCGAGCGCTGCCGCCGCGAGACCGCGCTGCAGGGCCGCCCGCCGCTCGAGATGGTGGTGCGCGCCGTGCTGCTGGTCGCCGCGGTCGGGCTGTCCGACCGCCCCGCCTGGGAGGCCCACGCCGCGCGGTTCCTGGAGCTCGCCGATCGCGGCGTCGTCTGCGACGCCGACGGCTACATGCTCGTGGGGCTCGGGGTGAACCTGCTGCGCGAGCTCGGCGACCACGCGATGGCCGAGTCCCTCGCCACGGTGGTGGCCAGCTGGGCGTCCGGGCGCGGGCGCGCGCACGCCGACCTCGTGGAGGCCCTCATCGGGGTGGCCCCCTCGTCGGGAGGGCCCTCGGCATGGGAGCTGCTTAGCTTCGGTCGGGGAGGAATCGATGACGACCTGGATCGCCGCCACCGCGCTGCTGGCCTGCACCGACGCCCAGCGCACGAGCGAAGCCCGCGCCGACGAAGTGATCGCCGCCATGGACCGGCTCGACGACGAGACCGCGCGGATCCGCGACGCCGTCGTCCAGGGCGACCTCGCTGCCGCGCGCTCGGCGGCGGGGCAGGTCGCCGAGCGCGATCTGGCCGTCCCCGGCGCCCCCGACGGCGCCGCCGAGCAGCTCCGGCTCGCGCTCGCCGACGTCTCCGGCGCCGCCACCCTCGCCGACGCCGAGCAGGGCGTCGCGCACGTGGCCGCCGCCTGTGCCGGCTGCCACAGCGCGATGGGCGTGGGTGGGCCGGATCGCCCGGTGTGGGACGTGCAGGCGAGGCCGAAGGAGATGGCCCGCCACCAGATGGACCTCGATCGGATCTGGCTCGCCCTGGTCCGCCCCTCCGACGACGCCCTGAAGCTCGCCGTCGGCCGCCTCACCGACGCCGCGGCCTCCCCCGACGCCACCGGGGTCGACGCGCGGCTGCGCGACGTGGGCGCGGCCGTGCTGAGCGCCGCCTCCGCCGACCGGCCCGACGCCTTCGCCGCGCTGCTCGCCGCCTGCGTCGAGTGCCACGCCCCCGGACCCGCGCCGGCGCGGCCGAAGCTCGACGGCGTCGCCCTGCCGCCCATGGGCGACGAGATGTCCGAGCACTTCGTCAAGGCGCTCGACTTGCAGCTGGCCGTCATCTCCGGCGACCCCGCCGCCGTCCACCGCGCCGGGACCGCCATCGCCGTCCGCCCCCGCGACGCACGCTACCCGGAGGCCGCCGACCCGTACCTCGACGCGATCCGCGCCCAGGCGCTGCGCGCGGCCGGCGCCCCGACCATGGCCGAGGCGGGCGCCGCAGTGGGCCGGATCGCCGTGGCCTGCGGGCGCTGCCACACCGCCACCGGCGGCGGGCCGAAGGACGCGCTGCCCGCGGCGCCCACCGAGCCGCCCATGGCGCAGCACCTCTACGGCGCCTACTGGGCCATCTACGGCCTGCAGGCGCCCGACGAGCGCGCCTGGGTCGCGGGGACCGAGGCGCTCGCGAAGGCGCCGCTGCTGCCTGCGGGGGAGGCGCCGGCCGGGACCGAGGGCCTCGACGCCAAGGTCCACGACCTGGCGGCGAAGGCGCGTCAGGCGACCGACGCCGACGACCGGGCGGTGGCGCTCGGCGACCTGCTGGCCGCCTGCGCCCCCTGCCACCGGGCCGTCAGTTCGAAGGAGTGACGGTCAGCGCCACGTCGGAGTAGGCGCTGTAGCCGTGCAGGGCGACGTAGTACACGCCCTCCTGCGCCGGGTCGAACACGCAGGACTCGTCGTTGCCCACGAGGTAGGGCCGGCAGTCGTAGTTGTTCGGCCGCACGCGCTTGTCGAACCGCACGTACAGGTCGGCGTCGCCCGTGCCGCCCGAGATCGAGATGTCGAGCGCCGCGGCGCCGGCCGGGGTCGGGATCTCGAAGCGGGTCAGCGAGCCCTGCGAGCCCGACAGCAGGCAGGCCGGGGTGGTGCTGCAGTCGGCGTCGAAGCAGTCGTTCACGTCGTTGCCGTTGTTGTCGATGCCGTCGTCGCAGATCTCGCCCGCGCCCGTGCACACCGGGTCGGCCGCGCAGTCGGTGTCGGCGCAGTCGATGTCGCCGTCGCCGTCGTTGTCGACGCCGTCGTTGCAGACCTCGGGCAGGGCCGTCGCGCCGGACGCCTCGACCGTGAGGTCGACGTTGTTGAACGTCGCGTAGCTGTGGACGAGCACGTAGTAGGTGCCCGCCGACGCCGGGTTGATCTCGCACCGCTCGTTGCTGGTCGGCGAGATCGAGCTGCAGTCGTAGGTCGAGGTCGTCGGCGGCGAGCCGCGGCGGACGTACAGGTCGGCGTCGCCGTTGTCACCGGCGAGCGAGAACGCCATCGCGATGGCGCCCGGCGGCAGGTCGTACTGGACGTTGAAGTCGGTGCCCGTCGCGCCGGACAGGCCGAGCTCGGTCGCGATCACGTCCCAGTCGAGCGTGACGACGCCGACGGCGGCCCAGGCGTTGGTCACGGCGGTGACCTGCGGCGAGCCCGCGCCGAAGAGGTCGGCCGCGGCCTGTTCGGTCGCGTCGGCCGCCTGGGCGAACGTGGTGTTGGGCGTCATGTAGAACGACAGCGCGCGGAACCACAGGTCGGCGGCGTCCTGGATGTCGAGCGAGGGGTCGGTCGCGATCAGGTAGAACGCCTTGTTCGCGAGGCCCGAGCTGTAGTGCACGTCGAGGCCGCTGTAGTAGTCGGCGTAGTCGTCGATGCTGATGCCGTCGAGCGGCGGGTCGCTCATGTAGCGCAGCGCGTCGCCGATGGTCGGCTTGCAGATGTCCTCGCCGACGAGCCAGGTGTCGCTGTCGACGACCCAGCCGTTGCTGTAGGACTCGATGACGGCGCCCATGATGTCGGAGGTGGCCTCGTTGAGGCCGCCCGACTCGCCGGAGTAGATGAGGCCGGCGGTGCGCTCGGTGATGGCGTGCGTGATCTCGTGGCCGACCACGTCGAGCGCGTACGACAGCGGGTTGAAGTAGAACCCGCCGTCGCCGTACACCATCTGGGAGCCGTCCCAGAAGGCGTTGTCGTAGCTCACGCTGTAGTGGGCGGTCGACACGATGGTGGCGCCGGCGCCGTCCCAGCTGTCGCGGCCCTGCTCGTTGAAGTAGTAGTCGTAGACGAAGCCCGCGTTGTCGTGCGCGGCGTCGACCGGGCCGTCGCCCACGGCACCCTGGCCCTCGGAGCGGCGCAGCGAGCCCGGCAGGCTCGTGCCGTTGTTCGCGGAGTAGGTGTTGCGGTTGCGCACCGTCTGCAGGTTGTCGTAGCGGAACAGCTCGTCGCCCGTGTGGGCGTCGACGACGACCATCGGGCGGCTCGGGGTCTCGCCGTCCACGTCCTCGAGCTGCACGAGCCACGCGAGGCGGTCTTCGCCGTCGTGGTGGACGACGCGGAGCTCGCGGCTGGTCGGGTAGCCGCGCATCCGGTTGCCGGCGAGCGCCTGGTCGTCGGCGAAGGTCGCGTCGATCGACGGGACGGTGTCGACGTGGAGCCGGCGGCGGACGCGGTCGGTCACCGACATCACCTGCGCGGTGGCGGCGTCGAGGTGGACGACGAACTGGCCGCCCTCGACGGGGACGCCGCCCTGGAGCTGCTGGAGCCGCACGTGCGCCATGCCGAGCGAATCGAAGTCGACCCGGACGAGCTCGAGATCGTCGAGGCCGTCCAGCGCGCCGCTCTGCTCGAGCCAGCCGAGCGCGGCCTGCTTCGCGGAGTCCGTGTCGAGATCCGTGCGCTCGGGCGCCAGGCGGACGGGCTCGCAGCCGGTGATGGCGGTGAGCAGCGCGACGCTCCAGAGCCAATGCTTGATCATGAATCACCCTCCCTCGGACTCATGGACTACCCGACCGATCCGGAACAAAATGTATCGGGAGGTTTCGAAACCGGATCCGGGCTGCTGAGCCGCGAGGGGGCCGCCGCCGTCGCGCAGATTCCCCATCTGCCACGCGATCGACACACGGAGGAGAGATTACCCGGGCGGACACTCAGAGCCCGCGCGACGCCTCGGGGCGCAGCGGGACGGCGCCTGCGAGCGCGGCGTCGATGGTGGCGACGATCCGATCGCGATCGCGCGGCAGCCGCTTCACGTCGCCGGGCCGTCGCTCGCGACCACCCGCACCGTGTTGCCGATGTCGGCCAGGATCTCGCGCAGCGTGTCGTAGTCCGGGTGGGCGACCCCCACGTACGCGTTCGCGAGGTAGCCCGCCGAGATCGGCTGCGTCGGGGTGCTCGGCGGTGGGAGGTGGAGGCGGAAGATGTGGCTGCCGTAGGCGCGCTGCATCCGCTCGATCCCCTCGTAGTGCGACACGACCCCGTCGCGGTCGGGCCGCAGGTTCACGAGCCCGGCGGCGCGGTGCTCCGCGAGCTCCGTCCGCACCGCGCCCTCGCACAGCGCCCGCGCCCACTCGATGTGCCAGTCGAGCTGCGCCGCCTCGCCGTAGAGCCCCCAGAAGCCGAAGGGCGAGGGGTGCAGGTCGAGGCCCGAGAACCACAGCCCGTCGCGGCCGTGGAACCACTCGAGGTGGGTGGCGGTGAGCGTGCCGCGCCGGTCGAGGCCGAGCGCCGACACCACGCGCTGGTTCAGGGCGCGCAGGTCGTCGTAGCCGTCGTGGGAGAGCCGGTTGCTGTGGACGGCGATCGGCGAGACGCTGCGGTCGGTCAGCGCCCGGCGGACGCTCGGGTAGAAGTGGGTCACCGCCTGCAGCACGGTGCGCCCGTCGAGGATCAGGCCGTCGAGGAAGCCCTCGTGGCCGTCGACGAAGCGCTCCATCACGAGCGGCGGCGGCTCGTCGAGCGCGGCGCGCAGGGCCGTGTCGTCGTCGACCACCCGCACGCTGTCGATGTTGCCCGTGCCCACGCGCGGCTTGACGACGACGGGGTAGCCCACCTGGTGGGCGAAGGCGCGGGCGGCCTCGGCGTCGGGGACGCCGTCGCCGAGGTCGAGGCTCGGCGCCCCGCTGACGGCGTGGTCGGCGAGGAACCGCTTCAGGCGGAACTTGTCGCGGGTGAGCGCGACGAGGTCGCCGCCCGGCCCGGGGATGGTGCAGCGCTCCCGCACCCGCGCGGTGACCTCGAGGTGCGCCTCCTCGAGCGTCTCCAGGCGGTCGACCCACGGCCCGCGCGCCTGGACCCGCTGGACGGCGGCGCACAGCGCCTCTTCGTCGGCGAGGCGCTCCACCGGCTCGTAGTCGGCGAGCAGGTAGCGCAGCTCGGTGTCGAGCTGCTCCGGGCGCTGCTCGCCGAGCCCGGTGACCCGCGCCCCCAGACGCTCGAGCCCCCGGAGGAACGGGCGCCGCTCCGGCGCCTCCGGCGCGACCAGCAGGACGTGGGCCATCGGGACCTCTCAGGTCGGCTGGCGCGCGGAGGGCGCCGGCTCCGCGCCGCCGCCCAGCCGATCGCGCTCGGTCTTCCGCCAGAACTGGATCATGCCGAAGAAGTGGTCGGTGAACTTGCCGACCTCGTGGGCCGGGAACAGCGCCTCGACCTTCTGCTGGACGATGTCGTAGAACCGCTGCTCGCCGAAGAACTCGAGCGCCACCTCGTCGAGGTGCCCGAGGTGCTCCTTGTCGAACGCCTCGAAGGCGTCGGTGTCGAACCACTCGCGGGCGATGGCGTCGTAGCGCGCGAGCTGCTCGTCGAGGTCGAGGTCGGGGTCGTGGGCCTCGAAGTACCGCTCCCACTGCAGGGTCAGCGGCTTGCGGCGCGCCGTCACCGCGTTGAACACGGACCAGCGGAGCAGCGCCTTGACGAGCCAGGGGAAGTGGAAGTGCAGGCTCGTGACCTGGCTGTCGGGGCACGCGTTGGCGTAGTCGATCGGGTAGAGCGTCTCCGCGGCGCGCAGCATCTCGCAGGAGTTGAAGTCCCAGCCGAAGAACGCGTTGATGGTGCGGCAGGTGCGGGCCGCCCGCTGCCACTCCTCGCCCGAGACGAAGTTGAAGTCGACGCGGTAGCGGTCGTGCAGCGGCTGGTCGGGGTCGTACTTCACCACGTTGACCTGCGGGCCCACGCCGATGGCGCGGATGAACAGGTCCCAGTCCTTCACCGCGGCCTGCAGGTGCTGGACCCGCTTGCCCGACTTGTCGTAGGCCGTGCGCAGCGACGCTTCGTCGGTCACCCGGGTGACGCCCACCCAGCCGCCGCCGTCGTAGGGCTTGAGGAACGCCGGGTAGCCCACGGCCTCGCCGACCTTGCCGAGGTCGAACAGGCGGTTGTAGCGGCGGACCGTCACGTCCCAGTCGCCGCCCGTCTCGTACTCCTTCGGCGGGATCATCCAGGTCTGGGGGACGGGCAGCCCGAGCCGCATCATCGCGACGTAGCTCGTGTGCTTCTCCATCGACTGGATGGCCCAGGGGTTGTTCAGGACGTACACGCCGTCGATGGCGATGGTCTTGATCCACTCGCGGCTCGTGTGGAACCAGTGGGTGAGCCGGTCGAGGACGAGGCTGTAGTCGGAGCGCCGCTGCAGGTCGAAGGGCTCGACGGTGACCCGCTCGGTCTGCAGCCGGATCTCGTCGCCGCCCTGCGGGATCGCGAGGTCGAGCCGGCGCAGGAGCTCCTCGTAGGACGCGGGCCAACAGATGTCCGCGCCGAGCGACAGCCCGATCTTCCGGGTCACCGTGGCCATCCTCACCTCCGGACGCAGCGGCTAACATGCCCCGGGCCGCCGCACAGGGATCATACGGCGCGACGCGGCAGCGGGTCCGGGGGGCAAGGACCCACGCCCGCAGCGGCGGCCTCCGCGGGTTTCCCTTGCGGGGGACCCCCTCGAACGGGGTAGAATCCCCTCTGGTTCGGGGAGCCGGGGAATGAGCACGTCTACGAACGCGCGGGCGGCGTCGTCACACGACCTCGACGCGCGCCGCTACCGGATCACCGCGGTCCTCGGCAAGGGGGGCTTCGGGAAGGTCTACCGCGCCGTGCTCGAGGGGCCGGGCGGCTTCCACAAGGACGTCGCGATCAAGCTCCTCAAGGATCGCGAGGTCCCCGAGCTCACGCTGCAGCGCTTCCGCGACGAGGCGCGGATCCTCGGCCTCGTGCGCGACCGCGCCATCGTGAACGTGGACCCGCCGACCCGCCTGGCGGGCCGCTGGGCCGTGGTGATGGAGTACGTCGAGGGCGCCTCCATCCAGCGGCTGATGAGCCTCGGGCCCATCCCGGCGTCGGTCTCGGCCGAGATCGTCCAGGAGATCGCGCGGGTCCTCGACAAGGTCTTCCGGACGCCCGGGCCCGACGGCGAGCCGCTCCGCATCCTGCACCGCGACGTGAAGCCCGCCAACCTGCAGCTCACGGCCGACGGCGAGGTGAAGGTCCTCGACTTCGGCATCGCCAAGGCCGAGTTCTCGAACCGCGAGGCGCACACGAGCGCCTACATCGGCGGCACCCGCGGCTACATCGCGCCCGAGCGCCTCGAGGGCATCGACTCGCCCGCGGGCGACGTCTACTCGCTCGGCGTCACGCTGCACTTCATGGTGAGCGGCGAGCGCCTGACCAAGCGGCAGGCGATGGGGCTCGACGACCCCGACACGCAGCAGCTCGGCACCGACGCGAAGGCGATGCTCGCGCTGGCCGCGCGGATGCGCTCGTCGGAGCCGTCCGAGCGGCCCACCGCGCGCGAGGTCGAGGAGATCTGCGCGCAGATCCGCCGGCGCTCCGACGGGCCGTCGCTGCGGGAGTGGGCCGAGGAGAACGTGCCGCGCGCCATCGCGCTGCGCTACTCCGACGCCATGGTCGGCTCGGTCCTGAGCGAGACCCTGTCGGTGGGGGCGCCGCAGAGCCTGGCCGACGCCGCCGAGCTGTCCGACTTCAGCGTGCCGGCGGCGGCGCCGAAGCGGCGGGCGCCCTCGTCGCGGCGGCGCCGGGTGCGCATCCTCGTGGCGCTGGCGATGGGGATGACGGCGGCGCTCGGCGCGATCGTCGCGCTCGGCGTGGCCGCGATCACGGTCGTGCTGCTCGGCCCGTCGCTCGGTGCGGGCGCGCCGCTGTTCTCGTCGCAGCCTTCGCCGCTGCCCCCGCTCACCGCGCCGCGGGTGGCGCGCGAGGCGCCCGCGCCGGTCGCGGTGGCCGCGCCGGCGCCCATCGAGGAGGTCGCGCCCGAGGTCGCCCCCGAGCCGGCCGGGGTCGCGCCCGCGCCGGCCGAGCCCGCGCCCGAGCCGGTCCGCGCGGTGTCGCAGCCGCAGCCCGCGGTCCGTCCCGCGCCCGCGCCCGCGCCCGCGCCGGCCGTGCGTCCGGCGCCTGCCCCCGCGCCCGAGCCGGCGCCCACGCCCGCGCTCGCCGCCGAGGGTCGCGAGCGCTGGCTCACGTTCAGCTCCGTGCCGCTCGGCGCCGACGTCTACCTCGACGGCGAGCTGGTCGGGCGCACCCCCCTCATGGACGTGCCCGTGACGGAGGGCAAGCACTCGGTGAAGATGGTGTCGGCCGGCGAGACCATCGTGCGCGACATCGAGGTCGGCCGCCGCAACCCCGAGCGCTTCGTGTGGAAGGGCGGAGACACGTGGGAGCTTCACTTCTGACCGTCTGGTGGCTGCTGGCCGCTCCGGCCCGCGCCCAGGACTGCCCCGACCGGCTCGCGCGGCTCGACATGATCGAGGCCGCCGAGCAGAAGCTGCTCGAGGCGGATCTCGCGGGCGCCGACCTCGGCCTGCGCTCGCTCGAGAAGGCGCTCGGCTGCGGCAGCCTGGCGGAGTCCGACCTGCTCGCCCGCATGTGGCTGCTCGAGGGCGCCTGGCTCACGCTCCAGGGCGACCCGCAGGCCGCGGTCGACAGCTGGCGCGCTGCCGCCCGGGTCGCGCCCGGCCGCTGGGTCGACGCCTACGGCCCCGAGCTGCGCGAGGCCTACGACGAGGCGGTCGCCGCGCCGTCGCCCGAGGAGACCGCCCGCATCCATCTCGATCCGCCGCTGTTCCGGTGGATCGGCGCCGTCGACGGCCACATCCAGAACTTCCCCGCCCGGGTCGAGCCGGGGCTCCACGTGGTGCAGGTCGGGCCGGGCGAGGACGACATCCGCTACGCGCGCGTGCTCGTGGCCTTCCCCGAGGCGCCGAGCGTCGTCGTGACGGGGCTCGTGGAGCCCACCAACGCGTTCGACGAGGCGTCGCAGCCGGGCGACGACGGCAAGCCCTACAAGCCGCCGAAGGACCCGATCCCGCCCGCGAACCTGTCGCTGTACACGGCCGTGGGCAGCGCCCTGGCGCTGGGCCGCGGCGTCGACGGCGCCCGCGGCGCGTCGGCCGAGCCGGGCGTCAAGCTCACGCTGCCGCTCGAGACGGGGTTCACCGTCCGGCCGGGGTCCCGCGCGTTCGTCCGCCTCGCGGGCACCGCCGCGCTGCTCGTCGGCGGCGAGTTCCAGTTCGACGACGCGCACGGCGCGGGCCACAGCCCCGCCGCCGTCGGCGCCTCGCTCACGGGCGGCGCCTGGTCCGGGCTCGGCGACATGGGGCTGCTCGTCGGCTACCAGTGGCCCGACCGGATCCCCGTGCGCGGCGTGCTGGCGGGCCGGCTGCCCCGGTTCCCGCTGCAGGTGGAGGGGCGCCTCGGGATGAACGCCGCGTTCGGGCGCACGCCCGAGCCCGCGCTCGACGTGGTCTTCGCGCTCACCCCCCGGCTGTTCCGGCGGAGCGACGGAGCGGAGTAGTGTCGCGCAGGCGCGCCGCGTGGGCGACGAGCGCGTCGGCCGCGTGGCGGAAGTCGCGGACGAACCAGGGCCGCACGAGCGGGTGCACGGGCCGCAGCCACGGGTGCGGCGCGTAGGCGACCCGCCAGCGCAGCCGCGTCTGGTGCGGCGCGGGGCCCGGCGACAGGCGGTAGTCCTCGGCGAACTGCACGGCGAGCGGCAGCGACATCTCGCTCACCCAGAACGTCATCCGCTCGCCCGGCACCCAGACGGAGAACTCCTCGACGAGGCGCAGCCAGGTGAGGCGGTAGTCGCGGCGGGCGCCCGGCCCGGCCGGGGCGAGCCAGCGGGCCTCGGCGAAGTCGGGGAACCAGTCGCGCTCGTGCTCGATGCTGCTGATCAGGTCGAAGGCGCGGTCGGGCGGCAGGTCGAGGACCAGGTCGTGGTCGAAGGCGTGGGGGGGATCGGCCAGGAACGCGTCGTCGCAGGGGGAGAGGCGCACGGTCAGGCTCCGGTGGTGAGGAAGGCCAGCTCGACGTCGCCCAGCCGCTCCGACGCGCGCAGGGCGAAGCCGTTGGCCTCGTAGAACGCCACGTTGCGGGGGCGGGTGGTGAACAGGCAGGCGGGGGCGCCGCCCGTGGCGTCGCGGTGGGCGGCGAGGAGCGCCCGGCCGATGCCCTGGCCGCGCACGTCGGCGCGGACCCCGAGCGTGTCGAGCAGATCGTGGTGGGGGTGGGCGCGGAGGTGCGCCGCCATGCGGCCCTGCACGGCGAGCATCCGCTGCAGCCCGCGCGGGCCGACGGTGAGGGCCAGGCGGCCGAGGCCCTGCCGCAGCTGGTCCAGCACGCCGAGCCGCACGCCGGCCGGCCGCCAGATCGCCGCGCCGACGACGTCGTCGCCGCCGGCGACCCAGCTCGCGCCCAGCGGCGCGTGGAGCGCGACGACGGCCTGCTCGATGCGCCGGACGGCGGCGGCGCGCGCGGGGGCGGGGACGGCCCAGACGAAGGCGGGGTCGTCGGCGAAGGCGTCCGCCAGCAGGGCGACCGCGGCAGGGACGGCGTCGTCGTCGAGCGGGCGGCAGGGCGGGGACGGCATGCGGAACCGTCACCCGGAGCCCCGGTCCGAGCCTGTTAAAGGCGGGACCGCGCCGCGTTAATTCGCGCCGGAGCGGCCGTGCCGGAGCCACTCGCGCGTGGGGCTGGAGTGCGCGCAGGGCCGGGCGGCGGGCGGGCGAACGTCACTCCGGCTCGCCCGCCATCGCTCCCGTCCGCACGTTCGGGTGCCCGGCGCCCGGCCCGAGCACACGACCATGAATTGCGCTCACTCGTAGTACATCCACAGTCGCCCCGGGAACAGCCACGGCAGGCCCTCCCGCAGCCGATCGCGCCAGGCGATCCAGTTGTGGCCGTCGGGCGCCTCGACGAAGCGCGTGGGCACGCCGGCCTCGCGCAGCAGCGGCCCCAGCGAGCGGTTGAACCAGATGAGCGACTCGAACTGGCCGCACGACAGGAACACGCGCGACGCCTTGATCCGCCCGGGGTCGCCCCGGAAGGCGTTGACGAACGCCACCACCGGGTCGAACAGCGGGCTGCGCCCGTGGTGCCCGATGTCGGTGAACACGAACGAGCCCGACTGCAGCAGCAGCCGCCCGAAGGTGCCCGGGTAGGACCACGCCGTGTAGAGGCTCGTGACGCCGCCGAAGGAGGCGCCCATGATCCCGAGGTCCTCGCGGTCCTCGGAGACGCCGAACCGCTCGCGGACGGCGGGCAGCAGCTCCTCCACCACGAACTTCGGCTGGCGCGGATCGGCGCCGTACTCCCGGTTGCGGTCGTGGCCGCTCGTGAACGCCATCAGCAGCGGCGCGACCTCGTGGCGGCCGATGAGGTTGTCGAGCACGGTCTGCATGTTGGCGAACCGCAGGTAGTCGCGCCCGTCGTGGCAGACGACCAGCGGGTAGCGCTTGTGCGGGGCGTACTCGCAGGGCAGGTACACCTGGATCTCGCGCTGGTCGCCGTACACGGCGCTCGGCAGCGTGAACGACACGAGCCGCCCCGGGCGCACGTCGGGAGCGGGCACGGCCCACCACGGCTCGCGGTAGCCGGGCATCGCGCACTCGCTGTTCGCCCCGAACGGGTCGAGCGCCTGGCGCGGGTTGTGCGGGTCGCGGACCCAGCTGCTCGTGCCGCCCAGCACGACCTCGAACTTGTACTCGACCCGCGCGGCGGGCGGCAGCTCGACCGGCAGGTACCAGGCGTCGGTGTGGGCCAGGCGCAGGAACGGCTGGCGCGACTCGAGGCCGAAGACCCAGTGCAGCAGGTAGACGGCGTCGACCTTCTCGCCCGACCAGTAGAAGAAGACGGCGGTCTCCTGGTCCACGAGCGGGAAGCGGTTGGACGACACGAAGGCCTGGAGCAGCTCGTTGGCATGCGGCTCGTCGGCCCTGTGCGGCTCCGCCTCGATGCGGCTGTGGAGCTCGAGGATGGGCTGCATGGCCCCCCGGCGGCGCATGGCGCTCACAGCGCACCCCCCGCCGCGGCGGGCAGCGAGCGGACCTCGCCGTCGGCCTGCAGCTCGAAGGCGGTGTCGGGCTCGCCGCGGTTGGCCCAGTCGCCCGCGGCGTCCTGCACGAGCCAGGCGCCGTTCTCGGTGCCGATGCACCGCGCCGGGCGGAAGCGGGTGACGAGCGCCGCCACGCGGCTCGGCTGGTCGAGCCGCAGGCGCTGGCGCGCGTGGGGCAGTACGACGACGCCCGGCACGATGCCGAAGCCGCGGTCGAGCACCTCGGGGAACGCGGGGCCGTCGGGCGGATCGTCGTAGAACAGCACGACCCGGTCGGCCAGCACCATCGACCCCGCCGACCAGGCGACGATCGGCCGCTGCCCGGCGATCTCGCGCAGCACCGCATCGACCCCGAAGAACTGCATCCGGTTGAGCAGCACGGCCACGTGGCCCCCGGCGATGGCGACGGCGCGGGCGCCCCGCAGCGCGACCGTCGCCCGCTCGCGGAGCCGGGCCACCGACGGGTGCGCGTTCCACGGCTCCGACGCGCGGGCGTGCTCGGCGTGGATGGCGGCCGCGGCGTCGAGCAGCTGGTCGTCGATGCGGCGCACGTCGTCGAACGCGAGCGCGAGCTGGTCGCGCACCAGCGGCGTCTGCTCGAGCTCGACCAGCTCCCGCACCACCTCCAGGGCGCGGTGCAGGCGGGTGCGGTGGAGCCGGCGCAGGTCCACGAGCGCGTCCTGCCGGGCGCGGTAGGCCTGGCGGAGGTCGGGGAGCTCGCGCATCACGACCTCGAACCAGGTGTACAGCGGGAGCACGGCCGCCTCGGGGCCGAGGTGCCGCTGGATCACCTCCTCGTCGAGCTCGTCGGCCCGCCAGCCGGCGGTGAGCACGACGATGGGGCCGGGGCCCGGTGCCAGCTCGGCGAGGGCGCGGGGGGCGTTGGCAGTGGGGCGCTGGGGCCCCAGGACGACCGGTGGGAG
Organism: Myxococcota bacterium; assembly: GCA_041389545.1. GTDB lineage: Bacteria > Myxococcota_A > UBA796 > UBA796 > JACKER01. Next base: position 58,761 of record JAWKRQ010000042.1, on the reverse strand, counting down.
CATCGCCACGCGTAACCTGCGCGGAGGGGGCGCGCCGATCACGGTTCTACCGGCGTGATCGGGGGTGCCACCCCGGTGAGACCCGGTCGGCGACGGCCTCAGTTAGCCTCGGGTCATGGAGCAGCCGCCGCGCACGACGTTCGGGATCTGGGTCGGCGCGTTGGCGCTCGGCGTGCTCGCCGCGGCCCTGGCCCTGCCGCGCGATCCCGTGTCGGCGCTGATCGGCGCGCTGGCGGTCGCTGTGCCCGTCGCGGCGCTGCTGTGGCGTGCTCGGCGCCCCGAGGTCGCCCCGCCGCCGGTGGAGGTCGAGCCCGAGGAGACCGAGCCCGAGCCCGACTTCGAGCAGCTCGGCCGGCTCGCCGGCGGGATCGCCCACGACTTCAACAACCTGCTCACCGGCATCCTCGGCAACACCAACCTCGCCCTCAAGGCGCTGGCGGCCGGCGAGGCGCGCGACGCGGTCGCCGAGGCCGACGCCGCCGCCCGGCGGGCGCGCGAGCTCGTGTCGCAGGTGCTCGCCTTCAGCGGCCGCGGCGGCCTCGAGCTGCGCCCCGTCGACATGGGGCCGCTGGTCGCCGAGACGGCCCAGCTGCTGCAGAAGGCGATCGCGCCGCAGACCCGGGTGGTCGTCGAGGCGCCCGACGGGCCGCGGTTCGTCTCCGGCGACCCGCGCAGCTGCGCCAGGTGGTGATGAACCTCCTCACCAACGCGTCGGAGTCGCTGGAGGGCGCGCCCGGCGAGGTGCGGCTCCGCGTGCTGTCGGCCGACGCCGCCCACCTCCCGGCCCCCGCCGGCGAGCTGCCCGCCGGCGACGTCGTCGTCCTCGAGGTCCGCGACGAGGGCTGCGGCATGGACGACGACGTCCGCGCGCGCATGTTCGACCCCTACTACACGACCAAGCTCACCGGCCGCGGCCTCGGGCTGGCCGCGCTGCAGGCCATCGTCCGCCACCACCGCGGCGCGGTGCGCGTGGTGTCCACGCCCGGACGGGGGACCACGATGCAGATCTGGCTCCCCGCGGGTGAGCCCGCCGCCGACGAGCTCGTCACGCCGCAGCTGCTCACCCCGACCGCGCCGCGCCGGCTCGGCACCGTGCTGCTCGCCGAGGACGAGGACGTGGTCCGCCGCGTCACCACCCGCATGCTGCTCAAGCTCGGCTACCAGGTGATCGCCGTCCGCGACGGCGAGCAGGCCACCGAGGTGCTGGCCGAGGGCCGCCAGGACCTGGTGCTCGCCCTGCTCGACTTCCTGATGCCCCGCTGCGACGGCAGCCGCGTGCTGCAGCAGGTGCGGCGGCTGCGTCCCGAGCTGCCCGTCGTCATCATGACCGGCTACGCGGGCCCGGAGCGCGACCGCGCCCAGGTCCAGCCCGACGTGTGGCTGCGCAAGCCCTTCTCCGTCGCCGAGCTCCACGCCGCGCTGGAGGAGGCCCACGTGCAGGAGCACCGCCGCGCCTCGACCCCGCCGCCCGTCAGCCGGAGTATCGCACCTTGACCGTCTCGATCAGCGTCTTGACGGCCGCCACGACCACGTCGTCGGACGGGTGGCGCAGGATCGCGAAGCCGTCGCCCTCGTAGGTCGTGCGCTTCGGCGCGCCGACCACCGGCAGGCGCGTCTCCACCACCAGGTCGCCGATGCGCCGCTGCGCCTCGTCGAGCCCGTCGATGCCGGCGACGCGGCCCTCGCCCGGCCCGCGCAGGTAGGCGATGGCCACGGCGTACTTGCGCTCCCACGGCCCGTCGAACGCGTGGTCGACGGTGGCGCGGGCCCAGGCGCGGTACATGTCGGTGTCGTGGGCGTACCCCATCAGCGAGACGAACTGCGCGCCCGGCGGCCGCATCGCGATCTCGCCCACGGCGACGGAGCCGTCGGTGCGGCGGAACCACTCCATGTGGGTCATGCCGCTGCCCATGCCGAGGCCGTGAAGCGCGCGCAGGCCCACCCGGCGCACGTCGTCGAACCAGGGGCCGGAGATGTCGCGCGGCAGCACGCACACCCACTGGATCCAGGGCGTGCGCGTCACCTCGAGCGGCCCGGGGAAGTAGCGGCCGATGCTGTGGAACACCGGGGTGCCGCGGATGCAGATCGTCTCGAAGCTGTACTCGCGGCCGACCAGGAACTCCTCGGCGATGTACTCGTCGTGGGGGTGCGGGCGGGCGCGGACCAGCGCGTCGCGCAGGTCGTCGGGGCTGCGGATCTCGAAGGTCGAGCGGCTGCCGGCGCCGGCGGTGGGCTTGAGCACGATGGGGAAGCCGATGTCGGCGGCGAAGGCCCAGGCGTCGGACTCGGAGCGGACCCGCGCGTGGCGGGCGCAGGGGACGCCGATCTGGCGCAGCGCGTCCTTCATCGTGGCCTTGTCGCGGAAGCGCTCGGCGGCGGCCACGTCGCCGTCGTCGAGGCCGAAGTGGCGGCGCGCCACGGCGAGCTGGATCTGGAGGTCCTCGAGGATGCCGACGATGGCGTCGATCCGGCCGTGGCGCTGGCGCAGCCGCTCGATCCCGTGGACGAGCTGCCCGGCGTCGAGGGCGTCGGGCACGATCGCGGCGTCGTCGTAGATGGCGGCGGCCTCGCCCTGCGGCGCCTCCTGGAAGACGCCGAGCAGCCGCACCTGCTGCAGCGATCGCAGCGCCCGGCCGAAGCGGTGGGTCGCGGGGATGCCGGGGAACGGGGCACAGTACACGACGTTGCGCATGGCGCCCGGTACTCCGGCGGACTGGACCGCGCCATCGAGCCCAGATACCGGCGGGCGACAACCTGGGGTGGCGCTTGGACGTCGTCTTCCTGTCGCCCGGCTATCCGGCCGAGATGACCCACTACGTGCGCGGCCTCGCCGAGGTCGGCGCCCGCGTCTACGGGGTCGGCGACAGCCACCCGCAGGCGCTCCCGCCCGTCGCCCGGCAGTCGCTCCACGACTACCTGCAGGTCCCGCGGATCATGGACGAGGCCGACGTGATCGCCCGCGTCCGCAGCTGGCTGCGGGGCCGCAACATCGACCGCATCGAGGCGCTGTGGGAGCCGCTGGTCCTGATGGCCGCCGCCATGCGCGAGGCCTACGGCATCCCGGGGATGTCGTCGACACGGCGCGCGGCTTCCGCGACAAGCAGCTCATGAAGGAGCGCGTCGCCGCGGCCGGGCTTGCGCGTGCCGCACTCCCGGCGCGTGTGGACCACGGGCGAGGCGCGTGCCGCGGCCGAGGCCATCGGCTACCCGCTCACCGTCAAGCCGATCGCGGGGCGGGCTCCGCCGACACCTACCGGGTCGACGACTCGGGCGACTCCTCGAGCGGGTGATGCGCCTGTGCGGCCACGTCCCCGAGGTCTCGGTCGAGGAGTTCGTCGAGGGCGAGGAGTTCACCTACGACACCGTACGTCGACGGCGTGCCGCGGTTCGAGAACGTCGCGCAGTACCTGCCGCGGCCGCTCGACGCGCGCAGCAACGAGCGGGATCTCGCCGATCATCGTGACGGTGCGCGACCTGTCGTCGAAGATCCAGCGCGCGGATCGCGCTCGGCCGCGGGGTGCTGAAGGCGCTCGGCATGGGCAGCGGCTTCACCCACATGGAGTGGTACCACAAGGCCAACGGCGAGGTCGTGTTCGGCGAGATCGGCTGCCGACTGGCGGGGCGCACCTCGTCGACCAGATGAACTACACCTGCGACATCGACCTGTTCCGGAGTGGGCGCGGGCGGTGTGCTGGTGAAGGCGTTCGAGGCGCGACCGACCGCAAGTACAACTGCGCCATCGTGTTCAAGCGGGCCTACGGCGAGGGCCGCATCCACGCCGTCGTGAGGGCCTGCGCACCAGCGGAGCGGTTCGGCAGCCACCTCGTGTGGGACAACCTGCTCCCGGTGGGCGCCCCGCGGCGGAACTGTGACGCTCGTGAGCGACGGGTTCGTGGTGGTGCGGCACCCGAGTGGGGCGACGTGCGCTGGTGATCGCGGAGGCCGGCGGCGGCTGACATCACGATGTACGCGTCGAGGCGGTGATGCTGGCGCTGCTGCCCGCCTGCGCGCGGCACGGGGGACGGGCGTCGGACACGGTGTCGGAGACGGGCGGGGGCACGGAGACGGGGACGGGGACGGGGATCGTCCTCGCCGCCGCCGCCCGAGGGCGTGCTGGTGCTGGCTGGCGGCGGCAGCGAGGGCGATGTGGGCGACGCCGACGCCTGGAGCGCCCGCCCGTACACGGGCGCGCTGCTGGCCGGCGGCGACGTGTCGGGACGGTCAGTGACGGTGGCGATCCTGGCGTCGGACCCGCAGACGGGCTGGTCGACTACTTCCGCTGGCCTGCTGACGGCGCCTTCGACTACCCTGCTCGACTCGCGGGCCGCGCCGACGACCTGGCGCTGGCCCAGCGCCTCGCCGACGTCGACGCCGTGTTCCTCAAGGGCGGCGACCAGGGCGTCTACTACGACCTGTGGAACGACCGCGCGATCGAGGTCGATCCGGCGGATCCGCGCTCGGCGGCGGGCGTGGGCGGCACCAGCGCCGGGCGATGTCGCTGGCGGCGTCGCGCTGGCGGGCGGCGACCTGGTCAGTGCTGACGTGCTCGCTGACGCCTGCACTTCGTACCTCGACGACGCCGACGGCGGCAGCTGCACGACGACCTCCTCGGCTGCTGCCCGGCGCCGTCGTCGACACGCACTTCACCGTGCGCGGCCGCCTCGCGCGGCTCGTGGGCGCCCTGGCGCGCGCCGTCGACGACGGCCAGCCTTCGGCCACCCGCGCTGGGCCTCGACGAGCGCACCGGCGTGGTGGTGCAGGGCGGTGTCGCGACGGTGGTGGGGTCGGCGCGGTCGCGCCCTCGGCGCGTGGGCGAGGCCGGCGCGCGGGTGCGGGCGCCCGGGCCACCTGGACGGGGCTGCCCTTCGGATCAGCTCGTCGACGGCTGGTCCTTCGACCCGGCCACGCTCGCGGTCACGCCCGGCCCGCGCGCCGAGGCCGTCGCCTGGGACGGCGTGGCCACGGCGAACGCGCCCGGCGACTGGCGGGTCGACGGCGACGCGCCCGCCCAGGAGGAGCGCTTCGGCTGGGTCGTGGCGCGCGGCGCCGCCGGCTACGGCACGCACCCGGGCCGCGAGGTGCCCGTGCAGCAGGACCTCCTCGGGGCGCTCGACGCGACGGCGACCGACCGGCGTGGCCCGGCGCAGGAGGCCGTGCTGCGCGCGCTCTACGACCACGTCGGCGCCACGGGCGGGCTGCTCGGGGCCGGCGGGCGGCTGGTGCGCGATCCCGACGACGTCGACCGGATCCGGGTCGTCGCGGGGCCGGGCGGCCCCGACCAGGCGGCAGTGATCGTCGAGAGCGCGGCGCTCACCGCGCGCGACACCTCGCCCGAGCCGTCGAACGTGGGCGTGGAGGGCCTCGCGGCCGCGGGGCTCGCCGGGCTGCGGCTGCACCTGCTCGCCGGCGACCTCGCCTACGACACGGCCGCGCGCGCCGTGGTCCGCTCGCGGTAGACTCGGGCGATGTACCAGCCTGCCTTCCTGGAGATCTTCGCCGGCTTCGCCGTCGCCGCCGCCTGGGCCCGCTGGCTGTGGCCGCGGGTGGGCGAGGGGAGGGCGCAGCAGGCGCTGTCGGCGCTCCCCTGGGTGGCCGGCGGGGCCGTGCTCGTCGGTCAGCTCGTCGCGGTGGCCAGCTTCACCGCCGCCGACGGCGGCAACGTCGACACGGCCGAGCGCCTCGTCGCGCTGGGGCGCTGGGGCTCGGCGCTGGTGGTGATCGCCGCGCTCGCCCTCGAGCTCGCGCTGACGGTGCGGGCGCGGGCGCGGACCGCGTGACGGCTGTCGAGGCCCTGGGCCGGCGGGTGCTGCTCGCCGCCGGGTACCGCAGCCGGCACGTCGACAGCGACGTCGGGCGCGTCCACGTGTGGACGGCGGAGGGAGGCGGCGATCTGCCACCGCTGGTGCTGTTCCACGGCCTCGGCGCGTCCGCCATGCACTGGGCGCCGATGCTGCAGGCGCTGCGGCCGCGGGTGTCGGCGGTGGTGGCGATGGATCTGCCTGGCCACGGGCTGTCCGACCGGGTGCCGGAGCTGACGCTCGACGGCCTGCGCGCCGGCGTGGACGCCGCCATGGACGCCGTGGCGCACGCGCCGGCGGTGGTCGTGGGCAACAGCCTCGGCGGGGCCGTCGCCGTGCGCTGGGTGCTGTCGCGGCCGGAGCGGGTGCGGGGGGCGGTGCTGTTCAGCCCCGCCGGCGCGCCGATGTCGGCGGAGGAGCTGGCGGGCGTGCAGGAGGTGTTCCGCATCGAGGGCCACGCCGACGCCGTGCGCTTCGTCCGCCAGCTGCACGGCCGCCCCGTCGGGCTGCGCGCGCACTTCCTCGCGCCGCTCCTGCGGCGGTCGCTGGCGGATCCGGTGCTGCAGGCCTGGCTGCACCGCGTGTCCGACGCCGACTTCCTCGCGCCCGCCGAGCTGGCCGGGCTGCCGGTGCCGGTGCGGGTGGTCGGGGGGCTGCAGGAGCGGATCCTGCCGCTGGCCGGGCGGGACTTCTGGCGGGCGCACCTCCCGGCGGGCAGCGAGGTGGTCGAGCCCGACGGCTTCGGCCACTCGCCGTTCCTCGACGACCGCGCCTGGACGGCCCGGCAGGTGCTGGACTTCGCCGCGCGGGTGGCCTGATGGGCCGGGCGCGCCCGGGCGGCTGGTCCCGGCGGCAGCTGCTCGCGACGGCCGGGATCGGGTGGGCGTGCCGCGGGGAGGAGGCGCTGGAGTGGGCCGGGTCGGGCGGCGACGCGCTCGACCCGCCGTGGACGCCGCCCGGCACGCTCGACGCGGGGGCGTTCCCGTTCGGGGTGCAGTCCGGCGATCCGGGCGCCGCGGGCGTGGTGCTGACGGTGCGCACGGACGAGCCCGCCGTGACGCTGTGCGTCGTGGCGCTGGGTGCGGACGGCGCCTGGGTCCCCGTCGTCCGGGCGGTGCACCCCGCCGGCGGGGCCGCCCGCGCCGCGCTCGACGGGCTCGCGCCCGACACCGAGCACGGCTACGTCTGGCTCGGCGCCGACGGCGAGCGCCGGAGCGCCGTGGGGCGGTTCCGCACCGCGCCGGCGCGGGGGGCGGCGCCGCGGGTCGTGCGCCTGGGCGCGAGCTGCTGCCTCGGCCACGCGAACCCGGCGTACCCCACGCTCGCGCTGGCGGCTGAGCAGCGCCTCGACGCGTTCCTGCTCCTGGGCGACGCCATCTACACCGACGCGAGCACGCTCGCCGGCTACCGCCGGGCGTACGACGCGCTGCTGGCCACGCCGTCGGTGCAGGCGCTCACCGCGTCCACGAGCCTGATCCCCGTGTGGGACGACCACGAGGTCGCCAACGACTGGGTCCCGGCGGATCCCCGCGGCCCGCGTGGCGAGCGCGCGGGCCGCCTTTTCGACGAGGCGCTGCCCCACAGCGCCATCGACGCCCCGCTGTCGGAGCCTGCGCCTCGGCGACCTCGTGGAGATCGTGGTCCTCGACCGCCGCGCCGAGCGCGATCCCGCTGCCGGGCGGCTCGTCAGCGAGGACCAGCTCGCGTGGGCCGTCGACCGGATCGCGCAGCGACGCCACCTTCGTGCTCGTGGTCAGCTCCGTCCACGTCACCGACCACGCCGACCGCTACGCCCCCGACGACGTGATGGGCGCTGGCAGGGTTCCCGGCGCAGCGCGAGGCGCTCCTGGCGGCGGCCTCGTCGCGGCCGGGCGTGGTCTTCGTCACCGGCGACATGCACTACGGCGGGATCCAGTGGGTGTCGCCGGCCGGTGCGCTCGGGGCGGACCAGGTGGAGCTCTGCGGTGGGCCTGCGGGGGCGCAGCCGGGCGGTGTCGGCGTGGCTCGCCGCGCACGGCGGGGTCCTGACCAGTACGAGGCGCTGGTCGACACGTGGAGCGTGACCCTGCTGGAGCTGGTGCCCGCGGGCGTCGACGAGGCCCGCCCTGCGGGTCCGCTACCTCGACGACGCCGGGCGGTTGCTGGTCGCGCGCAGCTTCCTGGCCTGACCGCTCAGACGACGCCGGGCCAGGCTGCTGCGCCGGCGGCTCGCTGCGGGCTCGATGGCCGCCAGGACGTCGGCGGGCAGGGGGGCCTCGCGCCACGATGGCCGCGTTGTGGCGTGCCGCGCTGCCGAGGTCGTGCCGGCGATGGCGGCGTCGACGGCGGGGTGCCAGGCGACCCAGCGCAGCCACACCTCGTCGGCGGGCAGCCTGGAGCTCGGGCAGCGCCAGGGCCTGCCAGCGGTCGAAGTAGGTGCCGCGGTCGGGCGCGTCGGGGCGGGTGGCCTGCTGCCAGGCGCCGCTGCCGAGCGGGCGCTTGGCGATGGTGCCGAGCCCGGCCAGGCGGGCGCGCCGGAGCCCGGCTCCGGCGGGGTCCACCAGCGAGCAGGACGCCTGCACCACGGCGAAGGCTCCTGCAGGCGACGGCGTGATCGAGCGCCTCGCCCTCGCCCGAGTAGGCGGCGGCGCGCACCTGGCCGGCGCTCACGGCGGCGAGCAGCGCCTCGACGACCTCGCCGCCGGTGAGCACCGCGAGCGGGCAGCTGTGGAGGTGCGCCACGTCGAGCGCGTCGACGCCGAGGCGGGCGCGGGCCTGCTCGATGCCCCGGGTGATGCAGGGGCCCGTCCAGTCGGGCACGCCGGGGACGCCGTAGCCGAGCTTGGTGCTCAGCACGATGTCGCCGCGGCGCCGCCGCGCGACGCGCCCCACGCGGCTTCGGAGGCGCCGTAGCTCGGGGCGGTGTCGACGAGGCGCAGGCCGAGGTCGAGGGCGAGCTCGATCAGCGCCTCGGCGTCGGCGTCCGGGAGTGGCGGGGTCGCCGAGGGGGCCGGCGCCGAGGCCGAGGGGGCGACCTCGAGGCCCGTGCGGCCGAGCGGCCTCAGAACCACAGGTCGTGGACCGTGCCCTTGCGGCCCAGGTCGTCCCAGGTGGTGAGGCCGTCGAAGTGGTCGACGGGCAGGTGGGCGACGGCGTCGGGGTCGGCCATGCGGACGTTGACGGCGAGGCGGGTGCGGCCCTCGGCGTCGGGCGCGCGGGGCGCGCCAGTGGGTGATGCAGCCGCAGGTGGGGCAGAACTGGAAGGTGAGGGACTCGCCGCGGGCGAAGGCGGTGGAGGGGCCGGTGACGGCGACGCGTTCGCCCCCGTAGTCGTAGATCCACAGGCGCCGTAGCGGCGGCAGGCGGTGCAGTTGCAGGCGGTGGCGCCGCCGGGGTCGCCGCGGAAGGTCCAGCGGACGGCGCCGCAGAGGCAGGAGCCGGTGAGGGTGGTTTCCATGGGGGGCTTCTTAGCACAGGGGCTGGGCCCCTGCTTGCCCCTTGCCCTTGCCTCTGCCCCTGCCCGTGCCCCCTGCCCGTGCCCCTGCCCCTGCCCCTGCCCCTGCCCCCTGCCCGTTCTCCGACCTCGACGTCGACGTACGAGTTCGACCTCGACGTCGACCTCGACCTCGACGTCGACCTCGACGTCGACCTCGACCTCGACGTCGACCTCGACCTCGACCTCGACCTCGACCTCGACCTCGACCTCGACGTCGATTTCGACCTCGACCTCGACGTCGACCTCGACCTCGACCTCGACCTCGATTTCGACCTCGACCTCGACCTCGACGTCGATTTCGATTTCGATTTCGACCTCGACCTCGACCTCGACCTCGACCTCGACCTCGACCTCGATTTCGACGTTGACGTCGACGTCGAATCACCTCGACCTCGAACGTGTCGAACTCGATGTCGACGTGCTGGCTCAGTGGAGAGCTCAGAACGGGGCTTCCAACCGGGCCTCCCCCGCACCGCGCCGGGGCTCGTACCACGCCCTCCACGTCCGGCCCCCTCGGCCACCCCTTCGCGTTCGGGCAAGCCCAAACGGCTCCTGCAGGGGACCCGGCCGAGGTGGCCTCCCGCTCCGGGCGCTGGTCTGCAGCATCTACGCGGCGCGGGGGAGGCTGTGCGGCTTTGGGGACGAGCGTGGTGGTACGGGTGGTGCAGAGCCGGCGTTCATACACTCGCCGTCGAGGTCCGGTGTAGAGAGCAAGCTGCCCCGGATGGCACAGCTCCGGGAGGTAAGCCACCCTCAGTGAGACAGTTGGGGGGTCTTGCCTCGGACGGCGCACGAGAGAACCAACGCTATCCGCGACGGGATCGAGGTTCGGGTGCCCAAGTGTGCGATCGAGGGCGGCATACCTCCCGGAGGTGTGCAGTCCGGGGTGGCTTGCCTGGTGGTAAGCGGGCCCGAGTCGAAGGCGGCGACGAGCGGTCTCGCCTCCGGCCCGACGCATCTCCGTCGCTGGCGTCGGCGGGCGCGGCGGCGACGGAGCGAGGGGCGGATGACCGCCGTCGACATCGTGTTCGACTGGCTCGAGGACCGGCGTGAGCTGGCGAGAGTCCGTGTGGCGGAGGTAGGTGCGGGATCGAGGCGTCGGTGGCGGGGTATCGTCCGTGTGGCGGACGTAGGGAGAGCAGCGAGGCGTCGGTGGCGGCGTCGCCGAGGAGGTACGCCACCGCAGCGAGACCGTCGGGCGGCCTGCGTCGGCCAGCCCAACGGGGTCGAGGGCTCGGTGTGCGAAAGTGCGCGTTCGAGCATGGCTTACCTCCCGGGTGAGCGGGCGACGAACGTGTGCTCTCGCCTCACTCATCGCCGCGGATGGTGCAGGCCAGTGCTGCGCGTGCGCTTCGGTGCTGCTTCATCCTCCAGTTCGGCGCAGGTGCCGGAGAGCACTCAGGGCGACGGAGGCGTCACGATGCGTACGAGCGTGGGGAGCGCGCCGAACAGGGCTTCCAACCGGGCCTCCCCCGCACCGCGCCGGGCTCGTACCACGCCCTCCACGTCCGGCCACCTCGGCCACCGTCGCACCCGTCCTCTCCCGCTCCGGGCGCTGGTCTGCAGCATCTACGCGGTGCGGCTTCGGGGACGAGCTCGTGGTGGTACGGAGCCGGCGTTCATACACTCGCCGTCGAGGTCCGGTCTGGAGAGCAAGCTGTCCCGGATCGCACAGCTCCGGAGAGGTAAGCCACCCTCAGTGAGACAGTTGGGGGCCTTGCCTCCGGCGGCGAACGAGAGAACCAACATTATCCGCAACGAGGTCGAGGTTCGGGTGCCCAAGTGTGCGATCGAGGGCGGCATACCTCCCGGAGGTGTGCCATCCGGGGTGGCTTGCCTGGTGGTGAGCGGGCCCGAGTCGAAGGCGGCGCGACGAGCGGTCTCGCCTCGCTCATCGCCCCAGCCCGACGCAGCTCCGGCGTCGCTGGCGTCGGGGGCGGCGGCGACGGAGCGTGCGAGCTCACTCCGCGCTCCCCCGGTCCGCCGCCTCCCGCGCCGGCACCGACCAGCTCCGCCCGAAGTCCGGCCCCAGCGGCCGCGCGTCCCGCCCGCCCGGCCCGAACCGGTCGAACGCCTCCCGCAGCGTCACCGGATCCGCCGCCGTCCGCTCCGCCAGCGGGTGCTCGGGCGTGCTCTCCACGTACACGCTCGTGCTCGGGAACGCGAAGCTCACCCCGAGCGCCTTCGCCACCCGCACGAACTCCAGCAGGTTCTGCGCCCGCGCGTCGAGCTCCTCGCTCCACGTCGCCGTGACCACGTGGTAGTACACGAGGATGTCGATGGAGCTGGGCCCGAAGTCGTACACGTGCACCTCGTACGACCGCTGCACCTTCGGGTGCGCCGCCAGCACCGCGCGCACCCCCTCCACGTAGGCCTGCAACACGTCGGGCGGCGTGTCGTACGTCACCCCGAGCGTCAGCTTGATCCGCCGCCGCGGACGCAGCCCGAGGTTATCGACGTTGGCACTCGTGATCTGACTGTTCGGGATCGTCACGAGCGAGTTGTAGAAGGTCCGCACCCGCGTCGACCGGAAGCCGACCTCCTCCACGACCCCCTCGACGTCGCCGATCTTGACCCAGTCCCCGATCTGGAACGGCCGGTCGAGGAAGATGTTCACCGAGCCGAACACGTTGGCGACGGTGTCCTGCGCCGCGAGCGCGAAGGCGAGCCCCCCGATCCCGACGCCGGCCGCGAGCTTCCACACGTCGAAGCCCATGGCGTCGGCGATGTAGAGCACCCCCACCACGAGCAGCAGCAGCTGCGTGGCCTGCCGCAGCAGCGGGATGGCCTGGTCGTCGAGCTTGCTCTCAGTGCTCGCCGCCCACGACCGCGCCACCCCGGCCCCGACGGTCACGAACCGCAGCGCCAGCAGCACCCCCGCGATCCACACGCCCACCCACAGCGCCTTGCGGATCGGCGCCGAGACGTCGATGGGCAGCTGCAGGTCGGGCAGACCCCAGTACACGACGCCGAGCACCACGATCGCCACGAGCGGGCGGTTGGTGCGCTGCCAGTCCTCGGCGTCGAGCTGCAGGCCGAGCCGCGCCAGGCCGCTGCGCGCCCGCTGCTTGAGCAGCATGCGCAGCCCGGTGCCGAGCCCCCAGGCGAACAGCAGCAGCAGGCCGGCGTAGCAGACCTGCCACAGGTGGATGCCGAGGAACCGCGTGTAGAAGACGGGCGGCAGGCGCGACTGGAACCACTCCGAGAGCGCCGAGAACGTCGCCGCGTAGAGATCGGGCAGCGCGCGCACCGTCTCCTCGGAGAAGCGCCACCGCCCGTCGTCGCCGCGCACGACGGCGACCTCGGGCAGCTCCCGGACGGGCACCACGACCGGCTCGTCGTGGTCGTCGAGGTAGTCGGGATCGTCGGGCAGGTCGCGGACGGGGACGTACAGCCCGCGGGCGTCGAACACCTGCACCAGCTGCACGGGCACCCGGCTGCGGGCCGTGCCCGGCGGGATCTCGAAGCAGGTGGCCGCGCGATCGGGGTCGTAGGCGACGGCGCCGAGGTAGTCGAACAGGTTCTGCACGGCGCTGCGCGGGTTGGCGCACGGATCGACGTCCGCGGCGCGCGCGTGCGGGGCCAGCCAGAAGATCGTCCACATCAGCAGCGTCGGCACGGCACCTCCCGCGCCAGGCTAGCCCATGGCGCCCGGGAGGGTGCAGACCGCCTGGATCCGGGCGGCGCCGGATGGCATGTTCCTCCACCGGTCGGAGGGCGAGCACATGAAGTCGAGGGCAGCGCTGGCAGTGGGGGCGGGCAAGCCGCTCGAGATCGTCGAGGTCGACCTCGAGGGCCCGAAGGCGGGCGAGGTCCTGATCGAGCTCAAGGCCACGGGCGTGTGCCACACCGACGCCTTCACGCTGTCGGGCGACGACCCCGAGGGCGCCTTCCCGACGATCCTCGGCCACGAGGGCGCGGGGGTCGTGGTCGAGGTGGGGCCGGAGGTGCGCTCGGTGAAGCCCGGCGACCACGTCATCCCGCTGTACACGCCCGAGTGCCGCGAGTGCGACTTCTGCCTGCACCCGAAGACCAACCTCTGCCAGAAGATCCGCGCCACCCAGGGCCAGGGCCTCATGCCCGACGGCACCTCGCGCTTCTCGTACGAGGGCAAGCCCGTCCTGCACTACATGGGCTGCAGCACCTTCTCGAACTTCACCGTCCTGCCCGAGATCGCCGTCGCGAAGATCCGGTCCGACGCGCCGTTCGACAAGGTCTGCTACATCGGCTGCGGCGTGACCACCGGCGTGGGGGCGGTCGCGCTGGAGGCCAAGGTCGAGGCGGGCGCGAACGTGGTCGTCTTCGGGCTCGGCGGCATCGGCCTCAACGTCATCCAGGGCGCGCGCATGGTCGGCGCGGGCAAGATCATCGGCATCGACATCAACGATCGCCGCGAGGCGCTCGGCCGCCAGTTCGGGATGACGCACTTCGTCAACCCGCAGAAGGTCCCGAACCTGATGGAGGCCATCGCCGACCTGACGAACGGCGGCGCCGACTACAGCTTCGAGTGCATCGGCAACGTCAACACGATGCGCCAGGCGCTGGAGTGCTGCCACAAGGGCTGGGGCGAGAGCATCATCATCGGCGTGGCCGGCGCCGGGCAGGAGATCGCGACGCGCCCGTTCCAGCTCGTCACGGGGCGGGTCTGGCGCGGCACCGCGTTCGGTGGCGCCCGCGGCCGCACCGACGTGCCGAAGATCGTCGACTGGTACATGGACGGCCGCATCGAGATCGACCCGCTCATCACCCACACGATGCCGCTCGGCGACATCAACCGGGCCTTCGACCTGATGCACGCCGGCGAGTCCATCCGTTCGGTGGTCCTCTACTGATGGCCGAGATGGAGGTCGTCTCGCGCCACCGGTGCTTCGGGGGCACGCTCACCGTCTACGCGCACCAGTCCGCCGCCACGCGCACGCGCATGACCTTCAGCGCGTTCGTGCCACCGGGCGACGGCCCGTTCCCCATCGTGACGTTCCTCTCGGGCCTGACGTGCACCGAGCAGAACTTCACGACCAAGGCGGGCGCCTATCGCAGCGCGGCGGAGCGCGGGCTCGTCGTCGTGGCGCCCGACACCTCGCCGCGGGGCGAGGGGGGGGCCGACGACCCGGCGTACGACCTCGGCCAGGGCGCGTCCTTCTACGTCGACGCGACCGAGGCGCCCTGGGCGCCGCACTTCCGCATGCACCAGTACGTGACGGAGGAGCTCTACGAGCTGTGCGAGCACCTCCTCCCCATCGATCCGGCACGCCACGGCCTGTTCGGCCACTCGATGGGCGGCCACGGCGCGCTGGTGCTGGGGCTGCGCCACCCCGACCAGTACCGCTCGCTGTCGGCGTTCGCGCCCATCTGCCACCCGACGGCGTGTCCGTGGGGCGAGAAGGCGTTCGCGGCGTACCTCGGCTCGGATCGGTCGACGTGGGCCGCGTGGGACGCGACGGAGCGGATCCGGGCCGCCGGCGACCGCAGCGCCGCACCGCCGATCCTGGTCGACCAGGGTCTGGCGGACGGGTTCCTGGCCGAGCAGCTCCGCCCGGACGACCTGGCGTCGGCCTGCGCCGCGGTGGGGCAGCGGCTGCAGCTGCGGAAGCACGAGGGCTACGACCACAGCTACTACTTCATCGCCACGTTCGTGGACGATCACCTCGCCCACCACGCCGCGCTGCTCGGGTAGCGCTACGGCGCGATGCCGAGCCGGATCTCGGCGAGCGGGGTGATCTCGACGCCGCGCTCGGCCACGTAGTCGCCGGTGGGGACGGAGACCTGCACGCCGCCGCCGACCTGCAGCACGCCCCCGCGCCCGATGAAGCGGTGGCCGAGGACCGACTGGAAGATGGCGGAGCGGTCGGGGTCGCCGTCGACGATCAGGTGCTGCAGCCCGCCGCGGAAGCCGAGGTAGCCGCCGGCGAGCTGCTCGCGGGTGGCGTCGAAGCCGCCCATCACGCGCCACGAGAGCGGGTTCAGCAGCGAGGCGTCGAGGTCGCGCGGCGAGACGGTCAGCTCGGCGGACACGTCGGCGAGCGCGGAGAGGCCGGGGTTGATCACGCCGTTGATCCGCGCCGACAGCCCGTTGCGCTGGCCGAGCGTGGAGAGGCGGGCCCCGGGGTTCCAGTAGCCGGCGGTGACGGCGAGGCGGTAGGGCTCGGCGGACTGGGTGCACTGGCCCACGTCGACCAGCGTCCAGCCGTCGCCGGCCGGGGTCAGCGCCGCCCCGCAGGCGCGGTGGGAGCGGTACAGGTCGATCTCGACGGCGTGGACGGCGCCGCCCTCGGGCGCGCGGACGACCTGGACGCCGAGCAGCGGATCGTTGGTGGCGACGACCTTGAGGGCGCTGGCGCAGCGCGGAGTGTCGCCGGCGACGACCAGGCGCTGGCCCGTGGCGCGCCGCATGTCGCGGAGCGTGGCGCGCAGCTCGGCGTAGTCGGCCTCGGTGAGGCGGCAGTCGGGGGCTCCAGAGGCGAGCGCTGTGGCGGAGAGCAGCGGTAGCAGCATCGGAACCTCCTGTCGTGATCAACGTAGTGAAGGGTCTCGGGCGACTGCAAACGGTTTTGTTCGGGACGGCTGGCCGCAGCGCGCTCGCGTGGAGGCGGTAGAATCGGTGGGTGCTCGACCCCCACGCAACGCGGTCGCCTCGGAGATCTCCGCGAGATCCCCGGGGCACCCCCGACGCCGAGGCCCTGGCCCGCCTCCCCTCGCCCCCGTCGCCTCGACGAGCAGCTCGAGGCGCGCCGCCGCCGGCGGCCGCCTCCGCGATCTCATCGCCAACACCGCGGCCTGCGCCGACCCCTCCACCGAGCGCGCGCTGCTGGCCCTGGCCGACCGCCCCCAGGCCGTCCGCCACGTGCTCCGCGCGCCGCTCGACTGGACCGACCCGGCGCTGTGGGACGTCCACCGCGCCCTGGTCGAGGCCTTCGACGCCGACACGGGCGATCTGGTCCGCCTGGCCGGCGTCTCGACGGACGGCCTGCCGCTGCGCCCCGAGGCCGCCGACCTGTGGACCGACCTCCTCGAGCACACCGCCCGCACCGGCCGCCTCGAGGCGCTGCTCGACGTGGCGCTCGAGGACGCCGCCATGGCCGACCACCGCGACCGGGTCGCGGCCGTCCGCGAGCACCCCTGGCGGGTCGACGCCTCGAGCCGCCCGCCGCGCGCCCCGCGCACCCGCGCGCCCGCGCCGCTCCTGCCCGCCGCCCTCGGCCGGCGCCGCGCCGGACCGCCCGGCGCGCTGACCGGCCTGCTCGCGGTGGCGGTGGCGGTCGCGGTGCTCGCGGGCGCCGCTGCGGGGACGGTGCGCGTGCTGTTCGCCACCCAGCAGACCGCGCTGCGCGGCACGTTCGACGGCCCCCGGCCGGCTCGTCCTGACGCACGCCGGCGCGCTCGACCAGTCCGTCCTCGCGGCGCACCGCTGGGCCCCGCGCCGCCTCGACGGCGACGGCGACGGCCAGTCGACCCGAGCTGGCAGGCCCACGTCGAGCGCAGCGACCGGCCCTGCCCGCCGCGCGACGTCCCGCTGGACCCCGATGGCCTGGCGAGCCTGCGCTGGGACGTCGCCTGGGCCGAGCCCTTCGGCGTCGGCGCCTGCCGGCTGCGGCTGCACGGCCTGAGCGCTTCCGTCGGCGACCTCGTGGAGCTCGACGCCGGCCAGGTGCAGCCCCGCCGCTTCGCCGTGGTCACGGGCGAGGCGGCGCGCGGCCGCTCGGCGACTGGTCGGGCTGCCACGCCTGCTGGCCGAGCCCGTCGTCGTGCGGCGAGGCGGCGGCTGCGCTGGACCTGGCGCTGCCCGAGCGTGACTGCGCCGCCGCGCTCGAGGCTGCGCCCTGAGGGTCAGATCCCGGCGCGGTCGCAGACCACGGCGATCTGCGCGTCGTGCTGGTCGCACGACAGCACGGCGCCCGAGCAGTTGTTCGTGTCGTCGTTCAGCTCGCGCCAGGTGGCGTCGACGTCGCTGTCGAGCACGCAGTCGCAGTCGGTGCAGCCGTCGAGCGGAGCGCAGACCGAGCCCATGACCACGCCGTTGACGTAGCTCTCGAGGCAGTAGGTCGTGGCGGCGTCGCAGGGGCCGCCGTAGCAGTCGACGGTCCCGGCGGTCTGCGCGTCGTCGTCGTCGTCTCCGCGTCCCTTGCCGTCGCCGCACGCGCCGAGCGCCAGGAGCAGGATCCCGATCGCGAGGGTCAGCTTCTCGTGGTGCATGGTCGTCCTCCACCCGCGAGATCGCCCGATCTCCGGGGGCCCGCTCGGCGCCGGCCGACATCGTGATGTGGGTCACAGCCCGCGTTATGGGCGGCCGGTTCCCCCCGGAGCGACGACATGTCCGACGAGCCCAGCCTGGTCGAGAAGCGGTTCGAGCGACGCGCAGGCCTCACCATCGCCGTGTTGGCGGCGGTGCTGGCGGTCAACGACCTGTTCGGCGGCAAGTTCGGCGAGGACGAGATCCTCGGCGCGAACGAGAAGGCCGACGCCTACAGCTGGTACCAGAGCAAGAGCCAGAAGCAGACGCTGCACGAGCACCAGCGCCAGCTGCTGCAGACGCTCGAGCGCGCGGGGGTGGTCCCCGCGGAGCACCAGGCCGAGATCGCGACGCAGATCGCGTCGCTCACGGCCGACATCGAGCGCTACGACAAGGAGAAGAAGGAGATCCTGCTCGGCAGCGACGCCGTCGGCGAGGCCAACTGGATGCTCGAGGACGAGACGGGGCAGAAGGGCCAGATCATCGGCGCCAACGTCTGGAAGGAGACCGGGGAGGTGCTCGACGCGGCGGGGAACCGCTTCGACCTGGGCACCCTGTTCCTGCAGCTGTGCCTGGTGCTGGGCGCGGTGTCGCTCGTGCTCGACGACATGCGGCTGAAGACGCGGTTCTTCCAGGGGATGGTCGCGTGCGGCATCGGCGGCACGATCTTCACGGTGTGGGCGCTGATGACCGCCTTCTCGATTTGATGGGGGTGTGCTCGGGCGAGGCGGTACGCCACGCCGTCGCCCAGGGGGCGGGGAGTGCGGGGGCGAACCATCATGTGGGCGCCGACGTCGCGTACCGCCTCGCCCTGCGCGCACCCCGGCCCCGCACGCTTCGGAGCTGAACGGGACCGCTGCGGCGGGGCTGGGTTGCGGGAGCTGCGGACGCCGAGCCCCGGAGGCCGATCAGGCCGGAGGCAGATCGGGCCCGACCTGAATTCATCCTGTTGCGGAAGCAGATCGGTGCCGGGCCGGGCCGGGGGCGGCAGCGAAGATCGTTGTCGTCCCTCACGAATCGGCGCTCCGGAGGCGGATCCGGCCCGACCTGAATTCATCCGGGCCCGGAAGCGAAGCGGGCCCGGGCCTGGGTGAGGCCGACCGGCCCGGCGTCGTGGGGGGCGGTGGCGCGATGAGGCTGATCCGATCCGGGGCGCCGGGCGTACGGTCGCTCGTCCCCCCTCGCGGTCATCCTCCTGGTGCGGCAGATTCGGGCGCCGGACGCACGGTACGCCCACGCGAGGGGGGATGCTCCGCCCCCGGCCCGAACACCCCTCACTTCTTCAGGCAGACCCACTCACCCTGGCGGTACTGCCAGGCCGCTTCCTCGCCCGCCGCCTGCACGTAGCACAGCGATCCCTCGGCGACGTTGTCCTGCGGGAGGTCGCCCTCCGTCGCCACCGGTGGCAGCCACTGGCTCACCGGCAGGCGGTTGGTCGGCTCGTCTTCCGCGGCGTCGGACACGGGACCCCCATCGAGCGTCGGCAGCGTGCCGGTCTCGTGGTCCATGGTAGCGCACAGGCGGCGCCGCGAGGCAACCCTGCCCCCGGATGGTCACCGAGGACGCGGCGCCCCACGGCCTCGCTGCGTGGTCCACCACCAGAAGGCGGCGCCCAGCGCGGCGCCCCCGAGGTGAGCAGCGTGCGCGACGCCGTCGTTGCTGACGCCGAAGACGCCCAGCACGTCGAGCACGACGTACCCGGTGACGGCGACCCAGGCGGGCACGGGGATGAAGAAGTTCAGCAGCAACGTGCGGTTCGGGAACAGCAGGGCGTAGACGACCGCGATCGCCATCACCGCCCCCGACGCGCCGAGCGCCGGCACGGGCGACCCGGTCACGAGCTGCAGCCCGACGTGCGCGACGGACGCCGCCACCGCACCGAGCCCGTACAGCGCGAGCAGGTTGCGCCACCCGATCGCTTCGCCCGCGCCCCGGCCGAAGACCCACAGCGCGAACATGTTGAAGAACAGGTGGCCGGTCGCGTAGTGGCTGAACTCGCTCGTCAGGAGCGTCCACACCCGCCCGTGCACGACGGCCTCGAGCGACACGGTGAAGTTGTCGCTCATCACGGCGAGCATCGGCCCGCCGCGCGACAGCTGCCAGGCCACGAACACCAGCACGTTGACGGCGATGAGGCCGAACAGCGTCTGCTGCAGCCGCTCCTGCTCCTCGGCGAGGTGCTGCCGGTAGTTCACGTACCGGCCGCGATCGCGCCCGGACTGCCCGCTCCCGAACCATCTGCTCATCGAGAGGCGGTATCCCGCGAGGTGCGGCGCGCCCACTTGCCGGGTTACGCGGGCGCTCCCCCGTGCGCAGGAGTCGGGTTGCAGTTCCGGAGCACCAGCATCGAGGCGATGGGCTACGTCCTGCCGCCGCACGTGGTCACCAGCGCGGAGCTCGAGCAGGCCTTCCGCCCCACCCTCGACCGCCTGGGCCTGCCGCCGGGGCAGCTCGAGAAGCTGTCGGGCGTCAAGGAGCGGCGCTTCTGGGACCCGGGGGTCCAGCCGTCCACCGTGGCGGCGATGGCGGGCGAGAAGGCGCTGGCCAACGCCGGCATCGACCGCGACCAGGTCGACTGCCTCATCAACACGAGCGTCTGCCGCGACTACCTCGAGCCCGCCACGGCGAGCATGGTGGCCGGCAAGATGAAGCTGCCGCGCCACGCGTTCTGCTTCGACATCGCCAATGCCTGCCTCGGGTTCCTCAACGGCATCGCGACCGCCGCGAACATGATCGAGCTCGGCCAGATCCGCACCGCCCTGGTGGTCGACGGCGAGAGCTCCCGCGAGCCCGTCACGGCCACCGTCCACCGGCTCTGCAACCCGATGGCCACGGCCGACACCTTCCGCGACAACTTCGCCACGCTCACGCTCGGCTCGGGTGCCGTGGCCGCCGTGGTCACCCACCGCGACCTGTCGAAGCGCGACCACCGGGTCAACGGCGTGGTCATGCGCTCGGCGACCGAGTTCAACGAGCTGTGCCTCGGCAACCCCACCGAGATGAAGGCCGACCCGCACGGCCTGCTGGTCCACGGCGTGGGGCTCGCGGTCGAGACCTGGCCGTCGGCCGTCGAGCAGTTCGGCTGGCAGCCCGGCACCGTCGACGAGTTCGTCTGCCACCAGGTGTCGCTGTCGCACTTCACCCACACCTTCGAGCAGCTGGAGCTGCCGCTCGAGCGGGCGCTGCTCACGTTCCCGTACCTGGGCAACGTGGGCCCGGCGTCGCTGCCGCTCACGCTCGCGCTCGGCGAGACGCAGGGGCGCATCACGAAGGGCAAGGAGCTGTGCCTGTTCGGCGTGGGCTCGGGCCTCGGCTGCGTGATCAGTGAGCGTGACGGTGAGCGCCGTCGACACCTGGGACGACCTGCCGGAAGACGTGCGCCGCCACTACCCGTGGCGCGGCGAGTTCCTCACGCTGCCGAACGGCCACAAGCTGCACTACCTCGACGAGGGGCAGGGCCCGCCGCTGCTCATGGTCCACGGCAACCCGACCTGGAGCTTCTACTGGCGGCGGCTGGTGGCCGGGCTCTCCGACCGCTACCGCTGCGTGGTGCCCGACCACCTGGGCGCCGGGCTGTCCGACAAGCCCGCCGACTGGACCTACCGGCTGCAGGACCACATCGACAACCTGGTGGCGCTGATCGACCACCTCGACCTGCGCGACGTGACGCTCGTGGTCCACGACTGGGGCGGCCCCATCGGCTTCGGCGCCGCCGTGGCGCGGCCGGAGCGCATCGCGCGGCTGGTGGTGTTCAACACGAGCGTCTTCCTCGAGCACGTGCCGCTGTCGATCCGCATGGGGCGCTGGCCCGTGGCGGGGGAGCTGCTGGTGCAGGGGCTCAACGGCTTCCTGCGGGTCGCGAAGTTCCGCGCCATCGGCGACCGCGACAAGCTCGGCGACGGCGTGTGGCGGGGCTACGCCGCGCCCTACCGCCGCTGGAGCGACCGCATCGGCCACCTCAAGTTCATCCGCGACATCCCCGTGGAGGCGGGCCACCCCACGCGGGCCGTGATCGAGCGGCTGACCGAGGAGGTCCCCGCGAAGCTCGGCGATCGGCCGGCGCTGCTCGTGTGGGGCGAGCGCGACTTCGTGTTCACGCCGAAGTTCCTGGAGCGGTGGCAGGCGCTGCTGCCCCACGCCGAGGTCGAGCGGTACCCCGACATCTCGCACTGGGTGGTCGAGGAGGCGCACGAGCGCATCCTGCCGCGGGTGACCCGGTTCCTCGAGGAGCACCCGCTGCCCGAGAAGGGGTGACGGCTCGCGTGCGACCCGGGAGCGTCTCCTGGAGTTGCACCCCCTCGGCAAACGTCGGGTGAACCGAGCGGCCATTGAAAGACACGGAGCGGTTGTCCGTTGGACGCTGGAACCGCCGGGCCGTGTTCGGGGTCGGACGGGGGAGGGGGGAGCCGTGGAACCGAGGAACGAAGTCGGCACGTGGCGCGCCAGCGACCGGCCGCAGCTGCGCTGGGGCGACGATCCGGGCCTCGGCGATCTGGTGCGGGCGGCCAGCGACGCCGTGCTCGCGCCGCTCGCGGTGTGCGACCTGGTGCTCGGCGGGGTCGAGGGGACGCTCCTGCGCGAGCCCGACGGCACCACGCGCGCCGTGCGCCTCGCGGGGCTGGGGCTCGACGCCGTGGGGCGGGCGCTGCGCGCGCTCATCTTCCCCGACGCCGCGGCGCTCGGCCGGTACGCGGCCGCCAGGGCGGAAGACCCTGTGCTGGAGCTGGCGCTGGCCGGCGCGGACGGGCGGCTGGCCCCCGAGGCCGTGGACGCCGTCCTCGCGAACCTGGTGCGGGCGCGCCTCGTCGGCTGAGTCAGCGGAGGCTGGCGAGCACGGCCCGCAGCGCCGAGACCCGGTTCACGAGCCAGGTGCGCGTGAGCGCCTGCTCCTGGGCGAGCTCCGCAGGGGCCACGTCGCGGCGCGGATCGGCGGCGAGCGCCGGCGCGAGCCAGGCCACGCGGGCGTCGAAGGTGGCGACGAGGTCGAGGGCGTCGGCGTCGTCGCAGGCAGCGGCCAGGGCAGCGAGGTAGCGCGCGCGGCAGCCCGGCAGGTCGAGGCAGAGGCGGAACACCGCGCCGTCGCCGTGATCGTAGGGTTGCGGATCGGTGAAGGTGGCCTCGGTACCGTGGGGGAGCCAGCGCAGGCGGCCGTCGGCGGGGTCGAGGTAGGCACGCCAGCGCTCGGGGCGCTGGTAGCCGTCGGCGTGCATCGTGATGGCCTCCGCCGCGGCGTAGGCGAGGAAGGCGTCGAGGTCGACGAGCGCCTCGAGCGCGGCCTCGGCCTGCGCCGGGTCGGCGGGCGGTGCGGCGAGGAGCGCCGCCAGCGCCGCGAGGAAGGCGTCGTCGCGCTCGCCGTCGTCGAGCTCGAGGGCGTCGGGGGCGTCGAGGTCGGCGTCGTCCTGGCCTTCGAGGAGCATCCCGGAGGGGTCGGCGAACCAGCGGGCCAGGAAGGTGTCGTCCTCGGCCTCGCTGTGGACGTACAGGCCGTAGTCCTCGCCGTTGACGGTGAGCTGCACCCAGCCCACGCGCGGCGCCGGGGCGCCGACCGCCGCGAACACGGGGTAGGCGAGGGACTCGCGCACCGCCGTCGGGTCCTTGCGGTCGAGGGCGATGCGCTCGAGGCCGCGGAGCCGCTGCCCGCCCACCACGCGGTCGACGTCGATCGACCACGACGGCTTGCCGGCGAGCGGCTCGAAGCTCCCCGAGCCCGTCAGGCGCACCCACACCGCCAGGGTGACGCCGTCGAACGCCAGCGCGGCGGGGACGCCCTCGCCGCCCTCCACGTCGAGGGTCGGCAGGGTCGCGGGGTCGATGGTGAGCGAGAGCGGCACGATCTGCTGGTCGCCGAACAGCACCGACGACGGATCGATCGACGGCGACGCCGCCTCCGGGTTCGGCGCGCCCGGGGTGGCCCACAGGGTGGGCAGGAGCGGGCCGCCGTCCGGGGTGCGCGCCAGCGCGACGTCCTCGGGCAGCGCCACGACCTCCACCTCGTCGACCATCCGGTCGTCGATCCACAGGCGGAGGTGCTCCTCGGTGGCCGACACCTTGAAGGGGCGTGGCCGGGCGCGTCGGTGCCGTCGGCGACGATCAGGAGCCGCTCGCCGGGAACGAGCGTGCCGTCGCGGTCGCCGACCCAGGCGTCGCCGGAGTCGTCGACCAGGCGCAGGCGGTCGAGTGCGACGGGGACGGTGTCGGCGTTCCAGAGCTCGATCCAGTCGGGGAACGCGCCGTCGTCGGCCTGCCACAGGGAGGTGTTGGCGGCGACCACCTCGTTGATCACCACGCGCGGGAACGGACCCGGTGGCGTGGTGGGCTGCGGCGAGGTCACCGGGGAGGTCGGCGTCGATGTCGACGACGTCGTGTCGGACGTGAGCTCGAGGGGCTGGACGCAGGCGGTCCACCCGAAGATCCAGGTCATGCGGCGCTCGGGGGGGGAGATCCGCGGCCCGGACGGCGAGAGCCGCGCGGCACCGTCCTCCATGATGCCCCGTTCCGCCCAGGGAGGCGAGGCGCAGGTGGATAGACTGCTGGGCGATGCGCTCCACCCTCCTGCGGTTCCTCCGCGACGTCGATCCCATGGTGCCCATGGTGCTGGTCGCCGCGGTGGTGGGCGTGGTCAGCGCCTTCGTGGTGGCGGCGTTCAAGGCGACCCTGCTCGCCCTGGTGCACCTCTACAGCCGCCACGACCAGCTGGAGCGCGCCGCCGCCGCCCTGCCGGACTGGGCGCGCATCCTCGTGCCCACCGTGGCGGCGACGCTCGCTGGGCTGCTGATGTGGGCGGGGCGCGACTGGCTGCGGCGCCGCGGGCCCGAGTACATGGAGGCCGTGCGCGTCGGCGACGGCCACCTGCCGCCGGGGCCGAACCTCGTCCGCACCGGTGCGTCGCTGCTGGCGGTCAGCGGGGGGCTGACCATCGGCCGCGAAGGCGCCATGATCCAGCTCGCGGCCGTCGTGGCCTCGGCACTGGGGCGGGTGTGGACGGAAGACGTCGTCCAGCGGCGGCTCGTCGTGGCCAGCGGCGTGGCGGCGGGCTTCGCTGGCACCTACCACGCGCCCATCGCCGGCACCCTGTTCGTGGCGGAGGTCATCCTCGGGAGCATGCGCCTGCGCGAGATCTCAGCGGTGCTCGTGGCGGCAGTGCTCGGCGAGCTGACGACGCAGTCGCTGTTCGTCGCCGGGCCGCTGTATCAGGCCCGCGGCATCGCGAACGTGGCGTTCTCGGACCTCTGCGACGCTGTGCTGCTGGGCCTCGTCGCCGGGATCGCGGGCCCTGCGTTCCTGTGGCTGCTCGACACCGCGCGCCACCGGTTCCAGGCCGCGGTCCGCTTCGTGCCGCTGCGGATGGGGCTCGCCGGGCTCGTGGTCGGCCTGCTGTCGACGGTGAGCCCCGACGTCTGGGGCAACGGCCACTCGTCGGTGCAGGCGCTGCTGACGCTGGACTGGCCCGTCGCGGCGCTGGTGACCGTCGCGCTGCTGCGCATCGTGGCGGTCACCGCGGTCAGCGCGGCCGGCATCCCGGGCGGGGTGCTCACGATCATCCTGTCCCTGGGCGGATCGCTCGGGCTGATCGTGTTCCACTACCTGCTCGTGCCGTCGTCGGACCTCTCGAGCGACCTGTGGGCGCTCGTGGGCATGGGCAGCCTGCTCGCCGCGGCCACCCACGCGCCCGCGATGTCGGCCGTGATGGTGTTCGAGATCGCGCGGGACTACGACGTGGTGCTGGCCGCCATGCCGGCGTGCGTCGTGGCGTCGGTCGTCGCCAACCTCTTGTCGCGGCGCACGATGTACGGCGAGGCCCTGGCGCCCGACGGGTGAGCCTCACACGGGCGCGCGGACCGGCGTCTCGTCGCTCGGCCCGACCAGCGCCTGCCCGGCGAACACGCCCGCCACGATGGCCAGCACCGCCGCGCCCACCGCCCAGGCCGTGCCGGGCCCGCCGTCGATCGCGGTGCGCAGGCCCGCCACGCCGAGCGCGCCGGGCACCAGCATCAGCAGCGCCGGCGACGCGTAGATCGCCGGGGGTGCGCCCGTCCGGCGGCCGATCGTGGCGCCGAGCACGGTCGCGGCCGCGGCGCCGAGCAGCGCCCCGAACGGCCCGGGCGCCAGGTGCGAGGCCAGCGCGGCGGACGCGCCCACCGCCGTGGCCGGGAGCAGGTCGCGCGGCGGCACGCGGCACAGCACGGCGACGACCGGCGCCAGCAGCAGGTGCGCGGCCACGCCGGCCCAGGCCGGGCCGGTCACGCCGCCGCCCCCGAGGGCCGGCACCAGCGCCGCGCCGAGCGCCAGGCCCACCGCGAGCTGCACCAGCGTGACGAGGCCGCCGGCGAGCCGCGCCGTGCCCGAGGTCCAGTGGCCCGACGCCGTCTCCTCGGCGGCGGTGGTGAGCGCCAGGCCGGGCGCCATCAGCGTCACCGCGGCGAGCGCCACCCGCGCGGGGTCGGCGCCGGTCGCGCCGAGCAGGGCGGCGCCGGCGCCGGCGACGAAGCCGGCGAGCCCGTCCGCGAGGCGCTGGCCCCGCGGGTGGCCCCGCACGGCGCCGTCGACGCCTGCCACGGTGGCGGCGAGCACGGCCGCCGCCATGCCGTCCACGGCGCCGCCGCCCATCGCCACGGCCACGCCGCCGCCCACCGCCGACACCGCGAGCTGCTCGAGCCAGCGCGGCCATGGGCCCGGGCTCGCGGCGATGCGGTCGAGCTCGGCCTCCACGACGTGCAGCGGGAGGCCGTCCTCGGCCCGCACCCGCCGGTCGAGCGCCGAGAGCGCGGCCAGCCGGCCCAGATCGCTGCCCGCGGGCCGCAGCCGCACGACCCGCGCGCCGTCGACGTCGACCCACAGGGCCGTCGGCGTGGCCATCACCGTGGCGTCGACGCCGCGCGCCGCGAGGAGCGAGACCACGGCGTCCTCGATGGCGGGCGCGGTGGCACCGGCCCCGTGCAGCGCGACGGCGTAGCGGATCGCCAGCGCGCGCCAGCCCGGGCGGACAGCAGGATCGGCGGTGACGTGGGACATGCTTAGACGTTACGTTCGGGATCGCGCCGAGTCGAACGAATCGTGTTCGGCGGGAGGGCTCCGCCGTGCGGCTGGACCGAATCGATCGCGCCCTGTTGGCGGCGCTGCAGAAGGATGCGCGGGCGAGCAACAAGGAGCTCGCGGCGAAGGTCGGGTTGGCGCCGTCTTCCACGCTCGGTCGGGTGCGGCGCCTGGTCGCGGAGGGCGTGCTCCTCGGGGCCCACGCCGACGTGCTGCCGGCCGCGCTCGGCATCGGGCTGCAGGCGATGGTCGTCGTCCGGCTCGACCACCACAAGGACAACACGTTCGACACCTTCGCCCGCCACCTGGAGACCGTGCCCGGCGTGGTCGCGAGTTACCACGTGGGCGGGGTCGACGACTTCCTCGTCCACGTCGCCGTGCGCGACGCCGACCACCTGCGCGACCTGCTGGCCCAGCACGTCACGAGCCGCCCGGAGGTCGGGCGCGTCCGCACCGAGATCGTGTTCGAGCACCACCGCCGCGCCGTGCTCCCCGACTACAGCGGCGATTAGGGTCAGCGCACCAGGTACCCGCCGTGGGCCACGGCCTGCCGGTTGAACGCGGCGAACGCGCGACGCAGCGCCTCGGAGACGCCGTCGGTGGCGTAGACCTCCAGGTGGTCGGCGATGATCTCGCACTCCTCGGGCACGACGTGCCAGTCTTCGTTCGACTGGAACTTGAACGCCGGCACGCGGGCCGCGTTGGGCGATCGCTTCGACCGCGACGCGGCGGTGACCCGCAGCCACTCCTCCCGGTAGGCGCGGTAGCCCGGCGCCGAGGCGCTCGGGGGCGCCGGGAGGTCGAGGCGACGGCACACGCGGCCGGCCATGTCCTCCAGGCGCGGCCGGGCGAGGTCCTGGTCGAGCACGATCTCCATGGCGCGCAGCAGCGTGGGCATGTTCGTCACCCGGTACGGGGTGGCGACGGTGGCGGGCAGGGCGTCGGCGAAGACGAGATCGTAGGGCATGGCCCCCCCTTAGCCGGTCGGGCGGCCCTCGCCCGTCGCCGCCGCGCCGGCTAGCCCCAAGGGGATGGATGCCCCCGACGATCCGGAGCATCGCTGGCTGCGTCGGCTCCGCGCCGCGAGCCGGCTGCTGCCCGCCCTCGACGACCGCGTGTGGACGGAGCTGCTCGTCGCCTACCTCGACGGGCGGGCCAAGGCCGCGCACATCCTCGGCGACTACCTCGAGGGCGAGGGCCTGCCGCGCGTCCGCCCCGGCGACGTCGACCAGCGCCTGCGCTACGCCATCGGCCTGCTGCCGCCGCTGCTGGCCCACGCCGTGGCCTGCGACTTCGTGGAGCACGTCGCCGGCGAGCAGCTGTCGGTCCGCGCGCTGCTCGACACGAAGCGCCGGTGGCTGGCCGGCGAGCTGCCCGACAGCGCCCTCAAGGCCGCCCGCCTCGAGGCGCAGCGCGACCTCGTCTTCCGGGTGGCCGGGCTCGAGGCGGCGATCCAGGCGGCCGCGCACAGCCCGTCGCCGTCGGTGGCGGCGCGGGCGGCGGCCGAGGCGGCGCGGGCGCGGGTGAGCGGGCCGATCCGGCCGGCCGGGTTCGCCGTCGCGACGCAGGATCCCGTCCGCGACGAGGTGCGCTGGCAGCTGGGCCACCTGCGGGCGCGGATCCTGGCGCGGTGACAGAGGACGCGCTTCTGGCCGCCATCCGCGCTGCCCCCCACGACGACGGGCCCCGCCTCGTCTACGCCGACTGGCTCATGGCGCGCGGCGACGTGCGCGGCGAGCTGGTGTCGCTCGAGGTCAGCGATCGGCGCGGCGCGCTCGGTCCGGCCGGCCGGGTGCACCTGCAGGCGCTCGTGGCCGCCCACGGGTACCCGCACCCCGAGCTGCCGCCCGACCCGGTGGCGCAGCTGCCCTGGCACGGCGGTGGCACCCACCCCACCCAGTACGGGCTGACCCACGAGGGCCACCACTGGTACGTCCGGCAGCGGTACGGCTTCACCATCGACCTCGACGGCGTCGAGATCGTCGACGCCGACGTGGACTGGGAGGACTGGAACCACCTGTCGCCCGCCGAGACCAACGTCGTCCTCACGGTGCTGACGGAGGCGATCCTGGCGGGTGATCCGCCGGGGGCGCTGCAGGCCGCGTTCGACGCCCTGGAGCCGCCGGCGCACCCCGCCTACCACGCCGGGCGGCACCCGCTCGTCAGCGCGGTGGAGGCGAGGGACTACGAGCGGTACTGTGCGCTGCTGGCGGCGATCCGCGAGGACCGCACGGGCGGCTGAGTCAGCCCCCGCCCGCCTCGCGCACCTCGCGCTCCACCCGGTCGGGCGACCAGGCCCCCTCGTGCGCGCTGTACAGCAGCCGCCCGCGCAGGCTGCGGCCCTTCTTGTGGTCGCCGTCGCCGGCCCACCGCGCGACGAACGAGCCCGCGTCGGCGCCCTTGCGCCCCTTGAGCCACGACGGCGCGCCGCCCTCGGTCGAGAACCACTCGCTCACGCGCTCCACGTCCTGGGCGCTCTCCAGGCGGCCGATGACCTTGCTGCTGCAGTTCCCGAAGGCGTTGTAGTCGACCGAGCGCGGGCTCTGGGTGCAGATGAGGCAGCCCACGCCGTACTTGCGGCCCTGGCTGAACAGCCGCAGCAGCGGCTCCTTGGCCATCGGCCGCTTCGCCCCGGCGGGCAGGTAGTCGCGGGCCTCGTCGAGGTAGAACAGGAAGCTCGTGCGCCCGCCCTCCGCCGAGGCCGACGTCACCATCCACCGGTAGATCTCGGACGCCAGCGACGCGACGAAGAACTGCTTCTGGTCGTCGTTGGTCATCGCGTTCAGGTAGATGACGTTGAGCGGGACGCGGCCCTCGGCGCTCGGCCGCAGCATCGCGTCGATGTCGAGGGGCACGCCGCCCGAGAACAGGTTCGCGGCGGTGCCGTGCACCAGGCTCGTGAGCTTCATGGCGAGGTTGGTGCGCGCGCTGTCCTTGATGAAGACGGTCGGGTCGTCGATGCCGGAGAGCTCGGGGTCGCGGACGTGGTGGACGACGTCGGCGAGGTCCACGGCCTCCCGCCGCTTCATCCCGCGCAGGACCTGCAGCAGGAACGTCTCCTGCGACGAGCGGTCCCCCGAGGCCGACGCCAGGCTGGCCAGGTTGACGGCCACCGCCTGGATCATGTTGTCCTCCTCCTCCGCGCGCCGGGCCTCGCCCTCGATGGCGGCCAGGTCGTCGCGGTGGGGGAGGCGGATGGGATCGAGCGCCAGGCGCGTGCCGTGGGAGCTGCCCGGGGTGAAGATGCGCGGCTCGACCCGCTCGGCGAGCTCCCGGTACATCGGCAGCAGCGCCGGCGGCACCTCGCGCTCGTCCCGCCGCTGCAGGAACTGCACGAGGTCTCCCTGCGGGTCGATGGCGATCACCGGGATGCCGTTGCGGACGGCCTCCTCGGCCAGCACCTTCGCCATCCAGGTCTTGCCGCTGCCGGCGGCGCCGACCACGGCCACGTGCGTGTTCAGCGCGGCGGTGGGCACGACGACCGGCTCCCCGTCGCGTCCCTCGCCCAGGTAGAGGCCGCTCGGCGGCGAATGACGCAAAGGCGTCGGGCGCGGTTGCGTCATTTCGGCGGGCGGGGCGTCCTCCTCGGTGGGCGGATCCTCCTCGAGCTCGGGCTCGGGCACGCTCTCGGGGGCTTGCGCACGTCGATGCGCGGCTCCGCCCGCTCGCCGCGCGCGGCGGCGTCGGTCCAGCCGGTGACCCGCTCGCCCTGGTCCTTCGGGCCGAGGCGGGGCTCGCACTCGCGCCGCCAGCGGCAGCCGCCGCACAGGCTCGGCTCGCCCGGCGGCCGCACGCCCGCGCCGGTGCGCTCGTCGAAGGCCTCCCAGGCGATCATCGAGGCCAGGTAGTCGTAGATGCGCGCGCTCGTCCCACACCCGCTCCCAGGTGCGCTCGACCATCTTGCGCTCGGGGTGCAGGTAGTAGACGGCCACGTCGGGGGCGTGCCGTGCTGCTGGTTGTGCATCAGCGCGTAGGCCGAGACCTGCACCAGGTCGCCGTGGCCGCCGGTCGCGCCGCCCGCGAGCTTGTAGTCGAAGATGCGGTGCCGCTCGGTGCGCCAGTCGAAGAACACGTAGTCGACCGCACCGGTGACCCGGACGCGCTGCCCGTCGTGCAGCTCGAACGTCACGTCGACCTTCTTGCGCGGGTCGCCGAACAGCTGCTCCACGATCCGCGCCACGTCGACGCCGCTCGTGCGCGCCGCCACGGCCACGTTCGCCAGCTCCTCGAGGTAGCAGTGCAGCGCGTCGACGAAGCCCCGCTGCACCTGCACGGGCTTGCCGGCCAGCGCGCGCGGGTCGAAGCTGCGTTGGAAGTGCACGGCGAAGGCGCGGTGCAGGTCGGCGGCGGACTGCGCCGTCTGCAGGGCCTCGCGGACGGCGTCGTCGCCGGCGGCCCGGGCCGTGAAGCGCTCCACGGCGCGGTGGAACAGGGCGCCGCCCGCGGGCACCGCGCCCTGGCGCCACAGCAGGGTGACGCGGCGCTTGCCGTGGCGGCGAGACCAGTCGGCGTCGAAGTAGTGGACGCGCGGGCAGCTCGCGCCGAGGCGCAGCTGGGTGACGGTGTACTGGTGGAGCTCGGTCACGGCGCCGTCCCGAGCCACAGCACGTAGCGCTCGTTGTCGAGGGGGGTGATCTGCACGGTGCCCTCCCGGTGCATGGCGTCGGTCACGCGCGTGAGGCGCTCGAGCACGTCGGCGGCGTCCTCGTCGCCGCGGGCCTGCGCGATGCGGCGCGCCAGCTCGCGCGTCGACGCGCCCACCCGCCACGACAGGTGCCCGGCGACGAGCTGACGCACGGCGTCGTCGTCGAGCGGCGCGGCGTCGGGCGCGGGCTGCGGCGTGTCTGGCTCCGTCAGCAGGTCGGCGAGCAGCGGGTGGGTGCGCAGCAGGTCGAGCTCGTGCATCGCCCGCGCCGCCTGCGCCTCGCTCACGGGGACGCTGCGGCCGCCGTGCGCGACCTCGAGGTCGCCGACCCGCGCCAGGCCGAGCACCGACACCAGCGCGTCGAGGTGCGCCACCTCGACGAGGTCGAGCTGCAGGTGCCGGAAGCGGCCCTCGCCCTCGCGCGACAGCTGCGTGTAGTACTCCTTGCCCTTCGCGCCCGGCTTGAACGGCCGCCGGGTGTCGGTCGCGAGGACGACGTGGTCGAGGCCCTCGCGCTCCGCCTGCGCGCGCCGGAGCGCGGCGGTGGTGGTGTTGCCGTGGCCGCCGGGGAGGCACAGCACGCCCGTGCGCGCCTCCGTGGCGTCCGATGCACGCTCGCGCACCACGAGGTCGAACGCGCGCTTCTTCCCGCTCTGGGCCTCCGCGCCGACGAGGCTGTAGCCGGGCCAGTCGACGCAGACCTGCAGCAGGCGCTTGACCAGCGAGGCGAGGTTGTCGGCGTCGGGCGGGAGGCTGGCCGGGTTGCGGCGGCGCTCCTCGATGCAGGCGTCCACCTTGTCGCGGACGGCCCGGCGGATCGCCTCGTCGAGCGGCGCCTCGGGGCGGGCCGGGGCCTCGGGGACGGGCGCGTCGCCGGCGCGCGCGGCCAGCCAGGCGTCGATGCCGTCGCGCTCGAGCTCGATCTGCAGCCCCTCCCAGGCGTCGCGGGCGGCCGTGATCACGTCGCGGGGGCGGTGGTGCGCCGCGGTGAACGTGTGGTCGAACCAGGCGCGGCCGAGCGGGAACAGCGGGTCGCGGGCGTCGGCGGCGACGGGGTCGAGCAGGTAGGCGAGGCGGCGCTCCAGCAGCGTCTCGGCCTCGGCGGCGGTGATCTCCTGCAGCTCGACCCGGTACTGGGCGATGCGGTCCCAGGCGGCCTCGGAGATGGCGACCTCGCGCAGCGCCGCCATCGTCGTCGTGACGCCCGAGCAGATGACGAGCAGGTGCGTGGCGTGGTCGAGCAGGGCGTGGAGGAAGCTCGTGAGGGCCGCGACGAGGTCGGCGTCGAGGTTGTCGATCTGGTCGAGGCAGAGGACGAGGACCCGGCCGTCGCGCGCGAACAGCCCCGTCAGCACGAGCAGGACCCGCTCGATGGCAGCGGTGTCGGGCAGGACGGCGCGGATCGGCCGTCCGGCGAGGGCGTACAGGAACGCGACCTGGTCCTCGTCGAGCTCCTCGCCCGACAGCCAGGAGACGGCGGCGTCCTGCAGGTCGGCCTGGTCGGGGTCGTCCACCAGGGCCAGCAGCGCCTTGAGGACGCCATGGATCTCGGCGTCGAGCGGGTCGGTGCCGCGGGGCGGGCCCTCGTCGCACAGGCGGCGCAGGCCGTCGAGCACGGCGCCGTCGTCGAGGCCGAGCAGCGAGCTGACCGTGGCCTTGAGCAGGTAGCGGGGGATGCGCTCGGGGGAGGCCTGGAGGTTGTGGAGGAACACCGGGACCAGGTGGCGGTCGGTGCTCGCGTGGCGCATCAGGCGCGCGATGAGGTGGCTCTTGCCGCAGCCGGCAATGCCCGTGAGGAGCACGCCGCAGGCGCTGCCGGTGCGGGCGTCGTCGACCCGGCGCAGCAGGCGCTGGAAGGCGGTGGCGTGGATGGCGTCGACGTCGACCCGCAGGTCGGACGGCTGGCTCACGCGGTTGTCGCGGAACGGGTTGTGCTCGAGCAGCGCCTGCTGCAGGGCGGCGCGGGCCTCGGGGGCGGTCACGCGTCCCTCCGCGCGGCGTAGACGAAGCGGCGGCCCCCCTCCTCGATGGCGGCGGCCTCGTCGGCCGGGGACAGCTTGCCGTGGCGGCCGTCGAAGGTGTGGAGCACGACCTGGTCGGCGCGGCGGAGCGCGTTCAGCTCGCGGTCGAACGCGTCGCGGGGGAAGCGGGACAGGGCGGCGCGCAGGGCCGACAGGGCGACGAGGTTGAGGCCGCGCTGGTCGCGGAGGCGCTCGAACGCGCGGTCGAACGCGGGGGCGAAGCCCTCGGGCTCGGTGGCGGCGCCCACGGCGAGGTCCTGGAGCAGGAAGACGAGGGGGCCCTTGGGCCCGCGGACGGCGCCGACACCGGGCGGCCAGCGGCGCTCGCGGGCGCGCTCGTCGAGGGCCTTGCGCAGGGCGGGCTTGTCGCGGTCGGGGACGGTGTTCGCCAGCTCCGTCACGGTGTGGGCGCGGGACTTGAGCGTGATGGCGAGGCGGCGCAGGATGCCCACCAGGACCTCGTCGCTGGCGACGGCGTCGGCGGCGAGCGGGAGCGGCGCGACGTGGACGGCCTCGAGCTCGGCCAGGCTGCGGGCGCGGACGTTGCGGACGAGGACGGCGGCCTTGCGGGCGAGGGAGGTCACCGTGGGCTTGCCGAGGGGGACCTCCGCGCGCTGGAAGAGCTCGCCGAGCGTGCCCCAGCGCTCGGGTGCGTCGGTGCCGAGGGCGTCGAGGAGCTTCTGGACGGCCTCTGCCCGGGCCTTCGCGTCGCGTCTGCTGGCCACCACCACCTCCTGGGGGCTCGACGCACGGGCCGCCCGGATCGGACGCTACCGCGAGGTGACCGCGGTGGCCAGGGACGTTCGACCGGGGGGCGTCAATCCGGGTGGCGTCACCCGGTCGGCGGGTCCGCGCGCGACGCGCGTCGCTCCAGGGCGCGCTGGAAGCTGACCAGGCGCCGGCGCAAGGCGTCGAAGGCGGAGTGGGCGTCGTCGCCGCGGGCGGCGAGCAGCAGGAAGAGGGCGTGCTCGGGGGCGTCGGGCAGCGGGGTGGGGACGTCGATCCCCAGAGCGCGCAGCCGGGGAGCGCCGATCGCGACCAGCAGGGCGTTCGGTGTGAGGTCGCCGGCGGCGAGGTCGGAGAGGCCGGACTCGATCAGCTCTGCGCCGGGGAGGTCGCGGGGGATGGGCATCGTCGAGCTCCGTCCGTCAGTCGATCGTCAACCTGGACGTGGGGCCGAGCACGCCAGCCTTGCGAAGCAGGCGGAGCTTGCGCGAGAAGGCTGGTTGTCGGCTGACCGCACCGCTGGCGACCCAGTGGAGCGCTCGTCCTGCCGGCCCCGACCAGCTCCCGATCAGCGCCTTCAGCCATCCTGCCTTCGCCACGACCTCGTGGATGCAGTGATCCCCGCTCGCGGGGTGCACCTCGACGAGCCACAGCTTGTCGGCATGCCCGATCGCGTAGTCCCAGCGAGGGTCGTTCGGGAGCGCAGCGACCAGACAGGCGTCGATGTTCGCGCTGCCGTCCAGTGAGCGCGTCCGAGGCACCTCGAGGCGTGGCCGATCGGTGGCTTCGACACCCTGGAGCCCCACTTCCGCCACGAGCGCCGTGTCCACGGCCGCCAGCCCCTCCGAGAACCAGCTCACGACGCCGCGGCCTTCCGAGCCACCACGTCACCTGCCCGCTCCGCGAAGTCCGTCAGGCCGCCCCAGCCGGCGACGTCCGGATCGGGGTGGCCCGGATCCAGCGACGAGATGTCCTTCGCCACCGCGCCCCCGGCACCGTGACCGAGCGCGTACACGCGCGTCTGCTTCCCCAGCACCGCCTCGCCGACCTCGCGCAGCGCCGCGGTCGGACGCACGCCGAACAGCTCGCACAGCGCGTCCGGGAAGTCGGCGTGCGTGCGGAGCTCGTTCATCGCCCAGACGAGCTCGAGCAGGTGCGGCGAGTGCGTGGAGAGCACGACCTTGTAGTCCCGCTTCAGGAGGTCGAGGAGCGCGAGCGCCAGCGCGGTGATCGCCCTCGGATGCAGCCCCATCTCGGGCTCCTCCACGATCACCCACTCGATGGACTGCCGACGGGGCGTCGCCTGCGTGGGCATGAGCCAGTACAGCCCGAGCATGAGGGGGATGAACTCGCGCTGCCCGGCCGACCAGCTCATGAAGGGGAGCTGGTCGCCGTCTGCGCCGACCTCGAGCACGATGCGCTTGCGGAGACGCGACGGGTCGACCTTCACCTTCGCGCCTTGGAAGATGGCGTCCGAGACGAGCTCCCGGATCTCGCGCTTCCACCGACGCTCGGCCGGGAAGAGCGCGTCGCCGCCGAGCCCCTCCTCGAGCAGCCGCCGCAGGTCCTCGCTGAACTGCTTGACGACGAACGGGACGCCCACGTCGAACGCGGTGAACGGGCGCGGCCAGCCCTCCTGGAGGGTGAGCACCCGCTGCGCCGGCATGTAGAACACGCGGCTGCCCTTGCGGCCGCGCTTCGACCACCGGGCCTGGGCCTCCGCGGTGAGGTCCCAGGGTTCACCGTCGACGACGATCTCCGTCCGCGGGGAGACGAGCCCCCGCATGCCCTCACCGAACAGGAGCTCGACGAGGTCGCTCGGGCTCTGCTCCCAGTGGTACCCGTGCCGCTTGAGGGCGTCGACGACGGCGTCCAGGTCCTCGACCGCGTTGAAGGCCTGCAGCAGCAGGCTCTTGCCGCTCGCCTGCGGCCCGACCAGGATCGTGAGGTCGCCGAGCGCCAGGTCGGCCTGAGCCACGGGCCCGAGGTGCTGCACGGTGAGTCGGTGAGACATTGCCTACACCCTAACGGCTGCGTCAGCGCACCGTCACCTGCACCTGCCCGAGCCCCTGCGCCACCATCCGCACGTGCTGCCCCGCCTTGAGCGCCACCGCCGCCGTCGCCCCGCCGGCGAGCACGATCATCCCCGGCTCGAGCCGCATCCCGGCCCCCGCCACCACCCGGCTCGCCGCCGCCAGCGACCGCAGCGGGTGGCCGAGGATCGCCGCCGAGCTGCCGATCTGCGCCGGCACCCCGTCGACCTCCATCACCATCCCGAGGGTCGCGAGGTCGATCGCCGGGTCCCGCCACGCCCCCACCACGAACCCCGACGACGACGCGTTGTCGGCGATCACGTCGGGCAGCGAGAACTTGAAGTCCCGGTACCGGCTGTCGATGAGCTCCATCGCCGGCGCCACGGCCTCGACCGCCGCGCCCGCCTCCGCGGGCGAGACCTCGCCCTGCAGCGGCGCCCCGAGCAGGAACGCGACCTCGGGCTCGATGCGCGGGTGCACGTAGCGCGCGAAGTCGACGACGCCACCGTCCTCGAGGCGCATCCCCGACGTGAGCCGCCCCCAGATGAGGTCCGACAGCCCCATCTGGATCATCTTGGCCCGGCTGGTGAACCCCATCTTGATGCCGACCAGCCGCTCGCCCCGCGACAGCCGCCGCCCGACGTTCAGCGCCTGCACCTCGTAGGCCTGCGGGACCGTGATCTGCGCCTCGGCCGACAGCTGCGCCACGGCGTTCGCCGCCATGGCGGCGTCGTCGAGGCGGGCGGCCATCGCCGCGAGGTCGGGGGCCTGGCTCATGCGCGCTCCTTGTCGGTGACCTTCTCGGCGACGGCGTCCGCGGCCGGCACCGCCGCCGCCGCCTCGCGCTGGCGCACCAGATCGAGCGCCACGTCGACGATCATGTCCTCCTGCCCGCCGACCATCCGCCGCCGGCCGAGCTCGACGAGGATGTCGCGCGTGTCGATGCCGTACCGCGCGCTGGCCTTCTCGGCGTGCCGCAGGAAGCTCGAGTAGACGCCGGCGTACCCGAGCGTCAAGGTCTCGCGGTCGACCCGCACGGGCCGGTCCTGGAGCGGCCGGACGACGTCCTCGGCGGCGTCCATCACCGGGTACAGGTCGACGCCGGTGGCCCAGCCCTGCAGCTCCGCCACCGCCAGGAACACCTCCAGCGGCGCGTTGCCGGCGCCCGCCCCCATCCCGGCGAGCGAGGCGTCGACCCGGGTGGCGCCGTGCTGCACGGCGACGACGCTGTTCGCGACCCCCAGCGACAGGTTGTGGTGCGCGTGGATGCCGCGCTCGGTCTCGGGCTTCAGCACGCGATCGTAGGCGTCGAAGCGGGCGGCGACCTCGTCCATCAGCAGGCGGCCGCCGGAGTCGGTGACGTAGACGACCTGCGCGCCGTAGGACTCCATGCGCTTCGCCTGCTCGGCCAGCGCCTCGGGCGAGGTCATGTGGCTCATCATCAGGAAGCCCGTGACCTCCATGCCGAGCCCGCGCGCCGCCTCGATGTGCTGCCGGCTGATGTCGGCCTCGGTGCAGTGTGTGGCGATGCGGACGGCGCGCACGCCCGCGTCGTGGGCCAGCTTCAGGTCGTGGACGGTGCCGATGCCGGGCAGCAGCAGCGTGCACAGCGTGGCGCGCTCCAGCACCGCGGCGACGGCGGCGATCCAGTCGAGGTCGTCGTGGGCGCCGAAGCCGTAGTTGAAGGACGAGCCCGCGAGGCCGTCGCCGTGGGCCACGGAGATGCCGTGGACGCCCGCCCGGTCGAGCGCGCGGGCGATCTGCACGACGGCGGCGAGGCCGTAGCGGTGGCGGATGGCGTGCATGCCGTCGCGCAGCGTCACGTCCTGGATCCACAGCCGCTCGCCCCAGGGCCCCCGTCGGACGCCGCTCATGCGCTCCTCCCCGCCGCGAGCCGCTCCCCGGTGGCCACGGCCGCCGAGGTCATGATGTCGAGGTTGCCGGCGTAGACGGGCAGGTAGTGCCCGGCGCCCTCCACCTCCAGGAACACGCTGCTGACGAGCCCGCGCTCGAACGTGCCGAGCCCCGGCACGCGCACCGGGGCGGAGATGCGCTCGAACTGCACGTCCTGCTTCAGGCGGTAGCCGGGGACG
Source organism: Myxococcota bacterium (assembly GCA_041389545.1). Lineage (GTDB taxonomy): Bacteria > Myxococcota_A > UBA796 > UBA796 > JACKER01. The sequence continues at coordinate 20,710 of JAWKRQ010000042.1, read as the reverse complement.
TAGCTCCGGACGCGGTCGACCATCGCCTCGATGCTCGCGGCCACGGCGCGCTCGTCCGCCTCGTCGGACAGCGTGAACACGGTGTCGCGCATCACGAGCGGCGGCTCGGCCGGGTTGAGCACGATGATGGCCTTGCCGCGGGCCGCGCCGCCGATCACCTCGATGCCGCGGGCGGTCGTCTCGGTGAACTCGTCGATGTTGGCGCGGGTGCCGGGCCCGGCGCTCTTCGAGGCGATCGAGGCCACGATCTCGCCGTAGTGCACCCGGGCCACCTGGGAGACGGCGGCGACGATGGGGATCGTGGCCTGGCCGCCGCAGGTGACGAGGTTGACGTTGGGCGCGTCGAGGTGCGCCTCCAGGTTCACGACGGGGACGCAGTACGGCCCCACCGCGGCCGGCGTGAGGTCGACGGCGACCTTGCCGTGGGCCATCAGCACCTCGGCGTGGCGGTGGTGCGCGGCGGCGCTGGTCGCGTCGAACACGATGCGGACCTCGGGCCACAGGGGCGAGGCGACGAGCGCGTCGAGGCCCTGGTGGGTCGTCCAGACGCCGAGGCGGCCCGCGCGCGAGGCCGTCGCTGCTCGGGTCGACCCCGACCATGGCGACGGGCCGCAGGACGGCCGGCTTGCGGCGCAGCAGCTTGATCAGCAGGTCGGTGCCGATGTTGCCGGAGCCGAGGATGGCGCACGGGACGCCGTCGGGTGGGAGCGCCAGGGGGACCTCCACGGGCAGGGAGCGTAGTCGGTGGGCCGGTTCGGTGCCACGGGTGGGTCGCGGGCGGGGCGTCTGCGGAGGGGCGGCGTGGACGTCGGCGCGTCGTCGGGCTCCGGGAGGGGCCGCGGCTCCGAGGGGCGCGCGGCAGCGGCGGATCCGTCGGGGTGAAGTACGGGCCGGACGCGGGTCGAACCCACCCGGGTGACACGGGAGGGCAGATGGGCGGCATCGGGACGGGCCTGACGATCGCGGCGGCCGAGCCGCCGAGCGGCAAGAAGCGGTCGACCCCGCGGGCGCTGCACACGGCGATGAGTCGGTCGATCCTCGACATCGTGTGGAAGCGCTGCGGCTGGGGCGCGTTCCGGGGCACGGCCGGGGACTACCTGGCGATGGAGCGGGCGGATCAGCGGGATCGGGACCTGTGGCAGGCGACGGAGACCGAGGTGTCGTGGGCGTTCATGGACCACGCGGGGTGCTGCAACGGCTCGAGCCAGGCGTGCTACCACTGGTTCAACCGGTGCCTGGCGGCGTATCGCGAGCGGTGGGACAAGATGGCCGCGGGGCGGGCTGGGCTGATCGTGCCGCCGGCCGTGGAGGCTGCGGCGGTGCTGTTCGACACGGACACGCCGCTCGTCGGGGCGGGCGGGCAGCCGTACTGTGTCCCCGGTTCGGGCCCGGACAGCTCGACTGGGAGGAGTGGTACGGGCCGTACTGGGACCAGGGCTCGCCGCGCCCGCGGCTGGCGGACTTCGACGAGGCGGCCCGCGACGCGGTCGTGCACGCGGCGGTGACGGGCCTGTGCGGGTGCGGGGTGTGCGTGTCGCTGGCGCCGTGGTCGGGGCGGAGCCGGGGGAGGTGGTGGCGGCGGCGTGGGTGGCGCTGGCGGAGGGGGCGGAGCTGCGGCCGCGGCGGCGGCGGCGGAGGAGGAGGTGCGAAGGCACGCCTGGCGGGCGGTGCCGGCGGGGCCGGCGTCGGTGCAGGTGCTGGCGGACCAGCTGGGCGAGCGGCTCGCGGCGGTGCCGACGCCCGCGGAGGTGGCTGGGATGTGCGTCGGGCTGCGGTGGCCGTGAAGCCTGAACCCCTGCCCCTGCCCCTGCCCCTGCCCCTGCCCCTGCCCTTGCCCTCGCCCGGCTGACCTCCCGGTCAGTTCTGACGCAAACGCGCCCGACGCCTTTCCGTCAATTGACGGAAAGGCGTCGGGCGCCTTCCGTCATCCGGGCGCCATTCCGTCATCCGGGCGCCATTCCGTCATCGGGCGCCTGTCCGTCATCGCGACGCCTTCGCGTCATCCGCGCCGGCGCCACGCCCCCGGCGCCACCCCCGTCCACCGCCGGAACGCCCGCGACAGCGTCGGCGCGTCGCAGAAGCCCGTCCGCGCCGCGATCTCGGCCAGCGGCAGCGCCGTCCCGTCGAGCAGGCGCAGGACCTCGTCGCGGCGCAGGTCCTCGGCCACGCCCGACCAGCTCGTCCCCTCCGCCGCCAGCCGGCGCTGCAGCGTGCGCGGCGACAGGCCCAGCCGCCGCGCGACCGCCTCGAGCGGCAGCGGCCCGTCGGCGTGGCGGAGGACGGCGCGCACGGCGGCCGCCACGGCGTCGCCGGCGGGGTGGTCGGCGAGGTGCTCGTCCGCCCAGCGCGTGGCCGTGGCCAGCAGCCGCGGATCGTCCCGCCCCGTCCGCCGATCCACGACCGCGGCGGGCAGCGCGAGCCCGGCATCGTCGCCGCCGAAGGCGAGCCGGTCCGTCCCGAAGAACGCCGCCAGGCCGTCGACGAGCGCGCCCGGCGACACCTCGCCGGCGAACCAGACGCGCGCGGGCACGACGGGGTCGGCGCACAGCCGCCGCGTGTGCACGAGCAGCGAGGCCAGCGCGAAGCGAGCGGCGTGCGGCCCGGCCGCGCGGGTGCGCATGCGCAGCTCGTCGGCGTCGGACTCGCAGACGTAGCGCAGGTGCGCGTAGAACAGCGGCGCGTAGCGCGCGGTGCGCTCGAACGCGGCCCGGACGGTGGCGCTCGCCTGGATGGCCAGCTCGCTCGCCTGGAACGTCGCCGGCTGCAGCGCCGCGGGCAGCGACAGCGCGAGCAGCGGCTCGCCGGTGGCCTCGGCCAGCGCCGCGAGCAGCGCCTCGAACCCGGCCGGCGTGACGGAGACGGTCTCGCGGTCGGCGGCGCCGAGCGGCAGGCCCAGCCGGCGGGCGAGCGGCGCCACGTCGACGCCGCGCGCCCGGACGGCGGCCAGGATCAGCGGCACGGACCGGGTCGGCGCGGCGATCGGCAGCGGGGGACGGGCCATGCGCCCACGTAGCCGCCCGCGTTCTGGCGCGCCGGGCCAACCCCATCGGCGGCCCCGACCACCGCCTCCGGCCCCGCCCCGGCCTACGTGCTGGAGCAGGAGGTCCCATGGAGCCCGTCCGCGCCCTCAAGTCCGTCGTCCTCGTCACCGACGACATCGACGCCACCGCCGCCTTCTACCGCGACGCCCTCGGCGTGCCCCTCGAGCTCGAGCACCACCGCGGCACCGCCCGCCACTGGGCGGGGATGCTCGGCGACCAGCACCTCGCCGTCCACCCCCGCGAGGGCTTCTGGCTGCCCGTCCCTGCCACCGCCGGCGCCGAGGGCACCATCGTCAGCTTCGACGTCGACGACCTCGACGCCATCGAGGCGCGGCTCGCCGCCCACGCCGTCCCGGTGGTCGCGCGCACCCACATCGGGCCCATGCGCTTCCTCGCCGTCGTCGACCCGGACGGGCGCCACGTCTGCTGCGGCACCCGCTGGCCCGCGTGACGCTCAGCCCGCCTCGAGCACCGCCCGCGCCGACCCCACCCCGGTGATCCGCACCTCCAGCACGTCACCGGGCGCTACCGCCACCAGCGGCCCGAGCGCGCCCGACAGCACCACGTCGCCCTCGCGCAGCGGCCGCCCCACGGCCACCATCTTCCGCGCCAGCCACAGCGCCGCCGTCAGCGGGTTCCCGAGGCACGCCGCCCCGGCCCCCACGGACACGGGCTCGCCGCGCCGCTCGAGCACCATCCCGCACAGTCGCGGGTCGAACGCCGACAGGGGCACGGGCACCGTCCCGAGCACGAACGCCCCGGCGCTCGCATTGTCGGCGATGGTGTCGAGCGCCGAGATGTCCCAGTCCGCCACCCGGCTGCCGACCACCTCGATGGCCGGCAGCGCGTAGGCCACCGCCCCGAGCACGTCCACCACCGTCAGGTGCTCGCGGTCGAGGTCGCGGCCCAGCACCAGCGCGATCTCGCCCTCGGCCTTCGGCTGCAGGATCCGCGACAGATCCACGGGCTCGGCGTCGGCGTACGCCATGTCGGCCCACAGCATGCCGTAGTCGGGCTGCGCCACCCCGAGCTGCGCCTGCACGGCCCGGCTGGTCAGCCCGATCTTCCGCCCCACCAGCCGCCGCCCCGCCGCCTCGTGGCGCCGCGTGGCGTGCTCCTGGATGGCGTAGCCCGCGGCCACGTCGTCGCCCGCGAACAGGTCGCGCAGCGGCGCACAGGGCGTGCGCGTCTCCTCCGCCACCCGCAGCCGCTCGGCCGCCGACACGATCCGGTCGCCTGCATCGCTCACAGCTTCACGCACACGTTGCGGGTCTCCGTGTAGAACTCGAGCGAGTGCACGCCGCCCTCCCGGCCGATCCCCGACCGCTTGCTGCCCCCGAAGGGGGTCCGCAGATCCCGCAGGAACCACTCGTTGACCCACACGAGCCCGACCTCGAGCTGCTGGGCCACCCGGTGCGCCCGCCGCACGTCCGTCGTGCACACCGTGGCCGCGAGACCGTAGTCGGTGTCGTTGGCGAGCGCGACGGCCTCGTCCTCGTCGTCGAACGGGCGGACGTGGGCGCAGGGCCCGAAGATCTCCTGCCGCACGACGGCCGAGCCGTCCGCCAGGCCCGTCCACAGGGTGGGCTCGATCCAGGCGCCGCCGGCCCACCGCTCGCCGAGGTCGGGGATCCCGCCGCCCAGCACGACCTCCGCGCCGTCGGCCCGCGCCTGCTCGTAGTAGCCGAGCACCTTCTCGCGGTGCTGCCGCGAGACGAGCGGCCCCATCGTGGCCCCGGCGTCGGGCGGGCCGACCTTCAGCGCCCGCGCCGCGGCGGCGAGCTTCTCGACGAACGCCTCGAACACGGGCCGCTGCACGTACAGCCGCTCGGTGCCGAGGCAGACCTGCCCGCAGTTCGCGAAGCAGCTCCGCAGGGCGACGGCCACGGCGTCGTCGAGGTCGGCGTCGGCGAACACGAGGCCCGGGTTCTTCCCGCCGAGCTCCATCGAGGTGTCGACGATGCGGTCGGCGCAGGCGCGCTGGATGGCCGCGCCGGTGTCGGTCTCGCCGGTGAACGTGATGGCGTCGACGTCGGGGTGCTTCGTGAGGAACTCGCCGGCGCTGCCGGGCCCGAAGCCGTGCACCACGTTGAACACGCCCGGCGGCACGCCCACGGCGTCCATCACCTCGGCCAGGAGCACGGTGGTGGCGGGTGTCTCCTCCGAGGGCTTCACCACGACGGTGTTGCCGCAGGCGAGCGCGGGCCCGACCTTCCACGTCATCAGCAGCAGCGGCAGGTTCCACGGGCAGATGACGGCGATGACCCCCTTCGGACGCCGCGTGGCGTAGTTCAGGGCGCCGCGCCCGTCGGCCGTGTCGGTCTGGAAGGCCTCGGTGGGCACGTTGCGGACGAGGTCGGCGAAGATGCGGAAGTTCGCCGCCCCCCGCGGGATGTCGACGGCGCGGGCCATGCCGAGCGGCTTGCCCGTGTCGCGCACCTCGGCGGCGAGGAAGTCGTCGAACCGGGCCTCGATGCCGTCGGCCACGCGGTGGAGCAGGCGCGTGCGCTCGTCTGCCGAGAGCTTGCCCCAGGGGCCACGCAGCGCGCGGCGCGCGGCGGTGCACGCGGCGTCGATCTCGGCCTCGCCGGCCTCGTGGACCCGGGCGATCTCGGAGCCGTCGCAGGGGTCGATGTCGGCGAAGGTGCGCCCGGTGTCGACGAAGCGCCCGTCGACGTACAGCCGCAGATCGCTCACCGCGAGCCGCCGATCGCGAGCCGGGTGAGGACGTTCTGCGCCGTGCTGTACAGCCCGTCGGGCACGACGTCCATCGGCGCACGGCCCTTGCCCACGTCGAGCCCGAGCACCTTCATCATCACCTTCGAGGGGATGGGGTTGGGCGCCTCGTTCGAGGTCTCGAACGCGTAGGACGGCAGCAGCCGCTGGTTGATCCGCCGCGCCACGGCGACCTCGCCGCGGTGGAACGCGCTGATCATCTCCTGGTGCTCGCGCCCGGCCCAGTGCGTGGCCACGCCGATGACGCCCACCGCGCCGACTGCGAGCAGCGGCAGGGTGAGGGCGTCGTCGCCGCTGTAGACCTCGAAGCCGTCGGGCGCCTCGGCGATGAGGCGGGCGGTCTCGGCGGGGTTGCCGGCGGCGTCCTTGAGCGCCACCACGTTCTCGACGGTGCGCGCGAGCTCGAGCAGCGTGGCCGTCTCGACCTTGCGGCCGGTGCGGACGGGGATGTCGTAGAGCACGACGGGCAGCGTGGTCGCGGCGGCCACCGCGCGGAAGTGCGCCAGCAGGCCCGCCTGCGACGGCCGGTTGTAGTACGGCGACACGACGAGGACGGCGGACGCGCCGGCGTCCTGCGCCCGCTGCGTGTTGCCGATGGCCGAGCGGGTGTCGTTGCTGCCGGTGCCGGCGACCACGGGGACGTCGACGGCCTTGGCGACCGTGCGGATCAGGTCGATCTGCTCGTCCTGCGTGAGCGTGGGGGCCTCGCCGGTGGTGCCGGCGACCACGATGCCGTCGTTGCCGTTGGCGACGAGGAACTGCGCGAGCTCCGCAGCGCGGCCGAGATCGAGCCGGCCGTCGGCGGCGAACGGGGTGACCATCGCGGTGAGCACGTTGCCGAACCGAGCCATACGACCTCCGCAAGCGAGTCGGGGAGGGGGTGTAGCGCACCGTCGCGCCCGCGGCCAGCCGCAGGTTTCACGGCCCCCGCGACGCCTTTCACGCGCCCCGACGCCCGCCCGGCGCTACCTCCGATGCACCAGGAGGTGCCCGTGGACGACCTCGCCACCCTCGCCGAGCAGCTGCGCACCCTCGCCCGCCACGACCCGAACTGCACCGTGTTCGGCGCCAACCTCCACGGCTGGGAGTCCGAGCCCGTAGACGGCGACGAGATCGACGCGTTCGAGCGCGACCACGGCGTGGTCCTGCCGCCGTCCTACCGCCGCTGGATCGCCGAGGTCGGCGTCGGCGCCGGCCCCTTCTACGGCCTCGACCCGCTGCCCGAGGACGGCGCTCCCGGCGCGCCCTTCGACCCGTCCACCGGCGATCCCGCCGACGGGACGCTGACCCTCGCCGACCAGGGCTGCGGCTACCGCGACCAGCTGGTCCTCGCCGGGCCGCACGTCGGCGAGATCTGGATCGACCTGCGCGAGGCCGGCGGCCCGTTCCAGCGCTGGTACCCGTCGCTCGAGGCGTGGCTGACGGCCTGGCTGCGCCGCTCCCGCGCGGAGTGGCTCGCCAACCACCTGGCCGACGGGCTCCCCCCGCGGCAGGCCGATCCCGCCTTCGTCGACGCCTGCCGCGCCGACGCCGAAGCCGTCCTCGCGGGCAGCGACGACCCCATGCTCGGCCAGTACCCGCTCCCGCTGCAGGGCCTGGCGTTCGCGGTCGGCGCGCTGGACGCGCTGGCGGGCGAGCTCGAGCGCGCCGAGCAGCGGTTCGAGCAGGCCGCCGAGGCCTCGTCGGAGCCCGCGGCGCAGCGGGCGCTCGGCGCGTGTCTGCTCGGCCTGGCGCGCGACGAGCCGGCCGCCGTGGTCGCCGCCACCGACGCCGGTCTGGCCGCCGACGGGCTGTGGGCCAGCACGCGGCTGAAGCTGCTGCGCAAGCGCCGCCTGGCGCTCGACGCGCTCGACCGCCACGACGAAGCCCTCGAGACGCTCGTCGCCATCGCCGACGCCGCCCGCAACGACCTGTTCGCCCAGTACGACCTCGCCTGGGTCCGCCTGCTGCGCGGCGAGGCCGACCTCGCAGCCCAGGCGATCCTCGGGGCAGCCGAGCACGGCGTGGGCTGCGATCGCACGGCGGCGCTGGCCCTGCGGGTCGAGCAGGCGTCCGCGGGGCTGCTGCAGGCCCTCCGCGGCGACCCCGACGGCGGCGAGGCGCGCGCCGAGGCCCTGGAGGCTGCGCTCGCGGCGCGGATTCCCGCCGCCGACGCCTGACGGTCGGGATACACCCCCACGTCGCCGCCGACAGGGCGGCGGGCGGGTTCGCGATGACGGAGCTCGGCTGGCAGGCGTGGCTCACCCTGGCCGTGGTGGGCGGCGCCACGGTCACGATGGCGCGCGAGAAGCTGGGCCCCGACCTGGTGATGTTCGGTGCGCTGTCGATCCTGGTGGTCGCCGGCGTGCTCACGCCGGCGCGCGCGCTGGAGGGCTTCGCGCAGCCGGCCGTCGCGACGATCGGGGTGCTCCTCATCGTCGCCGGCGCCGTGCAGGAGACGGGCGCGCTCAAGGTGATGGGCACGGCCCTGCTCGGCCGCTCCACCCACCCGTCCATCGCGCTGCTGCGGATCATGGTGCCCACCGCCATCATGAGCGCGTTCCTGAACAACACGCCCATCGTCGCGATGTTCATCCCGATGGTGCTGGCCCACGCGCGGCGCATCGGCGTGCACCCGAGCAAGCTGCTCATCCCGCTGTCGTTCGCCACGATGTTTGGTGGCACCTGCACGATGATCGGCACCTCCGCGAACCTCGTGGTGCGCGACATGCTCGTCCACTCGGGCGGGCCGATGCTGCCGCTGTTCGGCATCACCTGGGTGGGCGTGCCGACCACGATCGTGGGGGTCGCCTACCTCGCCACCGTCGGGCTGCGGCTGCTCCCCGACCGCGTCGAGCCGATGGAGATGGCCGAGGCGCGCGACTACCTCGTGGAGCTCGAGGTGGCGTCCACCTCGCCGCTCGTCGGCCAGACGATCGAGAACGCCGGCCTGCGCGCGCTGCGCGGCCTGTTCCTGGTCGAGATCCGCCGCCGCGACGGCACCGAGCTCAACCCCGTGGCGCCCGAGGACCAGCTCATCGCGGGCGATCACCTCGTGTTCACGGGGCTCGCGTCCACGGTCGAGCACCTCGTGTCGCAGTTCCCCGGGCTGGTGCCGATCGAGGAGGAGGTCACGCTCCAGGACCGGCAGCTGTTCGAGGTCGTCGTGTCGCACCGCTCGTCGATGGTCGGGCGCACGGTGCGCGACGCCAACTTCCGCCGCCGCTACGACGCCGCCATCCTCGCCGTGCACCGCGCGGGCGAGCGCATCGAGAAGAAGATCGGCGACATCGTGCTGCTGCCGGGCGACACGCTGATGCTGTCGGCGTCGCCGGGCTTCCGGCGCTCCTGGGCCAACAGCACCGAGTTCTACCTGGTCTCGTCGCTGCCGGCGGAGCGGCCGCAGCGCTACCGCAAGGCGCGGCTCGTGCTGGCGGCGCTGGTGGTCATGGTGCTCGTGGCCGGGTTCACCGGGATGCCGCTGCTGGTGGCGGCCATGGGGACGATGGTGTTCCTCGTGGCCACCGACTGCATCGGGCTGCGCACGGCGCGGACCTCGGTGAACTGGACGGTGCTGGTGCTCATCGGCAGCGCCTTCGGCGTGTCGGCCGCGATGGAGGACACCGGCGCGGCGCGGGTCGTGGCGTCCACGCTGCTGCGCGCGACCGAGCCGTTCGGCCCCCGCGCGACGCTCGCGGCGGTGTACCTGCTCGGCGTGGGCATGGCGTCGTTCATCAGCAACGCGGCGGCGGCGGCGCTCGTGTTCCCGGTGGCGGCGATGGCCGCGCAGCTCGGGCACTACAACGTCACGCCGTTCGCCATCGCCATCGCGCTGGCGGCGTCGGCGGGCTTCTCGACGCCGATCGGCTGCCCGCCGAACCTGCTGGTCTACGGCCCCGGCGGCTACCGCTACCTCGACTTCACCAAGGTCGGGGCGCCGCTCACGGCGCTGTTCATGGCGCTGGCGGTGTGGCTCGTGCCCGAGATCTGGCCGTTCTAGCAGTCGTCGTCGGCGACCGCGACGCCGAACAGCGGCCCTGCGCCGGGGGCGTAGGGCGGGACGCCGTGGTCGTCGATGTCGACGTCGATGTCGGTGTCGGCGGGGGCCGGGTCGAGGCCGAGCTCCCGCTCGACGTCGTCGGGCTGCGCGGGCAGCGGCGACGCGCTGGAGGTGGCGCACGCCGCGGCGAGCAGGGCGAGGGAGCAGCGGATCATCGGGCACCTCGGTCGGAGCGGGTGAGCTGGAGCGTGTGGCCGGCCAGGTCGGGCCAGCGGAGCTCGGCCAGCAGCGCCCCACACGCTTCGGACGCAACCGCGCCCGACGCCTTTCCGTCAAATGACGGAAAGGCGTCGGGCGCGATCGCGTCATCGGGCGCGATGGCGTCGATGGCTTCCGGTTGGCCGAGGGCGTCGACGGCCAGGCGCTCGGCGCCGCAGCGGCGCAGCGGCGCGAGCGCGTCGCCGAGCAGGGCGGCCACCGTGTCGGGCGGGACGGGGTCGAGGCCGAGCGGCCCGCCCAGGTCCACGACGGGCGCCAGCGGCGCGTCGCAGGCGGCAGGGAACGCGGCCGCGGACGCAGCGTTCACGGCCGGCGAGCGCGCCGCCGCCACGGTCAGCGCCAGCCCGAGCCCCGCCGCCGCCCACCGCAGCGGCGCGGGCAGCCGCGCGCGTCGCGTGCCGGGGTCGAGGATGCGCCGCAGGCGGGCCTCCGTCGCCGACGGCCGCGGATCGACGGCGGAGATCGCACCGCTCGGCACCGGCCGCGCCACGGCCCGCGCCACCGCCAGCAGCTCGGCCGCGTAGTCGGACGGCCGGACCCCCGTCGCCACGACGAGGTCGTCGCACGCCAGCTCCCGCTCGAGCCGCATCCGCCGCAGCCCGAGCCAGGCCAGCGGCTGCCACCAGCAGGCCGCGCAGGCGGCCTGGGCCACGAGCTGCGCCCAGCCGTCGCGCCGTCGCACGTGGCCGAGCTCGTGCAGCAGCACGGCCCGCAGCCGCCCCGCCGGCCACCCGAGCGCCTCGCGGGGGAGCAGGATCCGCGGCCGCAGCAGCCCCGCGGCCAGCGGCGAGCCGACGGCGTCGCTCCAGCGCAGCTCCGGCGCGGCGACCCCCAGCTCGCCAGCCGCGTCCCGCAGGGCGTCGCGGCACGGACCCGCCGGCACGGGCGCCGCCGCGCGCACGAGCCGCAGCGCCGCGAGGTGCCCGCCCAGCACGCGGGCCGCCACCGCCACCGCCCCGAGCGCCCACCCGGCGGCCACCTCGCGCACCCACGCCGGCGGTGGCTCGATGCAGCCCGTCGCCGGCGCCGCCTGCGCGAGCAGCAGCACCAGCACGGCCCCGAGCGCCCCCAGCGTCCGCACGGCGTGGCGGGATGCGGGGCCGGGGAGCAGCGCCGCGCCCAGCGTCGCCGCCGCCAGCACGCCCGTCACGTGGAGCGCGGCGCCGCACAGCGCGGCCGGGGTCACTGCCCCTGCTCCCGGGCCTGGTCGATGAGCGCCGCCAGCCGGTCGAGCTGCTCGGGGCCGAGCTCCTCGCGCGCGTCGTCGATCAGCGCGGCGACGGCGTCCTCCGGGGAGCCCGCGAAGAAGGTGCGCACCAGCGCACGCAGCGCCGAGCGCCGCGCCTTCGCGGGCGAGGCGACGGGCGCGTACAGGTAGCGCGGGCCGTCCTGCTCGTGCTTGACGTGGCCCTTCTCCTCCAGGATCCGGAGCTGCGCCCGCACGGCCGAATAGCTCGGCGGCGACGGCATCCGCTCCCGCACCTCCGCCGCCGACAGCGGCGAGCGGCCGTACAGGATGTCCATGATCTCGCGCTCGCGGCGGCTCAGCGGGGGCGGCGTCATGCTACGTTCCTAGCACAGTGCTAGAAACATAGCAACCCCGTCACCGCCGCCGCTTCTCGCGCTTGTCCCGCTTCTCGCGCTTGCCCTTCGGCTTCGGCGCCCGCTCCGCCTCGTCGTCCCCGTCGCTCGACGGCGGGTACGCGAGCCGCACCTCCGCCCGGAACGCCTCGAACCGCCCCTCCACGATGCTCTGCCGCATCTCCGCCATGAACTGGTGGAACCACGCGATGTTGTGCACCGACACGAGCGTGGCCGCGAGCACCTCGCCCACCCGGAACAGGTGGTTGAGGTACGCGCGCGTGAACGTCCGGCAGGTGTAGCAGGTGCACCGCGTGTCGATCGGGTACAGGTCGCTGCGGTAGCGGCTGTCCGTCAGCCGCAGCCGCCCGGGCCACGCCCAGGCCACCCCGCTGCGCGCGTGCCGCGTCTGGATGACGCAGTCGAACATGTCGATGCCGCGCGCCACGGCCTCGACGAGGTCGAGCGGCCGCCCCACGCCCATCAGGTACCGCGGGCGGTCCGTCGGCAGCAGCGGCGCCGTCCAGTCGAGCACCTCGCACATGGTGTCGTGGCCCTCGCCCACGGACAGCCCGCCGACCGCCACGCCGTCGAAGCCCATCTCGCCCACCGCCTCGGCCGAGCGCGCCCGCAGGTCCGGCCAGAACCCGCCCTGCACGATGCCGAACAGCGCCTGATCCTCGCGGGTGTGCGCCTCCTTGCACCGCGCCTCCCAGCGGTGGGTGCGGGCGAGGCTCTGCTCGGCGTAGGCCCGGTCGGTGCCGTAGGCCAGGCACTCGTCGAAGACCATGGCGATGTCGGCGCCGAGGTCCTGCTGGATCGCCATGCTGCGCTCGGGGGTCAGCACCGTCGGCTTGCCGTCGACCTCGTAGCGGAAGCGGACGCCGTCTTCGTCGACCTCCTTGTCGAGCGAGAACACCTGGAACCCGCCCGAGTCGGTGAGCATGGGCAGGTCGAGGCCCATGAACCGGTGCAGCCCGCCGTGCTTGGCGACGAGCTTCTCGCCGGGCCGCTGCGACAGGTGGTAGGTGTTGGCCAGCACGATCTGCGTGCCCGTGTCCTGCAGGTGCAGCGGCGACACCGAGCGGACGGCGCCCTGCGTGCCCACGGGCATGTACAGGGGCGTGCGCACGGTGCCGTGCGGCAGGCGGAAGGTGGTGGCGCGCGCGGCGCCGTCGGTCGCGTCCAGCTGCAGGTCGACGGGGAGCATCCGCCTCCATCACCCGAGCGGCGCGGCGCGTCGACACGTCGTCCCGGCGCTACATCCCGTGGCGCATGTCGCGCCCCTCGACGAGGAACACCACCATCTCGCCGAGGTTGCAGGCGTGGTCGGCGATCCGCTCGAGGTACTTCGACATCGACGTGAGCGACACCGCCCGCTCCGCCTGGTCGGGGTAGGCCGCCATCGCCTGCAGCCACTTCCCGAACGCCCGCCGGTTCAGCTCGTCGACCTCCCGGTCCCGCGCGATCAGCTCCCGCGCGATCTCGGGGTCGCCCTCGAGGAACGAGTCCGCCGCCATGCGCACCATGTCGGCCGCGATGTCGGCCATCTGCGGCAGATCGAGGCCCGGCTCGATGCCCGTGCCCGCCGACAGCTCGAGCCCGCGCTCCGCGATGTTGACGGACTCGTCGCCGATGCGCTCGAGGTCGGTGACCATCTTCATGATGGTGGTGACGGTGCGCAGCTCGGTGCCCACGGGCTGGCGGGTGGCCAGGTAGCGCAGGCACAGCTTGTCGATCTCGACCTCCAGCCGGTCGAGCTCGCGGTCGGCCACCACGACGGAGCGGCCGAGCGACAGGTCGCGGTCGAGCACCGAGCGCGTCGCCAGCCGCACCATCGACTCGGCGCGCACGCACATCTGCAGGAACAGCGTGCGGATGCGCTCGAGCTCGGCTTCGGACGGGCTGCGGTAGGCCACGGTTCTCGCCCCTTCGGTTGCGTCTATCCCCGGAGGGACCCGGCGGTCACCCCACCACCTCGACCTCGTCGCGGCTCACCGCGCGGGCCAGCTGGGCCAGCATCTGCGCGCGGTCGGGGATGTCGGCGTACACGTCGCGCAGCTGCCCGACGAGGTCCTTCGCCCGCCGGAAGCCGGTGACCAGGTCGCCCGACAGGTCGGTGTCGGACGCCACCGACGCCACCAGCTCGAGCAGCGGCACCCCCTCGGCCCAGCGGCGCCCGAGGTGCATCACGTCTTCGTCCCACGAGCACTCTCCGCCGCCGAGCTCCTCGGCGCCCACCACCACGTCGCTCTGGCGGATGCGGGCGACCTGCCGCGCCAGCCCGCGGTCCTCGTGGGCGCGGCGGCCGGTGAGGTGGGCGTGGCGCGGCAGCTCGTTGGTCAGGCCGCAGAGCACGCCGAACAGCCGCGGCGGCGAGAGGTCTTCGAGCAGGCCCGACAGCACCAGCTCGGTGACGAACACCTCGGAGATCTGCAGGTGGCGGAGGATGCGGGCGCCGGCGTTGAACACCAGGTCGTCGTCGAGGTAGCCGATGCCCTGCAGGTAGCCCACCTTCGCGCGGAACTCGTCCCAGGTGCGGGTCTTCGCCCGCTTCGCCGCGACCTCGGCCCGCGCCCGCCGCTTCTTGGGCGCATCTTCACCCAGGTCGGCCGTCGCGAGCGTGTGCGTCGCGTGCCAGGTGAGGAACGACTTGTCCACGATCTCGCGAATGCGCTGGGGATCGTGGTCGTGCTGCTCGAGCAGGTTGAGCACGGAGTGGAACGACAGGTTGAACGAGCTGCGCACGGGCTCGTAGGCGCCGCGCCCGTAGCGCTTGAGCACCGACTCGAGCTCGTCGTACTCGTCGAGGTCCATCCGGATGACGACGTGGCCGACCTCGTCCATCCCCCGGCGCCCGGCGCGCCCGGCCTTCTGCATGAAGCCGCGGGTGGGCAGCGGCGCGACCCGGCGCCCGTCGTACTTCATCAGCCCGTCGAAGACGACGCTGCGCGCCGGCATGTTGATGCCGAGCGCGAAGGTGGACGTGCAGTACAGCACCTTGAGGAGCTTCGCCTCGTAGAGCTCCTCCACGAGCGACTTGAGCTGGACGTGCAGCCCGGCGTGGTGGAACGCGATGCCCGCGCGGTACAGCGCGAGCAGCTCGTCGTCGAGCGCCGGGCCGAGCTCGGCGACGGCCTGCAGCAGCCGCGCCTCGGCCGCCGCGCGCTCCTCGGGCGACAGCAGCGTGCCGTTCACCGTCCGCGCGAGCGAGCGCGCCAGGATCTCGGTGTCGCGCCGGCTGAACACGAAGTAGAGGTACGGCAGCCAGTCGCGCTCCGCGAGGATGCGGAAGCGGTCGATGCGGGTGGTGCGCCCGGCGGAGCGGCGCCGCGCCCGCGCCCCCGCCCGTCGCGGCCCGGTCGGCTGCCCTGCGCCTGCCGCGCGCTTGCGGCGCCACAGGCGATCGTACCCTGCGGGTCGCACAGGCCGGTGTCGTTGCTGAACAGCTGCAGCTCGAGCGGCACGGCGCGCCGGTTCCTCGACCACGTCGACCGGCGAGCCGCGGACGTGGGTAGCCAGGCGGCGAACTCGGCGTGGTTCGACAGCGTGCCGACAGCCCGACGATCTTGACGCTCGCGGGCAGGTAGATGAGGACCTCCTCCCAGACGGTGCCGCGCTCGCGGTCGTCGAGGAAGTGGATCTCGTCGAGCACCACGGCGAGCAGCTGCGGAGCTGCTCGCCCGTGAGCAGCATGTTCCGCAGGATCTCGGTGGTCATCACGAGGCACGGGGCGTCGCGGCGGATCACCAGGTCGCCCGTCACGAGCCCGACCTTGTCCTCGCCGTGCAGCCGCACGTAGTCGCGGAACTTCTGGTTCGACAGGGCCTTCACCGGCGCGGTGTAGATCACCTGCTGGCCGGTGCGCAGCGCCTCGTCGACGATCCAGTCGGCGATGATGGTCTTGCCGGTGCCGGTGGGGGCGCAGACGAGCACGGACCGTCCTTCGGCCAGCGCCGTGATCGCCTGCTCCTGGAACGGGTCCAGCTCCAAGTCACGGTAACGCACGTGCCCGTGCTGTGCGCGCACGCCGCACGGTGAAACCGTCGTGAGACCAGGAAGCGGCCCGGACGTTCGATGCTCTCGGGAACTTCCCCCGAGGTCCGCTCGATGCGCTTGCTGACGTTCGCAGTCCTGGTCGCTGGTTGTGCCGGTGACGATCCACCACCCCCACGAAGACCGACGACACCGGGACGCGACGAGCTGTGGCGGTGATCCCGCAGACTGACGTGACGGCGTGCGACCCCGGACTCTGCACGGGCGACGACGCCACGGGTGACACCGACGCGGACGGATTCTGCGACGACAGCGACGCCGGACCCGGCGGGCGCCGACGACGTAACGCACGTGCCCGTGTATGCTGTGCGCGCGCACGCCGCACGGTGAAACCGTCGTGAGACCAGGAAGCGGCCCGGACGTTCGATGCTCTCGGGAACTCTCCCCCCGAGGTCCGCTCGATGCGCTTGCTGACGTTCGCAGTCCTGGTCGCTGGTTGTGCCGGTGACGATCCCACCACCCCCACGAAGACCGACGACACCGGTACCCCAGCGACGAGCTGCGGCGGTGATCCCGCAGACTCCGACGGCGACGGCGTGTGCGACCCCCTGGACCTCTGCACGGGCGACGACGCCACGGGTGACACCGACGCGGACGGACTCTGCGACGACGCGGACGCCTGCCCGCTCGACCCCGCGGGCGCCGACGACGACGACGGCGACGGCGTGTGCAACGCCGACGACCTCTGCACGGGCGACGACGCCTCGGGCGACGCCGATGCCGACGGCGTCTGCGGCGACCTCGACATCTGCCCCGACGATCCGCTCGACGACTGCTTCAACGACTGCGTCATCGACTTCGAGGACGCCTGGCACGTGCTGGGCCTCGCCGCCGACCCGACCAGCTTCTACCCGGGCGTGACGCTCGACAACGCCGCGGGCTACGGCATCAGCGGCGGGATGACCTACGGCGACCCCGGCAACTGGGACATCGAGGGCTCCGCCGGCCCGGCGTTCTGGGGCTTGTGGTCCGGCGACCACGGCATCGCGTTCGACGAGCCCGCCACCGACGTGTCGATGGACTTCCTCCGCGCGTTCGGCGACCTCGCCTTCACCGTCGAGGCGCGCCTCGGCGGGCAGGTCGTCGAGACCGCCAACCTCGCCGTCACCGGCGCCTTCGCGCGGGGCACCGTGCAGTTCGCGGGGCCCCTCGACGAGGTCGTCTGGACCTTCTCCGACGCCTACGGCCTCGACAACCTGCGCTACACCACCCTCGACGCCTGTCCCGCGGTCTGGGATGCGTGCGCCGTCGGCTTCGACTCGGTCTGGGAGACGCTCGGCCAGGGGACGGATCCGACGGACGGCTACACGGCCTACGGGATCCAGTTCGACAACACCGCCGGGTACGGCGTCATCAGCGGCATGGGCAACGGAGACGTCGGGAACTGGGACATCGAGGGCACCAACGGCTCGGCGGTGTGGGGCCAGTGGCCCGGTGACCACGAGATCGACTTCGGCGTCGACGTCATCGGGCTGTCGATGGACTTCCTGCGCGGGTTCAGCGACGAGAGCTTCATCGTCACGGCGTACCACGGGGTCGACGTGGTCGACACCGACGTGGTCGACCTTAGCGGCGCCTTCAACGCCGATCGCGTCTCCTTCGTGGGGGTGATCGACCGGGTGGCCTGGACCTCCTCGGGGTACTTCGGCGTCGACAACGTCCGCTACCGCACCCAGGACACCTGCCCGCTCGAGGTCGCGGGCTGCGTGCTGAACATGGACGACGCCTGGGCGGTCTCGGGCCAGGGCGGCTCTCCCAACGACCTGTACGGCGTCTACGGCCTGAACTTCGACGACGTCGGCGTGGGGTACGGGCTCATCGGCGGCGTCGGCAACGGCGACCCCGGCAACTGGGACATCGAGGGGACGAACGGGTCGGCGGCCTGGGGGCTGTGGCCCGGCACCCACGGGATCACGTTCAACGGCCCCGTCGAGGGGCTGTCGTTCGACGTGCTCCGCGGCTTCAGCGACGGAGACGTCACGGTCGACGCGTTCTTCGAGGGCAGCCTGGTGGGCCGAGTCACGGTGACGCTGTCGGGGGCGTTCGACGCCGAGGAGGTCGCGTTCGCCGGGCCCGTCGACCGGGTCTCCTGGACCTCGTCGCTGTACTTCGGCGTCGACGACGTGCAGTTCGAGGGCGCCTGCCCGGTGCAGTAGGTCCGCTCCGTCGCCGCCGGGTATACTGACCCGGCGGCGGTGGCGCGATGGACGCACAGACGGGGCTGGCGTGGACCGCGGCGATGGCGGGCGTGGTCCTCGGCGGGCTCGCCACCGTGGTGCCGGGCTTCCCGGGCTGTGCGGTGGCCCTGCTCGGCCTCGTCGCCTTCGCCGGGCTGACGGGGTTCGAGGTGGTGGACCCCGCCGCCCTGCTCGTGGCGGCGGGCATCGCGTCCGTCGGCGCGGTCGCGCAGCTCACGGCGCCGGTCGTGGCGTCGCGGGCGCTCGGCGGCAGCGCGGGGGCGGCCACGGGCGCGGCGATCGGGGCGGCGATCGGCGCGGTGGTGCCGGTGCCCGGCGTGTCCTGGGTGCTCGCGATCGCCGGCGCCGCGACGTTCGGCTTCGTGGCGTCGCGCGGCGCGGTCGTGGGCTGGGTGCGCGGGCTCGTGGGCACCGCCGGCGGCTGCGTCGTCGGCTTCGCCGCGGACGCCATCGCGGTGCTGGGCATCGCCGCCGTGCTCGGCCTGGCGGACTTCCTGCACCGCTGACCTCACGTCTGGTCGAGCACCCGCCGCATGCGCGTCAGGAGCGCGTCGGGGCGGAAGGGCTTGCGGATGACCTGCACCGCCCGCAGCGCGGTGAGGCGCCGCGCCAGCTCGTCGTCGCCGTGGCCCGTGACGACCAGCACCCGGAGCTTCGGGCGGAGCACCTGCAGGGTCCGGGCGAGGTCGGTGCCGAACCCGTCGGTCATCACCTCGTCGGTGAGCAGCAGGTGGATGGGGCCGTCGTGGGTGCGGGCGATCGACCGCGCCTCCTCCACCCCGCCCGCCGTGATCACGTCGTAGCCTGCGCGACGCAGCAGGCGCGCCATGACGTCGCGGATGGCGGGCTCGTTCTCGGCCACCAGCACCGTCTCGCCGCGCGCCGAGGCGAACGGGGACGGCTCGGCGCTCGTCGATGCGGCCTCCTCGAGGCTCCCGGGCAGCGTGATCCGGAAGGTGGTGCCGGCCCCCGGCGCGCTCTCGACCTCGATGGCCCCCCCGGCGTGCGCGATGATGCTGGCCGTGGTGGACAGGCCGAGCCCGGTGCCCTTGCTGGGCCCCTTGGTGGTGAAGAACGGCTCGAACAGCCGCTCGCGGACCTCCGGTGGCATGCCCACGCCCGTGTCGGAGACGACGAGCCGGACGCGCTCGGACGGGTGCTCGTCGTCGAGCCGGGCGCTGGCGACCCCGATCTTCAGGTCGCCGCCGTTCGGCATCGCGTCGCGGGCGTTGATGGCGAGGTTCAGCAGCACCTGCGTGAGGAGGTCGGGGTCGATCTGCACCAGCGCGGGCGCGACCCCGATGTCGACCGACACCCGCACCCGGTCGCCGAGGGTGCGCGCCAGCAGGTGCTCGGACCGGCGCACCAGGTCGTTCACGTCGACCACGGCGGGCGTGCCGAGCGACGGCCGGGCGAACGCGAGCAGCTGGCGGGTGAGGGCGGCGGCGGTGTCGGCGGCACCGAGCGCCTCGTCGAGGTCGGCGCGGATGGCGGGCGAGGGCTCCTCCTCCCGCGCGAACGAGACGTAGCCGACGATGACCGACAGCATGTTGTTGAAGTCGTGGACGATGCCGCCGGCCAGGCGACCCACGGCCTCCGTCTTCTGGGCCTGGCGCAGGCGCGCCTCGGCCTCGCGCTCCGCCGTCTGGTCGCTGAAGACGAGGACCACGCCCTCGACCTGGCCGCCCGGGGCGCGGATCGGCGCGCCGCAGTCGATGACCGGCCGCTGCTTCCCCTGTCGATCGGTCAGCACGCTGTGGTTCGCCAGCCCCCGGCGCGCGCCGACCCGGAGGACGTAGGACACGGGGTCCTCCATCGGCGTCCCGGAGACCTCGGGGGTGACGGTGTAGACCTCCGCGAGGGGCCGCCCGACGGCCTCTGCCGGCTCCCAGCCGGTGAGGTGGGTGGCGACGGGGTTGATGCGGGTGACCCGCCCCGTGACGTCGGTGGCGATGACGCCGTCGCCGATCGAGTCGAGGGTGGTGGCGAGGTGCTGCTCGCGCGCGAGGGCGTCGGCCTCGGCAGCGAGCTGGCGCGCGCGGGCGTGGCGCGCCGCGGCCGCGATGGTGCCGAGCAGCGCGCAGAGCGCGAGCGTGTTCAGCACGGCGCTGGCGGCGAAGGCGAACCCCGGCGGCTGGCCGGAGCGGCTGGCGACGAAGCCCGTGGCCGCCGGCACGAGCAGCACGGCGGGGGTCAGCGCGCGCAGCATCTCCGCCCCAGGGTCGTCGCCGGTGAACGCCGCCATGGGACCCTGGGACGGCCACAGGCAGAGCACGCCCGCGCCGATCGTGAGGATCGACAGGGCCGTGGGCAGCGACAGCGTGTCGAAGAGGTCGGCGGCCGCGAGCGCGCGCGCGTCGTAGGCGTAGCCGAGCAGGCCCACGTGGCCGATGGCGAAGCCGGCGCCGGCGAGCGCCTGGACCACGATCGGCCGGGGTCGCGGCACGGAAGCGGCGAGCAGCGACAGCGCGAGGAGCGCGAGCGCGATCGCGGTGGCGATCGACATCCGCCCCGGCGCTGCGTCGCTGTGGGTGTAGGGATCGGTGAGCAGCACCTGGTCGATGCCGAGGTCGAGGCCCGTGGCCTCCTCCAGCAGCGAGGTGCCCGCGAGCGCGAGGGCGGCGACGGCGAAGGCGGGCGCGGCGCGGCGCCAGCGGGGGGCCGCCGCGGCGAGCAGCGCTGCGCCGAGGCACGCGACCCCGAGCGCCGTGTTCACCTTCATGGAGGCCCACTCCGGGAAGACCCGGAACAGCGGCTGCCAGCCCGCCGTCCAGCCGAACAGCGCCACGATGCCGATGGCCACGGCGGTACCCCCGGCTACGCGCGGCGCGTGCGCAATT
>JAWKRQ010000041.1:0-85888 GCA_041389545.1 Myxococcota bacterium | reverse complement strand
CTGCTCCGGGCCGCGCGCGACGCGGGTGTGCAGACGGGCCTGTGGACGTTAGACGCGCCTCGCGAGCTGGAGCGGGTGGTGGACGCGCACGAGGTGGACGCCGTGCTGACGAGCTTCCCGGGGGACGCCCCTTGGTCGCGCTGATCGCAGCGTGGGCCGCGGCGGCGCCGGTGCAGCTCGACCGGGTCGACCTGCTGTCGGAGGCCGCGCCCTGGCTGCAGCAGGACGCCCCGCGCTTCGGCGCCGCCCCGGGCGTCACCACGGCGCGCTGGCTCGCGCAGGTCACGCCCGTGGCCAGCATCGGCGCGGCGCGCGTCGGCGTGGCGCTCGGCTGGCAGTGGGCCGGCGTCGAGCTGCCGGTCGTGCGCGAGCGCATCCTGTGGGCCGACGCCGCGGTGATCGCGCGCGGCCTGCTCCCCACCGGCGGCCGCCTGGGGGTCGCCTGGCGCCCCGGCGCCGTGCGGCTGGGCTTGTCGGTGGTGGCCGAGTCGGCCGCCACCTGGACCCGACCGACCTGGCGCAGCTGGTCGGTCCAACCGACGCTCGGGCTCGGCCTGGGGCGGGATCGCCGCCCGGTCGCGCCGTGGATGACCGAATGACGCGCGGTGGCAGCGCGTCCGACGGCTCGACGCGCGCGATTACGCTCTGTCGAGGGCGCCGCCGCGCGCCCACCCACGAGGGACGCTCCGCATGACCATCGCCCTGCTCCTGCTGACCGCGATCGCCCGCGCCGCCTCCGGTGGCCACGCCGCCGAAGAGCCCGTCCGCGTGGTCGAGGAGACGGTGCCGCTGCCCCCGGGCCTCGCGCTCGAGGAGGCGCTGCAGTCGGTGGAGGACATCCCGGGCATCTTCGCGCTGTACCAGCCGCTGGTGCCGAAGATCCCCGGCATCGACGTGGCGCTGTCGAAGGAGGTCGTCTCGGCGAGCGTGCCGGCGGTGCTCGAGCTGCCCGTGAGCGGCAACGCCATCGGCTACAAGTTCACCGAGCGGGCGCGGGTGACGGCCTCCACCGAGCACCTCGTGTGCCCGACCGGCTTCGACGGGCGCAAGATCGTGCTCGACTTCCACGCGTCGAGCTACAACATCGAGCGGCGCATCGACCGGATCGAGATCGTGGCCTGCCCCGAGGTCGACGACGACGGGTCCACCCTGATCCGCGCCACCGGCCGGATGTACGAGGGGTTCAAGCCGCAGGACCCCGACAAGTCGGCGATCAGCGAGGCCATCGGCAGCCGCGCGCTGCAGACGGCGTTCATCAAGCAGGTCTCGCCGATCCTGACCGCCGTGCAGGCGCGCTGGGCGCTCCTGTAGCTACATCCGCCCGTATTCCGGCCCGTTGCCCGCCTCCGGCGGCACCCAGGTGATGATCTGGTAGGGGTCGCGGATGTCGCACGTCTTGCAGTGCACACAGTTCGCGAAGTCGACCTCCATCTCGAGCCGCCCCGACGCCTCGTTCGGCCGCATGTTGTAGACCTGCGCCGGGCAGAACCGGGTGCACGGGTTGCCGTACTCCTCCGCGCAGGTCGTCGCGCACACCTCGGTGTCGACGATCTTCAGGTGCGCCGGCTGCTTCTCCTCGTGGGTCGTCCCGGAGTGGTACACGTCGGTCAGCTTGTCGACGAGGTAGGTCCCGTCGAACTCGAGCTTCGGCAGCGCCAGCCGCGCGCCCTCCGCGTGCCCCTTCTCGGCCATGTGCGTGTAGTCCGGCGAGAACGTCACCTGACGCCCGGGGCCGAACGCGTACTGCACGCCCGTGCGCACGAGCCCGCCGATGAGCCCCTGGGCGAAGTTGGCGTGCATGTTCTTCGCGGGCTCCATCTCCTTGCGGATGAAGCTCTCGTCGACCCCGCGCTTGTAGGCCGACAGCACCTCGGCCGACGCGTCGCCCGCGACGAGCGCCTCGAGCGCCGCATCGGCGGCCAGCATCCCCGACTTCATCGACAGGTGGATGCCCTTGATGCGCAGCGGGTTCAGGAACGACGCCGAGTCGCCCACGATCATCGCGCCGTCGGTGTACAGCTGCGGGATCGACGCCCAGCCGCCGATGGTCACCGCCTTGGCGCCGTACTTCACGACCTTGCCGCCCTTCAGCAGGTCCTTGACGTAGGGGTGGGTCTTGAGGTGCTGCAGGAGCAGGTGGGCGTCCATCTGCGGGTCTTCGGCGTCGAGCGCGACCAGCAGGCCGATGCAGACCTGGTCGCCGCCGAGGCTGTAGAGGAAGGAGCCGCCGAAGGTGCCGAGATCGAGCGGCCAGCCGAGCGTGTGGACGACCCAGCCGTCCTTCACCGTGCCCGGCGGCAGGTCGATGACCTCCTTGACGCCGATCTCGTAGATCATCGGCTGGCTGTCGCGGTCGAGGCCGCGCCGCTGGATCAGCTTGCGCGTGAGGTGGCCGCGCGGCCCCTCGCCGAGGATGGTCACCTTGGCGGTCAGGTCCATGCCGGGCTCGAAGTTGTCCTTCGGCTGCCCGTCCTTGCCGATGCCCTTGTCGCCGGTGCGCACGCCCGTGCACCGGTCGCCGTCCCACAGCAGCTCGGCGCCCGAGAAGCCGGGCAGCACGTTGACGCCCTTCTCCTCGGCGATGCCGGCCAGCCACTGCACGAGCGCGCCCAGCGCGACGATGGGCTTGCCGTGGTTGTGCAGCTCGGGCGGGATCCACGGCGCGGAGATCGCCGAGTCCGGCGTGAGCAGCACCATGTCCTCGCGCTCGACGTACCGCTCGACGGGGAAGTCCTCGCGGGTGCGCCAGTCGGGGACGAGCTCGTCGAGCGCGATCGGGTCGAGCACCGCACCCGACAGCTGGTGCGCGCCGACCGACGAGCCCTTCTCGACGACCACGACCATCGGCTCGTCGATCCGCTCCCCGGCGATCGACCCGTCGGCGACGCCCGCGTTGTGCTGCTCGATCCGGTCCATCAGCCGGATGGCCCCGGCCAGGCACGCCGGCCCGGCTCCGACGAACAGGACGTCGCACGGCATCTCTTCGCGGTCCATCGACCCCTCGCGGTTGGTAGGCGCGCCCCGTAACACGGTGACTCTCGCGGGCCCGCGCGGTGTCCCAGGGGGACGCACGGGGTGGAGATGCTGCTGTACGGGATGATCGCCGCGGCCTGGGCCGGCGGCGCGGATCGGGTGTCGGTGTCGCTGGGGCTCGCGGGGGTCGGCTCGCCCGCGCCGACCTCGGGGGGCGCGATGGGCGCGGCGTACCTGTCGCTGCGCGCGACGGACGCGCTGTACGTGGACGTGGGCGGGCGCACGGGCCTGCTCGCCGGGCCGGTCCGCGAGGTGACGGGCATCTCGCTCGGCGGCCGCGCGATGCTCGGCTCGGTCGCCTTCCTGCGGGCGGATCTGGTGCACCAGCACGAGACGCCGTGGGCGGCGTTCGCCGAGGCGCCGGTCATCCACGCGCTCGGCGCGGGGCCGTCGATCGCGCACCGCTCGGGCCTCGATCTGGGCGGCGGCCTGCGCGCCACCCTGCCCACGGGCCCCCACGGCGCCGGCGTCTACCTGAGCGCGACCGCGCTCGCCACGTGGTTCCCGGACCCGGGCGGCCCGCGGGTGTACGGCGTGGCCGAGACGCTGCTGACGCTCGATCTCGGCCGCCCCGGCGGTCAGTCGCCGAGCCCGTAGCGGGCGATCATGCGGTAGAGCGTGCTCCGGGCGATGCCGAGCGCCGCCGCCGCGCGCGCCTTGGTGGGCTGCGTGGCGCAGGGCCTCGACCTCGAGCTCCTCCAGCGGCGCGGTGGGCGCCGGGAGCCCGGGCCCCCCGGGCCCGAGCTCGGCCGGGAGGTGCTCGAGCTGCAGCACGGGCGCGCCGTCGGCCAGGGCGAGGGCGTGCAACAGCACCATCCGCAGCTCGCGCACGTTGCCGGGCCAGTCGTGGGCCGACAGTGCCGACAGCGCGTCGGCCGACAGCCGCGGCGGCGGGCCCTCGGCGAGGCGCGCGAGCAGGTGCTCGGCCAGCGAGGCCAGGTCGGTGCGGTCGCGCAGCGCCGGCAGGCCGAGCACCCCGCCGCGGATGCGGAAGAACAGGTCCTGGCGGAAGCGGCCCTCGCGGACGAGCGCGGCCAGATCGCGGCAGGTGGCGGAGACGAGCCGCACGTCGGCCCGGCGGGGCTTGGGGTCGCCGATGCGCTGGTAGAAGCCGTCTTCGAGGAAGCGCAGGAGCGTGGCCTGCAGCTTCGGCGTCATCTCGGCGATCTCGTCGAGGAACAGGGTGCCGCCGTGGGCGGCGGCGAGCTGGCCGTCGCGGCCGCGGGGGGAGGCGCCGGTGTACGCGCCTGGCGCGTGGCCGAACAGCTCGGCCTCGAGCAGCGTCTCGGGGAACGCCCCGCAGTTGACGGCGACGAGCGGTCCGTCGCGGCGGGGGCTGGCGGCGTGGATGGCGCGGGCCAGCAGCTCCTTGCCGGTGCCGGTCTCGGCCAGCAGCAGCAGCGGCAGCGGGCTGCGCGCCAGCCGGGCCGCCAGCGCCACGGTGTCGCGCAGGCGCGGGTCGTCGCCGTGCAGCGGGGCGAAGGCGTCGGTCGGGGCGGGCTGCGGCGCGGGGGCGGGCTCCAGCAGCACCAGCAGCGACACGACCTCGCCCTCCCAGGTCTCGGCCGGCTCGATCGAGGCCCGGCGCCCCGCCCACGGCCCGGCCGGCAGCGGCTGGCGGCGGCCGAGCCAGCCCGCCAGCGCGTCCCAGCCGAGGCCCAGCGCCGCCACGGGGTCGGAGCTCGGCAGCGCCGCCGCCGCGCGCGCGTTGACGGCGCGGATGCGCCCCGCCCGCTCCACCAGCAGCGCCGGGCCGGGGTGCGCCTCGAGCACCCGGCTCAGCAGCCCGTGGCTCGCGCCCGCCCGCAGCACGGCCTCGATGGCGCGCGCCGTGGCCACCAGCGTGACGGGGATGACGGGATCCGGCCCGGCGTGGAAGGAGGTGGCGTCGAGCACGCCGATCAGGGCGCCGCGCGGATCGCGCACCGGCGCCGCCCAGCAGGCCAGGGCGTGGTTCGGCCGCGCCCAGTGCGCCGCGCCGCGCACCGCGACGGCCTGGTCCTCGATGAGGGCCGTGCCGATGGCGTTGGTGCCGCGCACCTCCTCGCTCCAGTCGGCGCCGGGGATGAGCCGGACGCGCGCCGCCTCGGGGGCGAAGCCGCCGCCGGCGAGCGCGCGGAGCACCACGCCGTCGGCGTCGGCGAGGAGCAGGGTGAAGTCGCGCTCGGCGAACGCCGCGGCGGCGGCCTCGAGCACGTCGGGCGCCGCCCGCAGCAGCGGGGCCACCCGCTCGGCCCGCTCGCGCAGCTCGGCCTCGGTGACCACGCGCTCCACCGCGAGGTCGGGGTCGGCGCCCAGCGCCGCCGAGCGCTCCCAGCGCGCGCGCACGGCCGCGAGCTGCGCCGGCAGCGACAGGCCCGTGCGGAACCGCTGCCAGGCGACGCTGCCCTCGGCCACCAGATCGAGCACGCCGCGCAGGTCCACGGCGCGCCCGCGCGCTCGGCCGTCCCCGCTGTCGGTCCGCTGCTCCACCCGACCCCCCGTCCCTCCTCCGTATCGCGCCATATTCCGGCTCGTCCCGGCGTCCCGCCCTGCGACGCCCCGCTGTCCCACTCTGGGACACCGCGCCACGAAAGCCGGCGTTCCTCCGTCTCCACACCGGGTGGCCCACCGGTTGCTTCCCCCGGGCGCAGGAGGAAAGCATGATCTACGCCCGTCCCAACGCCGAGGGGAGCCTCGCCACCTACCGCTCCCGCTACGACAACTTCATCGGCGGCGAGTGGGTCGCCCCCGCCCGCGGCCAGTACTTCGAGGACATCACGCCGGTCACCGGCCAGGCCTTCTGCGAGGTCGCCCGGTCGACGCACGAGGACGTCGAGCACGCGCTCGACGCCGCCCACGGCGCGAAGGTCGCCTGGGGCCGCACCTCGGTCACCGAGCGCGCGCTCGTCCTGAACCGCATCGCCGACCGCATCGAGCAGAACCTCGAGCGGCTCGCCGTCCTGGAGACCTGGGACAACGGCAAGGCCGTCCGCGAGACGCTCGCCGCCGACCTGCCGCTGGTGGTCGACCACTTCCGCTACTTCGCCGGCGCCATCCGCGCGCAGGAGGGCTCGCACGGCGAGCTCGACCACGACACCGTCAGCTACCAGTTCCACGAGCCGCTCGGCGTCGTCGCCCAGATCATCCCCTGGAACTTCCCGCTGCTGATGGCCGCCTGGAAGCTCGCGCCGGCGCTCGCCGCGGGCAACGCCGTGGTGCTCAAGCCCGCCGAGCAGACGCCGGCCTCGATCCTCGCGCTGATGGAGCTCGTCGGCGATCTGCTGCCGCCGGGCGTGGTCAACGTGGTGAACGGCTTCGGCCTCGAGGCGGGCAAGCCGCTCGCGTCGAACCCGCGCATCGCGAAGGTCGCGTTCACCGGCGAGACCACCACCGGCCGCCTCATCATGCAGTACGCGTCGGAGAACCTCATCCCCGTCACGCTCGAGCTCGGCGGCAAGTCGCCCAACGTCTTCTTCGCCGACGTGATGGCCCACGACGACGCCTACCGGCAGAAGGCCCTCGAGGGCTTCGCGATGTTCGCGCTCAACCAGGGCGAGGTCTGCACCTGCCCGTCCCGCGCGCTCGTGCAGCAGAAGATCTTCCGCGAGTTCATGGACCTCGCGGTCGCGCGCACCGAGGCCATCCAGCTCGGCGACCCGCTCGACACCGCCACCATGATGGGCGCGCAGGCGAGCAACGACCAGCTCGAGAAGATCCTGTCCTACCTGCAGATCGGCCGCGAGGAGGGCGCGGAGGTCCTCACTGGCGGCGGGCGCGCCGAGCTGTCGGGCGATCTCGCCGGCGGCTACTACGTGAAGCCGACGATCTTCCGCGGGAGGAACAAGATGCGCATCTTCCAGGAGGAGATCTTCGGGCCGGTCCTGAGCGTCACCGAGTTCCAGGACTTCGACGACGCCATGAAGATCGCGAACGACACGCTGTACGGCCTCGGCGCCGGCGTGTGGACGCGCGACGGGAACACGGCCTACCGCGCCGGGCGCGCCATCGAGGCTGGACGGGTCTGGGTCAACTGCTACCACCTCTACCCGGCGCACGCGGCGTTCGGCGGCTACAAGCAGTCCGGCATCGGGCGCGAGAACCACCTGATGATGCTGCACCACTACCAGCAGACCAAGAACCTGCTGTGGAGCTACGGCGAGTCGCCGGCCGGGCTGTTCTGATGGCCGCCGGCCGCGTCGACGCCACCGAGGCCGCGCTCGCGCTCGTCGCCGAGCTGGTGGCGGAGCACGGCCCCGTGATGTTCCACCAGTCGGGCGGCTGCTGCGACGGCAGCTCGCCCATGTGCTTCCCGGTGGGGGACTTCAAGATCGGCGCCCACGACGTGCTGCTCGGCACGATCGGCGGGGCGGAGGTCTGGATCGGCGGCCGGCAGTACGAGGCCTGGGCCCACACGGCGCTGATCCTGGACGTGGTGCCCGGGCGCGGGGCGGGCTTCTCGCTCGAGGCGCCGCGCGGCGTCCGCTTCGTCACCCGGTCCCGGGTGCTCGGAGACGACGAGCTGTGCGCGCTGCCGCCGCCGCGCCGGGGCGCCGATCCGGCGTGACTCCGCGCGGCGTCCGTGAACTTACCGGTCACGGCGACTGACAGACCGGCGGGAACGATTCCCGCCGGCTGTGGATCCGATGCGGACCCTTGCAGGCCTCAGTTGACGTGACAGAAAAGGCCCGCCGACCCGCCGCGCACCGATCGGAGCGCGCCCCAGGATAGTCACGTCCGCTCGTCCACAATGGACGATCGAAACCAACGTGAACCACGCCGCGCGACCTCCCACGTTACTGTCGACTGATTGCGCCGTTCGGTCCGAGGCGGGGTCCTCGCCCTGCGGTGCACACCACGCGGGAGCTGCCGTGATCGATCCACCGTCTCTGCGGCTGAACTGCCCCGGCTGTTCGCGGGAGTACCTGCTCGATCCGTCGCTCGTGCCCCCGGGCGGGGCGCGGGTCCTGTGCCGTCGCTGCGGCACCCGCTTCGTGGTGCAGCGCCCCGGCGCCGAGGCGGGGGAGCCGGGCCGCGAGACCGTGACCGTCGCGCCCGACGCCGACGGCGGGCACACGCCCGTCGCCACCACCTGGCCCCAGCTGCCGCCGCGCTCGAGCCGCGCGCCGGCGCCCGCGCGGCGCCGCGCCTGGCTGTTCCCCGAGGACCCCGCGATGAGCCGCGAGGGCGTGCTGCCGGCACTGCAGCAGGCGCTGCGGGCCTGGTCGCTCGAGATCGTCGACGCCGATCGGCGCGCCGAGCTGACCCAGGCGGCGCAGGAGCGCAGCGAGTGGCCCGACCTCGTGGTGTTCGGCGACATGCAGGTGCTGCTCGAGGACCGCCTGCTGCAGGCCGTCGCCTCGCGCACGGGCGTGCTCCGGGTGCTGATCAGCACCCACCACAACCCCGAGCTCATCGAGGCCGCGAGCGCCTACTGCGGCTTCGACCGCCACCTGGTGCTGCCGCTCACCCCCGCCGCGGTGGAGCAGGCCCTGAGCCAGTCGCTGTAGCGCCGACCGTGTCGCTGTCGCCCTCCCGGCACCCCCACCGCCTCGGAGCCGCCGATGAACGTCGTCACCGTGGATTGCCTCGGCCTGCAGTGCCCGGCGCCGATCCTCACGCTGTCGAAGATCGCGAAGACCACCGCGCGCCCCGCCACGCTCGAGGTGCGGGCCGACGACGGTGACTTCGCCGTCGACCTGCGCGCCTGGTGCCGCTCCACCGGCGCGGTGCTCGAAGTCGCTGCAGGAGCTCGACGGCACCTTCGTGGCGCGGGTCGCGCTCGACGCCGAGCGCACGGCCGAGCCCACGCCCCCGCCGCCCGCCCCCGCGCCGAGCGGCCCGGCCCCGCTCGAGCCTCGACTGCTCGGGCCTCATCTGCCCGGCCCCGATCCTGCGCCTGTCGCAGGCGGTGCGCGACGTCACCGCGCCGACCGAGGTGCGGATCCGCGCCACCGACGGCGACTTCCCGCGCGACGTCGAGGCCTGGTGCCGCTCCACCGGCGCGCGCCTGCTCGGGTCGACCGCGACGGCGACGGCTTCGTCGCCCGGCTGCAGGTCGCCGGCTCGACCGGCAACGGCGCCGCCCCGAGCCCGCTGCCGCCGCCGCCGCGCGCCACGCCGTCCTCCGCGCCCACCCCGCCCGCGCGCCCGCGGGCCGACGAGCTCGACCTGCGCGGCCGCGCCTCCGAGATCGGGCTGCTCGAGCTCGGCCAGCGCGTGATCTCGCACCAGGTGGTCCGCTTCGTCGCCGACCACGGCCCGATCGAGCGCCAGGTGCGCGCCTGGGCCGCGGCCATCGGCGCGTCGCTGCAGCTCGAGCGCGAGGGCGGGCTGGTCCGCGGCGTGGTCCAGCTCGAGGAGCGCATCGGCAGCCTGCCGACCGCGACCTCGACGCCCGCACCGGCGCCGATGGCCCGCGCCGCCGACGTCTCCGTCGCCCAGCAGAACAAGGCCACGCTGCTCGTGCTGCGCAACGACTTCGAGTCGCTGATGGCCTCGATGATGGTGGCCAACGCCTCCGCGGCGCAGGGGATGGCGGTCGAGGTCTACTTCGCGTTCTGGGGGGTCAACGTGCTGCGCGCGCCGCGCCCCAAGGCCATCGCGCGGGTCTCGCCGCTCAAGCGGATGATGAAGTGGATGATGCCGGCCGGCCCCGAGTCGCAGCCGATGTCGAAGATGAACTTCGGCGGCATCGGCCTCGGCATGATGAAGGGCTTCATGCGCGAGCAGAACGTGCTCGGGCTGTCGGGGCTGATGCGCGAGGCCGCGAACAACGACGTGAAGTTCGTGGTCTGCACCATGAGCATGGGCATCATGGGCATCGAGAAGACCGACCTGATGGACCTGCCGAACCTCGAGTTCGGCGGGGTCACGAGCTTCTCGGGCGCGGCCCGGGAGTCGGCGTTGTCGCTCGTGTTCTGAGCGCGCCGGGCAGGCCCTCGCCCCAGGTCAGGGCCACAGCCCGTTGTACGAGAAGTACAGCTGCACGGCGATCACCGCGCCGATCGCGCCGGCGAGGTCGGCGAGCAGGCCCGGCACCATCGCGTGGCGGATCCGCGTGATCCCCACCGAGCCGAAGTACACGGCGAGGACGTAGAACGTCGTCTCGCTCGAGCCCTGCATCGTGCTCACGAGGTAGCCGATGTAGCTGTCGGGCCCGTACTCCTTCATCGTCTCGACCATCAGGCCCGAGGCGCCCGAGCCCGACAGCGGCCGCAGCAGCACCATCGGGACGGCCTCGGCCGGCATGCCGAGCGGCGCCGTCAGCGGGCTGATGACGGTCTTGAACGCGTCGATGGCGCCCGAACCGCGCAGCATGCCGACGGTGCCGAGGATGGCGACGAGGTAGGGGATGATGCGCACGGCGATGTCGAAGCCCTCCTTGGCGCCCTCGATGAACGCGTCGTAGACGGCGACGCCCTTCCACCAGCCCCAGCCGATGAAGCCCGTGACGATGATGGGGACGATCCAGGCGCCGACGACGGCGCCGTAGACGACGCTGAGCGGGATGGCCGCCAGCAGCGTGAGCAGCGCGAGCGCCGAGGCCCAGGCGGGGTAGGCGCCGCTGTCGCCCTCGGCCTGCTCGGCGAGGACCTCGGCGTCGACCTCGCCGCGCGGGCCGGGCACGAAGCGCTCGAGGATCTTGCAGCTCGAGATGGCGACCACGGTGGAGCACACGGTGGCGAACAGCGTCGTCGGGATGACGCCGGCCGGATCCGTGCTGCCGAGGCTGGCCCGCATGGTCATGGCGCCCGTGGCGAGCAGGGTGATGGAGCTCGTGTTGATGGCCAGGAACAGCGCCATCGCGTTGGTGGCGGTGCCCTTCTCGGGGTTGAGCCGGTCGAGCTCCTGCATCGCGCGCAGGCCGAAGGGGGTGGCGGCGTTGCCGAGGCCGAGCGCGTTGGCGGCGATGTTGAGGATCATCGCGCTCATCGCGGGGTGGTTGGGCGGCACGTCGGGGAACAGCCGCACCATCAGCGGGCGGACGAGCTTGGCCATCACCAGCATGGTCCCGCCCTTCTCGGCGACCTTCATCACGCCGAGGAAGAAGGCCATGGCGCCGATCAGCGGCAGGACCACGCTCAGCACCGCCGCCTTGACCGAGTCGAACAGCGCGGCGGTGACGGCCTGCATGGGGCCGACCCAGGCGCTCGCGGTGCAGGCGTCGACGGCGCCCGGCGCCGCGGTGCCGGTCACCTCGATCGCGTCGCCGCGCTGGGTGCCGGGCGGGCTCGCGCAGTTCAGCGTGATCGTGGCGCCGTCGGCGCCGCGCAGGGTGGTGGACGCGGCGTCCCCGGCGACGAGGAAGCCGACGACGTGCAGCTCGTCGCCCGGCGCGGCGGCGAGCGCCGCGGCGACGTTCTGCTCGGGCTCCCACAGGCGGAAGTCGAAGGCGAGCTGGCGCCCGGCGGCGGTGAGGAAGGCGACGACGACGAGGGCGAAGAAGATGCGGTTCATGGTGGCCGGAGCATACACGCACGCGGCCCGGGGATCTGCGGCGCCCGGGTCTCACGCGCGTGACGCGGCGTCAGACCGAGGCGAGGAAGGTGCGCACCGCCGCCAGGATCTCGTCGTCGTGGGCCTCCTGGGGCTGCTCGCGCGCCCGGGCCTTCGTGACCTGCAGCGAGTGGTCGCCGGTGGGCACCACCCACAGCGACGACGGCGCCTCCATCTTCGCCCGCACCGCCTCGAGCGCCTCGAGGGGGCACAGCGGATCGCGGGTCCCCGCGACGAACAGGATCGGCGTGCGCAGCGCGAGGAGCACCTCGTCGCGCCGCTTCCCGCCGCGTCCGACGAGCGGGTAGCCGAAGCACACGAGCGCGGCGACCTCGGCCAGGCCCTCGGCGGCGACGTGGCAGCCGACGCGCGACCCCATCGACTTGCCCGCGAGCACCACCGGGGCGCCCGGGTGGGCGGCGCGGGCCCGGCCGATCGCCTCGACGTGGGCGGCGACGAGCTTGGGCAGCCGGTCGGGGCTCTTGCTCCCGCGCTGCTGGTAGGGGTAGTCGAACGGGACGACCGCGCCGAGCGCGCCCAGGCGCTCCGCCCAGGCCGTCATCCACGGCGAGCTCGACGGCGCGCCCGCTCCGGGCGCGAACGGCAGGACGGGGCGCTCCACTACGCCGCCCGGGCCTCGATCGCCCGGCGCAGCCGCTCGCCGAGCTCGGTGACCGCCGGCCCGGGATCGGCGCCGGCCGCGACCGCCGACCGCACCTGCGCGAAGGCGACCTCGAGGGCCAGGACCTCGCGCGCCGAGCGGTTGCGGCGGAGCACGGGCTCGATCCGCTCCTCGAACGTCCGCAGCGCCTGGTCCACGGCGGCGTCGGCCGCGGCGTCGCTGCCCGGGGCGTCGCTGCCGGCGTGGCCGACGGCGGCGGCGAGCGAGGCCAGCACCTCGAGCCGCGGCGTCCAGCGGGGTCTGGGGTCGGCGCCCTCGGGAGGGCGCAGGCGACCAGCAGCAACGGCAACACGGCAACCTCGTCGCGGGCGACCGGTGCCACCCGGCCCCTCGGTATCACCGGTGGCCCGCGGGGACACGCGCCGGGACACGTTCACGACACCGTCACACTCCGCACAGTCAGGAGGATCCCGCCGCCAGGCACCTGCAGGCCGGGAGGGATCCGCGATCCCTCCCGATACTCCACGTTCGAGCGCGTTCCGTCAGAAAACGTTGCACTCCTTTTCGTTGCTTGCATACATGATGGGTGTGCCGATTGACGATGCAATCCCCCACGAGAGGAGTGACGGATGCTGAAGCGAGTGATGATGGTTGCAGTGCTGGCCCTCGGGACGAGCGGCGTGGCGTTCGCCGACGACACCGACCGCGACAACGCGGACGGGACGTCCAACGACCTGTCGGACTCCGTGGACCCCGATCTCAAGCCCGATGCGCCCGGCATCGACCTGCCGAACCCGGCGCGCGACACCAAGGCGCTGGCCGGCGTGGGCGCGAAGACCGGCTACGCGAGCCGGGCCGTGGGTGAGGCGGGCGGCTCGATGTCGTTCGCGCTCTCCAACGACGTGACGACCTTCTCGGCGGACCCGATGGTCGGCTACTTCCTGTTCGACAACCTCGAGCTGTCGGGGATCGCCGGGATCCGGCACCTGTCGGTCGACAACGACAGCGTCAACCAGTTCTCCCTGATGCTGGAGCCCTCGGTCCACGTGCCGATCAACAACAGCCTGTTCTGGGTGGGCGGCATCGGCGGCGGGATCGCCCTGGCCGACAACGTCGACGACAACCCGGACCTCGACGCCGGCGCCGCGCTGGCGCCCCGCACCGGCCTGCAGGTGCTCGGGCCGCTCCGGCCTGCTGAACTTCGGCGCGCGGTACTCGATGATCCTGTCGAACGTCCGCGGCACCACCGCCCCGCTGCAGGGCGCGGCCGTGGTGGCCTTCGCCAACACCTTCGACATCCAGGCCGGCTACACCGTCATGTTCTAGAGACGCGACCAGGCATCCGCGCCAGCGGATGCCTGGGCGCGTCTCGCAGGAGTCGGAGGACGCGCGCCAGCGCGTTCTCCGACGTATTGAGCGAGAAGCAAGCCGAATGCCTGCCCGACCGGGGGTGCGGCGAAGCCGGACCCGCGATCGAGGCGGTGCATTCGGCGAAGCTTGCTGCGAGGTGACCCACGTCCACGGATGGGTGGTCGAGTCTCTAGCGGTCGTCGAGGTAGCGGCCGACGGCCTCGCCCGTCCGCTCGATCATGGGCAGGACGATCGAGACCACCGCCCGCTCCACGACCGGGATCGCCGCCGCGGGCACCTGCGCCAGCTGCGGCACCCGGTCGGGACGGAACGCGAAGTCGCCCTCGAGCGCGATCCGGCACCCCGCCGGGTCGCGCTCGTACGTGTGCTTGCCGCGCGCCGAGACCGCGGCGCCGAGCCCGGGCACCTCGATCTCCCAGGACGCCGTCCACGCCGCCGGATCCCAGGTGGTGGTCTGCTGCCACTGCAACAGGTGCGCCGGCACCATCGGACGCAGCAACAGCGGCAGCGCCGAGGTCGAGCCGACCCACCACTGGGTCTGCACCTCGCGGCCGTCGGCGTGGCGCGAGCGGCCGCGCACCTCGATGCGCTCCACGTCGGGCAGGTAGGCCGCCAGCGCCTCGATGTGGTCGCGGTGCGTCGCGAACACGAGGTCGCGCGGGTGCCGCGTGACGTGGTTCAGGTCGAAGTGCACTCAGAGCCAGGCGCCGTAGGTCTGGTAGCAGTCGGCCGACAGCGAGGTCTCGTCGGCCGCGCCGTAGTAGTTGCCCGTGTAGTACCAGACGATCGAGGCGAGCGGCCCGCCCGCCTCGTAGGAGCAGCCGCCGATGTCGGCCACGGGGCAGGCGGTCGTGTTGACGGCGCCGATGCAGGCGTTCTGGATCGACGCCTGGTCCCAGTCGGGGCCGACGAAGTCGGTGCAGGTGCCGTCCTGGTCGCGCGCGTCGCAGCTCGCGAGCGGCTCGGTCGTGGCGCCGCCCGTGTCGACCGTGCCCGGCCCCTCGAGGGTGAGCCCGTCGCCCACCTTCTTCACCGGTCCGTCTTCGCAGCCCGCGGCGAGAGCCGCCAGGATCAGCAGTTGCCAGCCGCGCGCCATCGTCCCTCCCGTGCGCCCCCCTGTCCGTACCACGGGGCGGCCCTCGTTGTCCTGCGGCCCCGTTTCGGGGTACCTCACCAGACACCGCGCCACCGAGGAGCGCCCCGTGATCCGGACCCTGTCGGCTTCGACCCTGCTGCTCGCCACCGCCCTCGCCGCCGCGCCAGCGCGGGCCGCGGGCCTCGATCTCCTCGAGGTCGGCGGCCCGTGGGGCACGCCCGGCGCGACCAACCCGAGCGCCATCTGGTGGAACCCCGCTGGGCTCGCCGTCGGCGGCGGCACCCAGTTCCTGGTGGAGGCCGCGCCGCTGCTCGGCAGCGTCACCGCCCAGCGCGACAACCCGAGCTACGGCGACGTCGACCCGTCCGTGTACTTCGAGGGGCCGTTCGACCCGCCGCCCGACACCTACGACTACAGCGGCACCGACAAGCTCTCGACGCTCGGCGTGGTGCCGTTCCTCGGCGTGTCCTCGAACTTCATGGTCCCCGGCCTCGGCGTCGGGCTCGGCCTCGCGGTGCCCACGGCGCGCGGCGGCGCGTCGGACCAGGAGTGGGGCGCCAACCGCTACGCCATCCGCGCGGGCGACATCCGCGCCATCCACGCGATGGCCGGGGCGAGCTACCAGATCCTGAACAAGGTCGCGCTCGGCGCGTCGGTGTCGTTCGTCAACAGCTCGTACTACGCCGACACCGACACCTCGACCTACCCCGACCTCGCCGTCGCCGTGCGCGAGCAGATCGACACCGCGCCCTTCCAGGACGGCTACGCCGAGCAGCGCGGGTACACGACCACGGCGGTGCTGGGCGGCGAGAAGGGCGACGGCCACGGCGCGCTGACCGACCAGGCGATGACCTTCGGGGCGGGCGTCTACCTCACCCCCATCGGGAACAAGCTCGGCATCTCGCTCGCCTACAACCACGGCGTGCGGCTCGACAACGAGGGCGACCTCACGCTGAAGTTCCAGTGCCCGCCGCAGTGGGACGCCTTCTCGCGCCTCGGCGCCACCTCCCGCGGCCTGTGCGACGCCGACACCGGCAACGGCGTGGTCGCGCAGGGCACGGGCTCGGTGGGCTACCGGCTGCCGAGCCGCATCCACCTCGGCGTGGTGCTGCGGCCGATCGACCGGGTGCGCCTCGAGGTGATGGGCGCCTCCGTGATGTGGTCGTCGTTCAGCGACTACGAGATCGGCACGAACGTGAAGGCCGACCAGTTCCTGGAGTACGCGAACTCGCCGGAGCTCGCCGACGAGGCCGCCGCGCTCGTGTCGAAGCCGCGGCTGTGGGCGCGCGACGCGCAGGACACGTTCTGGGTCGGCGCCGACGGCAAGGTGCGGCTCACGAACATGTTCTCCGCCGGCGCGCGGGTGCTCTACGACCACCACGCCATCCCGAGCGCGTCGGTGTCGGCCAACAACGCCGACTTCGACGCCCTCATCCTCGGCGCCATGGGCCAGGTGAACCCGATCGACCAGCTCGGCATCGGGCTGTCGTTCTCGCAGCAGGTCCTGATGTCACGGACGGTGACCGACAGCGCGTTCGCGCTCACCGTCGACCCGGAGTCGGCGAAGCCGGCGCGCTACTTCTACCCGTCGGCCAACGGGAAGTACTCGGGCAGCATCACCCGGCTGTCGCTGGCCGTGAGCGGGCACTTCGGCGGCAACACGTCGTGGTGAGCGAGCGGCTGCGGCAGGCCCGGATCCTCGCGCGTTGGGTGGCGCGCGACACGGGCGCCGCGCTGCTGATGCACCTGCTGCCGCCGTGGCTGCTGCTCGGGCTCGCCGTGGTCGAGGCCGACGCCGTGGTGGACTTCGGGCAGGTGCAGCGCGAGCTCGCGGCCGCGCCGGCCTGGGCGGCGGGCGCCGCGGTGGCGGGCCTCGCGCTCGCGGTGGCGCTGTCGGAGCGGCGCACGGTGCGGGAGCTCGCGTACGGCCCGCGCCACGCCGTGCTGTTCCGCCAGCCGGCCGACGCGGCGGCCTGGGGCCGGCGGTCGCCGCCGTGGTGGGGCCGATGGCGCTGCCGGTGGGCGGGTTCGCGGCGTTCTGGTACGGGCCGTGGGCGGTCGGCACGGCCGCGGCGTGGCTCGCGGCCGGCCTCGCGACGACCGCGCTGGGGGCGAGCGCGCGGCCGTGGCTGGCGCTGCCGGCGGCCGCGGCGGGCGGGCTCGCGGCGGCGGCGCTGCACGCGGCACCGGCCGGGGCCGGGGCGCTGGGGCCCGCGCTGCTGGCGGGCGCGGTGTGGCTCGCCGGCTGGGCCGCGGTGTGGGCGCGCCCCGCCTGGGGCGACGCCGCGCCACGTCGGCTCGGGCTGCGGCCGCGCGGCGCGCTGTCGGCGCTGCTCCACCGCGACGCGCTGGCCGTGTGGCGCATCGAGCGGCGCCGCTGGGGCCCGCCGCTGCTCGGCGCGCCGCTCGTGGGGGCGGTGGCCGGCGCGATGCACCACAACGGCCGCTACGAGGGGCGTGTGCTGGCCGGCGGCGTCGTGGTGACGATGGCGCTGCTCGGGATGGCCGCGTTGGCGCTGCCGGCAGCCGCTGCGCGGGCCCTCGGGGCGCGGCTCGACCCGCCCGAGTGGCCCACCACCGCGCGGCAGCGGGCGCTGGCGCTGGCGGCGCTGGCGAGCGCGGCGCTGGTGCCCGGCTGGGCCGCGGCCGCGGTGGCGGCGCCGCCGCTCGGCCCCGCGGGGCACGCGCGGATCGCGGCCTTCGTGGCGGCGGTGGGCGCGGGGCGGCCTGGTGGGTCGCGTCGCGGCCGGCGCGGCCCAACCCGGGCACCTGGCCCTACTGGCTCGGGCTGTGCGTGGGCCTCACCGTGGTGCCCGGCACGGCCTTCGGGGCCACCGGCGTTGCCGACGCCGCCGGCTCGCTGTCGGTGGCGGTGCTGGCCGTGCTGGCGCTCGCGGCCGCCACCCGGGGCCTCGAGCGGCGGCGCTGGCGGCGCACGTGACGGCGGCCCTGCGCTGCGAGGGGCTGGCCCTGCAGTTCCCGGGCGGGCGGCGCATCGGGCCGCTGACGCTGGCGCTCGGCCCGGGCGTCCACCACCTGACCGGGCCCAACGGCACCGGCAAGACCACCCTGCTGCGCTGCCTGTGCGGCGGCTGGCGCGCCAGCGAGGGCACCGTCGACGTGGGGGCGGCGATCCGCGCCACGAGCCGGCGGCGCGGGCGCGGATCGCGCTGCTGGCGGCGGCGCCGGAGCTGCCGGCGTTCCTCACCGTCGACGAGGCGTGGCAGGAGCTGGCGGCGCCCGCGGCGCGCCCGGCTGGGACGGCGGGCGCTGCGGGAGGCGCTCGGCGTCCCCGGCGACCTGCCGCTCGGGCACTGCAGCGCCGGGCAGCGCCGGCGGGCGGAGCTGCTCGCGGCGGCGGCCGGCGACCCCGACGTGCTGCTGATGGACGAGCCGTTCGCCAACCTCGACCCCGAGGCGACGGCGCGGGTGGTCGAGGTGGTGGCGGGCTGGCGGGTGGCGCGGGTGGTGGTGGTGACGAGCCACGAGGCGCTGCCGCTGCCGGCGGACTCCGTCGTCGCGCTGTGATCATGGGAGTGTGCTCGGGCCGGGCGCCGGGCACCCGAACGTGCGGACGGGAGCGATGGCGTCGCGCCGGAGTGACGGTCGCCCGCCCGCCGCCCGGCCCTGCGCGCACTCCGGCCCCACCGAGAGGCTCGGCACGGCCGCTCCGGCGTGCAATTGTGCTGACGGGCGAAAGGGGACTATTGGCGGGCGGGCGCTGAGCAGATCTGGCGACGATGCCGGCTGGCTGCGCCTGACCGACAGGGTCCCCCGCCCGGCGGCACCGTAGGAATTGTCATCCCGGTTCGGCGGTGTGTTCGGGACGCACACACAGCCGTCCCTGACGACGCCCATGGTGAGGGGCTCGTCGGGCACGGCCCGTGTGTGCGTTCCGAACACGGAGAGCGCGCTGCCACGCCGCCCGAAGACAGCGGGATCGAACCGGACACCCCCTCGAAGACAGCGGCACCGAACCCGACCGATCCCCGCCCACCGCCGCGCCGGCGCACGGACGGCCGCCGATTCCCGACGTTGGCTGGTCAGCGTCCCCCGCCGGCCCGCCCCGGCTGTCCGGTTCGTGCCCGCTCGCTTCGAGCGGGTGTCCGGTTCGACCCCGCTTTCTCGCTACTGGCAGACCAGGTGGACCGCCCAGTCCCCCGGATCGTACGCCCGCACCGCCACCAGGACCGGCAGCTGGTCGTAGTCCGCGAGGTTCGGCCACGAGAACCGGTCGACCGGCACGCCCTCCGTCCCGTCCCGCCCGACCCACGCCACGTAGGTGCCGTAGCCCTGGTCGAACATCTCGCGCGCCGAGCGGCCCGGGTCCGCCACGTCGACCCGCAGCTCGCCGTCGTCGGAGTACACCTCGAAGCCGAGGCCCTCCTCCGTCTGGTCCACCAGGCAGAACACCGTCGTGGAGCGGCTGCCGTTGTCGTCGTTGAAGTAGGACTCCGTGTAGGTGCCCTCCACGGCGTCGCCGCAGCGGATCGGCGTGTAGCCGGCGCAGGCGGCGTCGGTGCCGACGTACAGCGGGTAGGCCTCGGTGCTCGACCCGCCCGCGCTGTCGCGGATCGTGACCTCCACCGGGTAGGTGCCGGCCACCGCGGCGCCGTGCAGCAGGCCGCCCGCGTCGAGCGCCACGCCGTTCGGCAGGCCGGTCGCCGACCAGGTGTAGGGGGGCGTCCCGCCGAGGCCCGCGAGCGGGAACGAGCCGCCGCCCAGCGCGGGGATCACCGGCAGCGCGGCGAGGTCGGGGCGCGGTGCGGGGTCGCAGTCCACCGACACGTCGAGCGACAGGTCGAGCCCGATGGACGCCGCCGAGAAGTACAGCTCGTTCGCCGCGAGGTAGTGATCGGTCGCCGGGTAGCTGCGCGGGCTCACCTCGAGCGACGCCTCCGGCAGGTTGACGTAGACCCGCTCCGCCCCGCCGTAGAACCGCAGCCAGCCCGGGTCGGGGTCGGCGAGGCCGATGTAGTGCGCGTCGGCGCCGCTGGTGCGCAGCGTGATCGCCGAGGGCGCGATCCCGTCGAGCGGCAGGCGGAAGACGCCGTACCCGCGCGGATCGAAGTAGGAGTAGAAGTCGCCGTCGAAGTAGCCCTCGTCGGTGGAGAGCGGGGTCGTGGTGTCGCAGGCGAGGTCGACCACGTCGTAGACGCCGAGGATCGAGCGCTCCTCGCGGCGCCGGCCGTCCTCGGTCTCCGCGATGACGGTGAACTCCCAGGCGCCCTGCTCCTCGGCCGTCCCCTCGACGCGCCCCGTCGCCTCGTCCCACAGCATCCAGTCGGGCAGCGGGTCCTCGGTCCAGATGCGGACGCCGGTGTTGTCGCCGTACACGTCGAAGTCGACGTCGAGCGGATCGCCGAGACGCGTGGGGTACTGGGCGGTGGTGACGAAGATGGGCCCGTCGCTGCAGGTCACCGTCATCTCCCAGTCGCCGGGCGACTGGCCCACGAGCAGCAGCGGGACGAGCCCCTGCGCCAGGTAGGGCGTGAGCGACGGGTTGGTGCCGGCGTCGAGCGTGACCACCATGTCGGTCAGGCCCGGGTTGAGGTAGAACGAGACGTAGTGCTCGTCGATGTCGGACGAGCCGATCGGCTCGGCGGCGCGCTCGACGTACAGGGTCGCCACGGCGCGCGCGTCGAAGCCGAGCTCGACCCGGGTGGTCAGCGTCTCCGGGAGCGCCACGGCGAGCCAGGCGAGGCTCTCCTGCGCGGTGAGGTCGGGCCCCTCGAAGCCGACGGCGGTGCCCGCGAAGCTGCCCGACACCGTCTCGCCGCAGGTGACGACCTGCGGCTCGAGGATCACCTCCACGGTGACCTCGATGCGCTTGCTGCGGCCCGCGCTGTCGGCGATCAGCGCCGAGAACAGGAAGGTGCCGGCCTCGGCGGGGACGCCCACCAGGTGCCCGTCGGGGCGCAGCGCCAGGCCGGTCGGCACACCCGTGCCCTCCGGGGCAGACCACAGGTACGGCGGCTCGCCGCCCGTGACGAGCAGCGGCGCGTCGTAGGCCAGGCCGACCACGGCGACCGGCAGGACCTGGTCGGCGGCGTCGAGGTAGAGCTGCTCGGCGCCCAGGACGGGCTTGTCGCCGCGATCCGGACCGCAGCCGCCGAGCCCCGCGGCGAGCACCCACACCAGCATCGGACCCCCAGCCCCGAGCATACTCGGCGCTGGCGGGCTCGGCTCAGCCTCGGCGTCAGATGATGCCGAGGCCGATCAGGATGCTGTCGAGCAGGGCCAGGGTCGCGAGGGTGGTCCCGGCGATCGGGCCGGACAGGATCGCCCCGGCCACCGGCGCGAGGACGAACGCCACCATCACGAGCTCTGCGGTCTCCGAGCGCTGCTGCTCCGCCATCGCGCCTCCCAGGTGCCGAGCGTAATGCGTCGCGGGGGCGGCAGCGGCGCAGCCCGACGTTGCGTGCCGGCCGGGGGCGCGGTCAGCCCCCGAAGCGGTCGATCTCGGTGCCGTCGGGGCGGCGCAGCGGCGCGTGATCGCCCGTGTAGTGCTCGCGCACCCAGCCGGTGCGGCCGGCGATGCGCTCCAGCATCTTCGTGAGCGTCGAGAAGCTCCAGCGCACGGCCGCCTCGTCGGGGACCACCCCGCCGACCGAGGTGCGGACGTGGTAGCCGAGGAGCGTGCCCCCGCCGACCCGCGCCAGGAACCAGCCGCC
This sequence comes from Myxococcota bacterium, assembly GCA_041389545.1. Classification (GTDB taxonomy): domain Bacteria; phylum Myxococcota_A; class UBA796; order UBA796; genus JACKER01. The sequence goes on along the minus strand of JAWKRQ010000041.1, from coordinate 64,614 downwards.
CTCGTTCACCGGCAGCCAGACGGCCTTCGGGTCCTCCGCCTTCGCGCCGCGGCGGTCGGACAGGTCCCAGGTGCGCTCCCAGACGGCGCCCTGCGTCTGCCCGATCAGGCCCAGGTTGTTCTGGACGAGGATCACCCACTGGCGCGCCTGCAGCGGCCAGGGCAGCGCGATCCGCTGGTAGAGCAGGCGCTGCTGGAAGGTGGAGCCGGGGAGCTCCTCGTGGACGTACCCGTCGACGTAGTCGTCGCCATGGGGGTCCTGGACGGCGACCCAGGTGGTGTCGAGGTCGGCCGCGATCCAGCGGACGCCGAGCACGCGGTCGGTGCCGTCGAGCCGGTCGCGCCGGCGGTAGACGCGGCCCTGCGCGAGCTCGGCCCAGGCCGCGGCGTCGAGGCGGAAGGGGTACTTCGCGCGGGCGTCGAGCGCCGGGCGGTAGGCCTCCCAGCCCTGCTGCAGCGTGGCGGCGTCGGGGGCGGCGGCGGCGGCGACCAGCGCGAGCAGCGCCAGCACCCGTCAGCCCGCCTTGCGCTGCAGCGTGGCGCCCTGGGCGAGCTTGATGCGCTTGACCGGGCGGTACTGCAGCTCGCCCGTGGGGGTCGGCATCGCGCGCAGGACGACCACCTGGTCGGCCAGCTGGAGGATCGCCAGGTCCGACGTGGTGATCGCGTCGGTGCACTGGACGCTCCACAGGGGCGTCTGCGGGTTCGTCTCGGGGCCGATCGGCTTGATCGGGACCTCGGCGCAGGTGCCGGTGACCTTGCCGAGCGTGACCGGGACGGTCTGGCCGTCGGAGAAGGTCATCAGCAGGTCGGCCTGGGTGTGGGGCACGGTGACGACCGGCGCGGGCGCTGCGCCCTCAGCGGGCTCGGCGGGGGTGGGCGCGGCCTCGGGGGCCTCTTCGGCGGGGGCCGGCTCCGTCGGCGCCGGATCGGTCGGGGCCGGCGCGGCGGGCGCGTCGCCGTCGAGGACGGTGAGCTTGAGCTCGCCCGTGACCGGGCCCGCGACGCCCAGCGCCGCGCCGCCGCCGCCCATCGGGCGCTTGGCCTTGCCGGCGCCGGCCTTGCCCTTCATCTTCGCCTTGCCCGCGCGCGCGCCCGCTGCCGGGGGCTGCTGCGGGGTGGGCGTGGGCGAGCTGCACCCCGACGCGAGCAACGCCACCACCAGCGACCACATCGCTCCTCCGCGGGCCCGCGACCGGGTCGGGGCTCGGACGTCCGGGCTAACCGCCTACCCGAGGGCTCGCAGCCCGAAGGCCGAGACCTCCATCGTCGCGTAGAGGATCCAGTGGAGCAGGAAGCTCGGCCACATGCACCGGGCGCGCCAGCACAGCCAGCCCATGAGGATGCCGCCGAACCAGCTGATGGCGAACTCGGGCTCGGGCTTGCCGTCGTGGAGCAGGAAGAAGGGGAAGGCCTGGATGAGGATCGCGGCCACCGGCCCCACGTAGCGGGCGCACCCGAACAGGACGAAGCCGCGGAACAGGTACTCCCAGCTGAACATGTAGATGCCCATCGCGACCTGGTACTCGAGGAGGGCGAGCGGGTCGCCGGCGCGGGCGGGCTTGTAGCGGGGGTAGAACTCGGCGAAGTCGGGGAAGATCCAGGCGACGATCGGGATGCAGACGAGGATCATCGTGAGGAGCAGCCCCACGGGCTGGCGCCACCAGCGGAAGTCGCCCGTGCCGAGGCCCCAGGCCTTCGCGTCGGTGCTGCGGAGGACGGCGGCCAGCGTGAGGGCCAGGCCCAGGAACGCGCCGATCACCATCGGGTCGGGGTGGGCCTTGAGGTACTCGCGTCCGCCGGGGCCGTAGCCCCAGACGAGCGGCGGGGCCAGGCCCAGGACGAGGCCCGCGCCGGCCAGGAGCTGGGAGGCGCGGTCGCGGGCGTCGTGGACCGTGACCGCCCACAGGGGGAGGACCAGGAACAGCGACACGGCCATGCTCGGCAGGATCTTGAGGTCGGCCGGGGGGCCGTGGGCGGCGTAGAACAGGCAGGGGAACGCCGCGACGGTGGTGAGGAAGAGCGGGGCGGCGTGCTCGCGGACCCAGGCGGCGAGCTCCCGGGCGGCGGCGATGGTGTCTCGGATCATGGTGCCGCAGGATGCCGCTCGGCGAGGCGAGGTGCCACCCTGAACGGGTGCGCAGGGGGAGGGGCGAGGGGCGAGGCGGAGGGCCGTGAGGCGGTGATGGCCGCTACGGCCGCGTCGTCCGTGGAGGTGGACCCCGACCCGGCGCCGGCGGGGGCGCTGTGGCGGGGCGGAGCGGGAGCTGAGCCCGCGAGCGGCGTGAGCCCGCAAGGCGACGAGCGAGAGAGAGAGCGTGGCGGGGCGGAGCCCGCGAGCGGCGTGGCGGCGTGGCTGCGCGTCGCGCGGTGGATCGGCGAGCAGCTGCGCCAGCCCGAGCTGTCGCCGGTGCTCGGGGTGCGCAACGTCCGTACATACGTCGCCGCGACTCGACCTCGAGAGCAAGCTGCCCCGGATCGCACACCCGCAGGAGGTAGCCCCCCTCAGTGAGACAGTTGGCGGGGTGGGCGGCAGGTGGCCCACGAGAGAACCAAGACTCTCCGCGACGCGACGGGCGTTCCGGCCCCAAGGTGTGCGATCCAGGCCGGCATACCTCCCGGAGGTGTGCGATCCGGGGTGACTAGCCTGGTGGTAAGCCGGTCCAGTCGACCGCACCGCGACGAGCGTGCTCGAGGCGTGGACGCGGCCCCACGACGCTGCCAGGCAGGGCTTTGGTGAGGCCGGCTCCGCCATCGCTCCCGTCCGCACGTTCGGGGGCCCGGTGCCCGGCCGAGCACACTCCCATGAATTCGTCTGCTGCGTCCTGGGCTTGGTGCCCGCGAACCCGCACAGCCTCCCCCGCACCGCGTAGATGCTGCAGACCAGCACCCGGAGCGGGAGGCCACCTCGGCCGGGTCCGCTGCAGGAGCCGTCCGGGCTTGCCCGGACGGGTGCGAAGGGGTGGCCGAGGTGGCCGGACGTGCAGGGCGTGGTACGAGCCCCGGCGCGGTGCGGGGGAGGCCCGGTTGAAAGCCCTGTACTGCGCGTTCGGCGCCCAGCTCGCCCGGCTCGCCCAGCTCGCAGTGCGCTGCTCGCCCAGCTCGCAGCGCACAGCTCACAGCTCGCCAGCCGCCCTGCTCGCGCCCACGACGTCCGCGTTCACCGCGCGTGCGGATCGACTCCCTCGAGCCGCGCCCGGATCACCCGCTCCACCACCGGCCGCGCTGTCAGCCACGTCCGCAGCTGCGGGTTCCGCACGATCTCGTGGATGCCCGCCGCCGGCACCAGCACCTCCCACCCCTGCCCGCACCGCACCGCGTGCGCGACCACGCCCCCCCGCAGCAGGCAGGTGTAGCGCCCTTCGTTGAGGTCCCACTCCATCCCGTCCCCGAACACCTGTTCAGTACGCCCCGAGCATAGCGATTTCGGAGCGCGCGTGCTCGCCCGCCCGCCGTGATGTAGACGGGACCATGCACTCCCTGCTGCCCTGGTCCGGATCGCACGGCTGGCTGCCGCTGCTGTGGCTCGTCCCCGCCGGCCTCCTCGCGGGCGCCGTCAACACCGCGGCGGGCGGCGGCAGCTTCGTCACCGTCGCCGCCCTGCTGGCGCTCGGCCTGCCCGCCCCGGTCGCCAACGCCAGCAACCGCGTCGGCGTGCTGGTGCAGTCGGCCTGGGGCGCCGGCCGGTTCCGCGCCCGCGGCGTCGACGGCGGCGGCGAGCTGTGGGCCCAGATCCTGGTCAGCGGCGCCGGCGCGGGCCTCGGCGCGGCGCTGTCGCTGTGGCTCGACCCGAAGCGCTTCGACCAGGTACTGGCCGTGGCGATGATCGTGATGCTCGGCGTGTCGCTGGCCCGCCCGCGCTCCTGGCTGGAGCCGGGCCGGCCCCGGCCGGTGCGCTGGCTCGCACTGTTCGCCGCCGGCGCCTACGGCGGCTTCCTCCAGGCGGGCGTGGGCGTGCTGTTGCTGCCGGCGCTGGTGGTGTTCGGCGGCCTCGACCCGGTGCGGGCGAACGCGCGGAAGGTGCTGCTGGTGGCGGCGTTCACGGTCCCGCCGCTGGTGATGTACGCCGCGGCGGGGCTGGTGGACTGGCTGGCGGGGGGGGTGCTGGCGCTGAGCTCTGCGGTGGGCGCGACGCTCGGGGTGCGCCTCACGGTGGGCTACGGCCCGCGGTTCGTGTACGCGGTGCTGGTGCTGGTGGTGGTCGCCAACCTGGTGCGGATGGTGGCGACGAGCGGGTGACCTCGCTTGCCACGGCATCGGGCACCGGTGGGACACATTCGAGTTGTCGGTGGACAATCGGTTGGCTAGCATGGCCAAGCAAGGATCCACCTGGAGGCTGCCCATGATTTTCTTGCTCTTGCTTTACCCCCTTTTCCCCCCCCGCTTTGGCGACGACGCTGGGTGATGGGTCGCTGGCCGACTTCGTCGCTCGAGCTGACGTCGCCGCAGTCGGGACGGTCCTCTCGGTGTCCTACGTAGAGGAAGACGGTCGCCCGCTGACTGTCTATGCCTTCGACGTGGAACAGTCGCTGCTCGGTGCACCGGCAAGCACGCTGGACCTTGTCTTGCTCGGCGGGCCGATGGCGGACGGCCGATGGCTCGATGGGGGTGGACCGACCTTCGCCGTCGGAGAGCGGCTGCTCGTGCATGCCGTCCCGGTCACGAGTCGTTGGCGGCTGGTGAGCTGGGGAGCTGGGCTCCTCCGTCAGCGTACGGATGTCGATGGCGTTGCGGTCACCGTCGACGGTGACGGTGTACCGCTGGCGAGCCTGCCCTGCACCGAGCGGGCCGACGCTGTACCGACCATGCCCGCCACACGCACCGACGACGCGGCGGCGGCCCGGACGTCTCGAGCGTTGGCCGCCGGCGGACTCCACTGGGAGGACGCTGTTGGCGCGGTGACCAACTGCATCGCGGAGCGTGGACGGTGAGCCTCCTCCTTGGTTTGATCTTGGTGAATCCGGCGCATGCCTGGGAGAACACGAACGCCACCTGCACCGCGGGGCGCTCGATCACGGGCAGCTTCCACGTCTGGTACATCGTCGATCCTTACGACGACTGGAACAGCACCTTCGAAGACGCAGCCGAGGAAGCTGCCGACCAGTGGACCTGTGGCACGGGCGAACGCAACCGCGGATGCGATTGGGAGTTCATCCGATCGGGGTATAGGTCCGCTGTCGATCACACCAACAGCTACAGCGAGGTCGGCTTGGCGACGTACCACCACCTCACGGTGGTCGACCTCGCCGGTGATGACGTGCTCATGCTGACGACCTCGGACATGATCGTCACGAGTGGATACTGCAGCACGCAGAGCTTCGACATCGAGGTCCGGGACACGACGACGGACAGCGAGACCTGGATCTGGGGTACATGGCTCCCGTCCGTCTGGAACGAGGAAGATGACGGCATCAAGTCGTTCCCAGCGGCACTGGTCCACGAGTTCGGCCACGGGCTCGGCCTGACCCACAGCACCGATCCGCTCTCGGTGATGGAGCGGCGGATGGCGGCCGAGATCGGCGGGCAACTGCGGATTCACGAGGACGACTACGTCGGCCTCACGTCGCTGAAGCCGGGGACCAGTACCGGCAAGAACTTCATGCTCGGCAAGTGGGCCTCAACCGACGCCGGCAATCGAACGCAGCGGGAGCGTTGGCGCGACGCGAACGGCGGTGGCATCGCCTACGATCCATGGGAGGTGACGGCGGGCGGTGACCTCGTCGTGAACACCTACGCCGACGAATCGTCTGGACCCGGAGCCATCGAGATCATTGTGAATGGGACGGCCTCCTCGTACACCAACGTCCCGGTCTACTGGACGATCTCCGACGACACCACCTGCTTCGACGGCGACGACGTAGTCATCGGCACGCTCACCACCACCCTCAGCTCGAACGCCCCCTACGAGCATGGCCCATCCACCGGCCTGTACTCCATCCCCTCGGGCACACCGACTGGGCTGTACTACGTCTGCGCGGGGATCGACCCGTACGGCACCCTGTCCGAGACGGACACCACTGACAATGTCATCATCAGCGAACGACAGATCGAGGTGATCCCATGACCCGGCTCCCACCCGTCCTCCTGCTGCTCGCCGCCTGCGTCCCGGAGCAGCCCGACGACACTCGCACGACGGTGATCACCGCCGGCAGTCCCACGAGCTCGCCCAGTGAGACCCACCGGCTGCTGTTCCAGGTCGACGGCTCGGCACCCGTCGAGCGGCTCATCGACGACGACGACGTGTCGCTGCACACCGCGGTGGGCAGCGGCTGCTCGGCCACGGCGATGGTCGTCACCGAGGGCGTCCAGCTGCACTTCCCCGCCTTGCCCGCGCCCGACGTGGAAGCGCCGCTGCCCGAAGCCGTCCAGCCCGATCCGAGCGATCCGTTCGCCCCCGCCTTCCACCTGCTGAGTGTCGACGGGTTCGTCGTCCTCGGCGGCAAGGTCCAGGTTGTCGACTTCGACGCCACCCAATGGCGGTTCCGCTTCGAGGGTGTCTCGAACTGCAGTCCCACCGACCAGCCGTGCGCGCCGATGCCCGACGTCACCCTCACCATCGAGCCGCTCGACGGTGAACCGATGCCTGGCCTCGACGACCTCTGCGTCGACGCGGGCGCCTTCCCCTGGCCCGACGGCTGGGACGGCTGCGCCGTCTCCCAGGCCGCCCCGACCGGCACGGACGACGGCAGCGGCGACGCCGTCACCTGCCCGTCTCCCATGCCCTGGTGAGCACCGGAGCGTGCCCGCGACGCCTCAGAAGTGCAGGAACTGCGCCTCTTCCAGCGTGTCGTCGGGCGCCTCCTCCATGGGCAGCGGGCCCGGATCGAGGTCGGTCGGCCCCCGCAGGTCGACCCGCCGCGACGCGCACTCGTCGGCGTCGGAGCGGAAGAAGCCCGGCCCGCGCCCGATCCGCGCGTCCCAGTCCACGAACGGCTCCAGGTCGGGATCCTCGGCCGGCGGCGCCTCGTGGACGGGCTCCTGCTGGTCCACGAACCGCGGCGCGGGGCGCGGGCCGGCGAGCAGCCGGGCCAGGCTCGACATCACGTCGCGCCCCAGCAGATCGCGGAGCGACACGGTGGCGGTCTTCGGCATCGACCCTCCGGGACGCCAGGGGCCCGCGAGGATCCGGGCCCACGATCAGTGTAGGAGGACGCCCGCGCCGAGCCATTACACGGGCATTACTTCACCTCGATGGACCTCCTCTCCCTCCCCGATCCCGACACCCTGACCGACGCCCGCCAGCGCTGGGTGACCGAGCGCTTCGCCGTGGTCACGCTGTGCGTGACGCTCGTGGCCGCGAGCTACGCCAACCTGTTCGGCAGCGTCCTGCTGGCCGTCCGCTGGTCGCTCGCCTTCTCGACCGTCGTGACGGCGATGGTCGTCGGGATGGCCCTGCCGACGGCCGGCATGCTCGGCATCGTCGTCTGGCACCGGCGCCGGGCCCGCGCCGTCCACCGCGCCGTGCGCGAGCAGCTCGCCATCCCCCGCCGGCGCAACGTGCTCGCCTGGGGGGCCGCCGCCGGCATCGTCGCCGCGGTCGCGGCCCAGTTCGCGGGGCCGACGAACCTCGGCTTCGCCGTCCTGCTCCTCGGGCTCGGCGTGGCCGGCGCCTGGTGGCGCCGCCGCCAGGACCGCACCTTCCCGGCCTGGGCGATCGCCGCGAGCCTCGCCTGGACCAGCGTGGGCTGCACCGCGCTGGTCGCGCTGACGGTGTGGGTCGAGCCGACGACGGCGCTGATGGTGGGCTCTCTGTGGATCGCCGCGCCGGCCCTGCTCGTCGCGCCGTTCCGCGGCCGGATCGCCGCCTGGGCCCGCGAGCCCGGCGTCCGCGGCCGGTGGGCGCGCCGTGCGGCGGTGTTCCTCCCGGCGCAGTCGATCGGCGTGGTGCGGGAGCAGGGCGACGCCGCCAAGGCCGTGGCGCTGGCGCGCGAGCGCCTCGGCCCGGCGCTGCTGCCGCGGATCCTGGCCGAGGTCCTGGTGGAGCTGGGGCTCGGCCTGCTGGCCCTCGACGACGCGCAGGCCGTGCCCGTCCTCGCCGCGGCCACCCGGATCCGCCCCGACGACCCGAAGCCCTTCGTCGCGCTGGCGCGGGCGCTCGCCGCGTCCGATCCGGCGCGCGCGCGCGTCTACCTGGCGTTCGCGGAGGCCAGCGACGCCCGCAAGCTGCTCGGCGCCGACCCGGCCATCGCCGCCCTCCGCGCCGAGCTCGGCGCCTGACCGGAGCCCGGATGGACCCCTTCTCGCTGCCCGATCCCGACACGCTGCCCGCCGTCCGCCAGCGGTGGGTCGTGGAGCGCATCGGGGTGCGCGCCGCGTACGCGCTGCTGGCCGTGGGGACGCTGGCGAGCCTGACCCTGCAGCAGGCGCTGGACCGCGGGCTGGGGGCCCCCGCCCTGCTGACCCTCCTCTCCGGGGTCGGGCCCGCGGGCGCCATCGCCGTCCTCGTCTGGCGCCAACGCCGAGGCCGCGCCGTCCACCGCGCCGTGGGCGAGCGCCTCGGCCTGAGCCCCGAGGCCGGCCTCGGCCTCCCGCCGTGGGCGAACGCCACCGTCGCCGCTCGGGCCGCCTGCGGACCGCCGTCGTCGCCGCCGTCACCGTGAGCGCGCCTGCCGCCGCCCCCGGGGTGGCTGCTGACCACCGTCCCGCTGGTGGGTCTGTACGCCCCGCGGCGACCAGATCGGCGCGCGCGCCGTGCAGCCCGGCGCCTACGAGGCCTGGGCGCGGCCGAGCTCCTCCCCGCCCAGGCCATCGCCGCCGCCCACGCCCACGAGGCTCGGCGGCGGTCGTCGCCGCGTGGCCCACCGCCGGCTCGGCGCGCCGATGCTGCCGTCGACCCTGTCGGACGCCCTGGTGGCGCTCGGCCTGGCGCTACGGGAGCTCGACGACCCCGAGGCGCTGCCGATCCTCGTTGCCGCTACCCGCGCCACGCCGGTCCGGGTGCGGCCCTACGCCGCGTTGGCGCTGGCCGTCGCCCCCACCGATCGCGCCCGGGCCCTCGCGTACCTGCAGTTCGCCGAGGACCTCGTCGGCCGGCGGCTCCTCGGCGGAGACCCCGGCGCTCGCCACGCTCCGCGTGGAGATCGAGCTACCCGTAGCTTGGCCTGACGAATCCCGCCGAGACGCCGGTCGATCGCCGCCTCCCCAGCCGGCTGCGCCGTGGTCGTTCAGCTGGGCACCCGCCGCGCCAGCGCTACGTAGGCGGCGACGTCGCCCGGATCGTGGCGGCGGATGGCGTCCTCCACGTCCCACAGCTCGGCGCTGACGGCGACCGGTGGTCGGCGTGCTCGGGCAGGGTGGCCGGGTCGGGCTGGCCTCGCGTCGTCCGAGGCGCGGGCGATCGCGTCCCGCAGCCCCTGCGCGACGGCGACCGCGCCCTGGATCTGACAGCCGCGCGCACTTCAGGTCCAGATGACGAGCCGTCCACGACCCTGCCGTGCGGCTGGGGACGAGCACCACGCACCTCCGCCCGTCGGTTACTCCCTTGCGGACGCGGAGGGAGCGGCCAGCATGGTGATGCCTTCGGATGCTGCCCACGCTGCTCGTCCCCACCAGCCGGGGCTGCACCGCGCGCTGGCTCGAAGAAGACCTCGGGGCACGCGCCACGCCTGGACGCGTGTTCGTTCCAACAACGGGGGCACCGCCACGCTCTCTGCCGTGCTGATGGCCGAGGGCGAGACGGCCCTGCTGTTCACCGCGCAGGTCGAGGCGCCCAACCAGGTCCACGTCCGCGGTGTACGATCCGCGCGCGCGGCGAGGAGGTCTTCCGGGCGTTCGAGGGAACGCGTCGCCGTACAGCAAGACCAACGGGGGCTTCGTCAGCGAGACGGTCACCTCAACTGGCCCGTGCAGAACGGCGATCCCGACCCGGCCGGCGGGCGCTGGAGTTCGAGCTCGGCAAAAGCGTGGTCGACGGCAACCAGGCCCGCTACACCGCGGCGCCGGTGTGGATCGACGCGATGGTCAAGGCCGACCAGTCGTTCGACCGCGGCGCGCTCCTCGAGGTCTCGATCGTCTTCACCGAGGACCTGGAGAACGACGCCGATCTGCGCGACGCCGTCGACGTGCGCCACGCGAAGGACGTGTGGCGCGCCCCGCGGTACGACGATGCTGTGATCGAGGCCGACGTTCCGACCTACGCGTTCCCCGACGGCAACCTCGGCCCGCCGGCCTACGGCGAGGAGCCAGCCTACGAGGACATCGCGGCCGACACCGATCCGCGCCGATCGCAACTTCTCGCATCTCGCCGCAGATCGAGGGCTTCGACGAGATTCCTCGGCATCGCGGGCGACATCCCGGGGCCGCTCGTGCCGTCGCCAGCCTGCGGTGCAGGTCAGCTCGGTGCTCGCGGCCGGGCCCGACGGGGTAGCAACTTCCTCGCCGAGGACATCCGCTCGGCGAGACGATGGCCCACGAGGCGGGCTTACTCTCGGGCTGTACCACCGGTCGAGCAGGTGGGGACGCCTGGGACGCTGCCCGACACGCCCGAGTGCGACTCGAGAAGGAGTGCGTCGACAAGCTGTCGGACAACCTGATGTTCCCGTTCCCGGTCTGCGGCCCGGCGCTGTGCCTGCCGCAGGACCAGCTCACGCGGGAGCAGGCCAGGGGTGTGAGCAACCGCTACGGGCGTGCAGTAGCGGCTCAGTTCCTCGCCGCCGGCCTGCCGCACGGCGTCGATGACCATGGCCTGCGTGATGACCTCCGGGCAGCACGATCTGCGGCTGCGTGCGGTCCTTCGGCAGCAGCAGGTACATCGGCACGCCCGCGCGCCCGTTGCGGTGGAGCCACTCGGTGATGACGGGGTCGGAGCGGGTCCAGTCGGCCTGCAGGGGCACGATCCCGGCGTCGGCCATGGCCCGGCGCACGTCGGGCTGGTCGAGGACGGCGGCCTCGTTGGCCTTGCAGGTGAGGCACCAGTCGGCGGTGAAGTCGACGAAGACGGGCCGGCCGTCGAGCGTGGCGAGGAGCGGCTCGGAGAAGGGGACCCAGGGGATGTCGTCGCTGAAGTCGAGCGCGGCGGCCTCGATGGAGCTCGGGGCGCACTCGGCCTCGGCCGGCGTGAGGTCGACGAACAGGAAGGCGGCCAGCGCCGCGACCCCGACGCCGACGGCGGCCGCGCCGGCCTGGCGCCCGCGGGTGGCCGCGACGCCGCCGAAGCGCCCGAAGACCCAGCAGCCCAGGCCCACGGCCACGAGGTAGAGCAGGAACCAGCTCACCTTCTCGCCGATCTGGCCCATGAGCACGTGGCACAGCCACACCGCCGTGGCGAGGAGCGAGAAGCCGAGGAGCTGCTTGAGCGTCTCCATCCACTCGCCGGGGCGCGGCAGGAACTTGTAGAGCGCGGGGACGAACGCGATCAGCAGGAACGGCCCGGCCAGCCCGACGCCGATCGCGGTCATCACGAGGAACAGCTCGAACGCGGGGGCGCCGAACGCGTAGGCGACGGCGGTGCCGAGGAACGGCGCCGAGCAGGGCGTGGCCAGCACGGTGGCGAAGACGCCGGTGAAGAAGCTGCCGACCAGGCCCTCCTTGCTGGCGGCCTCGTCGACCGCGCCCGCGCCGAGCACGGGCACCTCGAAGACGCCGAGCAGCGACAGCCCGAACGCGACGACCACGGTGGCGAGCGCCGCGACGTACAGCGGGTACTGGAACTGGCTGCCCCAGTCGAGCTGCACGCCGAACACGAGCCGCGCGACGAGCACGGTGGCGGCGAGCGCCCAGAACGACGCCACGACGCCGCCGCTGTAGGCCAGGCCGGCGGAGCGCCGGGCGCCGGGCGACAGGTCGCCGTGCTCCACGAGGCCGTAGAGCTTGAGCGTGATGACCGGCAGCACGCAGGGCATCACGTTGAGCACGAGCCCGCCGAGGAGCGCCAGCAGGAGCACGCCGAGCAGCCCGGCGGTGAGCGGCGCGCGGGTCGTGGGGACGGCCACGGCCTCCGACGAGGCGGTGAGGGCGCTGCTCGCCTCGGCGGGCGCCTCGGGCGCGGCCTCGTCGGGCGCTTCGTCGCCCGACGGCGGCGGGAACGCGTCGAACACCGGGTCGGCGACCGCGGCGGCGGTCACGTCGCCCTGGGCCCAGACCAGCGGCTGGCGCAGCTCGGTCCGGATCTGGTGGCCGCCCGCGCGCAGCTGGACGATCCTCGCCGATCTCCTCGGGATCGGCCGAGATCGGCCTGGCTCGCCGTCTGGCCCTCGAGCAGGACGACGACCGAGCCGTCGTCGCGCGGGTGGACGGAGACGGCAGGACGCTGAAGTTCCAGGACCAAGATCGGGCAGTCTGGCTGGCGTTCCGTCGACCTCGAACGGCGCGCCAAGGGGTGATAATAGGCGACCCGAAGGGCGTTGGGACGAGGCGGTGGAGACCGGTAGGTGGACGCGAGCCCGTCGACCTCGCCTGGCTCCTGGGCGCGCGCTGTAGTGGTCATGAACAGCGGGGCGTAGGGGCTCGGGGCGTCGGCGGCGCCGACCTGGAACGCAGCGGCGTCTTCGAGGGTGGAAGCGCCTGGATGCAGGAGGCGGTTGCAGACGAGCCAGGAGACGCCGGCGGCGACGGAGAAGGGGCCGGCGGCGCGTCGGGCGGACGACGACGCCTGCAGCATTGAGCCAGCAGGACCGCGTCGTAGCCAGTCGACGATGTGCTCCTGCTCGAAGCGCTGCGGGACGGGGAACTGTAGCGGGCTCGCCTCGGCGCCGCCGGCGAGTCCGGCGATCCTGGCATTTGCCGATGTCGCCGGGCGAGCGCCAGGCAGGTGCCAGTCAACCTGGTAGGTGGACGCTGATCCTGGACGCAGCGCCGGCGCTGCAGGCGCAGCCGGCACGAGCCAGCACGGGCCGGTCGCCCGGGCCGTGGCCCGCCGAGGACGACGGCGGACAGGTCGACCTTCGGCGGGGGCGGCGGAGAGGCCGTGCCGCTGGCTCCAGCGAACGGCGGCGGCCCGGCGAGCAGCACCAGGGCCAGTGCCGCAGCGCGTCCATCGCTCCTCCCGTCGGAGAGGACACCAGCAGCTCAGCGCACGGGGTCACGTTATGTTGGAGGCAGGGCGAGAAGAAGTGGCGAGGCGAGGCGCAGGCGAGGGCGAGGGCGAGGCGAGGGCGAGGAGGCTGAGGCGCAGGCGACCTCAGGGCGAGGGCGAGGCAGGTCGAAAGACGGCGCCTGATTCGAGGACGAGGCCGATCGAGATCGAAGGCGAGGGCGAGGGCGAGGCACCCTGAGGCGCGGCGACCTGGTGGCGAGGGCGACCTCAGGCGAGGGCGACCCTCGGTGGCGGGCGGGCGACCCGCCAGGCGAGGCGACCGAGAGGGCGACCTCGAGGGCGAGGGTCGAGATCGAGGTCGAAATCGAACGAGGTCGACGTTCGAGGTCGCGGAGGGTCGAGGTCGAGGTCGAGGTCGAAATCGAAATCGAAATCGAAATTCGAAATCGAAATCGAGGTCGACGTCGAGGTCGAAACGAAACGAAACGAAATCGAAATCGAGGTCGAGGGTCGGACAGTCGAGGTCGACGTTCGATGCCGACGTCGAGGTCGAGGTCGAGGTCGAGGTCGAGGTCGAGGTCGAGGTCGACCTCGCAGTCGAGGCCGAGGTCGATGTCGAGGCCGCGGCCGCGGTCGCCGGCCGAGGTCGCGGTCGACGTCGAGGTCGCGCGGTCGAGGCCGCGTGGTCGAGGCTGCGGTCGAGGTCGCGGTCGACGTCGAGGTCGCGGTCGCGGTCGCGGTCGACGTCGAGGTCGCGGTCGCGGTCGCGGTCGCGGTCGACGCTGCGGTCGACGGGCGTCCGACCTCCGAGTCCCACGGTGCTCCCAGCTGGGAGCTTGTCGCACACAGAGGTTGTACGGTCTGAATCGGCAACACGGACAGCGCTGACCGGACCACGACCACGCCGGCAGCCACTGCCTGGGCACCCGGCCGGGCACCCGGCCGTGGTGGTGGTCGTGCTTGCCAGCACTGCAGGCGACAAGCCTGTTCGCGGCGAGCTCCCTAGAAGTTGTCCACGCAGCCCGCCCCGTCGAAGCACTTGCCCGCGGGACAGACGCAGATCCGCACCTGCTGGGAGTCCTGCGGGCTGCAGCCGCAGACGCCCGTGTAGCAGAGGTTGGGGAAGTCGCCGGCGCCGAAGCAGCACGCCGCCACGTCGACGGTGCCGCCGCTCGCCGTGCAGCCCAGCGCGGCGCCCGTGTCGGTGGGCGCGGACGTGTCGGTGTCCGTGTCGGAATCGGCGTCCGCGTCGCTGTCCGCGTCCGCGTCGCTGTCGGTGTCCGTGTCGGAATCGGCGTCCGCGTCGCTGTCCGCGTCGGCGTCCGCGTCGGCGTCGGCGGTCGTGGCGCCCGTGTCGGTCGTGCCCTTGTCGCCCGCGCAGCCCACCAGCGCCGCCGCGAGCACCCACCCCGTCCCGTTCATGTCGCCTCCGCGTGCCCCGCACCCAACGTACGCTGCCCAGCGCTCAGTGGGGGACGCAGGCCGATCCGTCGTAGCACTGGCCCGCCGGGCAGGCGCAGACCCGCACCTGCTGCGAGTCCTGCGGACCGCAGCCGCAGGCGCCCACCAGGCAGGTGTTGGGGAAGTCGCCGACGCCGTAGCAGCAGGGTCCCGCCGCTCGCGACGCAGCCCTGACCGGCGCCAGTGTCGGTGGACGCCGACGTGTCGGTGTCCGTGTCCGTGTCCGCATCGGCGTCCGCATCGGCGTCCGCGTCCGCGTCCGCGTCGCTGTCGGCGTCCGTGTCCGCGTCGCTGTCGCTGTCGGCGTCCGCATCCGCATCCGCGTCGGCGTCGGCGTCGCCCTCGCTGGTCCCGCCGTCGTCGGCGTCTCCTCCGCCGTTGCACGCTGCGAGCGCGACGAACAGCCACCATGCGTTTCGGTACATTCGGTCCTTCCGGGTCGGGGTGGTCTCGGGTGGCCGTGCGCCACCCGACCGATCCACGGCTGGCCTCGCGCGAGGTCAACGACCCGGCGAAGATTCCTCGATGCGCTTCGACGACCCCCACCGGCTGCCCGACACCGGCGAGCTCCCAGGGCCCGCCGGGTCCCGCCTGCGCCCGCAGCGACGCCACCAGCGCCCGGTGCATCGTCGTGGAGGTGGGGCCGAGCAGCTGCTCCCCGAGCCGACGCGCCACCTCGGGGCCGTCCTGCCGCCACACGAGCAGCACCCGCACGGCGTCGGCCTCCGCGGCCACGGCGCGCGCCCCGGGCCCCGACAGCGCGCGCGCCAGCGTGTCCGCGGCGTCCTCGGGCGGATCGCCCCGCAGCAGCTGCCCGAGCGACGCCGCCACCCCGGCCCACGCCGCGCCGCCGCCCCGCCGCACCTGCGCCGCCCACCCGACCGCCTCGTCGCCGCGCCCGAGGTGCAGCGCGAGCAGCGCCAGGTTCAGCCGCGCCGTGGACCGCGTGCTCCGCCCGGCCCACGGCGACCGCGCCAGCGCCTCGAGCGCGGGCACGGCCCGCTCGGCGCGCCCCACCTCCAGCGCCTCGGTGTTGTCAGCCGGTGGCGGCCGACCACCCGCACCCCGGCCCAGCTCACGACGAGCGCGACCATCGCGAAGGCCCCGGCCGCCACGGGCTGGCGGAACCCCACCGCCGCGACCGCGACGAGCCACAGCATCGACGGGACGGCGACGAGCACCGGCGCGCCGAGCACCCAGCCGTGCAGCGGACGCAGCGGCGCCTGCCGTCGACCAGCGCCGGCCGCGACGACGACCAGCTCCGGTCGACGCCGTACGCCACGGCCCCGCCCACCGCGCCGACCAGCATGCCGCCGACGCCGAGCGCGGCCGCCACGGCGTGCGAGCCGTCGAGCCACTGCGCCGTCAGCCCGCCGGCCGTGCCCGCCGCCGCGCCCGCGAGGCCCCAGCTGCCGAGCACCATCCCCCAGGTCGCCACCACGGGGTCGCGCTCGACCAGCGGCGCGTCGAACGGGTCGCTCACCCGGACGCGCCCTCGTCTCCCTCCGGGGCGGGCGCCGGCGCCGGCGCTGCCTCGTCTCCGTCGCCCGGTCCGCCGTCGGCGTGCGGCCCGTCGGCGCCCTGTCCGTCGCCGTCTTCCGCCGGCTCGGGCGCGGGCGGCGGCGGTGGCGGCGGCGGCTGCGCCTCGACCCCGAAGTCCTCCGGCCGCCCGACCAGGAACGGCCCGAGCACGTCGTGGAGCACCGAGGCGTGCTGCCAGAGGTTGCCCTCGAACACGGCCTCGGCATAGCCGAGCGAGGTCGCCGTCATCGGCGGGGGCAGGGGCGCGGCCGCGATCCACCGCTGCTGCCGCTCGTAGCTCGCGGACTGCCAGGCGTCCTGCACCTGCAGCCACACGGGCCCCATCGAGGCGAGCGCGATCTGGTTCGGCCGCTGGCCCTCGTCGAACCGCGCGATCAGGTCCTTGTAGACGGTGACCCGGTCGGCGACCGAGATCCGCAGCACGCCGCCGCCCTGCGCCTCGCGGCACAGCGACGCATAGTGGATCCACGCCTCGAGGTCGCTCTCGGTGACGGCGAGCTTGGTGGCGTCGTCGTGGCTCCACACGCCGAGCGCGCGCTTCTGCACCTTGAACAGCGCTTCGTCGCTCGGGCGGACGAGGCCGTCGCCGTGCTGCGCCGTCCACACCGCCTCCGCGCGCGCCTCCGCGGCGTGCAGCCCGTACTGCGGCGCCAGCGCCGCGCCCGCGGCCTTCACCTGCCCGATCCAGGCGAGGGTGCCCTCGGGATCGGCCTGGAACTTGTCGCGCAGCGCGCGCATCGCCGCGGGGCGGTCGCCCTGCAGCAGGCGCCGCCCGGCGAGCAGCTCGATGTAGTCGACGACCTCGTTCGCCTGCTCGCACTGCAGCGCGCGCCCGTCGACCTCGACGACGCTGGCGGACGGATCGGTGCAGTCCGGGGTGGACCGACAGCCCCACAGCGACACGATCAGCGCCAGCACCGCACCGCTCACGCACCCGCCCCGAGCACCCAGTAGGGGCTGCCGGCGAGCTGGGTCTTGAGCTGCGACACCTCTTCGGGGCGCAGCTCGAAGGTCTGCGGCTGGCCCGTGCGCGGGTCGCGCTGGGTGGCGAACCACCGCTCGCCCACCTTCGTCTTGTGGATGACGAGCCCGCGCGGATCGTCGTAGACGACGTTGAGATCCGCCGCGGTGAGCGGACGGTTCGGGTCGGCGGCCTCCTCGGGCTCGGGCTCCTTGGGCGCCGGCGGCGGCGTGAGCGCCTCGATCACCTCGTCGACCTCCCAGCGGACCTCGAGCTCCTCGAGCTCGCGCTTGGCGGCCTCGAGGTGCTCGAGCACCCCCTTGCGATCGGCGAAGCCCTCGGCGCGCTCCTTGAGCTGCGCCTTGATCGGGTCGCGCTCCTTCCACGATGCGCGGGCGAGCGCTCCGATCAGCTCGTCCAACGCTCCGTAGCTCTCCGCCATCCCGTGCCCCCCGGTGCCAGGGCGGTCCGTATTTCGCCCCGGGCACACCCGCCAGTTACCAGCGCGCGTGGCGTTCCTCGACCCGTTCGGTCCGACCCACCGCGCCCTGCTCGAGGGCGCGGCGGCCACGCTGCGCCTGCGCCGCGGCGAGCTGCTGATCCGCCGCGGCGATCCGGCGGGCGACGTGTTCCTGGTGCAGTCGGGCGCGCTCGAGGCCGTCGACACGCGCACCACCCCCGAGGTGATCCTCAACACGCTCGCGGTGGGCGCCGTCGTCGGCGAGATGGCCTTCGTCGACGGCGCGCCGCGCTCGGTCGACGTGCGCGCCGGCGCCGACACCACCGTGCTCCGCTGGTCCCGCGAGGACCTCGCCGGCCTGCTGCTCACCCACCCCGACCTCGGCGCCGCGTTCTACGAGCACGTCGCCCGCCTGGCGATCGCCCGGGTGCGGGTGCTCACCGAGGGCGCGGTCACCGGGGCCTACGGCGGCAAGGAGGCCGAGGTGGCCGACGCCGGCGAGCTCCAGGCCTGGGTCGCCCGCATCAGCGAGCAGCTCAAGCTCACGCTCCCGCCCGCCGAGACCGCCCTGCGCCGCGATCCCGACGACCGGGTGGCCCAGCAGCAGCTCCGCGACGCGCTCGACACGGTGGAGACCGAGGTCGACGCCCTGCTCACCGCCGTCCGCGACCCGGCCGCCCGCACGTTCGCCTCCGAGGCGCTGGGGCGCGAGCTGCACCCCTACCTGGTGCGCTCGTCGCTGGCCGAGCGCTCGATCCGCCGCTCCCAGGGGGTGGCGGGCACGGCCGAGATCCTGGCCCACGTGCTCGTCGACACCGCCGGCGGCGACGGGCGGGTCGGCGAGCTCATCGACCGCTGGCTGCTCGACCGGCCCACCTTCCGCGCGCTGCGGGCCCTCAACGGACCGCTGACCGAGGCCGTCGCCCGCCACCTGCCGGCCCACCGCAACCGCCGGCTGCTGCTCGTCAACGCGGGCACGGGCTCGCTCGTGGCCCGGCTGGCCCACGAGCTGCGCCACCCGCCAACCGTCATCACCGTGCTCGACCAGAGCCGCGACGCGCTCGCGCTCATCGACATCGGCCGCAACGACGGGCCCGCCGGCGTGGAGATCCACACGATCCAGGAGAACCTCGCGCGGTTCGCCACCGGGCGCGGGCGCTTCGAGCTGCCCCAGCAGGACGCCATCGTCATCCACGGGCTGGTCGAGTACCTGCCGGAGCGCATGGCCGTGTCGCTGCTCACGCTGTGCAAGGCGCTGCTCACCGACGAGGGCGTGGTGGCGCTGGCCACGGTGGGGCCGTCGCGCGACCGGGCGCTGCTCGACCGGCTCCTCGCCTGGCCCACGCTGCGCCGCTCACCCGAGGCGCTGCAGGGGCTGCTCGTGGCGGCGCGGCTGCAGGTGGTGGGGCGGCCCGAGGTGGAGGCGCCGGCGCAGATCCTCGTCTGCGCGGCCGACGACCGTACGCTCGTGGCGCGCCCCGACCCCTGACCGGGCGCGATGACGGAAAGGCGTCGGGCGCTTTTCCGTCAGTTGACGGAAAGGCGTCGGGCGCTTTTCCGTCATTTCCCCGCTCGCGCAATTCCTACGGTGTGGGCGGGGCGAGCCAGTTCTCGTCGGGCGCGTAGGCCAGGCCGAGCCGGACGGCCGCCCCGCCGCGCCAGGTCTCCGCGGCGTGCTGCCAGCTCTCGAGCGCCTGGTCGTAGGTGTGGCGCGCGGCCCGCAGGGTCACGATCTGGTGGTTCAGGTCCATCTTGTCGACGCTCACGGTGCGGTCGCCCAGCAGGAACGCCGACTCGTGGTCGATGGCGTCGACCAGGGCCAGCGCGGCCGGCACCTGGCCGACCCGCCCGCGCTGCGCCAGGTAGGCCTCCATCCGCTCGTCGAGCACGGTGACGTTGGCGCCGAGCGCCTCCAGGCGGTCGACGGTGAGCCGGTGCTGGCCGTCGAGGACGGTGAGCAGGTGCGCGGCGTCGGTGGCCGCGGCGTTGCCGGCGATCCGCACCTCGAGGGCGCCGCTCGCGAGCGTCACGAGCAGCAGCACGACCGACAGCAGCCCGCCGCCGCCGACCAGCGCCGCCGGGACGAGCAGCAGCCGCACGCACCCCGGCCCCGGCGCCGCCTGCAGGCGCGGCGGAGCGCTCGTGCGCGCGGGAGGCTGCGCGGGCGACGGCGCGGCCGGCCGCGGCAACTCGCTGGCGCGCGGGCCGGCGACGGCGGCGGCTCCTGCGCGGGCGGCTCCCGCGCGGGCCCGCGGGGCGGGCGCGGACCGCACGAGCGGCGCCGGCGTCCTCGACCCGCGCGGCGTCTGCGGCGGCGGCGGCCGCAGCGGCCTCGACCTGCTCGGCCTCCTCGGTCTGGTCCCACTCGACCTGCGCCTCCGGCTCCTCCTCGGGCAGCGGCTCCGCCGGCGCCGACGGCGCCACCCGCACGTCGACGGGCTCCGGCGCCCGCTCCGCCAGCACCGGCGAGTCGGCACCCACCACCGTGTCGATGTCCTCGTCGGACTCGTCCTCGGTGTCGATGGGCGTGAGCGTGGGCGCGGCCGGCCCGCTGCGGTGGTGCCGCGGAGGGAGCCGCGGCGCGTCGAGGAAGCCCGGGTCGTCGTAGTCGCTCGGATCGGGCACCCACCGGCGCCCCGCCCCCGCGGGCGTGGCCGGCGGCTTCGGCGGCGGCGCCACCACCGCCTCGAGCTCGGGGTGGTTGCCCGCGCGCAGCGCCACCTCGCGCGACGACAGGTCCATCACCACGTCGGGCGTGCCCGGCGGCTCGGCCGGCAGCTCGCCCAGCACCCCCTCGAGGGCGTCGGCCACCTCGTCCGCCGTGCGCAGCGCGTCGCCGCAGGCCCGGACGATGCCGAGCAGCGGCCCCTCGATGGGCTGCTCCCCGCCCACCAGCGTGACGATGAGCTCCCCGAGGGCGGTGAGGTCCGCCAGCGGATCGTCGCCGCCGAGCCCGGCGTCGCCCACCTTGCGCACCCCGGCCGGGGTCACGAGGCCGTTGCGCGGCCCCACCCCGCCGTGCGCGAGGCCCTCGGCGTGCAGCGCCGACAGGCCGCGGGCGAGCTCGATGGCGGTGCCGCAGGCCAGGCCCGGCGGCATCGGCCCGTACCGCTCGGTCCACGCGGCGAGCGTGCCGCCGGTGATCAGCTCCTCGACGAGGAACGGGTGGCCGTGGTGGCGCCCGACCTCGTACACCCGCACCACGTTGGGGTGCACCGCCGCGGCCATGCGCTCCCCGGCGGCGGCGAAGCGCCCGCGAGCGCCTTCGTCGCCCTGCAGGCGCGGCACCAGCACGCGGACGGCCCGCCACCCCTTCAGACGGCGGTCGTAGCTCCGGTAGCAGCCGGCGACCGTGCCCGACGCGATGCGGGAGACCAGGACGAAGCGGCCGTCGGCGAGGGTCGGTGCGTCGGGGAGGAAGCTCGGTTGAGACATCGGCCGGGGGGCGACCGGCGGCTGGCTGCCGCCGTCACCCGGGTCCCCTACCTCGGAACGCGCGGGATCGCACCGGGAGAGCTCAGCGCCCCTCGAAGTCGGGCGGGGTGCGCGAGGCGAAGGCTGCGAACGCCGCGCCGAGATCGCGGGTGCGCAGGTGAGCGGCGTTCCAGGTCGCGACGTACTCGAGGGAGGCCTCGACCCGCGCCCGGTCGGCCTCGACCAGCACGCGCTTCGCCCCCTCCACCGCCAGCGGCGCGTTGGCCGCGATCTCGCGCGCCGTCTGCAGCGCGGCCTCGCGCAGCGCCTCGGCGTCGGGCAGGACCCGGTCGACGAGCCCGATGCGCAGCGCCTCCTCGGCCCCGAAGTCGCGCCCGGTGAACACGAGCTCCCGCGCCCGGCCGGGGCCGACGATCGCCGGCAACCGCTGCAGGGTGCCCACGTCGGCCACCATCGCGAGGCGGGTCTCGCGGACGCCGAACACGGCGTCGGCCGCGCAGTAGCGGATGTCGCAGGCCGTGATCAGGTCGACGCCGCCGCCGAGGCAGTGCCCGTGGACCGCCGCGATCACCGGCACCCGGCACCGCTCCACGCTGCTGATGGCGGCCTGCATCCGGCGGATCAGCGCGTGCAGCGCGGCCTGCTTGCGGCCGTCCGGCGCGGCCGGGCCGAGATCGATGGGCAGGGTCCCGGCCATCTGCATCAGGTCGAGCCCGGCCGTGAACGAGGCGCCCGCGCCGTCGAGCACCTCACAGCGGACGTCGAGGTCGGCGTCGATGGCCTCGATCTGCGGGGCCATGCCGTCCCAGAACGCCGGGCCCATCGCGTTGCGCTTGTCGGGGCGCGACAGGGTGAGCCGCAGCACGGGGCCGTGGCGCTCGGTCTGGAAGTAGCTGTCGGCGGCGGTCATGGCGGCCCCAGGAACACCCACCCGACGGAGTCCTCGAGGGTCCGGCCGGTGAGCGCGGTGACGGCGACGGCGACCCGGTCGGCGTCGGCATACACGGCGACGGCGGCGGGCACCTCGCCCACCACGCTCGGGTCGTCGAACGCGAGGTCCTGCTCGACGAGCGCGCCCGGCGGCCCGTACGCGAGCTTGACCTCGGGCCCGCCGACCCCGTCGACCACGCCGGCGACGTAGAGGTTCGGCGGGTCGTAGGCCACGTCGAGGTAGCGGACGGTCTCGCCCACGAACACCCGCTCGTCGGCCCCGCCGATCTCGCGGACGGTGGCCTCCCCGGCGTCGTCGATGAGCGAGATCCAGTCGCCGTCGGCGTCGCCGAACACCCAGCTCCCCCCGACGGCCGCGGGCCCGTCGAGCGCCGGCTCGTCGGTCGCGACGTAGGCCTCGCAGGCGCCGCCGGCGCACACCGTGAGCGGCGCCTGCTCGGGCGGCCCCGTGTCGACGAGGTCGTGGAAGAAGCAGGTGTCGGCCGGGTCGCCCTGGACCGTGCCCCGCACCGGCGGCGGCGTGATCGAGAACGTCATGTGCAGCCAGCCGTCGGCGCAGGCGAGCGCGAACACGTTGCCGGACGGGTCGAGCCGCACGTCGAGGCCGGTGGTGGCGTAGGCGTCGGAGACGAAGTCGCTGGTGCCGCCCACGGGCGACAGCAGCCCGGTCGTGCTCTGCAGGCGCAGGCTGTTGACGGTGAGGTGGGTGAAGCCCGTGACCACGTTGTCGGTGCTGTAGGCCACGGTGAGCGACGGGTCGGGGACGCCGTCGCCGTCCTCGTCGACCGGGTTGTCGCGCACCGCCACGTCGAGGACCTGCTGCATGTGCAGGTTGTCGCTCGTCGTCTTCCAGTACGGCGGGCTCGGCTGCGGCGCCGAGCCGTTGCGCGCCGTGGCCGCGGCGAAGGGCAGCGCCACGCCGAACTCGGTCTGCTGGCCGGGGATCTGGCCCGTCTCGGCGCCCACCAGCACGAGCAGCGTGTCGCCGATGCGCGCGACCTCGGGGTTGGTCGGGCGCGTCCAGTCGAAGTCGGTGGTGCCGTCGCCGAAGCCCCAGGCGGCGGTGTCGGGGGTGCCGGCGCAGTCCTGGTCGAGGCCGTCGCCCAGCACCTCGAGCGCGCCCGGGTAGGTGTCGGCCCGCGCGTCGTCGCAGTCGCCGGTGACGGTCCAGTCGGCGGCGAGGTCCTCGTAGCCCCAGGTCGCGGCGTAGGCCTGGACCAGGTCGTCGAGCGTGTCGGGCGACGGGTCGTAGGGCAGGTCGTCGGGCATGAAGCCGTCGTGGTCGCCGTCGAAGTCGTTGTCGGCGCCGCAGTCGGCGTCGACCCCGTCGTAGGCTTCGTCGAGCAGCGGGTACGTCGCCGTGTCGGGGTGGACGGTGGCCGGGTCGACGGGCCCGCCGTCGGGCACGGTGCGGATGGACGGGTCGGGCGCGTCGAGGCAGTCCTCGAACGGGCGGTCGGGGTCGACGCAGAAGGGCACGGGCTGGTTGCCGTAGGTCCGCTTCACGTAGGCGGCGTAGCCCGCGGCGGCCTCGGGCGGCATGAAGCAGTCGCCGTCCTGGTCGTAGTCGTTGCGGTGGTCGCAGTCGCGGTCGACCCCGTCGTAGAACACGTCGGGGATGGTGTTCTCGGGGTGGACGTCGATGTCGAGGTCGTCGCAGTCGCCGACCACCGGCGCCGGGTGCCCCGGCGGGGCCACCATGCTGTCCACGTCGGCGTGCCAGGCCTGGACGTACTCCTGGAAGACCTCCGCCGTGGGCCGGGTGACCCCCTCGAGCACGACCACGTCGGGCATGAACCCGTCGCCGTCGAAGTCGAAGTCGTTGTCGCCCTGGCAGTCGCCGTCGATCGCGTCGTAGTACGTCTCGATGGCGTGGGTCGGGTCGGGGTGGATGCTCGCGGCGGTGGGGATCTCGGCCGGGTCGTCGGCGCAGTCGAGCGGCTTGCCCACCAGCGGCTCGGGGTAGGGGACGTCGGAGCCCAGCGCGGCGTAGGCCTCGGCGGTGATCCCGGGGAAGCCGTCGCCGTCGGCGTCGATCAGGTCCTGGCCGTTGCAGTCGCTGTCGACGCCGTCGTACGGGATCTCGAGCGCGCCCGGGTACACGGAGGGATCGTCGTCGTCGCAGTCGTCGGCGTAGACGACCCCGTCGCCGTCCTGATCCAGCTCGTCGCGCCGCGACTCGTAGAGGTCGCGCGAGATGAAGGTGCACCCGGGGCCGAGCAGCCCGCACAGGCACAGCGACGCGATGACCGTCCGGTGCACGTTCCCTCCGGGACGGACAGCCTATCACCAACCCGGCGGGGACGGGGTACCCTGCCTGCGCGGAGGCGCCATGACGGGACGGGGGCTGTTCGGGTTGCTGGCGGTGCTGGCGGCGTGTCACCACGACGACGAGCCGAAGGACGGCACGACCCCCACCGAGCCCGAGCCGGTGCCGATCGAGCTCGGCGCCCCGCGGGTCGGCGCCGCCGAGGGCTACCTCGACCTGCCCGTGGGCACGCCCCTGTCGGGCTACACCGCGCGCTGCGGCTGCTTCGGCAGCTTCAGCAAGCAGGACGACCGCGACAGCGCCTACACGCACTCCTTCGTCGAGAGCACGGGCGTGCAGACCTGGCCCTCCATCAAGGTGATCTGGGTCGACAACGGCGACGACCAGCTCGTCCTCACCAAGACCGACTCCATCTACAGCTCCGACGAGCTCGTGGCCGCGCTGACCGCGCGCCTGGAGGCCGAGACCGGCGAGGACCTCGCGGGGCGCGTGGTCCACGCCACGACCCACACCCACTCGAGCTTCGGCGACTACGCCCACGGCACCACGTGGTTCCTCGGCTCCGACGTGTTCAACGAGGAGATCTTCGAGCGGATGGTCGACCGGATCGCGACCGTGGCGCTCGAGGCCCGCGCGAACGAGCAGCCGGCGAAGATCGGTGTCGGCTGGGCCACCGACTGGGACCCAAGCGACACCGTCTACCGCGACCGCCGCGGCGAGAACGACGACCTGCAGCCCTGGGGCCCCGAGGGGCCGCGCCTCGGCAAGGACCCGCACCTCGGCGTCATCCGGTTCGACGACGCCGGCGGCGAGCCGCTCGCGCTGGTGGTGAACTTCGGGATGCACGGCATCATCGGCTCCGAGAGCAGCCCGCTCGCTTCGAGCGACAGCGGCGGCCACCTCGAGGAGGGGGTGCAGGAGAGCTACGGCGACCGCAAGGTCGTGGTCATGTTCACCCAGGGCTCGGGCGGCGACGCCTCGCCCGCCGGCGAGCAGGGCGACTTCGCGCGGATGGAGAGCATCGGGGTGCGCGGGGCGCCGCTCGTGCGGGCGCTGGCCGACTCGGTGCAGACCTCCGACGCGCCGGTGCACCTCGAGACGGTGTCGCGGGCCGTCCTCAAGGACCACGACAGCATCCGGGTCACGCGCGGGGGCACCGTCGACTGGCGGTACGCGCCGTACGACCCGGACCCGGGCTTCACCGCCGACAACGTGGTGTACGCGCCCGACGGCAGCCTGGCGATGCCGATCGACGAGTTCAACACGAGCAGCGGCGCCGTGTTCTGCGGGCAGGGCGGCATCCCGCTCCCCGAGGGCACACTCCCCACCTCGGTCGAGCCGTACAGCCGCTGCCTGACGGTCGAGGCGATGTCGGGGCTGCTGGAGCTGTTCTTCGACCTGGCGCCCGAGGACATCTCGCTGCCGCTGCCGGAGTCGCTGCAGGCCGGGACCACCGCGACCCGGCTCGGACCGCTGCCCACGCTGCGCGCCGACGGCACCCGGGTCGACGAGGACCTGCTGGTCGGCTTCTTCAGCGAGCCCGTCTACAGCTACGGCGAGCGGTGGCGGCGGCGAGCGCAGGCCGAACCGGCGTCTCCGACGCGATGATCGTCGAGCTACAGCCAGGACCACGAAGGCTACATGCTCATCCCGAGGACTGGCTGCTCGGGAACCACGAGCCCGACATCACCGTGTGGGGGCCGCTCGAGGCCGAGCACGTGATGGAGGGGTCCTCGGCGCGGCGGGCGAGGTGCTGGCTCGACCACCGACCTGCCGGGCCGGTGGACCGTCGACGTTCGCGCCGACCGTGTGTACCCCGAGACGCCGCTGCCCACGCTGCGTCCCGACCCGACCCGACGCGAGGCGCGGATCACCACCGCGCAGCCCTACCTGTGGACGCCGTTCCTGCTCGACGAGACCTCGCCCACGACCGAGGCGCTGGCCGTGCCCGCCGAGGTGCCGCGGGTGCGGGGCGTCGTGCCGAGATCGCGTGGGAGGGCGGCCCCCGGCGTGGCTCGCCGCACGTGGTCGCTCGAGCGCGAGGACGCCGGCGGCTGGGTGCCGTGACCACCGCCTCCGGGCGCACCGTCGACGAGGGCGCGACGACATCCTGCTCGCGCACACCCCGACCCCGCTCGGCCCGGCCGACGCCGTGCAGACGCACCAGTGGTGGGCGGCCTGGCGGGCGGTCGGGCGCACAGTCCGACCGCGCGTCGCTGCCGCTCGGGCGCTACCGGCTGCGTGAGCAGGGGCGGCGCACGAGGCAGCGGCGACGTGGCCGTGGGACAGCCGCGCCGAAGTACGAGGGTGGTGAAGCGCGTTCGAGTCGTGCCGGCGGTGATCACCGTGGCGAAGGCGACGGCGTGCTGACGGCGTCGCTGGCGGCGCCGGCGCAGGGTTCCGGCTGGTGGCGCCCGGAGGCGACAGCGTCGGCGACAACCCGGTCGTCAGGCGACGTGACGGTCGAGGTCGACGGGCTGGACGGGACCACCAGCGAGGTGGCTGACGCCGGGCCTGGCCGACCACCGGTCGACCCTGGCGGTGACGCTGCCGGCGGGGTGGACGGAGGTGCGGGTGACCGACGCCGCGGGCAACACGGGCGTGCTCGTCCTGAAGCGGCGGCTCAGTCCGCGGCGGCGAGGTCCGACGGCGACGCCAGGTGCACGTCGATCCGCCGGCCCTCGTGCATCTTGTTGAACCCCTGCAGGAGCTGCTCACCGGAACTGCGCGGTCAGCACCAGCGGCCGCCATCCGCCTGCGGCACCAGGTGCCGAGTCGGGGTCAGGCTGGCACGGTGTTCCCCGACCGCAGGATGCCGCCCTGCAGCGCCAGCCCGGGCTCCGCCTCGCCCGACGGCGCCTCCCCGAGGCGCGCGACCAGCGCCCCGTCGGTCACCTCGGCCGAGGTGAACGTCGCGTGGACCACGGGCGGCGCCTGGAACGGGAACGGGTCGACGCGCAGCTCGCCCTGCGACACGTCGAGCAGCGTGCCCCGCCGCTCGGCGGCCGCCTCGATCGGCCCCTGCAGCGCGCCGAGGAAGCCGCGCACCCCCACCCCCAGCACCTTCGCCTGCTCGAGCGCGAGGAACAGCGCGCCGTCGTCGGTGACCCCGGGGTCGGCCCGCAGCGAGAACGGCACCCCGAGCGCGCGCGCGTGCCCGGTGCCGGTGAAGACGTCGCCGTCGGCGGTGATGCGCAGGTCGCGCAGCGGGCCGTCGTCGTCGCCGAGCCCGCGGACGGCGTCCCCCAGCGCCTGCTCGGGGATGCGCACCTCGAGCGCGTCCACCGCCACCTCGAAGCTGTCGCGGTGCTCGAGGTCGACGATCGCGCCGGCCGGCACGAGCCGCGCCGACAGGTACGGCACCACGACGACGGCCCCGCCGAGCCGCAGCCGCAGGTCGCGCCCCTCGACCCGCACCGGCTCGCCGGCGGTGGCGCCGAGGTCGTCCGGCGGCTCGGCGGGCAGGTCCCGCGGCGAGGGCGCGGGCGGCGGCGCCGGCGGCGCGGTGCCGGCGCAGGACAGCAGGAAGAGCAGGGACATGCCTGGCCCGTACTCCGCGGCGTCGGCCGCTACCCGATCTTCTGCACGTCCACGCGCACGCCGTGCCGCGGACGCAGCGTCACCGCGGGCATGAGCTCGATCGTCGCGCCGGGGACGGCGGCCACCCGCCGCTGCGCCAGCCAGGTCGCGAGCACCAGCACCGCCTCCATCTGCGCGAAGTGGTTGCCGATGCACACCCGCGGGCCGCCGCCGAACGGGAAGAACGCGAAGCGCGGCAGGTCGCGGGTCTCGTCGCCGAGCCAGCGCTCGGGGCGAAACGCCTCCGGCGCGCGCCAGAACCGCGGGTCGCGGTGCGTCACCCACGGCGAGACGAGGATCGCGCCGCCCGCCGGCACGGGGTGGCCCTGCACCGTCACGTCGACGGTCGGCGTGCGCCCGATGAGCCAGGCCGGCGGGTACAGGCGCATCGCCTCCCGGATCACCGCGCCGTGCCACGCCAGCGCCCCCACGTCGCCCGCGCCGGCGCGCCGCTCGCCGAGCACGGTGGCGCGCTCCTCGGCGAGCCGGTCCTGCACCTCGGGGTGCGCCGCCAGCAGCCACAGCGCGTACGACAGCGTCAGCGCCGTCGTCTCGTGGCCGGCCAGGAACAGGGTCACCGCCTCGTCGCGCAGCTGGGCGTCGCTCATGCCGGCGCCGTCTTCGTCGCGGGCGGCGAGCAGGCGGCCGAGCAGGTCGTCGCCGGGCTCGGGGAGTGCGCGCCGCCGGGCCACGATCGGGTCGACGGCCGCGACGATCTCGGCCCGCGCCGCCGCGATCCGCCGCCGGCCGCGGGTGGGGACCCTGGGCGGCAGCAGGCGGCGGAAGCTGCGGATCTCCTGCTCGAAGGCGTCCATGAACGAGCCGAGCGCGGCGCCGACCCGGGCGCCGTCGGCGGCGTCGGCGCCGAACAGGGTGCGAAGCACGATCGCCATCGTCACGCGCGTCATGTCCTCGTGCACGTCGCGTGCACCGTCTGCGAGCGGATCCTCGAGCGCGGCGTCGACCATCGCCTCGGCGTAGCCCGCGAGGTGGCGGGGCTGGAACGAGGGCGCCGCGAGCTTGCGGTGCTGGCGCCACTGCGGATCCTCGCTCGTGAGCAGCCCCTGGCCGAGCAGGCGGGACAGGCCGTGCGTGACCTCGTCCTTGTGGGTGACGGCGCGCAGGCCCACCAGGACCTCCTCGATGCCGGCCGGGTCGCTCACGAGCCAGAAGCGCTGCGGGCCCACGCGGTAGTGCACGACGTCGCCGTGCGTGCGGGCGAGGTCGACCACGAAGCCCAGCGGGTCGCGGGCGAGCGGCAGCAGGGAGCCCAGAAGCGGCAGCTCCGGCGGGCTCGGGGTGTGCGGGGCGGGCAGGGTGCTCGGGTCGGCCACCGCTTCCATCGCGTCCTCCACGGTCTTTCGGTACTATATGAGCACCCGCTCGGATCGTGGAGTCGCGAGCGGCTCGCTTTCCGCTCGGAGACCGCGCCGATGACCAACGCCCGCCGTCAGCCGATCCAGCAGCGCGCCCAGGAGACCGTGGAGGCGCTGCTCGAGGCGACCGCTCAGCTTCTGGTCGAGGACGGCTACGCTCGGCTCTCGACGAACCGCATCGCGCGCCGCGCCGGGGTCAGCGTGGGCTCGCTGTACCAGTACTTCGCCGACAAGGACGCGCTGGTGGAGGCGCTCACCCGGCGGGTGGCCGAGCGGAGCGCCGAGCGCATCGCGCAGGGGCTGCTCGGCGGGGTGGAGCAGCCGCTCGGCGAGCTGGCGCGCAGCCTGATCCGCGGCCTGGTCGAGGCGAAGCGGGACGAGCCCGAGCTCGCGCGCGCGATGGCGATCGAGGTGCCGCGGCAGGGGCGGCTCGACGTGGAGCGGGAGGTGCTCGGGCGGCTGTGCGGCATCCTGTCGGTGGTGCTGCGGCAGCGGTCGGACGTGCGGCCGGTGAACGCGGAGATGGCGGCGTTCATGCTGGTGCACGGGGTGTTCGCGGTGGTGCGGGACGCGGCGGCGGAGCGGCCGGAGCTGCTGCTCGGGGACGAGCTCGCCGACGAGCTCGCGGAGCTGACGCTGCGCTACCTGTCCTGACGGCGCGGCGCCCGGGCTTCCGGTAGGATGGCGCCATCGGAGGTCCGCCTGCTCCTCCTCCTCCGCCACCCTCCTCGCGTCCGCCTGCTGCGCGGTCGTCGCCGGCCCGCCCGGCCGCCGAGCCCGTCCGCCGCGCCACCACCGTCGTCGCCCTGCGCGCCGGCAAGGACCACCGTCCTGAGCCTGGTCACCGACCTCGCCGGCGACGCCGACCGCGTCGCCATCATCGCCCCCGTCGCCAGCAGCGTCGAGGCTGCAGGACGTCCGCCCCACCGTCCTGAGGCCATCGCCCGCGCCGACTTCCTCTCCGCGCCGCGCCTGGTCGAGCTGGCCACCACGACCCCCTGCGGCGGGGGCCGCGTCCCGCCGGCGACCCGCCCCGTGGGCCGCACCGCCGCTGCCCAGCCGCCGGCCCTGCCGAAGCCGCCGCCGGCCCCGCCCCGCGCGGGCGCGGCCGCCGGCCCGCCCCGGCGCGCCGGCCCCCCGCCACGACGTCGTCCGCCGCCCTACGCCGGGATCGCCCGTCCTGCCCTGGGAGGCCGGCGAGACGGGCGAGCCCTCCGTCCAGCAGTGGCTGCTCGACCACAAGCTCGCCGTCCCCGCCGCCGCCCGCGCCGAAGGCTCGCCCGGCTGGGCGCCGAGGGCGCCCGCTTCGCCGTCGCGCGGCCCGATCCGTCCGCCCTGGTCAAGCACGACGGCCGCACCCAGCTCCCCGCTGCGCATCCGCACCCGCGGCGACGACCTCGTGCTGCCGCTCGCGCTGACCGCGGCCGCCCCGGACCAGGACCAGGACCTCGTCGTGCTGGTCCTCGCGCCCGACCGCTACGCCCCCATCGGCACCGACCACACCTTCGCCCCCACGGGCCTGGCCGTCTCCGACAGCACCGTCCTCACCTTCGCCGAGACCTACGACAGCCTGATCCGCACCGTCGCCCGCCCGAACACCGTCCTGACCGAGTACGCCTGGCCGGCCGCCACCTGCGATCCGTGCGCCGTGCCCCCGCTCGACCGCTCGACCGTCGGCACCCTCGGCGGCTACCTCGTCCGCGGCGCGTCCCCGGCTCGCTGGTCCTGACGCGCCTGCACCTGCGCTACGACCCCACCACGGCCGGCGAGGCGCTGGTCCTCGGCACCACGCCGCGGGCCTGGTCTCGGGCGGGAACGGCACCCCCGACGCCCTGGAGACGGGCGCCCGGACCGCCGAGACCATCGACTTCCAGACCCGCTACGTCGTGGGAGCACCTACACCGGCGGCGTCACCTGCGACGACCCGGACTGGTCGCGCTGGGGCGCTCGGGCGACGGCCGGCCGCGCCCGATCGCCTGGCCACGAGCCGGGCGCTCGATCCGTCGCCCCGGAGACGCCGGAGCAGGTCGCCAAGGGCTGCTGGACCGATCGCCGGGATGGCGCCCCGCTGTCCGCGGCGGTGCGCCCGGCCCAGCACGCCGGTCGCCACGAGTTGCGCCACCGCCGAGGCCCGGGCCGTGGTGGGCCGCCCTTCTCTGCTGCGCCGCTTCAGCAAGGCCAGGCCACCAGCCCGCCCACGGCGATGAGCGTCGCCGCGACGCCGGCCGCCACCACCCACAACGGGTGCCCGCCGATCCACTGCGCCACGGCCTCGTCGGAGCCCGGGCCCGCAGCAGGGCGCCGGGTGCGCGCCTCGGGTGCGAGCGTCGGCCCGGTGGCGCTCGCCGTCGGCTCGAGGCCGCCCGGCGGCGTCATGGGCACGGCCAGCGCCGCCAGCACGGCTCCTCGGTGCTGACGGCCGCCCGCCCGAAGCGCGCGAGCAGGCGCGAGCACCTCGTGAGATCGCCGAGGGCGGCCGTCCGGGCGGCGGCCGGCGCGCCCCGCCGGAGGTCGTCCTCGCTGAACGGCAGGGTGCGCGTGAGCGGCTCGTACAGCAGGATCCCGAGCAGGTACAGGTCGGCGCGATGGTCGAGCGGCTCGGGCGCCGTTTCGCTCGTCCCACCGCCAGGGCGCTGCCCGTCGGCGCCGCCGCGGCGGGGACCGCGCCCAGCTGAATCGAGCTTCGGGACGAACTGGCCGCGCCGCGACTGCATCAGACGCCGGCGGCGTCGAGCGCGAGGTGGTGGACGCCGACCTCGTGGGCCGCGCCGACCCCGCGCACCACGTCCTCGAACACCGGCACGATCTCGTCGACGGGCCGCTGGCGCACCCGGAGCCAGGTCGCGAGCGACGGCCCGGCCACGTGCTCCACGACGGCCGCCGGTCGCCCGTCGACCTCGACCAGGTCGATCACCTGCAGGCGGTTCGGGTGGATGACGCCGCGCTGCGCGATCACCGCGGCCCGGAACGCCGACTCCCAGCGCGACGCCTCGGGGTCGGGATCCGCAGCCCCAGCGGCAGACCCCGGCACGGCTCGGTGACGCGCCAGCTGGCGGTCAGCGCGGTCTGGGTGACGGGCTCTTCGAGGCGGAGCCCGCTGATGGTGCGGCCACGTTCGGGCATGCTGTCTCCGTAGGTCGCTGCGGCGCGCGGTGCGGTTTCCGGGACGTTTCGGGAACGGCAAGGAGGGGGACGGATGGAGCCAGGGCGCTACGACGGGCCGTGGCTCGCAACGCCTGGCGTCGGCGCCGGCGGCGCGCGACGAAGGTCCTGGCCGCGGCGGCGGCGCCCCGCGGCGTGCGCTGGCTCGACACCGCCGACGTCTACGGCCCGGCCCCCGGCGACGGCGAGCGCCAGCTGGCCGGCTCGCCGTTGCCGTCGCGACCAAGGGCGGGCTCGAGCGCGGCGCCGGCCGCTGGGTGTCTGCCGGGCGCTACCGGCCGCCTGGGCGCGCCGCCCGCGCCAGCCAGCAGCGGCTCAGCGGCCCGATCGCGCTGTACCAGCTGCACGCGCCCGATCCGCGCGTCCCGCTCGGCACCTCGGTCCGCGCGCTGGCCCGCCTGCGCGACGCCGGCGTGGTCGAGGCGGTCGGGCTGTGCAACGTCGGCTACGACCAGCTCGACGAGGCGCTCGCCGTCACCGCGATCGCCACCGTGCAGGTCGAGCTGTCGCCGTTCCGGCCCGGCGCCTTCCGCTCGGGGATCGTCGAGCGCGCCCGCGAGCGCGGCGTCCCCGTGCTGGCCTGGCGCCCGCTGGGCGGCCCCGACGGCCTCGCGCGGCTGCGGCGGCACCGCGAGCTCGTCGCGCTCGCCGCCGACCTCGGCCGGTCCCCCGCCGACCTCGTGCTCACCTGGCTGCGCGACCTGGGCGTCCACCCGATCGCCGGCCCCACCCGGGTCGAGACGCTGCACGCCACCCTCGACGCCCTCGCCGCCCCGCCGCTGCCCGCGGACGTCCGCGACGCCCTCGACGGCTGGTTCGAGCCCGGGCGCCTGCGCGCCCCGCGCGCCGTCCGCGCCCGCCGCGCCGGGACGGCCCCGGGCGAGGTCGTCGTGGTGATGGGGACGCCGGGCGCCGGGAAGTCCACCCGGGTCGCGGCGCAGGGCGGCGTGCGCCTCAACCGCGACGACCGCGGCGGCACCCTGGAGGGGCTCGTCGGCGCGCTGCGCGAGGCCCTCGCCGCGGGCGCCGAGCGGGTGGTCCTCGACAACACCTACCCGTCCCGCGCGCTGCGCAGCCCCGTCATCGAGGCCGCCTGGGACCACGGGCGGCGGGTCCGGTGCGAGTGGCTGACCACCAGCGCCGACCAGGCCGAGGTCAACGTCGTCCACCGGATCCTCGGCGGCCACGGCGCGCTGCCCGCCCCCGAGGCCTTCGACCGCCTCAACCGCCGGGACCCGGGCGTGATCCCGCCGCGGGCCCTGTCCCGCTACCGGGCGGCGTTCGAGCCGCCGTCGGTGGACGAGGGCTTCGAGCGGGTCGATGCCGTCCCGTTCACCGGCACCGTCCGCTGGTGGGCGCCCGACGCCGCCGTCCCCGCGCTGCTGCTCGACCCGCGCGATCTCGTCGGCGCCCCCGACCGGATCCGCGCGCTGTGCGACGAGGGCTACCACCCCGTGGTCCTCGGCTGGGAGTCCACCGCCGAGCCGGACGCCGTGCTCGCCCGCTGGACGGCGCGCGGCGAGGCCCTCGGCCTGCGCGCGACCTACGCGCTGTGCCCGCACCCGGCCGGCCCGCCGGCCTGCTGGTGCCGCAAGCCGCTGCCCGGCCTGGCGATGGCCACGCTGCGCGCGCTGGGCGCGGATCCGGCGCGCTCGCTGGCGCTCGGACGGGTCCCCGCCGATCGCGCCGTGGCCGCGAAGCTGCAGATCCGCTGCCTGCCCGGCGAAGGCGCGCCGTGATCCACGGTCCGCCCGAACCGTAGATACGATCGCTCTCGGGGGGAGCATGGCGCGTCTGCGGATGTTCGTGCAGCCAGAGGCGGTCCGGATCGTCCTCCCCTCGCGGCTCGGCCAGCTGTGCGTCGCGCTGTCGACGCTGTTCTTCGGGCTCGGCGTGGTGCCGGCCGCCGCGACGGTCCTCGTCGGGTGGGCCTGGGCGGTGCCCTGGTCGATGCTGGCGCTGGTCGCCGCCCAGCCGACGATCGCGTCGCTGCGCCAGCTGGCGCGGCCGCGGGTCGACGTGGAGATCGGGCTGCGGCG
This sequence comes from Myxococcota bacterium, assembly GCA_041389545.1. Taxonomy (GTDB): domain Bacteria; phylum Myxococcota_A; class UBA796; order UBA796; genus JACKER01. Next base: position 30,407 of record JAWKRQ010000041.1, on the reverse strand, counting down.
CCTGCTCGTGCGGCGCTCGTTCTTCGGGCTGCGCGGCGAGGGCTGGTCGGCGCCGTGGGACGAGCTCGAGGCGGCCCACCTGTGCGGCCGGCGCACGGCCGATGCGGTGCTCGAGCTCGTGGTGGTGGACCACCGCGGGGTCTGGTCGAGCACGGGGGTGCGCGGCACGCTGCCCGAGCTGGCGCCGCTGCTGCGCTGGGTGCGCGAGCAGATCGCGTCGCGCCGGGGCGCGCTGGCGGGGCGGGACGGCAGCGCGGACCTGCGGCAGCTGGCGGGCGTGCTGTCGCAGGCACGCTCCGGGCAGGCGCGCGCGGCGCGGTAGCCCGGGCGCGCGCTACCAGTCGATCTTCTTCTGCTTCTTCCGCTCCTCGAGCTTGTCGAGCATCTTCTTCGCCTGCTTGTTGCCGTCGATCTTGATGGCGGCCTTGTAGGCGTCGACCGCGGCGGCGTACTGCTCGAGGCGGGCGAGCGCCTGGCCCATCCGCATCTGCGCGTAGGACTTCTGGTAGTCCTCGAGGTGCGTGGACGCGAGGTAGCGCTCGAGCTCGGTCTTGGCGCCCGCGGCGTCGCCCTTGCGCAGCAGGGTGTAGCCCTTGAGGTAGTGGACGCGGTCGTTCTTCGGGTCGACCTGCAGCACGCGGTCGTAGACGGCGAGCGCGTCGTCGTACCGACGGCTCTCGGTGTAGACCATGCCGCAGGTGAGGTTGTTGACGATGTTGTCGGGGTACTTGACCCGGTTCTGGGTGCACGAGGCGCTGGCCCGCTTCATGTCGTTCTCCTCGAGCCAGGAGAACACGAGGGCGAAGCTCGCCATCGGCTTCATGAACAGGCCGGTCTGCTCCACGACGGTCATCTGCTCGATGCCCTCGACCCGGTGGTCGCCGAAGTCGGGCAGCACCTTGCTGTTCATCGTGACGACGGAGCGCCAGTAGTTGTACAGCCCGTCGGCGAGCTTGAGGTCGACGAACTCCGGCGCGGCCTCGCGGCACTTCTCGATGTGCTCCATCGCCTGGAAGGCGAGCTGCAGCGCCGAGAGGTAGCTGCCCTGCCGCATCGTGTGGATGCTCTCGATGCCGACGATCGCCGCCGACGCGAGCCGCTCCCAGCCCTCGTTGCCGGGCTTCGCCAGCGCCGCCTCGAGCTCGGCGCGCGCCTGCTTGCTCGACACCCAGTACTGCTTGTCGTAGCGGTAGTCGAAGTTCTCGAGCATCAGCGCCTGCCACACCAGCGTGTCGGCGACGGCGCGCACCCCGGTGCCGGGGAAGGTCTCCTCGACCCGGGCGAAGTGGTCGCGCGCCTCGTTGTAGCGGCGCAGGTACAGCAGCTCGAGGCCCTCGCGCACGGCGTGGACGAACATCGGGTCGAGGTGGAGCGCCTTGGCGCCGAGGTAGACCTCGTGCGGGTAGGGCAGCTCGGCGTACTCGTCGTAGTTCTTCGGGTCGGGCAGCTCGAAGGTGAGCTCCGCCGGGCGCGGCTCGCGGGCCAGCGGCGGCGGGGCCTTGCCCGTCATCCGGGTCTCGCTGCCGCCGTCGTCGGCGTCGGTGACGGGGCCCTCGCTCGGCTTGGGGCTCGTCGGCGCGGGGCTCTCGGCGGGCTCCGCCGCGCCGCCGCTCGGCGCGGGCGCCGGCCGGCCGGTCGTCGTGGGCCCCGCCAGCGCCGCCGTGCCGAGCCAGAGCGCCGCCGCCGCCACCGCACCGCGCATCGAACCGACCCTCATGCTCCCTCCGCCTGGCAGCGACCTTCTCCGCCGCCCGATCGACCAGGTCCGCCTCGAGCTTCGTGCCGTTCAGCCGGTTCAGCTCCTGCAGACCGGTCGGGCTCGTGACGTTGATCTCGGTCAGGTACGGGCCGATCACGTCGATCCCCACGAAGAACATCCCGGCCGCCTTCAGCGCCGGCCCGATGCGATCGCAGATCGCACGATCGCGCGGATCGAGGTCACAAGATTCGACGTACCCGCCTGCGTGCATGTTCGCCCGGAAATCCGCGGGGTGTGGCACGCGGAGCATCGCGGCGACCGGCTCGCCGTCGAACAGCACGATGCGCTTGTCGCCACGCTCCACCTCCGGCACGAACGCCTGCGCGATGGCGTAGTCCCGCCCGTCGCGCGTCAGCAGCTCGCACAGCGACGGCAGGTTCCGATCCTGCCCGTCGGTGACCACGACCCCCCGGCCGCCGTTTCCGTCCCACGGCTTGAGGACCGACCGGCCCGGCTGCTCGCGGACGAAGGCCTGCAGCCGCTTGATGTCGTTCGACAGCAGGGTCGCGGGCTGCAGGTCGGGCCACTGCTGGACCACCCACATCTTCTCGTTGTACAGCGCGAGCCCCTGCGGGTCGTTGACCACGAGCGTGGGCGCGCGCACCATCGCGAGCAGGTAGGTCGCGAAGACGTAGGTCATGTCGAACGGCGGGTCCTTGCGCATCCACACGATGTCGTAGTGGTCGAGCGGGACGTCTTCCAGCGGCTCGACGTGGAAGTGCGGCGGCTCCGCGGTGGTGCGGACGGTCTGCACCCGCCCGAAGACGCGGCCGTCGCGGACGTACAGGCCGCCCGGCGTGGTCGCGGCGACCTCGTAGCCGCGGTCGGTGCACTCGCGCATGGTGACGTAGGTGGAGTCGCCCTTCACCTGGATGCGGTCCAGGGGGTCCATCACGAACAGCGATCGCATCGGGCTCCTGACGCACCGCCGCGGGCGGCGCCGAGAGGGATCATAGCCACGGCGCCGGCTACTTGCCGATGCAGAACCGGGCGAAGACGCGGTCGAGCACGGCTTCGCGCGGATCGGCGCCGGTGGCGGCGTCGATCTCGGCGACGGCGGCGGTCACCGCGTCGGCCGCCACCGCGGGGCCCGCGAGCGGCAGCGCCTGCGCGGCCTCGTCGCACAGCGCGGCGACGGCCAGCAGGCGATCGCGCTGCCGCGCCGACGCGACGGTGGCGGCGTGGGCCTCGCCGGCGCCGAACCGGGCGACGATCGCGTCGCGCAGCGCGTCGATCCCCTCTCCGGTGCGGGACGAGGTGGCGAGCGCGCCCGGCGGCGGCGCGGCGCGGTCGCACTGGGCGTGGACGACGAGCCGCGGCCGGTCGGCGGTGCGGGCCAGGACCTCGGCGGCGGCCTCCGGCGCGGGGGCGGGGACGACCACCAGCAGCAGGTCGACGTCGTCGGCCAGGCGGCGGCCGAGGGCGAGGCCCAGCGCCTCGATCGGGTCGTCGGTGGCGCGCTCGCCGGCGGTGTCGAGCCAGGTGGCGGCCAGGGGGCCGCAGGGCGCGCGGGCCTCGACCACGTCGCGGGTGGTGCCCGGCTGCTCGTGCACCAGCGCGCGCTCGGCGCCGACCAGGCGGTTGAACAGCGAGCTCTTCCCGGCGTTGACGGGGCCGACGAGCGCGATGCGCACGCCGTCGACGAGCGCGCGGCCGGCGGCGAAGGTAGCGGCCAGCGCGCGGGCCTCGGCGGCGACGTCCGCGAGGCGCGCCAGCACCGCCGCGTCGTCCTCGAGGGCGAGGTCGTCGTCGGCCCAGTCGAGGCGGGCCTCGAGCTCGGCGGCGGCGTCGAGCAGGCGGTCGCGCAGCGCGGCGTAGGTGGTGCCGAGCGCGCCGGCGACGGCCTGGTGGGCGATGCGGGCGCCCTCGGCGCCGGTGGCGCGGATCAGCTGGTCGACGGCCTCGGCGCGGACGAGGTCCATCCGCCCGTGCAGCACGGCGCGCCGGGTGAACTCGCCCGGGGCGGCGATCCGCGCGCCGGCGTCGACGGCGGCGTCGAGCAGGCGGGCCACCAGCACCGGGTTGCCGTGCAGGGCGACCTCGCAGAGGTCCTCGCCGGTGTAGGAGCGCGGCCCGCGCCGCACCACGGCGACGCCGTCGTCGTAGTCGCCCGCGGCGTCGAACAGCACGACCCGGCGCGCGCGGCCGGGGCGCCAGGGCCCCGGGCGCACCGGGCGGATCAGGGCGTCGAGCACGGGGTCGAGCGGCGCGCCCGACAGGCGGACGACGGCCAGCGCGCCGCGGCCCGCCGCGGTGGCCGGCGCGACCACCACCGGGCCCGAGCGGCCCGTCCAGAGCGGGAGATCGGCCCCGCCGCCCACACCCGATCAGACCGGGATGATCTGGACGTACTTGACGATGCGCCCGTCGGACTCGGTCCGCTCCTCGGACTGGCTCTCGACGCCGTCGATCTTCGACACCGCGAGGTGCACGAGCCGCCGGTCGAAGCTGTTCAGCTCGAGGTTGATCGTGATGGTCTGGCCCGACTCGAGGGCCTTCTCGGCCGCCCGGCGGGCGAGCGCCTTGAGCTTGGCCTCGGGGTACTTGCCGCGCGCGCCGCGGCCGCGGTCGCCGCCGCGATCGCCGCGGTCGCCACGATCCCGGTCCCGCCCGCCGCGGTCGCCGCGGTCGTGGCGGTCGCCCGGTCGCGGTCGCCGCGCGCCTCGCGCTCCTGGTGCGGCCGGTCGTCGCCCACGTCGACGTCGATGGTGAGCTTGCCGAACCGGTGCTCCAGCGCCAGATCGAGCAGGTGGCGGATCGATCCGAGCGTCGCCCCGCGCTTGCCGACGATGCGGCCCGCCCGCTCGGCCTTGACCGACAGGTGCACCCGGTCGTCGCTGCCGGTCGCGGTGACCTCGCCCTCGACGCCCATGTGCTCGAGCAGCTTCTCGAACCAGTCCTGGGCGAACTTCGACGCCTCGGTGGACCCGGACTCCGCGCCACGCAGCGACTCGGGCTTGCCCTCGGCCTTCGCCGGGCGCTCCTCGTCGCGGCGACCGCGGCCGCGGGGCCGGCGCTCGCGGCGCTCCTCGGCCGGCTCGGCCTCGGCCTCGGCCTTCGCCTCCTGCGGCGCTTCGTCGACCTCCACCGCCTTCGGCTTGCGCTCCCGGCGCGGCCGCTTCGGCGCCTCGGCCTCGCCGGCCCCGTTGGTCTCGCTGCCCGGCGGCTTCGGCCAGGCCACGATCCGGACGGTGCTCCGCGCCATCGACACCCCCGCCGCGCTCCGGAAGTGCGACAGGTCCAGCTTGTAGTCCACCTGGCCCGGCTGCACGCCGAGCTGCTCCGCCGCGGTCCCGATCGCCATCTTCAGGTCCCGGCCCTCGGCCGTCACCGTGTCCACACCCTCAGGTACGTTCATCGCCCTCTCGCTCCGCTTCGCGCCGCACGCCGCTGACGCTCCCGTTTGCCCATCCAGGCGCCGGCAGCAGGCCAGGCGCCGCACACCCTCACACTCGCCTCACCCCGCTGCCGCCGGCGCGGGCGCGCCGTAGGACCGGCGGATCACCCACTGCTGGAGGTTGGACAGGGTCATGTTCACGAACACGTAGACGGCGAGGCCCGAGGGGAACCCGAAGAACATGAAGCCGAACACCAGGGGCATGTAGCGCATCACCTGCTGCTGCACCGGGTCCATGTTGGCCGACGGGGTGGAGAACTGCTGCTGCAGCCACATCAGGAAGGTGATGGTCAGCGGCAGGATGCAGTAGGGATCGGGCTCGGTGAGGTCCTTCAGGTAGAGGAACCGGGTGTGGTACAGCTCGACGCTCGACAGCAGGACCTGGTACAGCGCGAACCACACGGGCATCTGCACGATCATCGGCAGGCAGCCCGAGAGCGGGTTCACGCCGTGCTCCTGCATGAGCTCGAGCGTGCGCCGGTTCACCTCTTGCGGGTTGTCGGCGTACTTTTCCTTGATCGCAGCCAGCTCGGGCTGGATCTTCTGCATGCCCTGCATCGACTTGAAGCTCTTCTGCGTCATCGGGAAGAAGACGAGCTTCACGACGAAGGTGAGCAGGATGATGGACAGGCCCCAGTTGCCGAGGAGCGAGTGGAAGGCCCGCAGCAGCCACAGCAGCGGGTAGCCGAACACGGCGAACCAGCCGAGGTCGATGGCGCGGCCGAGCGACTCGTCGACCGCGGTGAGGCTGTGGTCCTGGTTCGGGCCGAGGTAGAGGGTGAAGGCCTCGGAGCGCGAGGCGCCGGCGGCGAGGCCGTCCCACGACAGGACGGCGCCGTCGAGCGAGACGTCGGAGGTGGCGGCGGGCAGGCGCTCGAAGCGCAGCGCCCCGCCATCGGCCGCCGGCGTGGCGCCATCGGCGGCGTCGGCCGGCACCAGGAAGGTGCCGAAGTAGCGGTCGGACAGGCCGAACCAGGTGACCGGCCCCTCGAACGGGATCGGCCCCGAGGTGTCGGACAGCTTGGTGGAGCGCCGCAAGCAGACCGTGCCGAGCACGCCGCCGTAGCGGACGCTGCCGTCGACCAGCGCCATCGGCTGGCGCTGCGAGGTGTAGCGCGAGCCGGCCTCGGGGGTGTGGTCGGCCATGGCGATCCACAGCGGGCCGTCGAACGCGGTGCCGGTCGGGTTGCTCCAGCGCACGTCGACCTGGACCTCGCAGGCGCCCGAGGTCTCGTCCTGGACCTGGCGGAAGGTCTTGTCGACGACGAGCCCGCCGGCGGTGGTGCCGCGCAGCGCGATCTCGTCGGGCCGCTCGGTCACGACCGACATCGGCAGGGTGGCGTCGACCGGGCCGGCGCCGGCCGACAGGGTGCGGGCCTGCTCCGACAGGAGCACGGCCGGGCCGGGATCTTCGCCGTAGGGGTGCCACGGGCCCTCGACCGAGCCCGTGACCCGGCCGATGATCCAGCGGTACAGCGGCATCGTGTGGTAGGCCGCGGTGTGGTCGGGCAGGGTGACCGCGTGGAGCCGCCCGCCGTCGGTCGAGACCTCGCCCTGGGTCCCGCACATCGTGAACGGCACCGTGCGCGCGGGCGGCGCGGGCTCGGTGGCCGCCGGCGCGGGGGCCACGAGGGCCGGCGCGGGTGCGCCGTCGGTCGCGGCGGCGCCATCGACGCCGTCGGTCGCGGCGCCGTCGACACCGTCGACCTGCGCGGCGTCGGTCGCTGCGTCGGTCTGGGGCTCCTGCCGGCCGAAGACCGCGATCCAGCCGTACCAGATCCCGAGCGACAGCAGCACGGCGAGCATCGTCCGCCGGTCCATCAGCCCGCTCCCCCCGGCGGCACGTCGGCCCCGGATCGTCGTGCACGCGTCCCTCCCGCATCAGCCGCTGCTCCCCGCGCCGCCGGCGGACCGCATCTGGCGCAGCGCCGCGCCCACCTCGGCGTACAGCGCTCGATAACCCGCCGTCGCGGCGCTGGGGCGGGCGATGATGACCACGTCGACCAGGGGGGCGGCGCCCCGCTGGCGGCGCACCGCCTCGCGCAGCCACCGCTTCACCCGGTTCCGGACCACGGCCCCGCCCACCTTCCGGCTCACGGCCAGGCCGAAGCGGGCCGTGTCGCGATCGTTGGCCAGGTACACCACGACCAGGCTGCGGCCGGAGATGCGCCGGCCGCCGCGCTGGACCCGCTGGAACTCCGGACTGCGGCGCAGCCGGACGGACCGGGGGAACCGCTCGCCCTCGACCGACACCCCGAGGCGGACCGGGCCGCGCTCAGTGCCGCTTGCTCGGCGCGGTGGGGACGAGCCGCTTGCGGCCCTTCTGCCGGCGGCGGCGCAGCACGTTGCGGCCGCCCGGGGTGGCGCTGCGCGCCCGGAACCCGTGCTCCCGCTTGCGCTTGATCTTCGACGGCTGGTACGTCCGCTTCATGCTCGCCTCGGGCGGACCGCACCCCGGGGGCGGGTTCCGCTGCAGTTCGTCGGGATGCTTCCGGGGCGATCGGGTCGCGATCGCCGCGGGGGATCGGGCCGGCACCGTGCGGCGCGATCCGAGCCGGCCTCGCCTATCGCGACCCCTCGCGCCGGTCAACCGCCTCGGCGGCGCGCGGGGGCGATCCCCCCCCGCTCGGGTCCGGGCGATCCCGAACCCTCCGCCACGCGCTCCCGCGTCGCTTGTCCCTCCCGGAACCGATCGGATAGCGTTGTCGCCCGACCGCCACCCACCCCCGGTCCCGCCGTCCGACGCCGGACGTGCGATTGGATTGCTACGTTCATGGTCAGGAACGGCATGGAGTTGTCGAGCCTCTGGGAGGGGCTGCTCGCCGCGATGCGCACGCGCATCGGCAGCCAGGACGTCGACGTCTGGCTGAAGGCGGCCACCCCGGTCCACCTCGACGACGAGGTGATGCTGCTCGAGGTGGCGAACCGCTACTACGCGGACTGGATCACCGACAACTACCTCGACGCCCTGCGCGACGAGGCCCGCAGCGCGCTCGGCCGGGCGGTCGAGCTGAAGTTCACCTGGCGCGACGAGCCGACGGCCGAGGAGCCGATCCCGCTGTCCGACGCCGACCTCGAGCGGGAGCCCCGCGGGCTCGGCGTCAACCTGACGCAGACGTTCGAGAGCTTCGTCATCGGCGAGTGCAACAAGTTCGCCCACGCCGCGGCCTGCGCCGTCGCCGACCACCCCGCGCGCAACTACAACCCGCTGTTCATCTACGGGTCGACGGGCCTCGGCAAGACCCATCTGATGCACGCCATCGCGAACCGGGTGCTCGGGACCGAGGACCAGGCGCGGGTGGTCTACGTGACCGCCGAAGACTTCATGAACGAGATGATCAACTGCCTGCGGTACAAGCGGATGGACGACTTCCGCGCCAAGTACCGCAAGCGGGCGTCGGTGCTCCTCGTCGACGACGTGCAGTTCCTCTCCGGGAAGGAGCGGACGCAGGAGGAGTTCTTCCACACGTTCAACGCCCTGCAGACCTCGGGGCGGCAGATCGTGCTCACCTCCGACGTCATCCCGCGCGACATCGACAAGCTCGAGCCGCGGCTGCGCACGCGGTTCGAGGGCGGGCTGCTGGCCGACATGCAGGCGCCCGACAAGGAGACGCTCCTCGCCATCCTGCGCCAGAAGGCCGATGCGCAGCGGCTGCACATCCCCGCCGACCTCGCCGACGCCATCGCGGCCATCGTCGCCGGGAACATCCGGGAGCTCGAGGGGCTGCTCAACCGGCTCTCGGCGCTGCACAGCTTCTACGACCACGAGCCCATCACGATCGACTGGGCGCGCAAGCGGCTGCCCGGGGTGTTCGACCCCGCACCGGTGACGGTGACGGTGGCGGGCATCATCGAGGCGGTGGCGAAGTTCCACAACCTGCGGTCGGCCGACATCACCGGGAACAAGCGCACGCGGACGCTGACCCGGCCGCGGCACATCGCGATGTACCTCGCACGGGTGCACACGAACCGGTCGTTCCCGGAGCTCGGGCGGGAGTTCGGGGACCGGGACCACTCGACGATCCAGCACGGGTACCGGAAGGTGCGGGAGGAGCTGGAGGCGGACCCGGACCTGGCGTACAAGGTGCGGCTGATCGAGCAGGGGCTGCAGATCCGGGCGTAGCCGGGGAGCGCGTTGTCTCTACGCTGGGTCCCATAGAACCTGCTCTTTCTCGATTTCGTGGTCGACTCGAGGGCGACCGCGAGGGCGACCGCGACCGCGAGGGCGAGGGCGAGGTCGATCTCGACCTCGACCGCGACCGCGAGGTCGACGTCGACCTCGACCTCGACCTCGACGTCGACCTCGACCTCGATTTCGACCTCGACCTCGACCTCGAGATCGACCTCGACCTCGAGATCGACCTCGACCTCGAGATCGACCTCGAGATCGACCTCGAGATCGACCTCGATTTCGACCTCGACCTCGACCTCGACCTCGACCTCGACCTCGACCTCGACCTCGACCTCGACCTCGCCTCGGCATCTGGCCAACCACCCTGTGGACAACTCTGGGGAAACCCTGCGCACCCCCGGCGGACGGACCGCGGACAGCCTTGGGGAACGATCGTCCCGCCTGTGGACGTCCCGGGGGGGCGATCGTCCCTCCTCCCCAGATCCCCCCCTCCCGTCCCCACCGCACCCCCCAGCTCCGTCCCCAGATCCGATCCCCACCCCGCGCCGATCGGCGGCGGTTCTCCCCAAACTCCACAGGACCGATCCACTCCTACTGGACCGATCCACCCGATCCCTGGTTTCGCATTAAGGGAGCGGCCCACGGGGTGAGCATGGACCTGTACATCGAGCGCGACGAGCTGGGCCGCGGTTTGGCCCGGGTTCAGGGGATCATCGAGCGCCGGAGCACGCATCCCCTCCTGTCGCACGTGCTGCTGCACGCCCGCGACGGCGGCCTGCGCATGACCGCCACCGACACCGAGGTGGCCTTCGTCGGCGAGCTGGCGGCGAACGTCCAGAGCCAGGGCCAGGTCGCGGTCGACGCCGCGAACCTGTTCCAGGTGGTCCGCGCCCTGCCCGAGCCCACCGTCCAGCTCACGGCGACCGACAACCACCGCCTCGAGATCCGCTCGGGCCGCTCGCAGTTCAAGCTGCCGGGCTACGCCGCCGAGGACTTCCCGCCCCTGCCGGCGTTCGACGCCCGCGCCACCGCGAGCGTCACCGAGGGCGTCCTGCGGCGCCTGGTGGAGCAGACGGCCTTCGCCGTCGCGACCGACGACGTGCGCTACGGGCTCAACGGCGCCCACCTCGAGCTCGTCGACGGCGACGACGGCAAGCGCCTGCGCATGGTCGCGACCGACGGCCACCGCCTCTCCGCGGCCGACGGCGCCATCGAGGGCGAGCTGGAGCTGCAGCCGCGCACCCTGGTCCCGCGCAAGGCGCTGGGCGTCATCCGCAAGCTGCTCGAGGGCGACGACGAGCCGGTGGCGCTGAGCTTCGGCGAGAACGCCATCCGCATGGTCCGCCGCCCGAAGGCGGACGGTGAGGGCGACGCGCCGGTCGCCGGCACCCAGACCTTCTGGTTCCGGATGATCGACGGGGAGTTCCCCGACTACCACGCGGTGGTCCCCACCGAGAACAAGCACCGGGCCATCATCCGCAAGGACGAGCTCGCTTCGGCGCTCAAGCGCGTCGCGATCCTGGTGCAGGACCGCGCGCGCGCCGTCCGCTTCGGCTTCAACCCGACGGAGCTCGAGATCGACGTGCAGAACGTCGACCGCGGCGAGGTCCGCGAGGTCGTGCCGATCGAGCTCGAGGGCGAGGCCATCCAGGTCGGCTTCAACGCCCGCTACCTCGCCGACGTGCTGCAGGTGCTGCAGGGCGACCGGGTCACGCTCGAGCAGGCCCACCCGCTCGCGCCCTGCCTGGTGAAGGACCCCGACAGCGGCGACGCGTTCTTCGTCGTCATGCCGATGCGCCTCGACTGACCCTCGACCGCGCCCCCGGGACCCCGGGACCACGAGCCCACCATGCGGATCACCCGCCTGCGCGCCGAGCGCTTCCGGAACCTGGCGCCGACCGACCGCGACGTCGACGCCCGCTTTGTCGTGCTCCACGGGCCGAACGCCCAGGGCAAGACCAACGCGCTCGAGGCCGTGCACCTGCTGGCCACGCTCAAGCCGCTCCGCGGGCGCCGCGTCCGCGATCTGGTGCGCTTCGGCGAGCCCGACGCCACCATCGGCGCCACGGTGGTGCAGGACGGCATCGCCCGCGAGCTCGGCCTGGCGCTCGGCGCCGCGGGGCGCAAGGCCTACCTCGACGGCCAGGGCGAGCCGCCGCTCGAGGAGTGGTTCGCCGCGATCCGCGCCGTCGCGTTCACCCCGGCCGACGCCGAGATCGTGGCCGGCGAGCCGGGGCGGCGCCGCAACTGGCTCGACCGCGCCGTGTTCACGGCGGCCCCGAGCCACCTCGACCGCATCCGGCGCCTGAAGCGCTGCCTGTCGCACAAGTCGGCCGTCCTGCGCGACGACCGGCCCGACACCGCCCTGCTCGACGTGCTCGACCACGAGCTCGTCGCGGTGGGGCCGAGGTCGCCGACCGGCGCGACCGCATGCTGGCCGAGCTCGCCCGCACCTGGCCGAGGTCCACGGCGAGCTGTCCGACAACGCCGAGCACCTCGAGCTGTCGCTGCACACCCACGCCCGGGCGACACGGTGGCGGCCCGCCGCAGGCCTGGCCGAGCGGGTCCACCAGGCCCGGCCGCGCGAGCTCGACCGGCGGACCACGCTCGTCGGCCCGCAACTCGACGACGTCCGCTTCCGCCTCGACGGCCGCGCCGCCCGCGAGTTCGCCTCCCGCGGCCAGACGCGCTCCATCGTGCTCGCCCTGAAGCTCGCCGAGATGGTCGCGGCCCGCGCCCGCGGCGAGGTGCCGCTGTTCCTCATCGACGACGTCTCGAGCGAGCTCGACGCCGACCGCACCGCGCGCCTGGTCCACCGGCTGGCCGCGCTCGGGGGCCAGGTGCTCGCGACCACGACCGACCCCACCCCGATGACCCGCGTGCTCCCGCCCGACGCGACCCTGCTCCTGTCCGTCCGCGACGGCGTCCTGTCGCCGTAGGCGTCCGGTGCCCGCGGGTTCGCCCCGCGCCCCGCGATCGGATACGGACAGTCGTCTCGGCCGCGCCCCAGCGGCCTCCCCACGGCCCACGCCGCCGTGCCGTGCGTGGTCGCCACCCCCCGGAGACCGGATGGATCCGACCCCCGCGCCCGCCGCGTCGAGCGAGTACACCTCCGCCAACATCCACGTCCTGGAGGGGCTGGAGGCCGTCCGCAAGCGGCCGGGGATGTACATCGGCTCCACCGGCCCCCGCGGCCTGCACCACCTGGTCTACGAGGTGGTCGACAACGCGGTCGACGAGGCGCTCGCCGGCTACTGCACCGAGGTGGTGGTCACGCTCCACGAGGACGGCAGCTGCTCCTGCATCGACAACGGCCGCGGCATCCCGGTCGACATCCACGAGGAGGAGGGCCGCCCGGCGGCCGAGGTCGTCATGACCGTGCTCCACGCCGGCGGCAAGTTCGACGCGAGCTCCTACAAGGTCTCGGGCGGGCTCCACGGCGTGGGCGTGTCCTGCGTCAACGCGCTGTCGAAGCTGCTGCACCTCGACATCTGGCGCGACGGGCGGCACCACCACCAGGCCTACGAGCGCGGCGCCCCGCTGGCCCCGCTCGCCGACCTCGGCCCGGCCGACGAGGTGCCGGCGGGCGACAACGGCGCCACCCAGCCGAAGCGCGGCACCACCGTGCGGTTCTGGCCCGACCCCGAGATCTTCACCGAGACCACCGAGTTCGAGTGGGACGTGCTCGCCACCCGCCTGCGCGAGCTCGCCTTCCTCAACCCGGGGCTCACGATCCGGCTCGTCGACCAGCGCGAGGAGCGCGACGACACCTTCCTCTACGAGGGCGGCGTCGTGAGCTTCGTCGAGTACCTCAACGCCGCCCGCTCCCCGCTGCACACGCCGCCCGTGCGCATCATCGGCGAGCGCGACGCCATCCAGGTCGACCTGGCGCTGCAGTGGACCACGGCCTACGCCGAGACGCTGCACAGCTTCGTGAACAACATCAACACGGTCGACGGCGGCACCCACGTCTCGGGGCTCAAGGCCGCGCTGACCCGCACCATCAACGCCTACGCCCAGACGGTCGCGAAGAAGAACGACAAGGGCGTGCAGCTCGGCGGCGACGACATCCGCGAGGGCCTCACGGCGGTGCTGTCGGTGCGGGTGCCCGAGCCGCAGTTCGAGGGCCAGACCAAGGGCAAGCTCGGCAACAGCGAGGTCAAGGGCCTGGTCGAGAACGTGGTGAACGAGCAGCTCACCGTGTTCCTCGACGAGAACCCGCAGGTGGCGCGCACCATCGTGCAGAAGGCGGTGGAGTCGTCGCGGGCGCGGGAGGTCGCCCGCAAGGCCCGCGAGCTGGCGCGCCGCAAGAGCGCCCTCGAGGGCGGCGACCTGCCGGGCAAGCTCGCCGACTGCCAGGAGCGCGACGCCGACAAGTGCGAGCTGTACCTGGTCGAGGGCGACTCCGCCGGCGGCTCCGCGAAGCAGGGCCGCGACCGGCGCACCCAGGCCATCCTGCCGCTGCGCGGCAAGATCCTGAACGTCGAGAAGGCGCGCACCGACAAGATGCTGGCCAACAACGAGGTCCGCACCATCGTATCGGCGCTGGGCTGCGGGGTCGGCGAGGACTACGACCCGGCCAAGCTGCGCTACGGCCGCATCATCCTGATGACCGACGCCGACGTGGACGGCAGCCACATCCGCACCCTGCTCCTGACCTTCTTCTACCGGCAGATGCGCCACATCATCGAGGGCGGGCACCTGTTCATCGCCCAGCCGCCGCTGTACCGCGTGAAGAAGGGCAAGAAGGAGCAGTACCTCAAGGACGAGGCGGCGCAGCAGACCTTCTTCCTCGAGCAGGCCTCCGACGCGGTGCAGGTCCGCAGCGACGGCGCGCCCGACGACGACGGCAGCTGGCTGTCGGTGGAGCAGACGGCCGGGCTCATCGAGCTGCTGCAGCAGTACGAGGGCCGCCTGTCGAAGCTCGAGCGGCGCTACCCGCGCTCGGTGGTCGAGGCGTTCTACGCCGTCACCGGCGGGCAGCTCCCGGCGCTGGTCGAGGACCGCGCCGCCGCCGCCGCGCGCTTCGAGAAGCGGCTCGGTGAGCTCGAGCCGCGGATGCGCGTGGCCCACGTCCGCGCCGTCGAGGGGGAGGACGAGCCCTCCATCGCCCTGAACGTCTCGATGCGAGGCGACGAGCGCGACCTGCGGCTGACCACCGATCTGGGCGACCACGCCGTGTTCACCCAGCTCTACCGCACGCTCACCGAGCAGGTGGCGCTGCCCGTGCGGGTGCGCGCCGGCAGCACCGAGCGGGTCGTCGAGACCTACGCCGACGCGCTGCGCACCGTCCTCGAGCTCGCCCAGCGCGGCTACGACGTGCAGCGCTACAAGGGCCTCGGCGAGATGAACCCCGAGCAGCTGTGGGAGACCACGATGGACCCCACGGTCCGCACGCTGCAGCGGGTCGAGTTCGACGATCTGGTCGCCGCCGACAAGATGTTCACCGTCCTGATGGGCGACGCCGTCGAGCCGCGGCGCGACTTCATCCAGGAGAACGCGCTGCACGTGCGGAACCTGGACATCTAGTGGCCGACCGCCCCGCACCGGCCGATCCGCTCAAGAGCCTGCTCGACGCCCGCCTGGTCCTGGTGACCGGGAAGGGCGGCACGGGCAAGACCACCTTCTCGGCGGCGCTCGCCGTGCTCGCCGCGGCGACGGGCAAGCGCACGCTGCTCGTCGAGGTCGACAGCCAGCGCCCGGCGTTCACGCCGATCTTCGGCAAGGAGCCCGAGTTCGCGCCGAGCCGCCTCAAGGACGGCCTCGACTTCTGCAACCTACGGTGGATGGACGCCCTGATGGCGTTCCTGACCTCGCTCGTGCCGAGCCGCCGGGTGGTGAACCTCATCCTCGGCAACCGCATGGTCTCGCGGTTCCTGGACTTCACCCCGGGCAGCCAGGAGATCGTGGTGCTCTCGGCGCTGGCCGAGCAGGTGCCGAAGTACGACCTCGTGGTGGCCGACCTGCCCGCCTCGGGCCACGCGTTCTCGCTGCTCGACGTGACCCGCTCGGCGCTCGGGCTGTTCCGGTCGGGGCCCGTGCGCAACCGGGCGGAGGAGCTGCGCGCCCTGCTGCTGTCCGACACCACCCGCGCCGCGCTCACCGCCCTGCCGGAGGAGATGGTGGTCAACGAGACCATCGAGACGGGCGACAAGCTGCGCCAGTACGAGCTCATCGGCCACCGGCCGCTGGTGTTCCTGAACCGCGCCACCCTGCCCACGCTGGTCGCCGAGGAGCGCGAGCTCGTCCGCCGCCTGGCGGAGGGGCCGCTCGATCCGCTGCAGGCCGAGTTCGTGCGCGCCGGGCGCTGGGAGGACGAGCTCGAGCAGGGCACCGCCCTGTCGGCCGGCCGGCTCACCGAGGCGCTGGGCTACGAGCCCATCATGATCCCGCCGGCGCCGGCCGGCGGGTCGCCGAAGCAGATCGTGGAGAGCGTGGCCGCGCACCTCGGGCGCCAGGTCGGCGTCACCCGGCGGGAGCTCCAGTGGCGGTAGGGCGGGTCGACATGGACGCCTGGCTCGCGGCGTCGCGCCTCGTGGTGTGCGTCGGCGCGGGCGGGGTGGGCAAGACCACCACCGCGGCCACCCTCGCGCTGTGCGGCGCGCTGCGGGGCCGCAAGGCGCTGGTGCTCACCATCGACCCCGCCCGGCGGCTGGCGAACAGCCTCGGCCTCAAGGAGTTCGGCAACGAGGAGACGCGCATCGACCTGTCGCCGCTCGCGCCCGAGGGCGAGGGCGAGCTGTGGGCCATGATGCTCGACTCGCGCAGCACCTTCGACGCGCTCATCGCGAAGATCGCGTCGGACCCGGCGGCGCGCGACCGGATCCTCGGCAACCACGTCTACCGCCACATGGCCGACACCTTCGCCGGGTCGCAGGACTACATGGCGACGGAGACGCTGTACGACCTCGTCACGAGCGGCAAGTACGACCTGCTCGTGCTCGACACGCCGCCCGTGAAGAACGCGCTCGACTTCCTCGAGAGCCCCGGCCGGCTCATCAACTTCCTCGACGAGCGCGTGCTGCGGTGGTTCCTCCACCCCTCCGACAGCAGCCCGGTGCTGTCGCGGCGGCTGATGTTCGGGACGAGCGCGGTGGTGTACCGGCTGCTGGCCTACGTCTTCGGCAAGGACTTCCTGGACGACCTCACCACGTTCTTCCAGGACTTCCAGGGGCTGTACGGCGGGTTCGTGGAGCGGCACCAGGCGGTCGTCGACCTGTTCCGCGACCCGGCGACCTCGTTCGTCACCATCTGCGCGCCGAACGAGTCGAGCCTCGACGTGGCCGTGTTCTTCCAGGAGGAGCTCGCGCGGCGGGAGCTGCCGCGCGGGGGCATGGTCGTGAACCAGGTCCACCGCTGCGAGGGCGAGGAGCACGACGCCACGGCGGTGCTGGGCGCGCTGGCCGAGGCCCGCGGCGAGGACCTGCCGCCGTCCACGGTGGCGTCGGTGCTGGCGCGCCTCGGCATGGCCCACCGGCGGCTCCACGCGCTGCGCGTCGCCGAGCAGGCGCTGACGAAGCGGGTCCGCGAGGCGGCGCGCGGGGGCGGGTTCTTCCAGGAGATCCCGCGCATCGAGGGCAACGTCCACGACCTGGCGGCGCTGGCGACGGTCGGCGAGGCGCTGTTCACGCCGGCGGAGCGGCTGTAGCGGGCTACAGAGCAGACATGCCCGCCTCCGCCCGCCACCATGTCCACACGCTCGCCGACTACTTCGCGGTCGAGCGGTCGTCGAGGCACAAGCACGAGTTCCTCGACGGCCAGATCTTCCTGATGGCCGGCGGCACGCCGCGCCACAACTACGTCGCTCAGCGGGTGCTCGATGCGCTGAGCCGCGCGCTGGCTGGCGGCCCGTGCTTCACGATGCCGGCCGACCAGCGGCTGGCCACGCCCGACGGCCTGTACACCTACGCCGACGGGTCGGTGTTCTGCGGCGCCGTGGAGGTGGGCGCCGAGCAGACCGCCCTGAACCCGACCCTCGTCGTCGAGGTCCTGTCGGACTCGACCCGCGCCTACGACCGCGCCGACAAGCTCGACCGCTACCGCACCATCCCCTCCCTGCAGCACGTGGTGCTGATCGAGACCGACGCGGTGGACGTCGAGGTCTGGTCGCGGACGGGCGACGGCTGGCAGCGCCGGGTCGCCGTCGACCGGGAGGCCACCGTCGCGCTCGACGCCCTCGGCATCGAACTGCCCGTCCAGTCGCTCTACGAGGGCGTCGACCGCATCAGCGCACCCGCGGCGCCAGCGAGCCGTCCTGCCCGATGAGCGGCGCGCCCGCCCCGAAGTCCTCCTCCGACAGCGCCCGCAGCTTGCCGATCGCCGCGCCGCTCGGGTCCTTCTCCGGGATCCCGTCGCCCACCTGCTTCACCGGCAGGATCTTGCCCCCGACGAACTTCCCCTCGTGGTCGAGCGTGACCTCGAGCACCTCGGTGATGCCCATCGGGCCCGTCAGGTTGAACCGGCCGAAGGTGGCGAAGTTCCCGAGCGAGTAGGCCACCAGGTGGCCGTCGACGACCTCCATGCCGCGCAGCACGTGCGGGCCGTGGCCGATCACGAGGTCGGCCCCCGCCCCGATCACCGCCCGCGCGAACGCCCGCAGGTCGCCGCGGTCCTCGCCGTAGAAGACCTCCATCTCCTTCGGCACGTGCTCGGCCTTGGCCCCCTCGGCCCCGCCGTGGAAGCTGACGACGACGAGGTCGTTGCTCGCCTTCATCGCCTTGACCAGCGCCGCCGCCGCCTCGTGGTCATTGACCCAGTGCGAGTTCGGCGAGGTGTGGAAGCCGATGAGGCCCACCTTCACGCCGTCGACGTCGAGGCTGGCGGTGGTGCCGGGGCGCCCGGAGTAGGCGATGCCGGCCTTGTCGAGCGCGGCCTCGGTCTGCAGCCGGCAGTCCACGCCGAAGTCCTCGGCGTGGTTGTTGGCGGTCGACACCACGTCGAAGCCGGCGTCGACGTAGCGCTGCACGAAGCGGGTGGGGGTGCGGAAGGCGTAGCAGTTCTGCCCTTCCTTGCACTTGTTGGTGGTGCCGCCGTCGCACAGCGGGCCCTCGAGGTTGCCGAAGGTGACGTCGGCGTCGCGCAGCAGGTCCTTCACGCCGTCGAAGACGTGGGCGGCCTCGTCGGGCGGGTAGTTCGGCTCCGGGAAGTCGCTGCCGATCATCAGGTCGCCGACGGCGCGGATGCGGACGGTCTTGCCGGCGGGCAGCGGCGCCCGCACCGTCTTCGGCGCGTCGGCCAGCGCCTTCTGCACGGCCTGGGCCGCCGCCAGCTGCGCCCGCGCGTTCGGCAGGTGCTTGTCGACCTCGCTGTGCTGCGGGTCGAGCGCCTTGACCTTCTCCCAGTGGGCGACGACCTGCGCCCAGTCGGACTTCGTCCAGTAGCTCCAGCCGATCTCCCAGTGGCAGCCCACCGCACCCGGGTCCTGCTGCAGGCAGGCCTCGTACTTGGCGATGGCCAGGTCGGCGTCGCCCTTGCGCTGGGCGGCCATGCCGGCCTTCAGCAGCGCGTCGGGGGTGTCGGCGAGGGCGGGGAGCGACAGCAGCAGGGCGAGGATGGGCATGGGCACCGTCATAGCACGAGGGCTCGGGGACCGGACCCCCGAGCGCGCCCCGATGTTCCCGTCCCCGCCGCGCTCGCGCCGCGCGGGACCGGGCGGTCGCGGCGCGTTAGGTGGGCGGGTCCCCTCTCCCCCGAGGTCGCGTGGAACCGTTCGCGAAGCAGGTCGTCCCGATCCGGATCGAAGACGAGATGCGGTCGAGCTACCTCGACTACTCGATGTCGGTCATCATCGGGCGCGCCCTGCCCGACGTGTGCGACGGCCTCAAGCCGGTGCACCGGCGCATCCTCTACGCGATGGACCGCGAGGGCCTGCAGAGCAACCGCAAGTACAGCAAGTGCGCCGGCGTGGTCGGCGAGGTGCTCAAGCGGTACCACCCCCACGGCGACAGCGCGGTCTACGACGCGCTCGTGCGGATGGCCCAGCCCTGGAACCTGCGCTACCCGCTGGTCGACGGCCAGGGCAACTTCGGCTCGGTCGACGGCGACCCCGCCGCCGCCTACCGCTACACCGAGTGCAAGATGACCCGGCTCGCCGAGGAGCTGCTGGTCAACATCGACGAGGAGACCGTCGGGTTCGTGCCGAACTTCGACGGCACCACCGAGGAGCCCGAGGTCCTGCCGGCGGCGTTCCCGAACCTGCTGGTCAACGGGGCCGACGGCATCGCGGTCGGCATGGCCACAAGATCCCGCCGCACAACCTCGGCGAGATCATCGACGCCTGCATCGCGGTCATCGACAACCCGAAGCTGCCGTTCGAAGACCTCTTCCGGATGGTGCCAGGCCCCGACTTCCCCACGGGCGGCACCATCTACGGGCGCCAGGGCATCAAGGACGCGTACCTGACCGGCCGCGGGCGCATCATCGTGCGCGGGCGCGCCGAGATCGAGGAGATCCGGGGCCGCAAGGCCGTCGTCATCGACGAGATCCCGTTCCAGGTGAACAAGTCGCGCCTCATCGAGGAGATCGCGAACCTGGTGCGCGACAAGAAGCTCGACGGCATCCACGCGCTGCGCGACGAGTCCGACCGCCACGGCATGCGCATCGTGGTCGAGCTCAAGCACGACGCGTTCGAGGACGTCGTCCTCAACCACCTCTACAAGCACACCGCGCTGCAGAGCACGTTCGGGGCCATCCTGCTGGCCATCGTGAACAACCGCCCGCGCATCCTGTCGCTGATGGAGCTGATCCAGCACTACATCAGCCACCGCCGCGAGGTCGTGCTGCGGCGCACCCGGTACCGGCTGCGCAAGGCGAAGGAGCGGGCGCACATCCTCGAGGGTCTGCGCATCGCGCTCGACCACATCGACGAGGTCATCGCGCTCATCCGCGCGAGCCAGACCACCGCCGAGGCCCGCGACGGGCTGATGAGCCGGTTCGGGCTGTCGGAGATCCAGGCCAACGCCATCCTCGAGATGCGGCTGGCGCGGCTCACCGGCCTCGAGCGCGACAAGATCGAGGAGGAGTACCGCGAGGTGCTCGCCACGATCGAGCGCCTCGAGGCGATCCTCGGCTCCGAAGCCCTGCTGCTGCAGGTCGTGAGCGACGAGCTGCGGGCGGTGAAGGAGAAGTTCGCCGATGCGCGGCGCACCCGCATCGTGGAGACGCGCAGCGAGCTCACCATCCGCGATCTGGTCGCCGAGGAGGACCAGGTCGTGGCGATGTCGCGCCTCGGCTACATCAAGCGCGTCTCGCCCGACGAGTGGAAGCGCCAGAAGCGCGGCGGCATGGGCAAGAAGGGGATGGACACCCGCGACGAGGACTTCGTGACCTCGATCTTCGTCGCGAACACCCACGACGTGCTGATGGTGTTCACCACGGGCGGCAAGGTCTTCCCGCTCAACGTCTACGAGGTGCCCGAGACCGGCCGCACCGCCCGGGGCAAGCCGATCATCAACCTGGTGCCGGTGCCGAAGGGCGAGCAGATCGCGGCCGTCGTCGCGGTGCGCACCTTCGACGAGGACGACCCGCGCGACCTGCTGTTCTGCAGCAAGAAGGGGCTCGTGAAGCGCACGCCCCTGTCGGCGTTCGTGAGCATGCGCGGCAGCGGGCTCATCGCCTGCGGCGTGGCCGAAGACGACGCGCTGTGCCTGGTGAAGCTGCTCGACCCCGACCAGGACGTCGACATCATCCTGATGTCCCGCTCGGGCCAGTCGATCCGGTTCCCGAAGGGCGGGTCGAAGGGCGCGCCGACGTTCGGGCGCACGGCGCGCGGCAACATTGGGATGAAGCTGAAGAACGGCGACGAGGTCGTCGACATGCTGATCGTGCCGTCGGCCGGCGACCCCGAGGAGGAGGACGACGGGCTGAACGCGTTCGACAGCGAGGGCGGCGAGCCGACGGTGTCCGAGCTGACGGTGTCGGAGCTGCCGCTGCAGGACGACGAGGAGACGGCCATCCCAGACGAGGCCGACGACGCGGCGGACGACGAGCCCGAGACCACGCTGCTCACCGTCACGTCGATGGGCTTCGGCAAGCGCACGCCCATCACCGAGTACCGGCGCCAGGGCCGCAACGGCAAGGGCATCATCGCCCACGCCATCGGCAAGGTGACGGGGCAGCTCGTGGGGGCGCAGGAGGTCGGCCGCGAGGACCAGGTGATGCTGATCACCGACTCGGGGCGGGTCATCCGGATCGGGGCGTCCGACGTGCGGCTGGTGAAGAGCCGGTCGTCGAAGGGCGTGCGCCTGATGCGGCTCGAGGAGGGGGAGCGGCTCGTGGACCTCGAGCTGCTGCCGCGGGAGGAGGCCGAGGAGGAGTAGTCGGGGACCGCCGCCTACCCGCCGGCCTTCACGATCAGGTACTCGAGCGGCTCCGCCGCCGAGCGGTTCCGCAGCGACAGCACGCTGCCGAGCGGCAGGTGCACCACGTCGCCCGGGCCGAGCGGCCAGGCCACGCCGTCGACCTCGGCCTCGCCGTCACCCGCCAGGCCGACCACGATCTCGGGGAACTGCTCCTGCCGGTGCCGCCCCACCGATCCGCCCGGCGACAGCGTGCAGCCGAGCACGGCGGGGAACGGCGGCGCCGGCCGCCCGCGCAGCAGGTCGCGCACGGTGACCAGGCCCTGGCCGCCGAACAGCCCCCGGTGTTCCCAGGTCGGTGGATCGTCGGACACGCGCTCCTCCCACTCGCGGTAGGCTCCCCCCGAACGGCCCGGAGAGTTCCTTGCGCTCGTATCCGCTCCCCCGCGTGCTCACCCTGCTGTGCGGCCTGCTCCTGTTCGCCTGCCTCCCGGGCGATGGCAACGTCGCGGTCGATCCCGGCAACCCCGAGCCGGTCGTGTTCGAGGTGCCGAAGGGCGCCTCGGGCGGCGGCCTCGGCGCCAAGCTCGTCCGCGAGGGGCTCGTCTCGAGCGAGTTCAACTGGAAGATCTTCCTCAAGCGCGGCGCCGACGCGAGCTGCATCAAGGCGGGCAAGTTCCAGCTGTCCCGCGCGATGACGATGACCGAGATCCTGGCGGCGCTGTGCGGCCCGCCGCTGGCCGACGACGTGCCGTTCCTCGTCGTCGAGGGCTGGCGGATCCGCGACATCGACAAGGAGCTCGCCGACAAGGGCTGGATCGAGGCCGGGCAGTACGCCGACGTGACCACGAACAAGTCCGTCGAGCCGCCGTTCCCCGTCGAGAGCCCGACCTACGAGGGCTACCTGTACCCCGAGACCTACATGGTCCCGAACGGCGAGGTCGACGTGAAGCGGCTGGTCGCCCGCCAGCTCGAGACGTTCCAGGAGCGGTTCCTGTCGAAGCACCCCGACGGGTTCGGCAAGCGGACGCTCCACCAGATCGTGGTCGTGGCGTCGATGCTCGAGCGCGAGGAGCCGAAGCCCGAGAACCGGCCGATCGTGGCGGGCATCATCTACAAGCGGCTCGACCGCAACTTCGGCCTCGGGATCGACGCGACGAGCCACTACAAGCTCGAGAACTGGAACGACCGGAAGGGCCTGCTCGCGGCCCTGCGCGACGAGAACGACCCCTACAACACGCGCCTGAAGCCCGGCCTGCCGCCGACGGCGATCGGCAACCCGACGCTCGCCTCGCTCGAGGCCGCGGTGGCGCCGCAGGCCTCGGAGTGGCTGTACTACCTGCACGACAAGGACGGGAACATCCACCCGGCGCGCACGGCCGCGGAGCACGAGGCGAACCGGAAGAAGTTCGGCGTCTACTGACGCCGTCGCGTCGGCTTGACGCGGTGTGAAGCCGACGCTACACGCCGGGGATGGACGCACCCCTGCACTGCGCGGTCGCCGGCCGCCGCCGCGCGCTCGGCCGCACGCTCACAGCGCTGGCCGCCGAGGTGGGGCTGTCGCGCCAGGCGCTGACGGCGATCGAGGCCGGGCGCTCCACCCCGTCCACCGCCGTGGCGCTGCGCCTGGCGCGGGCGCTGGGCTGCGCCGTCGAGGACCTGTTCGCGCTCGACGCCGAGCCCGGCGCGCTGCGGCTCCCCGCGCTGGCCGGGCAGCGGGTGGCGCTGGGCCTGGTCGACGGGCGGTGGGTCGCGCACGGCCTCGACCGCGGCCGGCCCACCCCGGCCGACGCCGTGGTCGGCGCCGACGGCGCGCTGGCGCTGCTCGCCGACCCCCGCGCCCTGCGCGACGTGGCGCTGCTGGCGGGCTGTGCCCCGGTGCTCGGCCTGCTCGCCGGCCGCAGCGGCGCGCGCTGGCTCGTCGCCGACAGCGGCACCGCGCTGCGCTGGCTCGCGGAGGGGCGGGTGCACCTCGCGGGCGTGCACCTGGCGGCCCGGAGCGAGCCCGAGGTGCACGACGCGCTGGTCCGCGCCGCGCTGCCGGGCGCCGCGGTGGACGTGGTGCCGGTCGTGGCCTGGCGCGCCGGCCTGGTCAGCGCGGCGGGCGCCGATCCCTGGGCGCGCTCGGGCGCCGGGTGGCGCAGCGGCCCGCGGGCTCGGGCGCGGCGCGCGTCCTGGCGCGGGTCGCGGCCGAGCGCGGGGTCGCGCCGGGCGCCGGGCCGGCCGTGGCGACCCACGCCGACGCCGCGCGCGCCGTCCTGCTGGGCGCGGCCGACGCCGCCGTGGTCATCGAGCCCGTCGCCGAGGCCTTCGGGCTGCCGTTCCACCCGCTGTGCGAGGAGCGGTTCGAGCTGCTCGTGCGTCGCGACCAGCGCGGCCACCCTGGCGTGGTGCGGGTCCTCGACGCGCTGGCGGCCGCCCCGTTCGGCCGCGAGGTCGCCGCGCTCGGCGCCTACGCGCTCGACGGCCTCGGCGGCCCGCGGGCGGCCGCGTGACCGTGCTCTGGTGGCTCCTCGCCTGCCAGCGCGCGCCGGACACGCTGACGGTGGCGGCGGCCTCGTCGCTGACCGACGCCTTCGGCGACCTGGCTGCCCGCTTCGAGGACGAGCACCCCGGGGTGCAGGTCGACGTCACGTTCGCTGGCAGCCAGACCCTGGCGACGCAGCTGCGCCACGGCCTGCCCGCCGACGTCTTCGCCTCGGCCGACCCGGCGCACGTCGACGCGCTGCGCGCCGAGGGCCTGGTGGCCGACGCCGCGCCCTTCGCCCGCAACCAGCTCGTGCTGGCCGTCGCGGCCGACGCGCCGCCCGTCGATCTCGCGCACCTGCCCGACGTGGCGCGGCTGGTGGTGGGCGACGACGAGGTGCCCGTCGGGCGGTACACGGCGACCCTGCTCGACCGCGCCGCCGCCCGCTACGGCGCGGCCTGGCGCGAGGCCGTCGAGGCGCGGGTCCGGTCCCGCGAGCCCAACGTGCGGCTGGTGCTGGCCAAGCTCGCGCTCGGCGAGGCCGACGCCGCCATCGTCTACGCCACCGACGCCGCCGGCGTGGCCGGGATCCGCGCCGTCGCGCTCCCCGCCGACCTCGCCCCCGAGGCCACCTACGTGCAAGCGCGGGTCCTGGCGGGGCCGCAGCCCGCGCTCGCCGCGGACTGGCTCGCGCTGGTGGCCGGCCCGGGCCGCGAGCTGCTCACCGCGCGGGGCTTCGCCGCGCCGTGAGCCGGCTGTCCCGGATCCCGGCGCTGCTGCTGCTCGCGCTGCTGGTGCTCCCGGTGCTGGGCCTCGGCGCGGCCACCTCGCCCGCGGAGCTGTGGGCGGCGGCGGCGCTGCCCTCGACCCGCGCGGCGCTGTGGCTGTCGGCGCGCACCACCGCCGCGGCGCTGGCGGGCATCGTGGCGCTCGGCACGCCGCTCGCGTGGTGGCTGTCGCGCGCCCGCGGCCCGTGGGCGCAGGCGGCCGCCGTGGCGGTGGAGCTGCCGGTGGTGCTGCCGCCCGCGGTCCTCGGGGTGGCGCTGCTCGAGACGTTCGGCCGCCACGGCCTGCTCGGCCCCCTCGGCGTGGCGCTGCCGTTCACCACGGCCGGGGTGGTGCTGGCCCAGGGGGTCGTCGGCGCCCCGCTGTACGTGCTCACCGCGGCGGCCGCGTTCCGCGCCGTCGACGACGACGTGCTGCTGGTGGCGCGCACGCTCGGCGCCGGCCCGGTGCGCGCCTTCGCCACGGTCGCGCTCCCGGCGGCCGCCCCCGGCCTGGTCTCCGGCGCGGGCCTCGCCTGGGCCCGCGCGCTGGGCGAGTTCGGCGCCACCCTGATGTTCGCCGGCAACCTGCCCGGCCGCACCCAGACGCTGCCGCTCGCCATCTACGGCGCCCTGGAGCGCGACGTGGGCCAGGCGCGCGCGCTGTCGGTGGGCCTCGTGGCGGTGGCGGTCGCGCTGCTGCTCGGGCTGCGCCTGCTCGGGCGGACCCGTGCCTGACGCCCTGGACGTCGACGTCGTCGCCCACGCCGGCGGCTTCGCGCTCTCGGCGGCGCTGCGGGTCGCCGCCGGGCCCGTGGCGCTGGTCGGGCCGAACGGCGCCGGCAAGACCACGCTGCTGCGCGTCCTCGCGGGGGCGCTGCCCGTGGCGTCGGGCCGCGTGCGGGTCCTCGGCCGGGCCTTCGCCGGCGACGGCGCCTGGCTCCCGCCCGAGGCCCGGGGGATCGGCTACCTGCCCCAGGGGGTCGGGCTGTTCCCGCACCTGACGGCGCAGGGCAACGTCGCCTACGGGCTCGCCGACCTGCCGCGCCCCGAGCGCGAGGCGCGCGCCGCGGCCTGGCTCGCGCGGCTCGGCGCGGCGCCCCTCGCCGGGCGGCGCCCGCGGGGCCTGTCCGGCGGCGAGGCCCAGCGGGTGGGGCTCGCCCGCGCGCTGGCGCCCGAGCCCGCCGTGCTGCTGCTCGACGAGCCCACCGCCGCGCTCGACGTGACCGCCCGCCCCGCCATCCGCGCCGTCCTCCGCGAGGCCCTGCGCGCGCCGGGCCGGTGCGCGGTCGTCGTGACGCACGACCTGCGCGATCTGGTGGCCTGGGACCCGGTGGTGGCGCTGGTGGACGGCGGGCGCATCGTCCGGGCCGGGCCGCTGGCCGCGCTGCGGGCGGCGCCGGGGCACCCCTTCCTCGACGAGCTGCTCGCCGCGGCCTGACGACGCCCACGGGCAGCCGCTGCGCCCCGGATGTGACCCCGCCCGGCGGCAATGGGCGTTACTCCTCGGGTCGCGCCGGGAGGACCGATGATGCCGAACGAACCTGGGGCCCAGGAGCCGGAGCCCGCGCCGTCGGAGGGCGGCCGGCTCGAGGGCACCCTCGGCACGCTCGGCAGCGCGCCGGTCCGCCGTCACCACCCCACGCCCGCGCCGCGGCTCGACCCCTTCGGGCGCCTGCTCCGCAACCTCGCCTACGCCTCGCTGCTCGCGGTGATCCCCGCCGCCGCGCTCGGCGTGGGCACGGTGTCGCTGTGGGTCGGCAGCGGCGTGCCGCGGGCTCGAGCTCGGCCGCGGCGAGCTGTTGTCGGCCGAGCTCACCTACCACGAGGCGCTGAAGGACACGGCCCCCGTCCTCGACGAGCTCGCGGACCAGGGCGCGCCCGCCGACCAGGTGCAGATCGTGTACTTCGCCTTCGCCGACGCCCGCGATCCCGACGAGGCCCGCCGCCTGGCCGACACCTACCTCGGCGTGCTGACCGACGAGGTCGCCCGGGCCCACGAGCGCCACCCCGACGACGAGGACCTCCCGCCGCTGATGGCCCCGATCGACGAGGCCCGGCTGCACACCCACGCCGCCTACGCCCGCTGGAGCGCGCTCCTCGCCAGCCCGCGCGGCCGCCTGGCCCGCGCCTTCGGGCTGATCGGCGCGCCGACCCCCGGCATGGGGGTCTACGCCCGCCCGCACCCGCGCTCGCCCGCGCCTTGACGGTCGGGTACGCTGGGGGAGGAGGGTCCGATGTGGGTCTCCTTCCGCCGGTCCCCCGCGCCCGTCGATCCCGCGCTCCTCGAGGCCTTCCGCATCGACCCCGACACGGGTGCGGCCGTCCTCGAGGTGGTGGTCTCGGGCTACGACGACCTGTTCAACGTGCTCGACCGCGCCCCCTTCCGCCGCCGCGACCTGTCCGTCGACCTCAAGCAGTACCTGCACGACTGCTCGGGCTGGGTGCCGCTGCCGCACCCCATCGCCTTCGAGGTGCTGCTCACGCGCGACCTGCGCGACGAGGCCCGCGAGCAGGAGGCCGCCACGGGCATCCACGCCTACTTCGCCTACCTCGTGCACCTGCAGCGGGCCGAGGGGCGGCGGCAGCGGCCCCGGATCGCCGCCTTCGCCGGGCTGTCGTTCGCCCTGCTGAGCGCCGCGCTGCTGCTCACCGACCAGGTCGACCGCGGCGGCGTGCTGCAGGCGTTCCTGCTCAACGGCTTCACCGTCGGCGGCTGGCTGTTCCTGTGGGAGGCGCTGTCCATCGCGTTCGTGCGCCGCCTCGACCGCCGGGAGCAGATCCAGCGGCTGCAGCGCCTGGTCGACGCGCCGATCCGCTTCACCCGCGCCGAGGCCACGGCCGCCTCGTGAACCCGCCCGATCCACCCCTGCGGCCCGGCGCCTCGCTGGCCGCGCTGCCCCCGGCCGCCGGCCACCCGGTGCGCTCGGCCCTGCCCGAGGCCGAGCGCGACGCGCACTACGACCGCCTCGCCGCCGTCTACGACCTCGTGGTGGGCCTGCGCGCCTACAACCGCCTCGTCTGGGGCCTGCCCCGCGACCGCTACGCCGAGGTGATCGCCGCGGCCCTGCGCGCCGCCGGCGACGGCGTCCTGCTCGACGCGGGCGCCGGCTCCGGGCTGTTCAGCGCCCCGTGCTACCGCGCGCACCCCGTCCCCGCCGTCCTCCTCGACCGGTCGCTCGGGATGCTGCACCGCGCCGCGGCCCGGCTGCCCGGCGCCCCGGTGGCGCTCGTCCAGGGCGACCTGCTCGCGCTGCCGTTCGCCGACGACGCGTTCTCCGCCGCGCTGCACTTCGGCATCCCGCACGTGCTGCCCGACCTGGCGCCGCCCTTCGCCGAGCTGGCCCGCGTGGTGCGCCCCGGCGGCACGGTCCACGCCGCGAGCCTGGTCCGCTCCGGCCGCGCCCTCGGCGACTTCTTCCTCGGCCGGCTGCACGCCGCGGGCGAGGTCGCCGCGCCGCGCACCGCCGAGGAGGTGCGCGCCGCGCTGGCCGTCCACGGCGAGGTCTCGCTGACCTGCGAGGGCAGCTGGGCGTTCGCCGTGCTGACCGTCCGCTGAGGCTAGCGCGCGGCCAGCCAGGCCACGAGCTCGTCCGCGCCGCCGAGCAGCGCCCCGTCGACGTACACCTGCGGGGTGGTCTCGGGACCCGGCAGCGCGCGCAGCGTGCCCGGGGTGGCCGGCAGCTCGATCCAGTGCAGGCCGGCCTCGCTGAGCGCGCGCTTGGCGCGGGCGCAGTGGCTGCAGCCGGGCCGCGTGAACAGCAGGACGTCGGGCGCGCACTCGCCGCCGAGGTGCGCCAGCATGGTGTCGGCGTCGCTGACCTCGTAGGGATCGCCGGGCTTGTCGGGCTCCACGAAGACCTGGTCGACGACGCCGTCGCGCACCAGCAGGCTGTAGCGGCGCGAGCGCGGGCCGAAGCCCACGTCGGAGCGGTCGACGAGCAGCCCGAGCGCGCGCGCGAGCTCGCCGTTGCCGTCCGGCAGGAACTGGACCCGCTCCACGCCCTGGTCGCGGCGCCAGGCGTCCATCCCGAACGCGTCGTTGACGGCGGTGCAGTACACCTCGTCGACGCCGGCGCGGCGCAGGTCGTCGTACAGCTCCTCGTAGCGGGGGACGTGCGCCGAGGAGCAGGTCGGGGTGAACGCCCCGGGCAGGCCGAACAGGACCACGGTGCGGCCGCGGAGCAGGTCGTCGGTGCGCACGGGGGCCCAGCGCTCGTCCTGGCGGGCCTGCAGCGTGAGGGACGGGAGGCGATCGCCGGGCTGGACGATCCGGTCGTCGGGCATGGGGGCTCCGGGCTCGGGTGACCTCGGGTCCGTACATCGCGGCGCCGGTGAATGCGAAGGGAGAGCGGGCGTCCAAGGCGGACGCGACGGGGAGGTCCGATGCTGGTGTGGGCGGTGGCGCAGGTCGCCTGGGGGTGCGGCGCGACGGTGTGCGACGGGGGGACGGCCACCACGCCGTCCACCCCCGGGACGACGACGACGGGTGGGACCACGGGAGGCGGCCCGATCCTGCAGACGGGGGAGCGGATCCTGTTCCAGCAGGAATCCGACGGGTGGACGGCGTTCGTGCAGATCCAGACCGCGGGCGCCGACAGCAAGTTCGGCTGGGTGATCCCCGTGCCGCTCGAGGTCGATCCGGCCGACGTCGAGGTCGCGCCCGACGGGCTGATGGACGACCTCGAGCAGGTGACCGCGCCGCGGTTCCGCACCGACCAGGGCACGGTGTCGGGCGCGGCGGACCCGACGGCGTCGGGCTGCGACTGCGGGGCCGGCGTGCTCGACGAGCTGCTGCTCGACGCGGGGGAGGTGCTCGGCAGCGCCGTCGTCGGGCCGTACGAGGTGACCTCGCTGCGCGGCGACGACGCCGCCGGGCTCGCGACCTGGTTCCTCCAGGGCGGCTACAACGTGCCGCTGTCGGCCTACCCGCTCATCGACGACTACGTGTCGCGCGGGTACTCGTTCGTGGCGGTGCGCATGCTGCCGCTCGCGGGCGCGGGCCAGGGCACCGCACAGACCCTGAAGATCCCCTGCGGGCAGGACGCCCCCAGCATCCCGATCACGCTCACCTCGGTGGCCGCGGTCGCCGACATGTCGATCACGGCGTACGTCCTGGCCGACCACCGCTACGAGCCCGGCGGCGACTGGCCCGAGGTCGCCTTCGACCCGACGGCGGTGACGGCGTCGGGCGGCACCACCGACTATGCGGCGCAGCTCGGCATCGCGCTCGACGACCAGGGCGGGGCCGGGTTCCGCACCGAGTTCGCGGCGCCGATCGAGGCGGTGATGGCGGACCTGTCGCAGGAGACCAAGCAGGCGCTGGGCTCCGGCGCCTACCTGACCCGGCTGCAGACCTGGGTGTCGCCGCAGGAGATGCTGACCGACCCGGTCTTCCTGCGCGCCGCCGAGGACGCGGCCGACGTCGACAACGTGATCGACCTGCGGTCGGGCGGCGGCACGGCGGGGGCGGGGCTGCTCGCGCCGCTGCTGCTCGGGCTGGCCGGGGTGTTCCGCCGGCGCTCGCGGCGCCGCGCCTAGAGACGCGACCAGGCGTCCGCGCCAGCGGATGCCCGGGCGTGTCTCGCAGGA
>JAWKRQ010000040.1:0-87987 GCA_041389545.1 Myxococcota bacterium | reverse complement strand
CCTGTTCGTCGGCGACTGGATGACGCCCTACACCTTCTCGATCCACGCGGAGCGGGCGGCGCCCTACCTCGTGCTGCCCGAGGACGTGTTCTACATGAGCGTCGGGAAGGCGGAGCTCGGGGCGAGCGCCACCTACACCGTCACCGCCCGCAACGAGGGCACGGCCGACCTGACGCTGTACGACGTGTGGACCACCTCGCCCGCGTTCACCGTCTCGCCGACCGAGGCGCGGATCGCGCCCGGCGACGCCGCGGTGTTCACCCTCACCTACACGGCGACGACCACCGAGGAAGAGCACGCGATCGTGAACTTCCAGAGCGACGACCCGAACCAGCCGCTGCGCAAGGGCTACGTGGTCGGGAACCCGGTGGGCATCGGGGTCGGCGACCCGTTCCCCTACACCGAGGCGACGAACGTGGAGACGCTCGCCCAGTGGACGAGCGACGATCTGGGCGGCCAGGTCACGCTGCTGGCGTACTTCGCCACCTTTTGACCCGTCTGCGGTCTGGAGTTGCCAGACATCCAGGAGCAGTTCGTCGACGAGTACGGGTCCCAGGGCCTCAACGTGATTGCGCTCGACCCGGACGCAGACGACCACGAGAACATCGACCTCGTCCGCGCATTCGTGCAGAACCAGGGCGTGTCGTTCCCCATCGCCGTCGAAGACAGCACGGTGACGCCGACCTACGCCACCATCGAGGCCGTGTACGACGGGGCGAACCCGTACCCGGTGGACATCCTCATCGACAAGCAGGGCATCATCCGGTACGTCTCCCGCGAGTACGATCCGACGGGCCTGCACGGGCTCATCCCGCAGCTGCTGGCCGAGTGACGGAGGATCCCCGCATGCGCAAGTGGTTTCCGGCTCTCGCCTGCGTCGTCGCGGCCTGCAGCGGCAGCGACCCCACGAAGGGGACGGCCGACACGTCGGCGACGACGACGGCGGGCAGCGACACCGCCACCGGCGACACCACCACGGTGGACCCCGGCGAGCCGAGCGTGGCGGGGGTCCTCGTCGATCCGGCCGGGCAGCCGCTCGGCCTGACCGACGTGCTGTGCTGCACGGCGGCGACGTGCTTCACCGCCGAGACCGACACCGACGGCGCCTTCGCGTTCCCGCTGGCGCCGGGCGACGAGATCGCCGTCAAGACCCACCCCGACCTGTACGTCCAGCCCCGGTGGACCTCGGCGCTCGTGCCCGGGGTCGTCGGCGACGGACAGCTCGAGGTGGGCGAGGTCTACGTCCCGGACCTGCCGGCCGGCGTGGCGCTCGAGGACGGGCTGCAGACGCTCGAGCCGGGCGACGGGCTCGAGCTCACGCTGACGAAGGCCGATCTCACGCCCGAGCTCGGCACCTTCCTCTACGACGTGGCCGCGCGGCGGCTGCCCGAGGAGCGGATCCCGCCCTACCCCGGCCTCGGCGAGGCGGTGGTGGGCGTGTGGGCCCTGCACCCGTTCGCCACCGAGAGCGCGTCGCCCGTGGCGGTGGCCGTGCCGGTGGACCTGCCCGACGGCGCCGAGGTGCACGTCCGCGCGGTGAGCCACCTCGACGGCACCCTGTCGGCGCCGGCCGTGGCCCACGTCGCGGACGGCGTGGCCCGGACCGACGCCGGGCAGGGCGTGACGCTGCTCACGCACCTCGTGGTGTCGACGCCGTAGGCCCTCCGTGCGAGACTGGGTCCCGGGTGTGTGACTGCGGGCGTCACCGCAGGGCCGAATGGCACGGCTCCTGCAACCGTCCCCCACAGCGTCACATCCCGGAGCGTGGCATGGAAAAGCTGGTCATCGAGGGCGGGTCGCCGCTTCACGGCACGATCGCGGCGTCGGGCGCGAAGAACGCGGCGCTGCCCATCCTCATCGCCACCCTGGTCGCGCCGGGCGAGCACCGCCTGGCCAACGTCCCCGAGCTGGCCGACACCTCGGCCACGCTCTCGCTGCTGGGGCGGATCGGCTGCCCGAGCCTCGCCAACGGCAACGGCACCACCACCATCCGCCTCGACACCTCGCGGGTCGCCTTCTCCGAGGCGCCCTACGACGTGGTCCGCAAGATGCGGGCGAGCGTGCTGGTGCTCGGGCCGCTGCTCGCGCGCACCGGCGAGGCGAAGGTGTCGCTGCCCGGCGGCTGCGCCATCGGCACCCGCCCGATCGATCAGCACCTGAAGGGCCTCGAGGCGCTGGGCTGCACGTTCGAGCTGTCGGGCGGCTACATCCACGGGCGCACCGACGGGCTGCGCGGGGCCGAGATCCCGCTCGACATGCCGACGGTGACGGGCACCGAGAACATCCTGATGGCGGCGGTGCTGGCCGAGGGCACCTCGCGCATCGTCAACGCCGCGCGCGAGCCCGAGGTCGTCGACCTGTGCCGGTTCCTGGTCACGCTCGGCGCGAAGATCGAGGGCATCGGCACCGACGTGCTGGTGGTGGAAGGCGTGCCCCGCCTCACGCCGGCCAGCCGGCCCTACCGCATCGTCGCCGACCGGATCGAGGCCGGGACCTACCTGTGCGCCGGCGCCATCAGCGGCGGCGACGTGACGGTGACGGGCATCGAGCCCGACGCGCTCGACGCCACGATCGGCAAGCTCGAGGAGGCGGGGTGCACCGTCACCCGCGGCCAGGACTCGGTGCGCCTCGTGCGCGACGGCGCGCTGCGGCCGTTCCACGCGGTGACCCAGCCCTACCCGGGCCTCGCGACCGACATGCAGGCGCAGCTGATGGCGCTGGCCTGCTTCGCCGAGGGCACCACGACGATCGAGGAGACCATCTTCGAGAACCGCTTCATGCACGCCGCCGAGCTGATGCGCATGGGTGCGAGCATCTCGCACACCGGCCGGGTGGCGACGGTGGACGGGAGGGGGCGCCTGGAGGGTGCGGCGGTGATGGCGTCGGACCTGCGGGCCTCCGCGGCGCTGGTGCTCGCCGGGCTCGCGGCGGACGGCCTGACCGAGGTGCTGCGCCTGTACCACCTCGACCGCGGCTACGACGACCTCGTGGGCAAGCTGCGCGGCGTGGGCGCGCGGATCGCGCGGGTGAGCGACGGGCTGTCGGGCGAGGACCGGCTGCGCGCCGCGCTCGACGCCGCCGACCGACCCGAACGGGCAGCGGCGGGCGCGTAGGCCTGGCGGCGGCGGTCGCGGCGGGAGACATACAAGGGCATGGCCCGCATCCCCCGCGAGACCGTCGATGCGGTGCGCGAGCGCACCGACATCGCCGAGGTGATCGGCCGCCACGTCGCGCTCGCGCGGCGGGGGCGCAACCTGGTGGGGCTCTGCCCGTTCCACCAGGAGAAGACGCCTTCGTTCAACGTCATCCCCGACAAGGGCATCTACCACTGCTTCGGCTGCCAGGCCGGCGGCGACGTGTTCCGCTTCCTGATGACGCTCGAGGGGCTGTCGTTCGTCGAGGCCGTCAAGGAGCTGGCCGCGCCGGTGGGCATCACCATCGAGGAGCGCGAGCTGACCGTGGCCGAGCGCAAGGCGCTGCGGCAGCGCGCCACGGCCTTCGAGGTGCTCGACGCCGCAGCGGGCTTCTTCGAGGCGCAGCTGTGGACCAGCGCGGAGGGCGCGCCGGCGCGCGAGTACCTCGAGGGGCGCGGGATGACCCCCGAGCAGGCGCGCAGCGCGCGGCTCGGCTGGGCGCCGAGCGGCTGGTCGCGCCTCATCGACCACCTGCACCGGCAGGGCTTCGACCCCGAGGTCCTGGCCGAGGCCGGCGTGGCGCGGCCGCGCCGCGAGGGCGGCGGGTACTACGACACGCTGCGGGAGCGGGTCATCGTCCCGATCCGCGACGAGCGCGGCCGGGTCATCGCCTTCGGCGGGCGGCTGCTGCAGGGCGAGGGGCCGAAGTACCTCAACACACCCGAGACGCGGATCTACGAAAAGTCGAAGGTGCTCTACGGGCTCGACGTGGCGCGGCACCCCATCCAGCAGCGCGGCCGGGTGCTCGTGGTGGAGGGCTACTTCGACGTGCTGTCGCTGCAGCAGGCGGGGTACGGCGAGGCCGTCGCCACCTGCGGCACCGCGCTCACCGAGGCCCACCTCGACCGGATCCGCCGCCTCACCCGCGACGTGGTGCTGGTGATGGACGCCGACGAGGCCGGGCTGCGCGCCGCGGAGCGCACGCTGCCGCTGTTCGTGGAGGCCGGGATCCAGCCCTGGCGCCTCGACCTGCCCGGCGGCAAGGACCCCGACGAGTGCCTGCGCGCCGAGGGCGGCGCCGAGGCGTTCGCCACGGCGCTCGAGCGCCGGCAGCCGCTGTTCGAGTGGGTCGTCGGGCGCAAGCTCGACGCCTACGGCGACACCACCATGTCGCGCGAGCGGGTGCTCGACGAGCTCGTGCCGCTGCTGGCGATGCTCGAGTCGCAGGGCCGGGGGGCGGTCGCCGTGACCGACGGGCGGCTCACGCGGCTCGTCGCCAACCGGCTCGCCCTGCCCGACGACGCCGTCGTGAAGAGGGTGCGCCAGCTCGTGGCCACGGGGCGCCGGCCGGAGGCCGAGGCCGAGCCGGCGCCGGAGGTCGCGTGGCAGCCGAGCCGCGACGCCGTGCACCTGCTGTGGCTCGTCGTCCACCGCTACGACCAGGTCGCCGATCTCGTCGCGCGGCTCGACCCGTCGGTGCTCGGCTGGGTGGCCGGCGAGGACGCGTCCGAGGACGCCCAGCAGGCGGTGCGGGCGGCGCTGGCGCGGCTCGTCTCGGGCGAGCCCGTCGCCACCGTGATCGAGGACGGCGCCGATCCCACGATGCAGCGCGTCCTGCGGGCGATCGTCGCGCGCGACAAGCTCTACGACGAGGCCGAGGCCGCCACCGCCCTCGCCCACATCGTCGACCGGATGGCGCGCCCGCGCTGGTCGGCGCGGCTCAACCAGCTCAAGGGGCAGATCGCGCGGGCCGAGGCCAGCGGCGACAGCGCCACCCTGCTCGCCGCCATGCGCGACAAGAAGGCGCTGCACGAGCGCGAGAAGCGGCTCGACACGGCCCTGCGCCACGGCGACGTCGCCCAGGCGCTGGCGCTCGTGGGAGACCCCGGCGGAAGTGGCGTCCCGCCCGCGGGTTGATACGCTCGCAGGACGTCGAGCCCTGGCCAGCCCGTGCGCCGACAGTTATCCACGGGTAGATCGGGCGGGTCCGGCCGGTGCTCGTCGATTGTACCACGGTTCGACCGCCATCCCGGCAGCTGGTCACAGGCACCCCCCGCGACGGGAACCAGGAGACACGGCGCTCATGACGACCCAAAAGGAACACGCCGAGCCCGAGGTCCAGCACCTCATCGACATGGGTAAGCAGCGCGGGTACGTCACCTACGACGAGATGAACAACTTCCTCCCGACGCACCTCATCTCGAGCGAACGCATCGAAGACGTGATGATCATGTTCTCGGACATGGACATCGAGATCGTCAACGAGCAGCGGAAGCGCGCGCAGTCCGAGCGGCGCGGCGGCGGTGGCGGCAAGCAGGGCGAGGAGGGCAAGGCCGGCGCGGAGGCCACGCGCAGCAACGACGCCGTGCGGGTCTACCTCCGCAACATGGGCTCGGTCGCGCTGCTCTCCCGCGAGGGCGAGATCGAGATCGCCAAGCGCATCGAAGAGGGCGAGCTCACCGTCAAGCGGTTGGCGATGACCTCGGCGCTGGGCGTGCAGTTCGTCGACGACCTCATCATCGAGGAAGACGAGCGCATCCAGAAGGCGCTGAAGTCGGGCAAGCGGCCCCGGCCCTACAAGACCAAGCTGAACAAGACGCTGCAGGAGGTCAAGGGCGAGACCGAGGCGCTGCTGAAGAAGCTCGGCGGGCTGCGCGAGGAGCTCGAGAAGGCGAAGAGCCGCAAGCGGCGCAACGAGGTCGAGGACCTCATCGCCGAGGCGGAAGACGAGCTCATCGCCACGATGGACACGCTCGAGCTGTCGAAGAAGCAGACGGCCCTCGTGTCGCAGCGGATCCAGGACTCCTGGTCGCTCATCGCGCGCGCCGAGAAGGAGATCGAGAAGGTCGCGCGCGATGCGCGGCTGCCCGTGCGGGAGCTGCGGCCGTCGATCCGCAAGGTCCGCCGGTCCTACGACGCTGGTGGGCGCGAGGTCATCGAGCGCACCGGCATCCCCGAGGCCGAGTGGAAGGAGTTCGACAGCCGGGTGCGCTGCGAGCTCCGCAAGGTCCGCAAGATCGAGAAGGCCACCGGCATGGCGCGCGACGACCTCGCGCGGGCCGCGGTGGAGCTCAAGCGCGGCGAGGCGCTCGCCGAGCAGGCGAAGTGCGAGCTCGTCGAGGCGAACCTGCGCCTCGTGGTCTCGATCGCGAAGAAGTACACGAACCGCGGCCTGCAGTTCCTGGATCTCATCCAGGAGGGCAACATCGGCCTGATGAAGGCGGTCGAGAAGTTCGAGTACCGCCGCGGCTACAAGTTCTCGACCTATGCCACGTGGTGGATCCGGCAGGCGATCACCCGGGCGATCGCCGATCAGGCGCGGACCATCCGGGTGCCCGTGCACATGATCGAGACGATCAACAAGCTCATGCGCACCCAGCGGCACCTGCAGCAGGAGCTCGCGCGCGACCCGCGGCCGGAAGAGATCGCCGAGAAGATGGAGATGCCGGTCGAGAAGGTCCACAAGATCATGAAGATCGCGAAGGAGCCCATCAGCCTCGAGACGCCGATCGGCGAGGAAGAGGACAGCCACCTGGGCGATCTCATCGAGGACAAGGCGACGCTCTCGCCCGCCGAGAACATGGTGAACAACTCGCTCATCGAGGCGACGCGCAAGGTGCTGGCCACCCTGTCGCCGCGCGAGGAGCGGGTGCTGCGGCTGCGCTTCGGCATCGGCCAGCCCCACGACCACACCCTCGAGGAGGTCGGGCAGCACTTCGAGGTCACCCGCGAGCGGATCCGCCAGATCGAGGCGAAGGCGCTGCGCGAGCTGCGCAAGCCGGCGCGGAGCAAGCGACTCGTCGCGTTCATGGACCATTAGCGCGCGGCGTTGCGGCACGGGATAAACGGGCCCGGGGGCCCGTAGCTCAGTCGGTCAGAGCACCCGGCTCATACCCGGAGGCGCCCAGGTTCGAGTCCTGGCGGGCCCATGCGAACCCTGTCCGACCGCCGGTTCGGCGCGATGGCGGTGCGATGAACGACGAGGAGATCCTCGGGCAGCTGCAGCAGCTCCACGAGATCGACCGGGAGATCGCCGGGCACCAGGCGGCGATCGACAAGGCCAACCGCAAGCTCGCCGACGCCGAGCAGGCGGTCGCGGCGGCCGGCACGGCGCGCGACGAGGCGGCCGCGGCGCTGGAGGCGAACAGGGCCGAGGAGCGGGCGGGGCTGCGGCGGCTGGAGGACCTGCGGCGGTCGCGGGCGTCGGCGCTGCGCATCCTCGAGAGCGGTGCGGGCAGCGCCGAGGCGGCGGAGCGCCAGCTCGAGAACTGCGACGCCCTCATCGACGAGGGCGAGACCGCGCAGCTCGAGCTGCTGGAGGCGCAGGACGGCCTGGTGGCGGCGCTGAAGAAGGCCGAGTCGGCGCTGTCGGCGTCGCAGGCCGACCTGCGGCTGCGCGCGGGCGAGGCGCCCGAGGTGGTGGCGGAGCACGCCGCCGCGAAGGCAGCGCGGGAGGCCGCGCGCGGGCCCGTGGCCGATGCGCTCCCGCGCGACGTGAAGGAGCGCTACCAGAGCTTCCGGCAGCGGGGGCGGTGGGCCGTGGCCCGGGTCAAGGCCGACAAGACCTGCGAGGCCTGCGCGATGGTGGTGCAGCCGCAGATGGTGGCCGACCTGGCGCGCGGGCGGGTGGTGGCGTGCCACGGCTGCCACCGGTGGCTGCTGCCGCCCGAGTAGGCCCCCGGAGCCCGCTCGCTCATCACGACCACGACCACCACCACGCCGAGCGAGCGCGGCGTGGCTGTGGCGCCGTCGCCTGCCGCCAGCGGACGGCGTCCTCGTCGCGCTGGAGCCGTGGTCGTGGTGGTGGTCGTGGTGGTGGTCGTGGTGGTGGTCGTGCGGGCACGCCTGGCGACCAGCGCGAGCGCAGCCCGGGGTCCCGGGCTCGCGGCTCCTGCACGCGGTGCTTCGAGCACGCACGGCCGTCCGGCAGGAGACGTGACGCGGGGGGCCCCCGGCGCGAGCACGCGCCATAAACATGCCGAGCGAAGCGCGGGCGAACGACGATACAGGCCCGAGGGGACCGTAAGCCGAGTCTTGTGCCTCCGTCCGGTTGCCCTCGCGGAGGTGGAGACCATTCCTCTAGGGTCGCCGTCACCGACGACCTCCAGCAACCTACCCGGGAGCTCGGGCGGGCCGCCCTCGAACGCTCCCTGTTCGGTCTTGCTCCGGATGGGGTTTGCCTGGCCGCCACCGTTGCCGATGGCGCCGGTGCGCTCTTACCGCACCCTTTCACGCTCACCGAGGCCGCACGAGGCAGCCGCGGCGCCCTGCTCTCTGTTGCACTTTCCTCCGGGTCGCCCCGACCGGGTGTTACCCGGCACCCTGCCCTGTGGAGCTCGGACTTTCCTCCCGCGCTCGCGCGCCGGCGGTCCCCTGGTCCCCTCGGACCCGAGGGTCCCTTAAGCGCCTTGACCGGCCGCCGGCAAGAGGTTCCCTGGGCCGCCGGAGGTCCCGTGTCCGACGCCGATCGCGATCCCCTCGCCTACCACGAGGGCGATCGTCCCGGGAAGATCGAGGTCGTCCCGACCAAGCCGCTCCGCACGCAGCGGGACCTGTCGCTGGCGTACACGCCCGGCGTCGCCGCGGCCTGCCGGGCCATCCACCGCGACCCGAACGACGCGTTCCGCTACACCGCGCGCGGCAACCTCGTCGCCGTGGTCCCGAACGGCACCGCGGTGCTCGGGCTCGGCGACATCGGTCCCCTCGCCGGCAAGCCGGTGATGGAGGGCAAGGCGAACCTGTTCAAGAAGTTCGCCGACATCGACGTCTTCGACATCGAGCTCGACGCGAAGTCGGTCGACGAGATCGTCGCCGTGGTGAAGGCCATGGCGCCCACCTTCGGCGGGATCAACCTCGAGGACATCAAGGCGCCCGACTGCTTCGAGGTCGAGCGGCGCCTGCAGGAGGTCCTCGACATCCCCGTCTTCCACGACGATCAGCACGGCACCGCCATCATCAGCGCCGCGGCGCTGCTCAACGCCGCCGAGCTCACCGGCAAGGCGCTCGGCGACCTGCGGATCGTGTTCTCCGGCGCCGGCGCCGCCGCGCTCGCCTGCGCCCGGCTGTACGTCTCGCTCGGCGTCGACCAGCGCAAGCTCATGCTGTTCGACAGCCGCGGCCTCATCACCCGGGATCGCGCCGATCTGACGCCCGAGAAGGAAGCCTTCGCGGTCGACGGGCCGGCGCGCAGCATCGCCGAGGCGCTCGACGGCGCCGACGGCTTCGTCGGCCTGTCCGTCGCGGATCTGCTCACGGGCGACATGCTCGCCAAGATGACGCGCCAGCCGTTCATCTTCGCGATGGCCAACCCCGACCCCGAGATCCCCTACGCCGAGGCCAAGGCCGCCCGGCCCGACGCCATCGTGGCCACCGGCCGCTCCGACCACCCGAACCAGATCAACAACGTCCTCGGCTTCCCCTTCGTCTTCCGCGGCGCGCTCGACTGTCGCGCCCGCAAGATCACCGAGGAGATGAAGGTCGCCGCGACCCGCGCGCTCGCGGCGCTGGCCAAGGAAGACGTGCCCGACGGCGTGCTCCGGGCCTACGACGTCGACCGCCTCGACTTCGGCCCCGACTACATCATCCCGAAGCCGTTCGACCCCCGCGTCCTGCTCTACGTCGCGCCCGCCGTCGCGCAGGCCGCGGCCGACAGCGGCGTGGCGCGGGAGCCGATCGAGAACCTCGAGACCTACCGCGAGCGGCTCTACCGCCTCGTCGAGCGCTCCCGCTCGCTCGTGGGCCCGCTCATGCGGCGCGCGCAGGCCCAGTCGCGGCTGCGGCGCATCGCCTTCCCGGGCGGCACGAACACCCACGTCCTGCGCGCCGCCCAGCTCCTGGTGAGCGACCAGATCTGCGCGCCCGTGCTCATCGGGCCGAAGTGGCGCATCGTGAAGAACGCCCACGACGCCCGGCTCGACCTCAACGGCATCGAGATCGTCGACCCCTCCACCAGCGACCAGGCCGAGGCGCTCGCCCACCAGCTGTGGGTCGAGCGGCAGCGCAAGGGCACCACCCGCACCGCCGCCCGCGCCATGGTGCAGGACCCCATCACCTTCGCGGCGATGATGGTCCGCGCCGGCCTCGTCGACGGCATGGTCGGCGGCCCGGGCCGCCCCTACAAGCACACCCTGCGCCCCGCCCTGCGCATCCTCGGCACCGACGCCCACAGCCGCGTCGTCTCCGGGACGTACGCCATGATCTTCAAGGATCGCTGGCTGTTCCTGGGCGACTGCACGGTCAACACCCACACCGACGCCGCCACCCTCGCCGAGATCGCCCTCAACACCGCGCGCGTCGCCGAGACCTTCGGCCAGCGCCCGCGGGTGGCGATGCTGTCGTACTCCGACTTCGGCGAGCACCGCGGGCAGCCCGCCGTCGACGCCGTGCGCGAGGCCGTCGAGATCGTCCGCGAGCGCCGGCCCGACCTCGAGATCGACGGCGAGATGCAGGCCGACACGGCCGTGAACTACGCCAAGATCGCCGAGGGCTTCCCGTTCTCCACCCTCACGGGCCCCGCCAACGTGCTCGTGTTCCCCACCCTCACCTCGGGGAACATCGCCTACAAGCTGCTCGAGCAGCTGGCCGCGGCCGAGGTGCTCGGGCCGCTGCTCGTGGGCGCCGGCGCGCCGGTGAACGTCATCCCGGTGGACGGCGGCGTGGTGGAGATCGTCAACATCGCCACCTACACCGTCAACCAGGCGCTCGACCGCGAGGCGGCCCGCCGCTGACGCACCCGCGTCAGTAGCGGATCGTCCCCTTCCCGGTCGCGAGGTCGAGGCCGCGCACGGCGTGGGCCGAGTCGCCGACGAGGTCGAGGAAGACCTGGTTCGCGTCGCGGCCCATGTCGTCGAACTCGCGCATGCCGCGCACCGCGCCCACGTCCTTCCAGACGCCGATCTTGTCGAGGCCGTCGACGGTGCGGACGAGCTCGCCCGCCACCCGCCGGCTCGCCGCCTCGTGCTCCGGCTTGAGCTCGCACACGCCGAGCGCCGCGATCTTGTGGACGGTCTCGAGCCAGTGGCCGAGGAACTTCAGCCGCTGCGACAGCAGCAGCGTGGCGATGGGGGGCGTGACCGCGGGCGACGACAGCATCGGGTCGATGGAGTTCAGCTCCACGTCGATGCGCCACACCAGCAGGTCGAGCTGGTCGCAGACCCGCCGGGTGTCGTCGGGCTCGCCGAAGCCGCGGGCCACGGCGTAGGCCACGCCCTGCACGAGGTGCTGCCCGCCGCAGGTGTAGCGGTAGAGCCCCTGGCGCGTGTCCTTGCGGGACACCTGGCCGGCGTCGCGCGCGGCGACCATGTCCTTCGTCTCGAGCGTGAGCTGGTCGATGACGGCGGTGGTGAACTCCTTCATCGTCATCTTGCGGCCGCCCGCGGCCGTCCACGCGAGATCGGGCGGCGCCCAGGCCGACAGCCCCTGCAGCGCCCAGGCGCTGTCGTTGTAGCCGCCCTCCTGGAAGCCCGTGGTCATGCCCTTGGCCCAGGCGCGGTGCAGGCTGTAGCGGTACAGGTCGCCGAGGGTGTGCTCCTGGCCCTGCACCACCACCTTGCGGTCGGGCTGGAAGCCCGCTTCGGTCAGCGCCTTGAGCACCAGATCGGTGTGCGGCTCGACCAGCGCCCGCCCCTTCTTGCGCGGGAACGTGACGAGCGTGTCGGGGCCGATGCTGGCCTCGTCGGCGTACGTGGCGAAGAGGAAGTCGACGGGGTCGCTGCCGTCGGGCATCGTCATCGTAGGGCCGAGCGCCAGCATCGCGTGGACGATCGCCCAGGGGTTGCCGCGGTCGCGCCCGTACTGCTGCACCACGCCCTCGAGGATGCCGCGCACGCGCACCAGATCGGGCGTGGCCGGCAGCGGCGCGGTCGTGGCGGCGTCGCGGTGGCCGGGGGCGAACGCGACGGTCGGCGCCTCCGTGGGCTCCTTCGCGACGTGGACCTCGGGCTTCGGCCCGGGCGACGGCGACGGCGCGGGCGCCTCGGCCCCGCCCGAGCACGCGAGCAGCCAGGTCAGCGCGAGGAGCATCACTCGTCTCCGAGGTCGAGCTCGCCCGACACCGACGTGCCGGTCTCGGCCGACATGTGCAGCTCGTAGGCGTCGGCGTGGAGGATCTTGTCGTCGGTGGTGACGAAGACGTGGTCGGCGTAGACGCCGAGCCGCGGCACGCTGATCGAGTACTGCGCGATGGGGACGCGGTAGTCGACCTTGCCCGGCTTCTTGAACTTCACGACCTCGCCCGTGTCGAGCGCGGCCCACAGCTTGCCCTTCTCGTCGAGCGCGACGGCCCAGTCCTCGTAGCCGTTGCCGAGCGAGTCGCCGAGCAGGTCGCCGTGGCGGAAGCCGTCGGTCGAGTAGAGGATCAGCTTGTCCTGGTAGACGAGGCCGAGCTTGCCGTTCTTGAAGAGCACGGCCGAGCTCGGCACGCCGTCCTGCAGCTCGAACTTCCCGAGCTCGCTCCAGTCGGAGAGCTTGTAGACGTAGCCCTCGTTGCCCATGACGACGACGACCTTGCCCTTGCCGTACAGGACGTGGCCCTCGCCCTCCGAGATCCCGATCTCGCCCGGCACCTGCTGCACGTGCGCGACCTTGCCGGCCGGATCGATCAGGGTGAGCCGCCCCACGCCGTCGAGCACGAGCAGGCTGT
This sequence comes from Myxococcota bacterium, assembly GCA_041389545.1. Lineage (GTDB taxonomy): Bacteria > Myxococcota_A > UBA796 > UBA796 > JACKER01. The sequence continues at coordinate 75,213 of JAWKRQ010000040.1, read as the reverse complement.
CGCCCTCCTTGCCCGGCACCACCGCGAGATCGGCCGGGTTCACGAACTGGCCGTCCTCCTTGCCGGGTGCGGCGCCCGACGCGTAGGGCTCGCGCGTGCCCGCGAACCACGCGTCGGTGACGTCGCCCTCGGCCGCGCCCCAGACCTCGTCGACCACGCCCGTGTCGATGGCGAAGCGCTGGACGCGGTTGTTGCCCGTGTCGGCGACGTAGACCCCGCCGTAGCTGTCGACGGCCACGTCGAGCGGCGCGCCGTAGCCGCGGAGCGCGCCGCGGGCGATGCCGGAGGTGCCCCACGGCGCTGCGTTGCGGCCCCCGCCGCCCAGCAGCTCCTGGTAGGCGTCGAACAGCTTCGCGCGCCGCTCGAGGTCCTTCGCGAGCGCGCCCGTGACCCGCAGCGACGCGCGCTCGATGGCGCCGATGGCGTTGCTGTCCTTCAGCTTGAGCAGCGCCTCGATCGAGGTCTTGTCGGGCTGCAGCGCGGCCACCCGCCAGCCCGGGACGCTCGCCACCTTCGCCCGCAGGTAGGCGCGCCGTCAGCCGCCCAGTCCACAGAGCTGGCGCAGGCCATCGCGGTCGCCGAACTCGACGTCGATCTCGTCGAACAGCGCGATGACCTGCTCGCGCTGCTCGGCCGACGCCTTCTTCCCGGTGCCGCTCGACAGCCAGTCGTAGACGCCCTGCACGCTGGCCGGGGCTCGCCTGCGAGCAGACCACCGCGACCCTCGGCGATGAACGCAGCCGCTGTAGAGCCCGCCGGAGAACACCTCGTCGATGGCGATGCGCATGCTGCGGCGCCGGGCGCCTCGATCATCACGTCGTGGCGCAGCGGGCCGCGCCGCCGGATCGAGCAGGCGCTCCTGGCGGACCACGGGCGCCTGCCGCCGCCCACGTCGATCGATGGTGGACGAGCTTGCCGCCTCGTACTCCCGATCCGCGACGGCGCCGCCGAGCATGCCCGGCAGATGGAGACGGAGTGCACGTCGACCGCGGGAACCGCACGTCGAGCCACGCGCCGGCGCCGTCGCCGAGGTCGCCCTCGGCCCAGCCGGTCGACAGCAGCCCGTCGAACGCGTTCGCTCGCGGCGTAGCGCGACCCGTCGTCGGCCTGCCTCGCTCGAGGCCGACACGGCGCGCGCCGCGCCAAGGCGCCGCTGCCGTCAGCCCATGACCAGCAGCGCGCCAGCCAGCGCTCACCCTTCGCTCGGAACCTCACGGCAGCATCGTCTCCCGGCAGCACGCCGTCGTCGCACTTCTTCCAAACCACGTCGGCCATGCACCCATCCGGCACCGCCGACTCGATCGCGCCGTCTTCCGGGCACTGCGGCATCGATGGCCGCGAGGCAGGCATCCGGGCGTCCCGTCGACCTGGCGGCGCCGGCGAGGCTGGCTGCTGCGCCGGCCCTCGACGGCCAGGCAGTCGTCGAGCGGGCGCGCCGTCGAAGGTGGCTGAGACCGATCGACGCAGTCGACCGTGAGCCGGCAGCAGGGCCTGCAGGTACCCGTCGACGAAGCGGGGTTCGGCCTTCCTGCTGCTGCACCCCACCGGCCTACACCATGGCCAGCGCGCGCTCGTCCTGACGTGGATGGTCATGCCCACTCCGCTCGGCCCTCGGCGGGCGGCGCGTTGCTGCACCCCATCCGAGGCCCGTCACGTCGGGCCGCAGACGGAGAAGCAGGCCTGGGCGGGCACCGGGTACTCGAAGCCCGGGAAGCGATCGTCGCACTGCCACGTCCCGTTGAGGCAGTCGCGCGCCGCGCCGGCGTGCTGAAGCCGCAGGCGTCCTGGTCAGACTTCGCCCGTGTCGAGGAAGCCTCGGCGGCACGTCGCAGGGCGTCGCTGCACTTCGCGAGCTCCTCGCAGTACTTCGCCGCCTTCTTCTCGAGGAACGCGTCGTAGCTCAGGCAGCCCGCAAAGACGATCGTCGCGAACGAAATTACGTAGATCGAACGCCACGGATGACGCATTGGGCCTCCCGGCGGCACCCGCCGCCTCCCCTTCTTACAGGCTCGCTCCGTCCCTGTCTACCACCCCGCGGCGTCGGTCGCGGCCCGGACCTCGGCCGCCGGGCGCTGCGGCAGCCGGGCCTCGCCCCGCAGCAGGCGCTCGGTGCCGAGCATCGCGGAGAGCGCGGTGCTGCGTAGTCGTTGCGCAGGTCCGGGTCGACGATGCCGTCGCGACGCTGCCGACGACCTCCTCGGGCGCCGGCACCCACCACAGCGTGTCGGGGACGTACTGGCACTGCAGGACGTGCTGGACGGTGACGAGGAGCAGCGCCCGCAGCTCCGCCTCGTCCTGCGGCGGGACGCCGAGCTCGAGGATGGCCACCAGCGCCTCGGCGCGGGTCGCGGCGGGGGTGGAGCGCGGCGGCTCGTAGTAACCGCCGAGGTAGTCGCGGTGGAACGCCTCGTGGCCGCGGTGGCGCTCGGCCTGGGCCTGCACGGCTCGCGCGATGCGCAGCGCGTGGTCGGCGTACCGCGCGTCGCGCGTCTGGCGGAACAGGGCGCGGAGGCCCATCGACAGCCAGTGGTCGTTGTTCAGGCGCCGCGGCGGCGTGCCGGCGTCGCGCACGTCGATGAGCCAGTCCGCGCCGCGCACCGCGGCGTCGCGCCAGCGCGGGTCGGGGTCCTGGTCGTACCAGCGGGCCAGCGCGACCACGGCCTCGCCGGGGTAGTAGTCGGAGGTGTCGTCGCGGGCCTCGCCGCCGGGCTCCTTCGACGCGAAGTACACGAACTCGCCGCTCTCCTGCTGCTGCGAGACCAGGTAGGTCGCCAGCTCCCGCGCCGCCGCCTCGTGGGAGCGGTCGCCGGTGGCGCGCTGCCACTCCGCCAGCGCCAGCAGCGCGAGGCCCGCCCCGCCGAGCTTGACGTGGCGCCCCTCGTCGACCCAGCGGGTGCGGCCGCCGCCGTGGGGGCCGCTGCGCTCGTCGACCTTGGTGTGGGCGAGCAGGTAGCCGAGGGCGCGCGCCGCGGCGTCGCGCCAGGCGGGCTCGTCGACCCGCGCCCAGGCCTCGACGAGCGCGTAGGTGGAGCCCGCGTGGCGGAGCAGGTTGTAGCCGGAGCCGGGGCGGCCCGCGGCGACGTCGAAGCGGTAGCGGATGCGGCCGTCGGGGCCGACGGAGCGGGCCAGCGCGTCGGCGGCGAGCACGGCGCGGCCGAGCACGGCGTCGGCGTCGGCGGGGACGCGCTCGTAGGGGTGCAGCCGGTAGACGCGCAGCGCGCCCGCCGGCCCCGACGACTCCACCCACGCCGCCGTGCGCAGGCGGTCGAAGGCGAAGGCCTCGCCCACGGCGGCGCCGCGCTCGGCCAGGGCGTGCTGCAGGCGGTCGAGGCGCCAGGTGGGCGTCTCCTCGTCGTCGGCGTCGTACAGGCCGAGCTTCGAGCACCTGCGACGGCAGGATCACGGCGTCGCCGACGGCCAGGCCGAAGGTGCGCCGGTCGGGCGGCCGCGGCGGCGGCCAGCGCGCCGGGTGCGCGCTGCTCCAGTCGAGCCTGCGGCGGCTGCCGGGCTGCAGGGCGCGAGCGGGGCGAGGCGCGCCGCCGCGGCGCGTCGACGGCGGCGTCGACCGGCCTCGGGCCGGCCCGCGGCGCAGGTGGGGACGGCCCGCCGGTACGACACGACAGCGCGGGCCTGCTCGGCTCGGGCGCGCCGCCCACGTCCGGGGCGTCGGATGGCCAGCGCGGGCGCGCTGCAGCGCGGCGCCGGCGATCCGGGCGTCGGCTGCGACGGAGCTCGAGCGGCGCCTCGGCCTCGTGGTGCGGCCAGGGGGCGCGGGCGCGCAGCCCGAGCACGGCCAGCAGCACCACCCCGAGGACCGCCGCCGCCGCGAGCGCGAGGCGGCGGGGGTCACCCGTCGTCCAGCGCAGCCGCTGCTGCTGGCCGTCGAACGCCCGCGGGTCCCAGTGCAGGCGGCAGCGCGCCTCGTAGACCTCGACCGCACCGAGCACACTCGCGCGTCGCGCGCGACCAGGCGCTGCGAGCGGTTCGCCGGCGCGCCGCAGACCACGCAGACCGCGAGCGTCTTCGTCACGTACTCGGCCACCGCCATCAGCGCGGGGATCGGCTCGAACGGGTTGCCGAGGTAGTCCTGATCGAGCCCGGCGACGACGACCCGCCGCCTCGTCGGCCAGGTGGTTCACGACCTCGACCAGCGAGGCCTTCGAAGAACTGCCGCCTTCGTCGATGCCGACGACCTGGCATCGCCCACCCGCTTCGATCTCGGAGGCGTGCTCCATGGGATGCAGGCAGGCGCCCCTCGTTGTGGCTGACCACGTCGCCCGCGGCGTAGCGCGTGTCGACGGACGGCTTGAACACGACGACCCGCTGGGTGGCGAAGTGGCGCGGTTGAGCCGCCGATGAGCCTCCTCCGTCTTCCCCGAGAACATGCAGCCCGTGATGATCTTCGATCCACCCCGTGCCGACGGGTAGGCGCGGGGCACCATCATCCCTCCCACCGCATCACGACGGTGCGCTTGAGGTCGGGCCGCGAGCGGGGCGAACCGCGGGCCGCGGACGGCGAGCGCGGGCGCGGCCTGGGCCCAGGGGTTGTCGTAGGCCCGGCTGGCGAAGGCGAGCGGGTCGCCCGGCACGGCCTCGACCCACCACAGCGCCGCGATGGTGCGGCAGGCGGGGTCGATGAACAGCGACTCGTAGCGGCCGTTCGGGGTGAAGGTGGCCTCGTGGCTCGTGCCCTCCGGCCCGCGCGAGGTCACCACGCAGTCGGGGGTGCCGAGGAGCAGCCACTGCACGAAGCCGCGGGGCAGCGCCCACGGGCGGTCCGCCGCCGCCACCATCACGAGCGGCAGCGAGCCCACCGACTCCTCGCTGCGGCTCGCGACCTCGACGAGCTGGGTGTCGACGCTGCCGAGCCGCTCCAGCGACTCGAGCGGCCCCACGGTGAGCACCCGGCCGCCGCCTTCGGGCGTCTGGCGGGTGTCGACGACGGTGAGGTCGATCGCCACGTCGTCGTCTTCGTAGAACGCGTGGAGCTCGGCGCGGTCGCGGCGGTCGACCTGGCCGAGCCACAGCTGCACCGCCTTGCAGATCGGCGCCACGTCGACGTCGGGCGGCACGGGGCGGCGCAGGTACAGGATGTAGCGCCGGTGGCCGAAGGTCTGGTCGAGGCCCTCGAGCAGCCGGTGCACGTCGTCGGACGCGCCGGCGGGCTCCGCCGCGAGCCGGAACCCGATGGGGGCGAGGCCGAACCGCTCCTCGCGGGCGTCGACCATCTCGATGAGCTCGTCGGTCAGCAGCCCGACGGGGCTCGCCCCGGCGGTCGCCGCCAGCGCGAGGCCGTGGACCGCCGCCCGGCTCCAGGCGTTGCGCTCGGGGTCGACCATCGCGGAGAGCACGGCGTCGCGCACCTCGCCCGGGACCTCGGCGACGAGCGCCTCGAGCCGGGTGCGGCCCTCGGGGTCGAGCGGGCCCGGCCACAGGTCGGGGTCGGCGTCGAGCGCCTCGAACAGCGACGGAGGGAGGACGGGCATCGCGCTCGCAGCTGCGCAGGGCCGCCCCGCGCCAGCCGACAGCTATACCCCGTCGCTCCCGGCAGCGCCCACCCGCGCGCCGCGCTCGCTCAGAACCCGCTCTCCTCCGCGGCGTAGTCGCCGGGGGCGGCGAGCTCCTCCTCGTCCTCGTCCCACAGGAAGGCGAGGATCCCGGCGAGATCGTGCACCAGCGCCGGCGCGACGCCGCTGCCGTCGGCGAGCGCGGCCGCGGCGTCGCGCGGGGCGGCGGCGACGCGCGTGGCGGCGGCGTCGAGCGCGGCGACGAGGTCGGAGCGCAGCGCCTCGCCGTCGGCGCCGAGGTGGCGGGCGACGATCTCGGCGACCTGATCGGCCACCCGCTGATCCTCGGTGAGGCGGAGGGCGATGAGCGCACGGCGGTCCTCCGGCAGGGCCGAGCGCCGGACGAGGTCGACCAGCCGCGCCGAGCGCTCGGCGTCGCGCGGTGCGACCCGCAGGGCGGTGATCGCGCGATCCGCCAGGGCGCGGACCTCGGTGAGCGCGGGCGTGGCCGCCGCCAGGTCGGACGCGGCCTGGTTGCCGAGCGACAGCGCGGCCAGCAGCTCGGGATCCTGGCCCGGGGCCTGCTCGAGCGGGACGTCCCGGCGTGCGCCGGGCGCCTGGGGGCGGGGCCCCTCGCGCCGCTTCGCCACGCTAGCTCGGGTCGCGCGCCAGCCGGAAGCCGAGGCCGGCCCACCGCGCGTCGGCCGGGTACAGCGCGAGCGCCTTCGCCCACGCCGCCATCGACGGCTGATCCCAGGCACCCGGGTGGATGAGGCGCTGGTCGCCGCCCTCGTCGGCCATCCACTCGGCCACGTTGCCGGCCAGGTCGGTCACGCCCTCGGGGGTCGTGTCGCGCAGGTAGAGCCCGACGGCGCAGGGCCGGCCGAGCACCTCTTCGCGGGTGTTGGCGTTGCCCTCGCCGAACGGCGAGCCCCACGGATAGGGGCGCCGCTCCCGGCCCCGGCACACCCACACCCGCTCGTCGGAGCGCGGCAGGCGGGCCTTCTGCGACGTGGCGTAGGCCGAGGCCTCCCAGAACGTGACCCCGACCACGGGCTGGTTGGCCACCACGTAGGGCTGCGAGCCGTCGTCGGCCACGTGGGTGGGCCAGGGGTCGGCGCAGCCCTGCAGCCAGGCCCAGCCCTCGTCGCTCCAGGCGGCGCGATCGGTGTAGCCCCCGGCGTCGACCCACTCGCGGAACTCCGCGTTGGTGACGAGGAACCGACCGATGACGATCGGGCCCAGCTCGGAGGCGACCTCGACCCAGTACGCCGGGTCGCGCGGCCGGTGCAGGCGCGGATCGCCGAGCTGGCCGAGGATCTCGCCGAGCTCCATGCGCACCCTGCCGGTGCCGGCGCCCCCCTCGATCACGCTGCGGAGCTGGGCGACCAGCCCGCCGAGCTCGCCCGACGCCGCACCGTTCGCGGCGACGGCTTCGCGGCCGATCTCGACCAGGGCGCCAGGCCGTTCGGCCTCCGGAAGTTGCTCCACGCTGCGGAGCCGAGCGGCCAGGTCCACGGAACCTCCCGGGTGGGGAGCGTTGCCTAACCGGTGGGCTCGGCACCGTCACCGCGGCGCGGTGTCAGGTGACGGGGATCTGCTGGGCCCCGCCAGCGCCGCTCCGCGGCAGCGTGACGGTGAGCACCCCGTCGGCGAGGTGCGCCGTGATGGCCTCGGCGCGCACCTGGAACGGGAGGATGAACTCGCGCAGGAACGGACCGGTCTCGCGCTCGGCGACGCGCGCCTTGCCGACGCGCTCGGGCTTGGTGCCGCGCACCGACAGGCGCGTGCCGTCGAGCTTGAGCGACAGGGCGTCGCGCGGGACGCCCGGCACCTCGAGGATCAGCGTCCACCCCTCGGGGGTCTCGACCACGTCGACCGCCGGCTCGAACCGCGCCTGCCACCGGGCCGTGGGCAGCGACGGGTTCACGATGTCGCGCAGGATCGGGTCCTGCTCGACGAGCCGGAGCAGGTTCCGCATGGCGACCTCGGACGGATCGGATCGCATCTGCCCTCCGTGGGAAGCGCCGGGGGTTGCGATCGTCGCCCTGCAGGGCCGCGGCGCGCGCAATGGTATAGCAGGGCCGCACAGGAGCGGGGGCGACGTGGCAACGAGGGCGATCACGCGACGCACGGACGCGATCGCGCTCGGCAGCGAGCGCGACAGCGTCCCCGTCGTCGCGCTCGCCGCGTCCGAGCGGCCCGTGGTGGCGGTCACCGCGAACATCCACGGCGACGAGGTCACGGGGGTGGCGGCCGTCCACGCGCTCGACGAGCTGCTGCGGAGCTCGCTGCGCGCCGGCACCGTCGTGCTGTACCCGTCGCTCAACCCGCGCGGGCTGGTCTCGCAGCAGCGCACGCAGCCGGTCGACGGCGTCGACCTCAACCGCGTCTTCCCCGGGGATCCCCAGAGCCAGGGCGCCTCGCGGCTCGCCGGGCTGCTGTGGGCCGATCTGCTCGCCCGCAGCCCCGACGCCGTGATCGATCTGCACGCCGACTCCGCGGTCGCCATCCCCTACGCGATCGTGGATCGCGCGACGACCCACCGCGGCGAGGCCCGCACCCGGATGGATCGCGCCGTGCTCGCGATGGCCGAGGCGAGCGGCCTCACGGTGCTCCACGAGTACCCGGAGGACCAGTACGTGCGGTTCCGCCTCGACCGCTCGCTCGCGGGCGCGATGGTGAACCACGCGAACGTGCCCGCGCTCACCCTGGAGATCGGCCCGCGACGGGCGGTCGATCCGCGCGCGGTGCGCCAGGCCGTGGCCGCCGTGGCGCGGATCCTGGCCCACCTCGGCCTCGCCGATCCGCCCCCGCCGGCGAGCCGCCCGCGCGCCCCGGGCGGGCCCTGGCGCCGCGCCGCCGCGCCGCGCGTGCAGTCCGCGGGCGTGTTCGAGCCGTCGCTGCTGCCGGGCGACGCGTTCACGCCCGGCGACGTGCTCGGCGTGGTCCGGCCCTCGACGGCACCGTCCGCGAGCTGGCTCCACGCCGAGCTGCCGGGCATCGTCATCTCGTGGAGCGAGACCGCCTGGGTCGACGCGCGGGCCGTGCCCGGCACCCTCGGCCTGCGGGAGCGCTAGGTGGGCCTGCCCACGGTCGTCGTCGACGGGTACTCCGAGGGCTGGCTCCGCAAGGGCTTCCCGTGGGTGTACCCCAAGGAGATCACCAGCGGCAGCCCGCGTCCGGGCGCCGAGGTCCAGGTGCGCGCCCGGGGCGGCCAGGTCCTCGGGCGCGGGATCGCCGGGGCGGGCTTCGTCGCCGTGCGCGTCTTCCGCCACGACGACGGCCCCGTCGACGCCGCCCTCGTCCACGAGCGCCTCGACCGCGCGGCGGCGCTGCGCGACGTGGTGATCCCGCCCGAGACCGACGGCTACCGGCTGTGCAACGCCGAGTGCGACGGGCTGCCCGGCGTGCGCCTCGACTGGTGGCGCCCCTTCGCCGTGATCACGCTCGACGCGCCGGAGCTCGAGGCGCTCGTGCCGCACGTCGTGTCGTGGCTCGAGGCGCGCCGGCAGCCGCGCGGTGTCGTGCGCTGCTTCCGCGCCGATCCGCGCGACGCGGGCGGGCGCCAGGGCGGCGCCGAGCTCGTCGCCGGGCACCCGCCGCGCGGGCCGGTGCGGGTGCGCGAGCGCGGGCCTGAGCTCGACGTCCTGCCGCTCACCGCCCCCGACGTGGGGGTCTACGCCGACATGCGCGACGTGCGCGCCTGGCTCGAGCCGCACTGGGGCGGCACCCGCCTGCTCAACACCTTCGCCTACACCGGCGCGTTTTCGTCGCGGCGGCGCGGTACGGTGCGTCGGAGGTCGTCTCCGTCGACCTGTCGGCGCCGATCCTGGAGCGCGCCGAGGCGAACTTCGCGGCGAACGGCCTCGGGAGTTCCCCCACGAGGTGCTCGCCGAGGACGTCTTCCGCGCCCTCGACCGGTTCCGGCGCACGGGGCGCACGTTCGACCGGATCGTCCTCGATCCGCCGGCGTTCTCGAAGGGCGAGCGCACCTTCTCGGCCAAGCAGGACTACCCGCGGCTCGTCGCGGCGGCCGCGCGGGTCACCGACGACGGCGGGTGGCTCGTCGCGGCGTCGAACCAGGGCGAGCTGTCGCCGCGGGCGTTCGACGGCCTCGTCGCCGACGGGCCTCAAGAAGGCCGGCGTGGGCGCGCAGCTCGTCCACGTCGCCACTCAGGCGGCCGACTTCCCGCGGCGACCTGGTTCCCCGAGGGTCGCTACCTCAAGGTGCGGGTGCTGCGGATCCTGCGCTGACCTCGGCGCCCGTGGGCCACCCGAGCGCGGCGAGCAGCTCGCGGACGGACTGGGCCGTGCCGACCTCCAGCGCGCGCACGATCTGGGCGTGGCCGATGCTGACCTCCGCGAGCCCGACGGCGTCGCGGATGCCGGCGAGGTTGTGGCGGTCGAGGTCGTGGCCTGCGTTGAGCCCGAGCCCCGCGGCGCGCGCGGCCTCGGCGCAGGCGTGGAACCGCTCCACCTGCTCCTGCTGGCGCACCGTGCCCCAGGCCTGCGCGTAGGGCCCGTGTACAGCTCCACCACGGTGCGTGCCCACGTCGACGAAGGCGGCGAGGCGCTCCGGCTCGCAGTCGGCGAAGCAGGACACGCGGATGCCCGCGGGGACGAGCTGCTCGGTCGCCCGGAGCAGCCGATCGCGGGACTCGGGCAGCGCCCAGCCGTGATCGCTCGTGAGCTCGCCCGGCGTGACGGGCACGAGCGTGCACTGCTCGGGGCGCACCTTGAGCACGAGATCGACGAGGCTCGGGTGATCCTCGCACTCGATGTTCAGCTCGACGCCGGGGTGCCGATCGCGGAGGTGGCGCGCGAGGATCGGCACGTCGTCGAGCCGCACGTGGCGCTGATCGCGGCGCGGGTGCACCGTGATCCCGTGCGCCCCCGCGGCGAGCACGACGTCGACCACCTGCAGCAGATCGGGCGCGTTCGCGCCGCGGCTGTTGCGCAACAGTGCATACTTGTTGATGTTCACCGACAGCAGGGCCGGCATGCGCGCCTCCGCCCCGCCTCCTAACGGCAGGTGACCCACCCTGTCCGCGGGGTCGACGGACAACCCCGCACCGGGGTAGCCTAGGCCCGCGCAACGCAGCCCGCGCGGCGCACGGAGTGGGACGTTGGGGACGGTCACCCGCACGGTCGCGTTCACCGACCTCGCCAACTACACGCAGAAGGTGGCCCGTTCCGACCGCGAGGGCCTCCGGAAGCTGCTCGCCGATCACGAGGCGCTCGTCGCCCCGATCGTGGAGCGGCACGGCGGGCGCGTGGTGAAGAACCTCGGCGACTCCTTCATGGTGCTGTTCGACGCGGCGACCGACGCGCTGCGCGCCGCGCTCGAGATCCAGAGCATGATCACGGGCTCGGGGCAGATCTCGCTGCGCCTCGCGATGACCACGGGCGACGTGGAGGAGATCGAGGGCGACGCGTTCGGCGAGGCCGTCAACCTCGCGGCGCGCGTGCTGGCGCAGACGCCTCCGGGCGAGATCTGGTTCGGCCCGGGCACCCGCGTGTGCATGAACGCCGCCGAGACGCCCTGGGAGTCGGTGGGGCGGTTCCGGCTGCGGGGGATCCCCGGCGAGAAGGAGATCTTCCGCGCCGTCCCCGCCCACCGCTGCTGGCTGCCCGAGCCGCTCGCCAACGCGGCGCGCCAGGGCACCCTGGTGCGGATCCGCCGCGGGGCGCGTCCGCCGCTGCTGCCGCCCGATCCGATCATCCTGCTCGAGGGCTTCGCGCCGGGCTCGCCCGCGCTGATGGACGCCGTCGACAGCCTGCCGGTGCTCAACCCGGCGTCGCTGTGGCTCGCGACCTACAACATCGCCTCGGAAGACCGCAACGACTGGACCGAGGCGGGGCGCGGGCTCGTCATCGGCACGCCCGAGGCCGTCGAGGAGGCGATCGAGGAGGCGCAGCGCCAGGTCGCGCGCAGCTCCGGGTCCGACACGATCGTGCTCGACGTGGGGGTCCAGGCCGACGTGGAGCTCGTGATGTGCGGGCTCGCGCTGCCGGCCGTGCCGCTGTCCGACGTGGTGTCGAGCTACTTCTACGACCTGCTGCCCGATGGGCGCTGGGTGAACCGCTCCGACCGATCGCTGCTGCGGGTCGAGGTCACGCCGGGCGGCGCGCGGCTGCACGCGCTGGCGCCGGGGATCCTCATCAACGGGCGCTCGATCCCCACGGGCGAGAGCGTGCTGCTCAACGACGACGACGAGATCGCCACCCCGTCGAGCAGCCTGCGCTACGAGAGCACCAACCACGGCTACACGGGCCTGCTGCTCGCCGAGACCGAGATGCGGCTCGGCGTGATGAACGGCACCACCGCCGAGCTCGGGCGCGAGCCCAACCACCCGGGGCTGGCGTTCCCGGATCGGCGCGGGCAGGACAACATCCGCTGGTGCCCCGGCGCGCGGGCCGCGCGGGCGCGGCAGCACGGGTTCACGCTCGACCGGGCGCTGGCCGGGCGGCGCCAGGCGGCGATCCTGGTCAACGGCGACGCCGTGCAGCTCAAGCCGCTCCACGAGCGGTGCGCGACCTACATCCAGCGGGAGCACGCGAAGACGCTGGATCGGGCCGACGGCGAGGTGCGCATCGGCATCGGCGACCGGGTGGTGGCGGGCACCACCATCGTGTCGCTGCGGGCGCCGGGCAACTGATGCTGCTGGCCTGGGCCGCGTCTGCCTGGGCCGGGTGCGACGCCGAGGCGGTGAAGGCGCTGGGGGCGGCGCTGGCGGCGGCGCCGGCCGAGGAGCGGCTGGCGATGGCGGCGGCGGGCTGGGGCCCGCTGTGCGACGGCGACGCCGGGCTCGACCAGCAGATGGCGCAGATCCCGGCGGCGTCGCCGGATGCGCGGTGGCTGGTGGAGCTGCAGACGAGCCTGATCGACGCGCGGCGGTGGCACGACGCGTGTGCGGGCGGGACGCTCGCGCTGTCGATGGCGACGAAGCTCGGGGCCGACCAGCGGCGCGGGCACCTGTGGACGGCGTGTGCGCTGGAGCGGTATGCGGCGTTCGAGCAGGCGGAGTGGTCGGGGGCGACGGGGCTCGTGGTGATGCCGGTGCTGGCCGCGCACACGCTGACGGCGGGGGGGATCTCGGCGGCGTGTGGGCGGCCGATCGTGCGGGCGCTCGCTGGGCTCTGACGAGCCCCTGGCTTTCCCCTTCCCCCCTGCCCCTTCCCTTGCCCTTGCCCTTGCCCTTGCCCTTGCCCTTGCGGCGTCACGGGGCCTCACTGACCACCGGGTCCGTTCTGACGGAAACGCGTCGGGCGCGAATTCGTCAGAACTGACCGGCCGGTCAGGCGTGGGTGGGGCTCGTGGCGCCGCAGGGGGCAGGGGCAAGGGCAAGGGCAAGGGCAAGGGCAAGGGCAAGGGCAAGGGGGAAGGGCACTACTTGCCGGGGACGTAGACCTCCCCCCCCGCCTCCGCGAACTCCGCCGACTTCTGCGCCATCCCCTCCTGCGCCATCGCACGCACCTCGTTCGTGATCTGCATCGAGCAGAACCGCGGGCCGCACATCGAGCAGAAGTGCGCGGTCTTCGCCCCCTCCGCCGGCAGCGTCTGATCGTGGTACGCCCGCGCCGTGCCCGGGTCGAGCGCCAGGTTGAACTGGTCCTCCCACCGGAACTCGAAGCGCGCCTTCGACAGCGCGTCGTCCCAGTCCCGCGCGCCGGGCAGCCCCTTGGCGAGATCGGCGGCGTGCGCAGCGATGCGGTAGGCGATGAGCCCCTGCTTCACGTCGTCCTTGTCGGGCAGCCCGAGGTGCTCCTTGGGCGTGACGTAGCAGAGCAGCGCCGTCCCGAGCATGCCGATCATGGCCGCCCCGATGGCGGACGCCAGGTGGTCGTAGCCGGGGCTCACGTCGATGGGCAGCGGCCCGAGCGTGTAGAACGGCGCGTCGTGGCAGTACTTCCGCTGAAGCTCGACGTTCTCGGCGATGAGGTGCAGCGGCACGTGGCCCGGCCCCTCGATCATCACCTGCACGCCGTGGTCCCAGGCGACCTTCGTGAGCTCGCCCAGCGTGCGGAGCTCGGCGAGCTGCGCCTCGTCGTTGGCGTCGGCGGTGCAGCCGGGGCGCAGCCCGTCGCCGAGCGAGAAGCTCACGTCGTACTTGCGCAGGACGGCGCAGATGCGGTCGAAGTGCTCGTACAGGAAGCTCTGCTTGTGGTGCGACAGGCACCACTTCGCCATGATCGAGCCGCCGCGCGACACGATGCCGGTGATGCGCTGCGCGGTGAGCGGGACGTACTGCAGCAGCACGCCGGCGTGGACGGTGAAGTAGTCGACGCCCTGCTCGCACTGCGCCGCGAGCACGTCGAGGTACCGCTCGATGTCGAGCTTCTCGGCGCGCCCGTCGACCTGCTCGAGGCACTCGTAGATCGGCACGGTGCCGATGGGCACGGGGCTGTGCCGCAGGTTCGCCTCGCGCGTCTGCGGGATGTCGGGGCCGGTCGACAGGTCCATCACGGTGTCGGCGCCCCACTGCACGGCCCAGCGCAGCTTCTCGACCTCCTCGGCCAGCGACGCCCGCACCTTGCTGTTGCCGATGTTGGCGTTCACCTTCGTCTTGAAGGCGCGACCGACGATCATCGGCTCCAGCTCGACGTGGCAGCGGTTCGCCGGGATGATCGCCCGCCCGGCCGCGATCTCGTCGCGCACCTTCTCGGCCGGGACCCCCTCGCGGATCGCGACGAACTGCATCTCCTCGGAGATGATGCCCGCGCGCGCCAGCGTGAGCTGCGTCTCGCCCTCGGGGCGGCCCGCGACCCAGGCGCCGCGCCGATCGGGCAGCGGCAGCGTGTCGGAGCCGCCGGTCTCGTAGGTCCGGAACACCTCGCCCGTGGTGAGCGGGATCTCGCGGAACGGCACGCGGAGATCGCCCACCTCGATCCGGCGGGATCGGCCGCCGTTGTGCTCGCCGTAGGCGGGGTCGCGCTGGTCCATGTCGTGCCTCCCTCGGGGGGCGTTCGTACCCCGCAGCGCCCGTCGCGCCAACCGTTCCGTGCGGGACCGGAAATCCAGCACGGGCAGTGGTCCGCGGCCGGGACGCGGGCGTTACTCCGGACGACATGCGAGTGGTCGTGGCAGAGAAGCCGTCGGTGGCGCGGGACCTGGGCCGGGTGCTCGGGGCGGGCCGCCGGGGGGACGGGTACCTCGAGGGGCACGGGCTCCGCATCACCTGGTGCGTGGGCCACATGGCCGAGCTCGAGGAGCCGGCGCACTACCAGGCGGCGTGGAAGCGGTGGTCGTTCGACACGCTGCCGATGGTGCCCGAGGCGTTCACGGTGCGGCCGCGCAAGTCGGCGGCCGACCAGCTCGGCGTGCTGCGCAGGCTGCTGCGCGACCCCGACACCACCGAGGTCGTCAACGCCTGCGACGCCGGGCGCGAGGGCGAGCTCATCTTCCGCTGGGTGATGGAGCTGTGCGGCTGCACCAAGCCCGCCCTGCGCCTGTGGACGAGCTCCCTGACCGACGCCGCGATCAAGAGCGCCTGGGCGAAGCTCTCTCCCGCGTCGGCGTGGGATCGGCTCGGCGCCGCCGCCCGCTGCCGCGCCGAGGCCGACTGGCTCGTCGGCATGAACGCCACGCGCGCGCTGACCTGCCGCGCGCAGGACGCCGGGTCGAGCCAGCTGCTCTCGGTGGGCCGCGTCCAGACCCCCACCCTCGCGATGATCGTGGCGCGCGACCGCGAGATCGCGGCGTTCGTCCCCGAGACCTACTACCGGGTCGAGGCGGCGTTCGAGGCCGAGGCCGGCCGCTTCGTCGCCCGCTGGTTCCGCGACGGGGCCGCGTCCGACGAGCCGGAGCGCCCGAGCGAAGACCGCGACGCCGAGGCGCCGCACGCCGAGCGCTTCGCCGACCGGGAGCTCGCCGAGCGGCTCGCGGCCTGGGTCGTCGGGCGGCCCGCCGCGGTGGAGCGGGCCGAGCGCAAGCGCACCCGCGAGCGCCCGCCGCTGCTGTACGACCTGACGAGCCTGCAGCGCCGCGCCAACCAGCGCTACGGCCTGTCGGCGGCGCGCACCCTCGAGATCGCGCAGGCGCTCTACGAGAAGCACAAGCTCGTCACCTACCCGCGCACCGACTCGCGCTACCTGACCGACGACCAGGTGCCCGGCCTGCCGCAGATCCTGCAGGGCCTCGAGCCCATCGGCCCCTACACCGCGAGCGTGCAGGCCCTGCTCGCCCAGCCGCAGCGCCTGGCGAGCCCGGGCCCGCGCGTGGTGAACGCCGCCGAGGTCGGCGACCACCCGGCGATCCTGCCCACGGGCCGCACCCCGCCCGCCGATCTCGCGCCCGACGAGAAGCGCGTGTTCGATCTGGTCGCCCGGCGGCTGCTCGCGGCGCTCTCGACCGACGCGCTGTTCGACCAGACGCGCCTCGTGGTGGCGGTGCCGGCCGAGGCCGAGGCCCTCGCCGCGCTCAACGGCGAAGCGGGCGACGTCACCGCGCCCGTGCGGTTCCGCGCCCAGGGCCGCGTGTGCGCCGACCCCGGCTGGCGGGCAATCGACCCGCCGGGGCTTCGCCCGAGCTCGAGCTGCCCGCGGTGCAGGTGGGCGACGCCGCGTCGGCCGCGGAGGCGCGCGCCGTCGAGGGGCAGACGCGCCCGCCGCGCTTCTACAACGACGCGAGCGTGCTCCGGGCGATGGAGACGGCCGGCAAGGCGCTCGACGACGAGGCGCTGGCCCGGGCGCTGCGCGGCGCCGGCCTCGGCACGCCCGCCACCCGCGCGGCCGTCCTGCAGACGCTCCTCGACCGCGGCTACGTCGAGCGCAAGGGCCGCGAGCTGCACGCCACCGACAAGGGCTGCGCGCTCATCGACGCCATCCCCGTCGATGCGCTGAAGAGCGCCGAGCTCACGGCCAGCTGGGAGGGCCGGCTCACCGAGATGGCCGACGGCAAGGACCAGCCGCGGCCGGCGTTCATGGAGCAGGTCGCAGCGCACGTCCGCGAGATCGTGTCGGCGCTGGGCGCGGCCCCGGCCCCGGCGCTGGCCGCCGATCCCGCCGCCCCGGCCGACGACTCGCCCGTGCTCGGCGCCTGCCCCCGCTGCGGCGCGCCGGTGCGCGCTCGCGGCGGCCGGGCGCGAAGAAGGCGCCCGCCGTGTTCACCTGCGACACCGGGCGCAGCTGCCCGTTCGTCGTGTTCGGCACCATGGCCAAGCGCAAGATCGGGCCCCGGGCCGTGAAGCAGCTGCTCACCGACGGCCGCTCGGCGGTGCTGAAGGGGTTCAAGAGCAAGGCCGGGCGCAGCTTCGACGCCGGCCTGCGGTGGGACGACGAGGCGGGCAAGGTCGCCTTCTGGTTCCCCGACCGCGACGCGGCGCCCTCGCCGTCTCCGAAGCCCGCCGCGTCGGCGGCGCCCGGGGTGGGCGATCGCTGCCCCCGCTGCGGCGAGGGCGAGATCATCGCCGGGCGCACGGCGCTCGGGTGCAGCCGCTGGCGGGCCGGTTGCGAGTACCGCGCGCCGCTGCCGGGGGCGGATGCGCCGGCCGCGGGTCCCGCCGACGACGCCGCCGGGATACCATCCCCCAGTCCACGTCCGCGTGCGGCACCACCGGGAGAGGGGCGACCGTGAACACCACCTACCTCATCATCAGCGTCGTCATGCTGCTGATCTCGCTGGTCTGCGCAGCAGCCGCCGTCTTGCTGCTGCTCCTGTTCGTGGTGGGGCTCGTCATGCTGCGGCGCCGCGGCAAGAAGAACATCAGCGCGCGCGAGGCCGTCCAGGCCGGCGCGGAGCGGGTCAGCCAGGTGTTCATGCGCACCGAGGGCGGGCTGCGACCGGTCGACGACGAAGACGAGGACGACCGGCCCATCGGGTAGCGAGCCAGGCGGCGGGCGGGCGAACGTCACTCCGGCGCGGCGCCAATCCGCACGTTCGGGTGCCCGGCGCCCGGCCCGAGCACACGATGAATTGCGCGAGCAAGCCGATGGGGCTTCCCCGATTCCTGCTCCGTTCACGAGGTCGTTCCTGCGTGACCAGGAATCGGGAAGCCATTTCGGCGCGCACGCGCCTGTAGTAATTGTCGTACGCCCGGCTTCGCACGGGCGAACGCCAATTCCCATCACCATGGCGCGTGCTCGCACGACGGGAGCGCCATGCGACCGCGAGCTCATGGCGGTTGAGCCTCGGCAGGCGGCCGCATCGCGCTCCCGCCGGCTCCGCTCGCGCAATTCATCCTCTGGCGAGAGCACTGGTTTCTGCTCGGCTACCGTCGTCCGGAAGCGGACACGGCCTGACCGTGAGCTCATTCCTACGGTGCCGGCCGACGCCACTGGAAGCAAGCCGGGTCGAGTGAGACACCCGCGGGAGGTATGCCCCCCTCGATCGCACAGTTGGACCCCGTTCGGGCGATCTGGCGAGGCGGGCGAACTCGAGAGTGACGGTTGCATCGTCGCGGTGCCGGCCCCATGGGCCACGGGTGTGCGATCGAGGGCGGCTTACCTCCCCGAGGTGTGCGATCTGCCCTGGCTTACCCGGGGGGAAGCCGGTGCGAACCGGATCCGCTTCCGCGACAGGATGAATTGCGCGAGCAAAGCCGATGGGGCTTCCCCGATTCCTGCTCCGTTCACGAGGTTGCTCTTCCGTGACCAGGAATCGGGAAGCCATTTCGGCGCGCACGCGCCCGTAGTGATTGTGCTGACGGGCGAATGACGCGATCTCGTCCGACGCCTTCCGTCAATTCGGCACGCCCGTGCCGAACCTCTCGCCCGTCGCAGCCGCCGGGTGGGCGAGATCGAGCTCGGCGCCGTGGAGACGGTGCCCGCGGGGGCGCCGCTGGTGGAGGTCGCCGACCGGATGGTGGCGCAGAAGGTGGGCGCGCTGCCCGTCGTCGACCGCGACGGCGCCCTCGTCGGGCTGGATGCGCGCAGGGCCGGGCGGCGGGCGGGCGAACGTCACTCCGGCGCGACGCCATCGCTCCCGTCCGCACGTTCGGGTGCCCGGCGCCCGGCCCGAGCACACTCCCATAAGCCTGGGTGCCCGGCGCCCGGCCCGAGCACACTCCCATGAGCTTGGGTGCCCGGCGCCCGGCCCGAGCACTCCCATGGGCATTGTGACGCTTCACCCGTTGGGTGACGGATAGGCTCCTTCCGACCGCTTGTGTCGGGAGGTCCCATGTTCCTCGCCTCGTTGTTCCTCGCCTGCCGCGCCACCGGCTCCGCGCCCGAGCCCGACGACCCGAGCGCCGCGAGTCCCCTGCCCCGCATCGTCCTCGACGAGGGCCAGCCCGCGAACCGCACCACGCTGCTCGACGAAGACGGCGACAGCTCCGATTGGCTCGAGCTCCGCAACGCCGACAGCGTCCCGGTCGATCTCGCCGGGTGGACCTTGTCCGACGACCCGGCCGATCCCGCGAAGTGGACCTTCCCACCTCGGATCCTCGCGCCCGACGACCGCGTCCTGGTCTTCGCGTCCGGCAAGGACCGGCTACGCCAGGTCGTCGCTTGGGACACCGTGGTCGACGAGGGCGACCCGTGGCGGTACCTCGCCGTCGAGGGGCCCACGCCGCCCGATTGGTTCGCGCCCGGCTTCGACGACCGCGGCTGGGACGTCGGTCCGAGCGGCTTCGGCCACGGCGACGACGACGACGCGACCGAGGTGTGGAAGTCGACGGTGTACGCCCGGATCACGTTC
Organism: Myxococcota bacterium; assembly: GCA_041389545.1. Lineage (GTDB taxonomy): Bacteria > Myxococcota_A > UBA796 > UBA796 > JACKER01. Next base: position 56,067 of record JAWKRQ010000040.1, on the reverse strand, counting down.
ACGCTCACCGACGACGCGCTGGACGCGCTGCAGGCCGTGGCCCTGCACGTCGACTACGACGACGGCTTCGTCGCCTACTTGAACGGCGCCGAGATCGCCCGGGCGAACGTCGCGAGCGACGGCCCCCCGCCGTGGGACGCCCCAGCGACCGCGAGCCACGAGGCGCTCCTGTACCAGGGAGGCGCGCCGGAGCGCTTCGACGTGCCCCCCTCCGCCCTCGTCACGGGCGTGAACACGCTCGCCGTCGAGGTCCACGACAGCGCGGAGTCCTCGGATCTCACGCTCGTCCCGTTCCTGTCCCTCGGCTACGCGGACCCGCGCCCGGTGCGCTCGTCGGGCGCCCTCCACCCCGACCCCGTCCACCTGCACACGAGCTTCTCGCTGTCCGCCGGCGGCGAGCGCGTCCTGCTGTCGGATCCCGCCGGGCGGATCGCCGACGAGGTCGATCCCGCGCCGCTCCTCGGCGACCAGTCGTACGGGCGCAGGCCCGAGGACGGCGCCTTCGGCTACTTCCTCGAGGCGACCCCCGGCGCGCCGAACACGACGCCCTGGCGGGCCGACTTCGCGCCCGCGCCGACCTTCGACCCGCCGCCGGGGCCGCTCCTCGGCGGCGGCGCGGTCCGGGTGGACGCCGGAGGCGCGGTGGTGCGCGTCGCCGTCGGCGGCGCGTCGCCCACGGCGGACGATCCCGTCGTGACCGGGCCGCTGCAGACGGGGACCGGCCACGACGCCGTGGTGTTCCGCGCGCGCGCCGAGCGCGAGGGCTCGTGGCCGAGCCCCGTCGTCACCGCCACCTACCTGCTGGCCGATCCTGGCCCGCTGCCCGTCGTCTCGGTGGTGGCCGAGCCGGCCGACCTGTTCGACGAGCAGACCGGCATCTACGTGCTCGGACCGAGCTACGACCCGGAGGTCCCGAACGAGGGCGCCAACTTCTGGGACGATCGGCAGGTGCCGACGCACGTGGCGCTGTGGGAGCCGGGCGCGGCGCAGAGCGCCTTCTCGGTCGACGCGGGGCTCTCGATCCACGGCGGCTACTCCCGCGCGCACGACCAGCGCAGCCTGCTCGTCGACCTGGACGACGGGGAGATCGCCTACCCCGTGTTCCCGGACCTCGACGTCACCAGCTACACGCGGATCCTGCTGCGGGCCGCCGGGAACGACTGGCTCGGCTGCTACCTGGCCGGCTGCGCGGAGGGCGCCCACCTGCGCGACGCGCTGGTCCAGCAGCTCGTCGCCGGGCTCGACATCGACCTGATGGGCTACCGGCCCGCCACCACCTACCTGAACGGCGCCTACTGGGGCGTGTACAACCTGCGCGAGCAGCCGGGCAAGAGCTGGATCCGCTCGCACCACGGCCTCGACGACGTGGACCTGCTCGAGCTGCACGCCTCCGTCGTGGCCGGGGACGCCGCCCACTACGACGCGCTCCTCGACTGGATGCGCACCCACGACCTGGCCGATCCCGACGCGTACGCCTACGTCACCACGCAGATGGACACCGAGGAGTACGCGACCTACCTCGCCCTCGAGCTGTTCGCCGACAACGGGGACTGGCCCGGCAACAACGTCAAGTTCTGGCGCCCGCGCACCCCGGACGGCCGCTGGCGCTGGATGGTCTACGACACCGACTTCGGCGTGGGCGCCTGGTACGGGGACCCCGCCGCCGACACCCTCGCCGTCGCGCTCGAGGCCGGCACCTCGTGGCCGAACCCGGCGTGGTCGACGGAGCTGTTCCGCCTGCTCGTCACGAGCCCCGACTTCACGGCCACCTTCCTGAACCACTACGCCGATCTGCTGAACACGCGGTTCGACAGCGAGCGGTCGCGCGCGGTCCTCGCGGCGCTGGCCGACGGCCTGGCCCCGGAGGTGCCCGCGCAGGTCGCGCGCTGGGGCACGTGGTCCGACGGGACCGTCACCTACACCCTCGAAGCGGACGACTGGGTCGACGAGATCGAGCGGATGGACGCCTGGCTCGCACAGCGCCCCGCGCACGCCCGCGAGCAGCTGATGGCACACTTCCGGATCCAGGGCACGTGGACGCTGAGCCTGGACGCCGACCCGCCCGGCGCGGGGCGCTTCGCCCTCGCCGCCGTCGAGGTGGACGGCCCGTTCTCCGGCACCTACTTCCGCGGCGTGCCCGTGCGCGTCACCGCCCTGCCGGCGCCCGGGCACCGCTTCACGGGCTGGTCGGGGGACGCCGCGGGCGACGATCCCGTCGCCATCGCCGCCGACCGGGCGACAGCGCTGGTCGCCCACTTCGACTGACGGCTACGCCGGCGGGCGCGGCCCTTGACCGCCGGCTTCATCCGCCGCTTCGCGGTCGTGGTGATGCGGTCCTCGATGTCGCGCCCGAGCACGCGGTTGACCGCCACGCCGGCCATCGTCAGGCCGAACATCGCGGGCAGGAAGCTCACCGTGCCCTGCACCTGGTGGCGGCGCTCGCACTGGTGCCGCGCCTTCACGTCCTTGTCGGGGCAGATGCAGCGGAACGACGCCTCGGCCGCCGGATCGAGGTCGTTCGCCGGCTCGTCGGACCACACCGCCGGGATCCCGGCCTCCACCCCCGCTCGCGCAGCAGCGCGCACGAGCCGGGCAAACCTGTCGCCGCGGGTCTCCGACACGTCGGAGACGCGGATGCGCGTGGGATCGAGGCGCCCGCCCGCCCCATCGAGCTGATCACGTACTGGCCGCGCGCGTGGCAGGTGGCCAGCAGGTCCACCTTGGCGGTCATGTTGTCGATGCAGTCGAGGACCACGTCGTAGCCGTCGGCGAGGATCTCGTCGGCCGTCTCGGGGTCGTAGAACTTCACGATGGGCGTGGCCTGGGCCTTCGCGTTCACGTCGCGCACGTGCTCCGCCATGAGCTCGGCCTTGAAGCGCCGCACGGTGCCCCGCGTGGCGACGAGCTGGCGGTTGACGTTGGTGATGCACACCTTGTCGAAGTCGACGAGCACGAGCCGCCCCACGCCGGCGCGGGCCAGCGCGTCGGCGGCGTGGCCGCCCACCCGCCGAGGCCGATCACGCAGGCGCTGGCGCCGGCCAGGCGGTCCCAGCCCTCGGCGCCGACCAGCAGCTCGGTGCGGTGGAACGGGTGCATCGGACGCAGGTCCATCGCGAGCCTCCCGCAGCTCGGTAACGCGCAGGCGCTACCGCCGGCTGCGCACCCAGCCGAGGACCACCGCCACGAGCGCGCGAGCGACGAGATCGAGCGGCAGCGGCCGGTCGGCCGGCAGCGGGCCGAGGTCGACGACCTCGATCGTCTCGACGAGCGTGGCCTCGGTGGCGGGATCGGGGAACCGGCTCGCCTGCAGCGGCAGGCCCTCGGCCCCCGGCGGCCAGACCCCACGCGCCAGCCACTGCACGGCGAAGTACGGCGTCATCCGCACGACCTCGGTGTCGAGGTCGAGCTGGTTGAAGTGCGCGCCGAGCCAGTCGCGCCGGGCCGCCTCGCCGAGGGCCCTCCTCGTCGGTGCGCCCGCCGATGACGCCGCCGATCGACAGCACCGCCACCACCTGGTCGCGCAGGTCGGCGGCGTCGGCCAGGGCGCCGAGGAGCCGCGCGACGCCGGCCTCCTCGCCCACGAGCACGAGCCGCGCCTCGCCGGCGGCCTCGCGCAGCGCCGCGCCGAGCGCCGCCGGGTCGTCGCTCCAGGGGACGAGGACGGCGTCGGGCAGCTCCGCGGCCAGCGCGGGCAGCAGCGAGGGCCCGACGAGGCGGTCGGGCCGCCCCGCCACCAGCACCCACCGCGCCGGCACCGCCCGCCGCGCGGCCTCGAGGAACGCGGTCGCGCCGGCGCCCCAGTCCGCCAGGGCGTCCCAGCTGGCGCCGGGGCCGAGCCGCTCGAAGCGGTAGGCCGCGCCGAGCTCCGCCGGGTCGCGGAACCGGGCGTCGAGGCCCACCGGGTCCTCGTCGTACATCCAGGCGGCGCGCGCCGTGGGCTCGCCGCGCTGCGCCAGCGCCTCGATCAGCGCGAGCTCCCCGGGCAGCGCCGCGCCGGGCAGCACCGACGCCACCGGGTTCGACAGCTTGCGCTCGGGCAGCCGCCCCGCGGGGTGGTACGGCACGACGCGCACGACCTCGCGCTCCCACTGCGTCGGCGACGCGCCCGCGGCGTCGAGGCGGCCGCGGATGAGCGTGCACAGCGCGATCTTGAACCAGGCCTCGCCGTCGAGGGCGGGGGGACGCGGCCACTGCAGCCAGCCGACGGCGACGGCGACCCCCGCGGCGAGGCCCGCGATGGCGAGGGAGAGCGGGTCGGTCAGCGGCGCGGTCACCACCTGGAGCTCAGCGACGGACCCTCACGGGCACGGGGACCGGTTCGGGCTCCGGGGCGCCGCCCCAGACCTCCTGCATCCAGTCGCGCAGGCGACGGACCAGGGCATCCCATCCGTACTGCGAGCTCTTCGTGTTCCGCCTCGCCATGGTGCCCGCCTCCGGTCTCGCTAGGATCATCGTAGGGTAAGATCGACAGGACCGCTACCCTCCGCAACCGGATCGAGACCGACGATGACGTCGACGAGATCGAGGGCAGGTCAGCGCAGGACGCGCTCGAGCAGCGCGCGATCGCCCTGGATGGCCGTCCGCTGCAGGTAGAACCACAGCGCCCGCGGGCCGCCGAGCTCTTCGCCGCCGCCCGCCTTGCCGGGACCGCCGTGGACCAGGTTCGGCAGGACCGTGCCCGGCCCGGGGCTCTGGTCGTGGACCTTGCGCGATCCCCAATGGATGCGCCCGTGCCACGGCGCGAGGCCCAGGACGACCTCGCCCGACCAGTCGGGGTCGTCGCTGTAGACGCTGGCCACGAGGCCGCCCCCGCCCCGCGCCACCGCCGCGACGGCGCCCGCCGCGTCGCCCGGCCAGGGCAGCACGGTCGCGACCGGCCCGAACACTTCGTGCTCGTGGACGTACGAGGCGTCGGCCCCCGGCCGCACCCGGAACAGCGACGGCGGGACGAAGCAGCCGCCCGCCGGCGCCTCGGCCCGCCACGCCACCTCGGCGACGTTGGACAGCGCCTCGAGGCCCGCCCGCACCGACTTCTGCTGCGCCGGGCTCGAGACGGGCCCCACGTCGGTGCCCTTCTCCCCCGGGTCCCCCACCACGGCGCGCCCGAGGCGCTCGGCGAGCGCGGCGACGACCTCGTCGGCGCGCGCCTCGGGGACGAAGACGCGCCGCACGGCGGTGCACTTCTGCCCCGCCTTCTGCAGCAGGTCGCGCGCCACGTCGTTGACGAACATCTCGAACGTGTCGGTGCCGGGCTCGACGTCCGGCCCGAGGACAGACGCGTTGAGCGAGTCGGCCTCGATGTTCAGCCGCACGTTGTGCCGGACGACCGCGGCGTGCGACCGGATGGCCCGCGCCGTGTCGCTGCTGCCCGTGAACGCGACGCAGTCCTGCGGCCCCACGTGGTCGAGCAGGTCGCCCGCGGAGCCCGCCAGCAGCGAGAACGCGCCCTTCGGCAGCACGCCGAGGTCGACCCACAGCTCGGCGATGCGCACCGACAGCGCGCAGGTGGCCGTGCCCGGCTTCGCGAGGACGGGCACCCCGGCGAGCAGCGCCACGGCTGCCTTCTCGGCCATGCCCCAGGCCGGGAAGTTGAACGCGTTGATGTGGACGGCCACCCCGTGGCGCGGCACGCCGACGTGCTGCCCGGCGAAGCGCTTGCTGCGCAGGACGGGCTCGGGCTCGCCGTCGAGCAGGATGCGCGCGTCGCCGAGCTTCTTGCCGAGCGCGGCGTAGTACGCGAGCGTGCCCGAGGCGCCGTCGATGTCGAACTTGGCGTCGCCCCGGGTGGTGCCGCCGCTCGTGCGCGACACCTCGATGAGGTCGTCGCGGTTCGCGTGGATCGCCTTCGACATGGCGTCGAGCCAGGCGGCGCGCTCGGCGAAGGTGGCGGCGCGCAGGGCCGGCCCGCCGACCTCGCGGGCGTGGCGCAGCGCGGCGCCGAGATCGAGCCCCGACGAGGAGACGGTCGCGGTGGCCGCGCCCGACGTGGGATCGCTCAGCGTCGCGCCGTCCCCGGTGCCGGCGACCCACTCCGAGGACAGATAGCTGCGCAACGTCTGCATGGCGGGACCTCCCTTCCGGACCGAGCGGGTTGCGCCCGTAACACGGCGGACCCGGCGCGCGCCGCCCATGCTAACGTCGCGGCGATGGTCGTCGTCTCGCAGCTGACCAAGCGGTTCCGCTCCCCCTCCCGCGGCGTCTTCACCGCCGTCGACCACCTCTCCCTCGAGGTCCGCGCGGGCGAGATCTACGGGCTGCTCGGCCCCAACGGCGCGGGCAAGACCACCACCCTGCGCATGCTCGCCACGCTCGTCGAGCCCGACGAGGGCGACATCGTGGTCGACGGGGTGGATCGCCGCCGGCACCCGCTGCGGGTCCGCGAGAAGCTCGCCTACGTCGCCGCCGAGGCGGGCCTGCCCGAGCGGCTCACCCCCCGCGAGGTCGTGCGGCTGTTCGCGAGGATCCAGGGGGTGAAGGACGCCGACCGGCACTCCGACGCGCTGCTGGAGCGCATGGGCGCCGGGCCGTACTGCGAGACGCCCTGCGGCGACCTGTCGACGGGGATGAAGCGCCGGGTGGTGCTCGCACGGGCGCTGGTCCACGAGCCGAGCGTGCTGCTGCTCGACGAGCCCACCGACGGGCTCGACGTCCCCGGCCGCCGCGACGTGCTGGCGCTGATCCGCGAGCAGGCTCAGCGCGGGCGCGCCGTGGTGCTGTCGTCGCACATCATGGGCGAGGTCGAGCAGGTGGTCGACCGGGTCGGCGTGGTGCACGGCGGGAAGATGGCGGCCGAGGGCACCGTCGAGCAGGTGCTGCAGCAGGTCGGCGCCCGCCGCCTCGACGAGGCGTTCCTCAAGGTCGTCGAGCCGGGGGAGCGCACCGCGTGAGCGAGCCCGAGTCGGTGCTCTCGCGCTCGCTGCGGGCGCTGTGGCTGCTCACGGCGTCGTCGCTGCGCCGCATGCTCCGCGAGGACCTCGTCGTCCGCTCGATGGTCTGGCCCGGCCTCGTCACGGCGGCGACCCTGTCGGTGACGCTGTCGGTGGCGGCGCTGGTGCGCCCCGGGCGCGATCTGGCCGTGCCGCCCGACCTCGATCCCGAGCTGGTCGCCGCGTTCGAGGCCGCCGACTTCGACGTCGAGGTGCGCGACGACCCGGCGACGTGGGTCCACGCCGGCGGCGCCTCGCTCGGCACGGACGGCCGCACGCTGTGGCTGTACGGCACGCCCTCGGCCGCGCTCGAGGTCGAGTCCATGCTGCGCAGCCGGGTGAGCGCGCCGTGGCGGCCCGTGATCCTCACCCCGCCGTCCGCCGACAGCGAGCTCGCCCGCGGCGACGTCGTCTGCGGCGTGCTCGCGCTGCTGTTCGTGCTGTACGGCCTCGTCTTCGGCCTCGGCGGCGTCGCCCGCGATCGCGACGACGGCACGCTCGAGATCGAGCTGTCGCTGCCCGTCCCGCGCTGGGTGGGCGGCCTGGCGCGGTGGATCGCGAGCACCCTCATCCTGGCCGCGTTCTACGCCGCCTCGGCGGTGATGCTCGCCGCCATCCTGCCCACCCCCCACCTCGACGCCGCGGTGCGCAACGGGATCGCGGCCTGCGGCGGCGGCGTGGCCATCGGCCTCGCGGTGGTCGGCTCGGCGGGCATCAAGCAGGGCTTCTCGGGCCCCTTCGCGCTCGGCATGACCTCGGCCACGGGGCTGGCGCTGTCGGGCGCCACGCTCGGCCTCACCTGGCTGCCCATCGGCAGTCTCTTCGCCGGCGGCGACGGCTGGGGCGCCTGCGCGGTGGCGCTCGGCAGCGGCGGCCTGTGCGCGGCGCTGTACGGCTGGCGCACGGGGGTGGCGTGACGGTCCTCTGGCCCCGTCCGAGCCGGATCGTCGCGGTGGCGCGCCGCGACCTCGCGCAGGAGCTCAAGGGCCGCCAGGGCCTGCTGCTGCCCGGCGTCCTCACGCTGCTGCTCGTCCCTGCGTCGACCATCCCGAGCCCCGTGCGGCAGCTCGCCGATCCGCTCGCCGACATCCACGTGAGCGTCGAGGGCGACGTGCCCGAGGGCGTCGCCGAGGCCGAGGGGGTCGTCGACCCGCGGAAGGCCAACCTCCACCTGCGCTTCCGCCAGGAGCCCGACGTCCTGCTCGTCCGCGGGCTGGTGATCCCCGACGCCGTCCGCGAGATCCTCGACCACGGCGACCCCGTCGTCACCGTGGACTACACGCCCCGCGGCTACGCCCTGCCCGGCCGCACCGCGCTGCTGTCGCTCATCAGCGCGTCCACCCTCACCGGCGCCGTGTCGCAGAGCATCGGCGGCGAGCGCTCGCGCAAGACGCTCGGCGTGCTGCTCGCCGCGGCCATCACGCGCAGCGAGATCGTGCTCGGCAAGTGGCTCGCCTGGGGCGGCTTCGGCGCCACGGCGGCGCTGGTGGGCGCCGCGGGAGCGATCCTCGCGGGGAACGTCCAGCCGGGGTGGTGGGTGCTGCCGCTGCCCACCGTGCCGCTCGCGACGGTCGCGCTGGGGCTGTGGCTCGTGCGGCGCGCCGGCGACGTGATGGCCGGCAGCGCCACCGCCCTGCGCGTGCTGCCGGCCGCGCTGTCGATCCTCGGCGTGCTCGCGTGGGTCCTCGGCGACTCGTCGAAGTGGGTCGGCGCGATGGTGCCGCTCGGCGGCAGCCTCCTCGCGGCCGGCGACATGTGGGCCGGCCCCTGGCTGCCGCTGCTCGCCTCGGCGAGCACCCTGGCGATGGCGGGCGCGATGCTCGCGGCCACGGTCCGCGACCTCGACGAGTCGGTCGACCGCTCGCTCGGCGTCGATCCCACGCTCGTCGCCGCCGCGGCGGGCGGGCTCGCGGCGCTCGGCTGGTGGCTGCCGGTCGGGGCGCCGGCGCTGTGGGCGGCCGCCGGCAACCCGCGGATCGTCGAGGGGCTCGACCCGAACGTCGGCATCGCCGCGGGGACGGCCGTGTTCGCGCTGCTCGTCGGCGCCGTGGCGCTGCGGTCGACGGAGCGCGCGCCGCAGGCGCTGGGGATGGGCCGGCCCACGGTCCGCGGCGTCGGGGTCGGCCTCGTCGGCGGCCTGGCGCTCGCGGGCGCGGCGTGGGCCGCGGGGCAGGTGCCGCCGCTCGTCCCCGGCGCGTTCGGAGCGCCTCGTCGCCGCCTTCCACCCCGGCCCGCTGCTGCTGGCCGCCGTCGGCATCGCGGTGGAGGAGGTGTTGTTCCGCGGCTGGCTCACCCGGCGGACGGGCGCCGTGCGTGCAGCGTGGTCTGGACGCTCGTCCGCGCGCCGCTGGACCCGGCGCTGGGGCTCGCCACCGGCGTCGTCTGCGGGCTCGTGGCGCGCTGGGCGGCTCGCCCTCGCGTCCGCGGTGGCGCGCGCGGTGTGGTGGCTGCTGCTGGCTGCGAGCGCGACACCGTCCTGACGGGGCTCGGGTGCGGTCTGCGTGCGGCGGGACACGCGTCGTAACCGCTGTGTTGAGGACGTCCATGCCCCCCCATCTGCGCCGCTCTCCCACCACCGACGACGCAGACATCGTCGCCGAGCTGTCCGATCGAGCTCGCACAGGTGCTCGGTCGGGTGAGCGCCACCTGCGGAGCTCGCTGCGGACCCCGACTCCCAGGGTCCGCGCGAGCAGGGGCTGCAGCTGCTGATCGACGAGCGAGACGAGCTCGCGCGGCGGCTCGGCGGCGCCGTGATGCGCGCCCTGGCCGCGGGCGGCACGCTGCGGGTGACGTTCCCCGAGGAGACGCCGCCGGAGCCGGTCCCCGAGCCGCCCAAGCGGCAGCTCGGCGAGGCGGTGATCCGCCCGCCCGACCCGGAGGAGCACCCGCCGCGGGGCCCGCTCGACGACCCCGCCGACGCCGCCACGGAGTACGCCGAGCCCGCGCCGAAGCCGGTGGTGCGCGAGCGGCCGCCGCAGACGTCGCGCACCCCCACCCCACCGCCCTCCCGGCGGCCCCCCCGCGCGGCTGCCCGCGCCGCGCACGTTGTCCGGTCACCTGGAGCTCATCGGACGTCCACGGGCGGTGACCCACCCGGAAGCCGCCTCGGCGGCCATGGAGCGGCTGGTCGAGGCCACGGCCCACGTCGACAGCTGGCTCGGCTACCCGCAAGAGGTGCAGCGCGCCCTGGTCGGCCTCGCGAGCTCGATCGCCCGCCACCTGCAGGACGAGGCCGAGGCGCTGCTCGACGCCAACGCGCGCGAGGCCATCCGCGCCTGGTTCCCAGTCACGACGCAGTGGTCGAAGCTGTACCGGCCGGGAAGGTCCCGGGCCTGTCGCGGCGGTTCGGTCCCGACCACGACAGCTGGCGAGCCGACGCCGAGCACTGGTGGTGGGTGCTGATGGACGTGGCCGAGCCCGGCGCCGCCTCGGTGGTCGAGGTGGACGCCCGGGCGTGGGTCGGGCGCAGCGCCGCGAGCCGCCCCGAGGAGACGCTGAGCCCCGCCGAGGCGCTCGAGGCCGTCACGGCAGCCGTGGCCGACCCGGAGGCCGACCTGGCGGCGGCGCTGCAGGCCGCGCTCGACGCCGGCGTCCCGCAGCGCGATCCCCGCCTCGTCGCCGCTGCTGCCCCACGCCGACCGCGTCACCGCCCTGCCCCGCTTCAAGACGCTGAAGTCGGCGCTGCGCGAGGCGATGGGCTCCGGCGCCGACGACGACGTGGGCGACGACGACGACGACGAGAAGCGGCCCCGCGCCTGCCGTCCCCGACGACTGGCCGTTCCTCGCGCTGACCGAGGGCAAGCGGGCCGTCATCGTCGGGGGCGACCGCCGTCCGCGCGCCGCCGAGCGGATCCGCGGCGCGTTCCGGTTCGCCGACGTGGAGTGGGAGCTCAAGGAGCCCCGGCGCCTCAAGGGCCTGGCGGAGCGGGTCCGCTCGCGGTCGGTCGACTTCGTCATCGTGCTGCGCGCCTTCATCGGCCACGCCGAGCAGGAGACCGTGCTCGACGCCTGCCGCGCCGCCGACGTGCCGTTCGTGATCGTGGACTCGGGCTACGGCGTGAACCAGGTCAAGCTGGCGATCGAGCGGTTCTGCAACCTCTGACGGTGGCCCGGCGCCGATCGTCCCGAACTACCGCGGTGCACCGGAGGTGGCCGGTGTCGGAGACCTACCGCTTCGGCCCTTCGAGCTCGACCTCGGCGCTCACCGCCTGTCGCGCGCGGGCGCGGCCATCGAGGTCCAGCCGAAGGCGATGGAGCTGCTGGCGGTGCTCGTGCGCGCGCCCGAGCGGGTCCACGCCCGGGCGGAGCTGTCGGACGCGCTGTGGCCCGACGTCGCCGTGAGCGAGCACTCGCTGCGCCAGGTCCTGTACAAGCTGCGGGAGGCGCTCGGCGACCACGCCGACGTGGTGCGGACGGTGCCGCGGGTCGGGATGCAGCTCGCCGCGCCGGTGCAGCGGGTCGACGCCCCGACGGAGCCGGCTGCCCCGGGCCGGCTGCCCGCGGAGATCGGCGCCTTCGTCGGGCGCCGCACGGAGCTCGCCGCGCTCGACGCGGCGCCGGCCGCGCTGCGGACGCTGGTGGGGCCGGGCGGCGTCGGGAAGACGCGGCTGGCGGTGCGCTACGCCCGCACCCGCACCGCGGACGGCCCCGCCTCTCTGCGACCTCGCCGAGGCCCAGGGCGAAGACGACCTCGTGCGCATCGTCGCGGCGGTGCTCGACGTGCCGCGCCTCGGCGACGTGTCGGCGCGGGTCGGGCACGCGCTGGCCGCGCGGGCGCCGTGCCTGGTCGTGCCTCGACAACCTCGAGCAGGTGCGCGAGGCGCCGCGACCGCCGTCGCGCGGTGGCAGGCGCGGGCGCCGCGGGCGCGGTTCCTCGCGACCTCGCGGGTGGCGCTCGGGGTGCCCGGAGAGCACGTCGTGGCGGTCGATCCGCTGCCGGAGGCCGACGCCGTCGCGCCGCAGCCGCGCGCGCCAGCTCGGCGGCGATCGCGCGGTGCTCGGGCGGCTGGTCCACCTGCTCGACGGCCCGCCGCTCGCCATCGAGCTGGCCGCGCGGGTGGCGGGCGACGACCCACTGGAGGTGCTGATCGACCGCTGGCCGACCGCTTCGCCGTGCTCGTCGACGGCACCGGGCGCCACGGGGGCCCGCCGCGGCGCTGGACTGAGCTGGGACCGCTGCCCGCCGAGCAGCGCGACGCCCTGGCGCAGCTCGCCGTGTTCGCGGGGGCGTGGCCCGAGGCGGCGGAGGCGGTGCTCGCGGTGTCGTCGCCGGTCGCCGTGTGCTGGAGGCGCCCGCGACCAGTCGCTGGTCCAGGTGGGCGCAGATGGGCGCCTGGAGCTGCTCGTCTCGGTGGAGGACGTGACCGCGCGCACGGCGCTGGCTGACCGGGCCCGAGCGAGGCACGCCACGGGCTGCACTTTCGCCGGGTCGCGGCGAGGCCGAGCTGCAGGCGCTGTCGCGGGAGGGAGGCCTGGAGCGGCGCCGCGCGTGGCTCGTCGACCTCGACAACCTGGTGCTCGCCGCCCGCCGGGCTGTCGCGCGGGGCGACGGCGAGGTCGCGGGGCCGCCCTGGCGGTCGCGGAGCTCGCGCGGCGCGCCGGGCCGCTCGGGCTGGCGCTGGCGCTGCTGCGGACGCCGCCTGCTGCCAACGGCGCCTCGGCGCGACCTCGAGCGCGTGCGCATCGCCACGGCGCGGTGCTGCTCGAGCTCGGGCGCGCCGAGGAGGCCGGGCCGCTGCTCGAAGCGGCTGCCCGCGCCTGCCGCGGCGCGGGCGAGCCGGCGCTGGAGGCGCTCGCGCTGCAGGCGCTCGCCCAGTTCGAGCACGACCGCGGGCGCCCCGACCGCGCGAACGCGCGCATCCGCGCCGCCCTGGCGCTGGTCCCGCGGGGGGAGGTCTGGCTCGACGCGCGGCTGCGCACCACGGCCGGCGCCGTCGCCCTGTACGAGGGCCGCTTCGATGCCGCCTGCGAAGAGCTCGAGCGGGCGCGGCTCGGGCTGCGGGCCTGGGGCGACCGGCTGAGCGAGGCGCGGTGGCGCTGAACCTGGCGGTCGCGCACCGGGCAGCGCGGCGACATCGCGCAGTCCGGCGACTGGTACGAGGAGGCGCTGCGGCTGCTCGACGCCGCCGGCGACCGCGTGGGGCTGTGCGCGGCGCTCGCGAGCCGGGCGGCCTGGTGCGACAAGGTGGGTCGCACCGACGAGTCGCGCTGGTACCTCGAGGCGTCGCTGACCCTGGCGCGCGAGTTCGGCGACCGCCGCGGCGAGGGCATCGCCCACGGCGGGCTCGGCCGCTGCGCCGCCGTCGCGGATCCCCGCCCGCACTCGAAAGCAGGCGCTGGCCATCCACCGGGAGCTCGGCTGGGACTACGGCCAGGTCTACGCGCTGTGCGGCCTGGCGCGGCTCGAGGTCGCCGCGGGGCGCGCCGCGGCGGCGCTGGCCCTGGCCGACGAGGCCGTGGCGCGGGCGGGCCGCTACCCCACCGTGCGGACCGTGGCGCTGGTGGAGCGCGCGGGGGTGCACCTGGCGGACGACCGGCGCGACGCCGCCCACGCCGACCTCGACGAGGCGCGCGCCCTCGGGGTGGGCGGCGCGGAGGGGGCGGCACGCTCGGTCGCCGAGGCGCGGCTCGCGCTGGCGGGCGGCGACCGCGCGGCCGCGGAGGCGGCGCTGCGCGAGGCGGAGGCCGATCCGGCGCTCGCCTCGCCCGCCACCGAGATCGGCGCCGCCGTCGCCTCGCTGCGGGACGCGATCGCCGCGGGTTGAGCGCGCGCCGGCGCGGGCGTACCGTCCCCCGGGAGGATCCGCCTTGTCACACTTCCTCGCGACCAAGTCGCTCGAACGGCTGCTCCACGAGGCGTCGGAGGGTGAAGACCGCCTGCACCGCGTGCTGGGCCCGGTCCAGCTCACCGCGCTCGGGGTCGGCGCCATCATCGGGGCCGGCATCTTCGTGGCCACCGGCGCCGCCGCGCACCAGGTGGCGGGCCCGTCGCTGACGATGTCGTACGTCGTGGCGGGCTTCACCTGCGCCCTCGCCGCCCTCTGCTACGCCGAGTTCGCGTCGATGGTGCCCGTCGCCGGCTCCGCCTACACCTACGCCTACGCCACGCTGGGCGAGCTGTTCGCCTGGATGATCGGCTGGGACCTCATCCTCGAGTACGCCGTCGGCTCGGCGACGGTCGCCAACGGCTGGTCGGGGTACCTGCAGAGCGCGCTGTCGGCGGTCGGGGTGTCGCTGCCGGCCGCCATCAGCGGCCCACCGCTGGTCTACGACACCGCCACGGGGCACCTCGTCCACACCGACGGCTGGGTGAACCTGCCCGCGGTGCTCGTCGTCACCGCCGTCACCGCCGTGCTCGTGAAGGGCATCCGCGAGACCGCCGGGTTCAACACGCTGATGGTCGCCGTCAAGCTCGCGGCCGTGCTGTTCGTCATCGTCGTCGGCGCGATGTACGTGACGCCGGCCAACTGGCACCCGTTCGCGCCGTTCGGCTGGTGGGGCGTGAGCTTCTTCGGCGTGCCCCTCCTCGGCCAGACGGGCGCGGGCGGCCAGCCCGTGGGCATGTTCGCGGGCGCGGCCATCGTGTTCTTCGCCTACATCGGCTTCGACTCCGTCTCCACCCACGCCGAGGAGGCGCACAACCCGCGCCGCGACGTGCCCATCGGCATCATCGCCTCGCTGCTCATCTGCACCGGGCTGTACATCGCCGTCGTGGCCGTGCTGACCGGGATGGTGCCCTACGACCACATCGACATCGACGCCGGCGTGTCCGTGGCGTTCTCCGAGGTCGGGCTGCACTGGGCCGAGTTCATCATCGCCGCGGCCGGCGTGGCCGGCATCACGTCGGTGCTGCTGGTGCTGATGCTGTCGGCGCCGCGGGTGCTGCTGGCGATGGCGCGCGATCGGATGGTGCCGCCGGGCTTCTTCGGGGCCGTGCACCCGGTCTGGCGGACGCCGTGGAAGTCGACGGTGCTGGTGGGCGCGTTCGTGGCGCTGCTCGCCGGGTTCCTGCCGATCGACGCGCTGCTCCACATGACGAACATCGGCACGCTGTTCGCCTTCGTCGTCGTGTGCGGCGCGGTGCTCGTGATGCGCCGGGCGCGCCCCGACGCGCCGCGCCCGTTCAAGGCGCCGCTGTACCCGTTCGTGCCGATCGCGGGCATCGTGATGTGCCTGCTGCTGATGTTCTCGCTGCCGGTGGAGAACTGGTACCGACTGATCGGCTGGATGGCGATCGGGCTGGTGCTGTACTTCGCCTACGGGTACCACCACAGCACGCTGCGGGAGTGAGCCTACCTCCGGAGCTGGCGCTGCAGCCACGCGATGGTGCGCAGGTGCTCTCGGCGCTCGTCGCTCAGGCGGTCGAGCAGGTCGAGCACGACCTCGAGGCCCGCCTCGTTCACGCCCATCTCGTGGAGGTTCCAGCTCACCCGCGCGCGCTCGATCGCGGCTGCGCCGTAGACGTCGCCCTCGACGACCACGATCTCCTCGCGCTCGAGCCACAGGACGAAGCCCTCGTCGCAGCCGAGGGCCGCCACGAGCTCCGCCCGCTGCATCCGGTCCCGCACGCTCATCGGCTCCCCCCCGCGGCGGCGCCGAGCTCGGCGCGGACGTCGCCGCCGTATGCTGCGTCGATCCGATCCAGCACGTCGTCGTCGAGCCGGGCGGGCACGCGGACCTGCAGGGTCGCGTAGAGGTCGCCGCGCTCGTCGCGGCGCGCGATGCCCTTGCCGCGGAGCCGGAGCACGCGGCCGGTCTGCGAGCCGGGCGGGACGGTCATCGTGACCTCGCCGTCGAGCGTGGGGACGGGCACCTTGCCGCCGCGGACGGCCTCGCCGACCGTGATCGGCAGGTCGACGTGGAGATCGAGGGCCTCCCGGCGGAAGGCGGGGTGCGGCTGGATCTGGACGGTGACGAGCAGGTCGCCCGCCTCGGCCCCGGCGGCGCCCGGCTCGCCCTGGCCGCGGAGGCGGATGGTCTCGCCGTCGTAGATGCCGGGGGGGATGCGCACCTGGACGCTGCGGTCGCCGAGCTGCAGCCCCATCCGTCGCCGCGCGCGGCCGCGAGGAAGTCGAGGGCCAGCGTGGCGTGGACGTCGCGGCCGGGGGCGGGGCCCCGCCAGGCGGCGGCCGCGCAGGATGTCGCCGAACAGCTCGTCGAGGTCGGGGCGGCCGAAGCCGCCGGCGTCGCCGCCGCCGAAGCCCCCCTCGAAGCCGCCGAAGCCGCCGCCGCCGCCGGGGAAGCCGGCGCCTGCGCCGCGGGGCTGCTGCTGCCAGGCCTTGTAGGCGCGGGCGCGGTCGGGGTCGAAGGCCCGACGACAGCGAGGCCTCGCCGAACTCGTCGTAGAGCTTGCGCTTCTGCTCGTCGCCGAGGACCTCCAGGCGGCGCCGATCCTCCTTGAAGCGGCGCTCGGCGTCGGCGTCGCCCGGGTTGACGTCGGGGTGGTGGCGCTGCGCGAGCTTGCGGTACGCCTTCTTGATCGCGGCGGCGTCGAGGCCGCGCGCGACGCCCAGGATGTCGTAGAGGGAGCGCTCGGCCATGGATCCCCTTCCCGGCCCTGCGTAAGCACCGGCGCGACGGCGGACACCCCGGATCGCTCCTTGACGGGTCAACGGGTGACCTCGAAGGGACCTGAGGTTCGTCCACAGGGGGGACGGGCTGTGGACGGGTTGGGCGTACACAGGCTGGATCGAGGTTGAAACGATGGAATGGACGGGGCGAGGAGGTCGGTTCCCAGGATTCCCGCTCTCTGTCCCCAGGTTTTCCACAGGTGGAGGCACGGGCAGGGGCAGGGGCAGGGGCAGGGGCAGGGGCAGGGGCAGGGGGCGGGGGCAGGGGCAGGGGCAGGGGCAGGGGCAGGGGCAGGGGCAGGGGCAGGGGCAGGGCCATCGACACCCGCCGCGCCGCGCGCTAGCGAACACCCAGACGACCGTTCGAGGAGGTCAACCGTGGCCGTGTTCCCGCCCGTTCCCGCCGAGCCCAACTTTCCCGAGCGCGAGCTCGGGATCATCGGGCTCTGGGAGCGGATTCGGGCCTTCGAGCGCTCGGTCGCGAACCGCCCCGACACCCGCCGCTACGTCTTCTACGACGGCCCGCCGTTCGCGACCGGCCTGCCGCACTACGGGCACCTCGTCCCGAGCACGATCAAGGACGTCGTGCCGCGCTACTGGACCATGCGCGGCCACCAGGTGGTCCGTCGCTTCGGCTGGGACACCCACGGCCTGCCGATCGAGATGCTCGTCGAGAAGGAGCTCGGCCTGACCGGCCCGTCCTCCATCCGCGCCCACGGCGTGGCCGCCTTCAACGAGACCTGCCGCGACAACGTCCTGAAGTACGTCGACGAGTGGCGGCGCACCATCGGCCGCCTGGGCCGCTGGGTCGACTTCGACGACGACTACAAGACCATGGACCCCACCTTCATGGAGTCCGTGTGGTGGGCCTTCCAGCGCCTGTGGGACGCCGGCCTCGTCTACCGCACCTTCCGCGTCATGCCCTACTCGTGGCGCCTGTCGACGTCGCTGTCGAACTTCGAGGCCGGCCTCGACTACCGCGAGGTCCAGGACCCGTCGCTCACCGTGAAGATGCCGGTCGTCGGCAGCGACGACGTGCTGCTCGTGTGGACGACGACGCCGTGGACGCTCCCGTCCAACCTCGCCGTGGCCGTGGGGCGCGACATCCCCTACGTCCGCGCCCGCCGGGCCGACGACCCGACGGTCTACGTCGTCGCCGAAGCGCGGCTGCACGCCCTGCTCGGCAAGGACGCCGAGGTCGTGCAGGGCCCGTTCCCCGGCGCCGAGCTGCTCGGCAAGCGCTACGAGCCCCTGTTCGACTACTTCGCCGACCACCCGAACAGCTTCCGCGTCATCGCCGCGCCGCACGTGACGACGGAGGACGGCACGGGCCTCGTCCACATGGCCCCCGACTTCGGCGAGGAGGACTTCGAGGCCTGCCGCGCCGAGGGCATCGACGTCGTGCAGTCCGTCGCCGACGAGGGCAACTTCGGCCCGGCCGTGCGCGACTGGGTCGGGCGCAACATCAAGGCGGCCGACGCCGACATCATCAAGGCGCTGAAGGGCCGCGGCCGCGTCTACCGCCACGAGACGCTGGTCCACAACTACCCGTTCTGCTGGCGCTCCGACACGCCGCTCATCTACCGGGCCGTGCCCGCCTGGTTCGTCCGGGTCACCGACCTCAAGGACAAGATGGTGGCGCACAACGAGACCATCCGCTGGGTGCCCGACGCCGTGGGCTCGAAGCGCTTCGGCAACTGGCTCGCCGACGCGCGCGACTGGAACATCAGCCGCAACCGCTTCTGGGGCACGCCGATCCCGCTGTGGATCTGCGAGGCCGACGACGAGCACCGCCTGTGCGTGGGCTCGATGGCCGAGCTGTCGCGCCTGACGGGCGCCGAGATCACCGACCTGCACCCGCACCGCATCGACCACCTGCAGATCGCCTGCCCGACCTGCGGCGGCGCGATGAAGCGCATCAGCGACGTGTTCGACTGCTGGTTCGAGTCCGGCGCCATGCCCTATGGCCAGTCGCACTACCCGTTCGAAGACAAGGAGACGTTCGAGCGGAACTTCCCGGCGCAGTTCATCGCGGAGGGCCTCGACCAGACGCGCGGGTGGTTCTACACGCTGCTGGTGCTGTCCACCGCCCTGTTCGACCGCCCGCCGTTCCGCAACTGCGTAGTGAACGGGCTCGTGCTGGCGGAGGACGGCACGAAGATGAGCAAGTCGAAGCAGAACTTCACGCCGCCGCAGCGGATCCTCGATCTGTACGGCGCGGACGCCCTGCGGACCTACCTCATCAACAGCCCGGTGGTGCGGGCCGAGCCGCTGAAGTTCGCCGACCGCGGCGTCCAGGAGGTGGTGCGCACCGTGCTGCTCCCGCTGCACAACGCCCACGCCTTCTTCGTGCAGTACGCGAACGTCGAGGGCTGGACCCCCGCCGACCCGCGCCCGCCCGTCGCCGAGCGCCCCGAGATCGACCGCTGGGTGCTGTCGCACCTGCAGTCCCTCATCGGCGCCGTCGACCGCGAGATGGAGGAGTACCGCCTCTACAACGTCGTGCCGCCGGTGCTCCAGTTCATCGACGACCTGACCAACTGGTACATCCGCAGCTCGCGGCGGCGGTTCTGGCGCCCGGCCGACAGCGACGAGGCGCGCGCCGACAAGGCCGCCGCCTACGCCACGCTGTACGAGGTGCTGGTCACCTTCGCCCGCGTGCTGGCCCCGTTCCTGCCGTTCGTGTCGGAGGTGCTGTACCAGTCGCTCGTCGTCGACGCCGGGGTGGCGAAGGACGAGCAGGACAGCGTGCACCTCACCGACTGGCCCCAGGTCAAGGAGGCGCTGGTCGACGCGCCGCTCGAGCGGGCCGTCGGCTGGACGCGCGAGGCCGTGCGGCTCGGCCGGCGGCTGCGCGAGCGGCACCGGCTCAAGACGCGCCAGCCGCTGCGCAAGCTGACGGTGGTGCACCACGACGCCGAGGTGCGCGAGGCCCTGCAGGCCCACGCGGGCTCGCTGGCCGACGAGCTCAACGTCAAGGAGGTCGTGATCCGCGCCGACGGCGACGACCTCGCCGCGGTGAGCTGCAAGGCCAACTTCAAGGCGCTCGGCAAGCGCTACGGCGGCCAGATGAAGGCCGCCGCGGGCGAGATCGAGCGGTTCGGCGCATCCGAGCTGGCGACGCTCGAGGGCGGCCAGACCATCGAGGTGCTCGGCCAGCCGGTGGCGCTCGACGACGTGGTCGTGCGGCGGGATCCGCGCGACGACGTGGTCATCGAGACCGAGGGCTCGCTGCTGGTCGCGCTCGACCCCACGCTCGACGACGGGCTCGTCGACGAGGGCATCGCGCGCGAGCTGGTCAGCGTGCTGCAGCGGCTCCGGCGCGACCAGGGCCTCGAGATCACGCAGCGCATCACCGTCTCGCTCGCCACGGGTGACGCGCTCGTGCAGCGCGCGCTGGGCCACCTCGGGTCGACGGTCGCCAGCGAGGTCCTGGCGACGCAGCTCGGCGTGGGACTGCCCGAAGGCCGCGGTGAGGACGTGGTCCTCTCGACGGTCAGCGGCGATCACCCGCTCCGGATCGAGGTCACCGCCGCGCTGTGACGCAGCGGTCCACGACCCTGTGGACAAGCTGGGGAAAACCTGGGGGCGGGGCTGGGGATCGCGCTGCCCCGCCCCGCCATGTTCGGCGATTCACGCGGAAAATCTCCAGAGCGGCGCGCCCGGGGCCACAGCCGCCGCCTTGTGGACGGATCGGCGGACCGCGCGATCGGTCACGGTCTCGGAGATTCATCGACATTCGGTGACGTTGCCGAGTCGGGCCTGCCGACCCGCGACGCAACCCCGGGTCACCGGCGTTTGCGCTCCCGGACCGTGAGGTCGGTCGCGAGGGGCTGTCTCCCGGCCTCCCGATACAATACGGGGAATGTAGGAGTGCGCATGTTCTTTCCCCCCGCAGCGCATGGGTGACGAGACCCTCCTCGAGATGGATCCGCCCTTGGCGTCGTTCGCCGACAAGTCCGACGAGCCCGACCTCTCCCAGCTGTTGGAGGTGGGCGAGATCATCGGCAGCGGCGGCATGGCCGAGGTCTACAGCGCCGTGCACCGTCAGACCCGGCAGCCGCTCGCGATGAAGCGCATCAAGCCGGAGCTCGCCCACCGCACCCACCTGCGCCAGCGCTTCGCCAACGAGGTCGACCTGCTCGAGCGCTGCCGCGGGCCCTACGTGCTCGATCTGGTGGTCGCCTCCACCTGGGACGGCACGCCCGCCTTCGTGGCCGAGCGCTGCGTGGGCAGCCTGCACGACGTGGCGCGCGAGCGCCCCCTCCCCTTGCAGCGCTCCCTCGGCTACACGGCCGAGATCCTCGCCGCCCTCGACCGGGTCCACCAGCTCGGCGTGGTCCACCGCGACATCAAGCCGTCGAACCTGCTCATCGCGCAGGACGGCTCCCTGCGGCTCGCCGACTTCGGCATCGCGCGCCACCCGAGCCGCCGCCTCACCGCGTTCGGCCGGCGCGTCGGGACCCCGAACTACGCCGCGCCGGACCTGGTCGCCGATCCGCGCCAGGCCGTCCCGTCCCACGACCTGTTCGCCGTGGGCCTGCTGCTGTTCGCCATCTCCACCCACCTGCGCACGTCCACGCTCACGCGCCTCGAGGACCGAGACCGCACGCTCGCGCGCTTCCCCGCGGCGACCGCCCACCTGGTCGACCGCGCCACGGCCCTCGATCCCGACGCGCGCTACACCTCCGCCGCGGAGATGGCGCTCGACGTGCAGCGCGCCATGGCCGCCCTGGGGCCCGCGCAGGCGAGCTAGACTCGCGGCATGACCTGGCTCCTCGTGCTCACGACCCTCGGCTGCGCGAAGCGCGCGCCCCCGCCGCCCGTCCCCGCGCCTGCGGCCCCCACGTCCCGCTTGCAGGGCACCGCCTCGTGGTACGGCCCCGGCTTCGCGGGCAAGCCCACCGCCTCGGGTGTGCCGTTCCAGCCGGACGGGCTCACGGCCGCGCACCGCAGCCTGGCGTTCGGCACGCGCGTGCGCGTCACCCGCACCGACACCGGTGCAAGCGTCACGGTCGTGATCAACGACCGCGGCCCCTACAGCGGGGGCCGGGTCATCGACGTGTCCGAGGGGGCGGCGCGCCAGCTCGGGATGATATCCTCGGGGACGGCCCCGGTGAAGCTCACCGTGCTGGGCTGCGCCCCCGGCTGGGACACCTGCCGCTGAACGGGACCCGGTCGGGGTTCACTCGTCCGGCGTCTGCGTGACCATCACCCGGGCCGGCTCCATCGACGGGACGGCCGAAGCGCGCCCGCGGTTGGCGGGCCGGGGCGCCGGGTTCGGCGAGGCCGCCGCCTTCGCCGCCGCTGCGGGCGCCGCCGCCGCGGAGCCGCCGCCCGACAGCCGCTCTGCGAGCTCCAGGCGCTCCTTGACGGTGCTGGTCTCCTGGTGGTCGGTCTCGAGGCGCGTGATCTCGTCCTTGCGGGTCCGGATCTGCGCCTCGAACTCGGCGATCTGGTCCTTCAGGTCGCCCACGCGGTGCTCGATCTCCTCCTGCCGCCGGGCCGCATCCTCGATGATGTCGGACACCTGGACCTTGAGCGACTCGAGCGTGTTCTTGATGACCGCGACGACCAGCTCCACGTTCTGGTCGACGGGGACCACCCGCATCAGCTTGATGGCCTCCTGGATGCCGTACGACGGCCGCGACACCGCGGGCGGCGTGGGCGTCTGGATGACGGGCGCAGGACGGGGAGCCGGCGCGGGCGACGCGGCGGTCTCGTAGTCCTCGTCCCTCTCCTCGATCTGCTTGTTCTTCCCGCCGAAGAAGTTCATGGCTCACTCCTCCGGCGACTCTACGCGATCCGCACGCCCCCTGGCGAGGGGTCCCGGCGCAACCGCCATCGGCGCCCGCCGCGGCCGTCCCGGCGGGTGGCGCGCCTCACGGGTACGGCGGCGGGATGGGGCCCGGATGTGCCGGGGTGAGCTCCTGGATCACGTAGAGCAGGAGCGAAGCGTAGGCGACGCCGGCGTCCGGGCCCACGGGGTCGCCGTCGCGCACGCCCTCGGCGAGGGTGGCGCGGTAGCCCTCGCCGAGCGCGCGCTCCGCCTCGGTGAGCACGCTCGACGCGAGCGCGCCGTCGAGGATGCGCACGGCCTCCTCGAGGTCGCCCGCCGACAGCGGCTGCGGGCCGAGGTCGACGGGGTGCACGGCCGGGTCGGCCAGGGCGACGGTGAGCGCCGCCAGGGCGCCGAGGTGGGCGTCGACGCTGCGGTAGTCGATGGTGAGCGGGTCGTCGTCGACGGTGTGGTAGAAGCTCATGCCGCCGCTCGTCAGCCACAGCGAGGGGACGCCCGCGTCGTCCCAGAACGCCTCGGCGTCGCTGCCATAGCCGACGACGGGGGTGCGCGACAGCCGGCGGACCTCGGTGGTGTCGGCGTCGACGGCGGCGACGGCCGCAGCGAGCGCGGGGCTGCGCTCGGCGCCGATGACGAAGAGCGGGCCGAAGTCGGGCAGCACGGGCCGCCCGATGGGGTCGATGCCGACGGCGGCGACCACCCGATCGAGCGGCACCACGGGCTCGGCGACCGCGGCGAGGGCGCCGTCGAGGCCGTCCTCCTCGGCGTCGGTTAGGAGGAAGCCGACGGTGCGGGGCAGCGGGCGGTCGCGCAGGGCGCGGGCGAGCTCGAGCAGCGCGCACACGGCGACGGCGTCGTCGAAGGCGCCGTTGTAGACGTCGCCCTCGGCCGTGACGCCGAGGTGGTCGTAGTGGGCGACGAGGAGCACGACCTCGTCGGCGGCGACGGGGTCGGTGCCCGGCAGCAGGCCGAGGAGGTCGACGCCCTGCTGCTCCGCGGGGACCTCGAAGACGGCGCCGTCGGGGCCGAGGCCGTAGCGGAGGCGATCGAGGGTCAGCGGGAACCGGTGCGCGTAGGCGTCGGCTGGCTGCAGCCCCGCGGCGGCCATGCGCTCGGCGAGCCCGTCGACGGCGAGGTCGTGGCCCGGGGTGCCGGGGACGCGGCCGCCCAGCGCGTCGCTCGCGAGCCAGTCCACGTCGTCGCGGACCCGGTCGACCGACAGCGCGAGCGGTGCCGGCGCCGAGGGCGGGGCGGTGCAGCCGAGGAGCCAGAGCAAGCGGCCTCCTCGCTCTCTCTAGCCGCTCAGGCGGCGTGGCGGACGGCGGCGCGCGCCGTCGCGGTCATCGCCAGGCCGCCGCGCGGGCGCAGCGTCACCGCCGTGTCGAGGCGCAGCGTCTCGCCGGGGCGCAGGCGCAGCGCGTACCGCCGGCCGATCGCGGCGAGGACGAGCACCGCCTCGAGCTCGGCGAAGCGCTTGCCGATGCAGACGCGCGGGCCGGCCGAGAACGGGAAGTAGGCGCCGTCGGGGAGCGCGCGCTCGAGCTCGCCGCCCAGCCAGCGCTCCGGCACGAACGCCTCGGGCGCGTCGAACCAGCGCGGGTCGCGCTGGGTGAGCCACGGCGACAGCCACACCTGCGTGCCGCGGGGCACCGGCACGTCGCCGACCGCCGTGTCGACGAGCGCTTCGCGGCCGACGGACCAGGCGGGCGGGTACAGGCGCATGGCCTCGAGCACGACGGCGCGGGTGTAGGGCAGCCGGGGCAGATCGGCGAGGCCCGGAGCGGCGGGCAGCGCGTCGAGCTCGGCGTGGAGCTCGGCCTCGGCGTTGGGGTGCTGCGACAGAAGGTACAGGGCGAAGGTCAGCGCCGCGGCGGTGGTCTCGTGGCCCGCCATCAGCAGGGTGATGGCCTCGTCGCGCAGCTCGACGTCGGTGAGGCCGCCCTCGGCGTCGGTGGCGGCGAGGAGCATGCCGAGGAGCGTGCGCTGGTCGGGCTGCCGGCGGTGGGCCTCGATGATGCGGTAGACGACGCGGTCGAGGTCGGCGACGGCCGAGGCGTGGCGCGCGTTCTGGCGGCTCGGGACCCACTGCGGCAGCAGGAAGCCCGTGTTGGCGACGCCGCGCGAGGTGTCCATCAGGCGGTCGAGGCGATCGGCGACCAGCGCGGCGTCGGCGCCGATGTCGTGGCCGAACAGGGTGCGCGAGACGATGTCGAGCGTCAGGCGCATCATCTCGTGGTGCACGTCGAGCTCGGTGCGCTCGCCCCAGGCGCCGGTGACGGCGTCGGCGGTGCGGACCATGACGTCGGCGTAGCCCTGGATGGCCTCGTGGTGGAAGCCCGGCTGGGCGAGCCGGCGGTGGCGGCGCCAGCGCTCGCCCTCGGCGGTCAGCAGGCCGTCGCCGAGGATGCGGCGCAGCTGGCGGGTGAGGTTGTCCTTGCGGTAGCTGCGGAAGTCCTTGACCAGGACGGTGTGGATGGCCTCGGGGTGGGCGAAGATCAGCGTGGGGACGAAGGGCAGGTCGACGAAGGCGACGTCACCGCACTCGTCGTGGAGTGCGCGGAGCGTGCCGAGGACGTCGCGGCTCGTGCGGAGCAGGACGCCGAGGGGGTGGGCCTGGGGACGGGGCACGGCGGCGGGCACGGTCGACATGGAGCGCTCCGAGGTGGTGCGGCGGCAGATCACGGGGTCACGGTCCAAGGGATCACGGCGCCGCCATGCGGCGGTAGAGGTCGGTGATGGTGTGGGAGAGGCGGTCGAGATCGGCCTCGTCGAGGGTGGCGAGGTTGTCGACGAGCCAGACGTCGAAGGCCTCGGACACGGCGGTGGCGACGGCGATCTGCAGCGAGACGGGCAGGTCGGTGCGGACGGCGCCCAGCGCCTGGCCCGCCTCGACCAGGGCGGCGAACCAGGCGTGGTAGGTGGCGCGGACCTCGGCGACGGAGACGACGGACAGGCCGCCGCCGGTGGCGAGGGAGCGGACCAGGCCGGCGATGTGCGGGTCGCCGCGGTAGTACGCGAGGGCGCCGCGGGAGAAGGCGCGGATGGCGTCCCAATACGACGCAGGGTCGCGGACCGGGGGCAGGTCGCCGCAGTGGGCCATGAAGCGCGTGAGGGCCTCGCGGATGACGGTGCCGTAGAGGTCGGCCTTGTCTTCGAAGTAGTAGTAGAGGCTGCCCTTGCTGGTGTGGGCGCGCTCGACGATGCGGTTGGCCGAGGCGCCGTCGTAGCCGTGGGCGGCGACTCGGCGGCGGCGGCCTCGAGGAGGGTGGCCTTGCGCTCGGGATCGAGGGTGTGGAAACGCTTGGTGGGCATGCTCGACCGGGGGGTCGGACCGGTGGGTTCGACCAGGTGGTCCAAGCTTAACACCCTGAGAATCGAAGACGCCACGCCGGATCCGCGTCCGCAACAGGGTGGGTCCGGATCCGCTTCCGCAACAGGATGAATTCAGGTCGGGCCGATCCGCTTCCGGACGGCGGTAGCCGGGCAGGAACCCATGCTCTCGCCAGCGGATGAATTCAGGTCGGGCCGGACCGCTTCCGCAACAGGATGAATTCGGGTCGGGCCGGATCTGCTTCCGCAGAAGATATGAAAAGCGGTTCAGGGTTTCATGCTAGGCTGCGCGACCGGAGGGATCCCATGACTCGCACGCTCCCCCTGGCCGCCCTGGCGCTCGCCCTCGCCGGCTGCGACCCCGACGAACCCGCGGCGCCCCACGCCTCCCTCGCCCGCTGGTCCACCGAGACCCTCGGCGGCATGTCCACCGAGCTCCTCGAGCCCGACGCCGCGGCCCCCACCGGCGGCCGCCGCGCTGATCATCCTCCACGGCTGCGCCCAGGCGGCGAGCGAGATCACCACCCGCACCGACCTCGACGCCGTCGCCGAGGCCTTCGACGCGGTGGTCGCCGTCCCCACCGTCCCGAACGGCGGCGTGTCTTCGGGTGCTGACTACTACGGCGCCAACCACAGCCGCACCGCCGGCCACTCGGGCGCCCTGCTCGATCTCGTCGACGACCTGCTGGCCGACCCCGGCCTCGGACGTGGACCCGGGCCGCGTCTGGATCGCCGGCCTGTCCTCGGGCGGCGGCATGGCCATGGTCATGGGCTGCCTCGCCCCCGACGTGTTCGCCGGCGTCGGCATCGCCGCCGGCCCCACCGTGGGCACCTCCGCCTTCCAGGCCTCCTCCGTGGGCACGACGCAGGCGCGCGGCGAGAGCGACTGCCTGGCCCTCGCCGGGAGCCACGCCGGCGCCTTCGACACCCAGCTGTCGAGCATGATCGCGGGCACCAACGACCACGTCGTGGCCCAGGGCTACGCGCCGCTCAACGCCGACATCTTCGCGAGCCTCTACGGCGACGGCGGCCCGGCGCTCACCACCGCCTCCGTCAACGTCTCCGCGCTGCACGGCAGCTCGCCCTCGGGCACCGGCACCGTCTACGCCGACGCCGAAGGCCCGCGCATCCTCCGCATCTCGGCCCAGGGCATGGGCCACGCCTGGCCGGGCGGCACGGGCAGCGGCCCCGAGATCGGCTTCGTCGCGAGCCAGGGCGTCGACTACGCCTGGACGCTGGCCGAGTTCTTCGCCACCAACAGCCGCCGGTCGCCGCCGATCGACCCGGGCGGCACCACGACCCCGACGACCGACACCACGACGACCGACACGTCGACCACGTCCACGACCCCGGGGACGTCCACGTCCACGTCCACGTCCACGTCCACGTCCACGACCACGTCCACGACCACGACGGTCCCGTCCGGCTGCGATCCGTGGGTCGCCGTCGCCGAGGCCGACCTGTCCGGCCACATCCCGCGCTACGACCTGTACACGGCGGGCTGGGGCGCGGCCGACGAGACCTACGTCGACCTGCTGAGCGAGCACGGCGTGTCCACGGTGTTCCCGCTGTACGAGGCGGAGTCGGGCGACTGGTACGCCGACCCCGACAACGTCCCGCCGCGCACCTGCCCGTAGCCGCGGCCGCCGCTAGAAGTACGTCCGCCGCAGGCCGATCACCGGCACGGGCCCGGTGTAGTTGCCGAGGTCGGCCGCGGCCGCGATCGCCGGGAACCCGCCGGCCGGCAGCGTGAAGCCCCGCATCGCCGGGCCGGCCACCGACCCGCTGGCCCCGAGGCTGCGCACCGCGTTGTTCGGCACGCTCGCCACGGCGCCCGCGCCCGACGACGCCACGATGCCCTTCCACAGCACCTCGCCCCACTGCACGACCAGCACGGGCTCCACCACGCCGGGCGCGGTCTCCCAGTCGTAGAAGTGGGCGTTGGACACCGGGTCCACGATGGTCCCCTGCGAGAACCGCAAGCACTGCTGCCCGGCCTGGTCGTAGGAACACGCCCTCCACACCTTCTCGTAGGGGCGCAGCGAGGGTTCATGTCCTGCAGCTCGTACAGCGGCACCGTCACGGTGCTGCCCGCGGGCGCGGGCGACGCCATGGATGCAGACCTCCTCGTAGAGCTCGCCGGCGAGGTTCTCGCCCGCGATGGGGAAGAGCACGGGCTGCTCGGCGGGCAGCGACACGGTGGACGTCCCGGTCGCGTTGACCTGCATGTACTCGGCGAGGGCGCCGGCCCCGACGAACTGCGGGTGGACGGACACGGCGCTGTCGAAGGCGTAGGCGGGGACGGCGGCGAGGGCGAGGACCAGACGGGGAAGCGGGTCATGGGGACCTCCCTGGGGGCGAGCTCGGGCCCCGGCGTGTACCCTGCGGGCAACTTTGCCGGAACCTCGACCCGAGCCATGACCCCTCGTATGCGGTCGCCCCCCTCCCCGGGTTTCCCGGCAGTCCAGTGTTTTGGGGGTGTGCTCGGGCGAACGGTACGCCACGCCGGCGCCGGAGGCGGGGAGTGCCAGGGCGAACCGTCATGGGGCGCCGACGTCGCGTACCGTTCGCCCTGCGCGCACCCGCCGCGACGGTCGCCGCCAGCCCATGACGGCACGCTCAGTCGAACGCCGCCGCGAGCGCGTCGTCGCGCCGGGTCGGGCAGCCGGCGGACGGTGGTGGCCTCGGCGCACAGCCGCCCGTCGGCCCCCGACCCGATGCGCCAGCACACGGCGCGTCGGCCGTCCGCCCGACCCGAGATGTCCGCACCCGTCACGGCCTCGGGCGCGACGACCCCCGACTTCCAGGCCACCTCCTCGGCGACGGGCTGCAGCGCGTGCGGATCGAGCCCGGCGGCCGCGAGGGCGCGGCTCGTCGCCTCGTCGACCCAGTCGACGTAGGCGGGGTGGTTGGCGTGGGCCAGCGGGTCCATCCAGGTGAGCCAGGCCTCGAAGCCGAAGGTGCGCTCGGCCCCGGGCGCCGGCGCCGCCACCTCGGGCAGCGCGCAGTCGGGCTCGAGGTCGGGCACCACCCCGAAGCTCGCGACGAGGTCGGGGTGCGCGCGGCAGGGCTTGAGCGCGGGCAGCTGCACGTGCACCCACCGCTGGGTCGCCGCGGCGACGACGCCCTCCGGCCCGGCGATGCGCACCTGCCGGTCGGTGAGCGTGTCGCGGCGGAACGACGACACCCAGGTGCGCGCCACCAGCGCCTCCCCGAACCACGTCGGCCGGTGGTGGACGACCACCATCGAGCGCACGATGAAGGCGGCGCCCACGTCGCGGTACCGCTCGGGCGGCCAGCCCCGCGCCGACGAGCCCACCACCGCGGCGTCCTGGCACAGCCGCCACAGGTCGCCCGCCCGCGCCGTCTCGCGCGGCCCGAACGCGTTGCGCTGCAGCAGCAGCGGCAGCTCCACCACTCCGGTCTCCGACACGCGCCCTCCGCGCGCGCCGCCTAACCGGTTAGGCCTCGCCGATGCCGGCCGCGCCCGACCCGTCCCCCCGCTTCGACCCGGGCGCCGCTGCCGCGATGCGCGACGCGATCCGCGAGGCGGGCGGCGTCGAGGTGTTCGCCGTGGGCGACGTGGAGCTCGGCCACGTCGTCGCCGTCACCGTCACCTGCCGCGGCACCGAAGACCGCGTCCCGGGGCTGATCGACCGCCCGCGCGCCGGCCAGGTCGTGATCCACAACCACCCCTCGGGCGATCTCCGCCCGAGCGAGGCCGACCTGCAGCTCGCCCACCTCTACGGCGAAGACGGCGTGGGCGTGGTCATCGTCGACAGCGACGTCACGCGGTCGAACTGGGTCGTGGAGCCGCACGTCCGCGCCGTGGTGCCGGTCGACGACACCGAGCTGGTGCGCTTCTTCCGCGAGGGGCTGCCGAAGGCCCTGCCCGGCTGGGAGGCGCGCGACCAGCAGCTCGAGATGGCCCGCCACGTCGCTGCGGCGCTCGATCGCGGCGAGCCGCTGCTGTGCGAGGCGGGCACGGGCACCGGCAAGTCGCTGGCCTACCTCGTCCCGGCTGCGCTGTGGGCCCTGGCCAACGAGTCGAAGGTCGTCGTGAGCACCTTCACCCGCGCCCTGCAGGCGCAGCTCGTGTCGAGCGACCTGCCGCTGCTGCTGCGCGGCGGGATCGACGCGCGCACCGCCGTGCTCCAGGGGCGCAGCAACTACCTGTGCAAGCGCCGCCTGGGCCTCGCCCTGGAGGACACCGAGGGCGACGACCGCGCCGCGCTCGAGGCGCTCGCGCAGTGGAGCGAGAACACGCAGGACGGCAGCCGCTCCGACCTGCCGTTCGCCGTCGACCCGACGACCTGGGAGCACGTGCTCTCCGACAGCGAGCTCACCCTGTCGATCCGCTGCCCGCACTACGAGGGCTGCCACTACTACCGCGCCCGCCGCGCGGCCTCGGGCGCCCACGTCGTCGTGGTGAACCACGCGCTGCTCCTCACCGACCTGCAGCTGCGCGCCGAGGCCGGCCGCGGGTTCCTCCCGCGCTACGAGCGGGTGATCCTCGACGAGGGCCACCACCTTCGAAGACGCCGCCACGGGCGTCGCGTCCACCCGCCTGACCGCCACCTCCGTCCGCCGCGCGAGCCGCACCCTGCGCGGCGCCCGCAAGCGCAAGGGCGCGCTGGCCGTGCTCGCGCGCGCCCACGGCGGCATCGGGCCGGGCGTGCTGCCGCCCGAGGCCCGCCCGCGCCTGCTCGACGCCGTCGACCTCGCCGACCGGCGCCTGGTGGAGCTCGAGGTGAACGTCGAGGCCGTGATGAGCCAGATCGGCGACGCCCTGCTGCGCAACCCGGCCGACCCCACCGGCAGACCCAGCCCGCCCGCCGGATCACCCCGGCCCTGGCCGACTCCGAGGCCTGGCAGCTCGACGTGGACCCGCTGCTGCGCCGCCTCGGCGCCGAGCTCACCGCCACGGCCGAGGCGCTCGACGGCATCGTCGCCGCGTTCGACGGCGCGGTGCTGCCCGAGGCCAGGCCCAGCCCCTGCTCGACGTGAAGCGGGCCCGCGGGAAGCTGGCGGGCCACGCCGCGCTGGCCTCCTCGTTCCTGGCCGAGGATCCGGGCCGCTGCCGCTGGGTCGAGACGGCGCGCGAGCGCGGCCAGCGCGAGGAGGCCGCGCTGTGCGAGGCGCCCATCGAGGTCGGGCCCGTGCTGCGGCGCATCCTGTGGACGCCGCTGCCCGGCACCGTCGGCACCTCGGCCACGCTCACCGTGGCGGGCAGCTTCGCCCCGCTGATGCGCCGCGTGGGGCTGCCGCCCGAGCCCGCCCCACCGAGGTGAGTCCTCGCCTCGCCGTTCGATCACGCGCGCCAGGCGCTGCTCGCGCTGCCCCGCGACTCGCCCCGTGCCCGACGACCCCGCGTTCCTCGACGCCACGGCCCGGGTCGTCGTGGAGGCCGTCGCCAGCTCCGACGGCGGCGCCTTCGTGCTGTGCACGAGCTACGCCGCCGTCCGCGCCTACACCGCCGCCCTGCGCCGCGGGCGGCCGCCCGTGCTCGCCCAGGGCGACGCCGGCCGCGCCGTCGTGCTGGAGCGGTTCCGCGCCGACCGGCGCGCCGTGCTCGTCGGCACCGACAGCTTCTGGGAGGGGTCAGCGTCCGCGGCGACGGCCTGCGGCTCGTCGTGATCCCGCGCCTGCCGTTCCGCGTCCCCACCGAGCCGCTGCAGGAGGCCCGCCACGAGCGCATCGCTGCGCGCGGCGGCGACCCGTTCAAGGTCATGACCCTGCCCGACGCCGTGCTCAAGCTCCGCCAGGGCTACGGCCGCCTGATCCGCAGCCACACCGACCGCGGCGCCGTGCTCATCCTCGACCGCCGCATCCACGACCGCGCCTACGGCACCGTGCTCCTGCGCAGCCTGCCCCCCGCGCGCCGCACCACGGGCCCCTGGCGGGTCGTCCGGCGCCACCTCGACGAGCTCTTCCGCCCCTGACGCCGCAGCAGCGCGACGAGCCCGAGCGCGAGCCACCCGCCGCCCGGTCCGCCGCCGCTGCACCCCTGGCACCCCGACGGCAGCGGCGTCACCGTCTCGTCCACGTCGAGGTCGGCGGTGTACAGGTGCACGCCGTCGTCGACGGCCAGGGAGTGCAGCCCGAGCCGCGACGCGCCCGACACCGCGAGGTCGAAGCGCACCACCGCGCCGTCGACCTCCACGTCGCCGGTGACGACGAGGTCGTCGTCGACCTGCACCCGCGCGGGGCCGGCGAACGGCTCGGTGGCCTCGAGCTCGACGGTCACCTGGTCGCCCTGCTTCACCAGCGCCGGGGTGACGCGCACGATGTGCGGTGCGTCGCTGCCGTCGCGGATGGAGAAGCGGTCGGGGAACGAGAAGGCGCCCGCCGTGCCGGTGAGCTCGAGCGGCGCGGCGCCGACGGCGGCGTCGGGCGCGATCTCGACGCGGGCGACCGCCGTGTCGGCGTCGAGCACGTCGAGGTCGATGACGTCGACGTCGGGGCCGAAGTCCAGCGCAGCGACGCCGTCGAGCAGGTAGAGCGAGGCGCCCTGCAGGTGGACGTAGAGCTGCTGGCCCTGGAACGCGACGTCGGGCTGCACGGAGAGCAGCCGCGGGATCTCGGCGTCGAGCACCAGCGCCGCGGACGGGTCGCCGGGCCCCGCGTCGTACAGCGCCTCGACCCAGTACTCCTGCGGCTCGGCGACCGCGACCCGGGCGCGCGGCACCGTCACCTCCGCCACGGGCCCCAGCGCGAGCGTGCGGTGGACGCGGTAGCCGAGCACGGTGTGGGGCGTGTCGGGCGGGGTCCACTCGAGCAGCACGTCGGTGGCCACGAGGTGGGGCACCGCAGGGCCGACGAGGTCGGTGGGCGCGGCCAGGAACACGCGGAACGCCTCGCTGCCCGCGGCGGGCCAGCGGGTCACGTTGTCGCCGTCGGAGGCCTCGATCCAGTAGGAGACGGTGGTGTCGGGCGGCTGCGCGGCCAGCTCGGCCCGCCAGCGCAGGCCCGCGGCCCGGGTGAGCGGCGCGCTGAAGCCGTCGCCGGCGACCTCGCCGAACAGCGTGACCGCGTCGACGGCGCGGTCGTCCTCGATGTCGAGCTCGAGCACGTAGGGCCCGTCGAGGTCCTGTGTGTCGGCGGGCACGACGACCGGTGCGACCTGCGGCGGCACCACGTCGCCGTCGTACAGGGCGATGCGCTGCAGGTACCAGCCGGCGTCGGCGAGGGCCTGGTCGCTCGTGAGCACCAGGCGCAGGCGCGGCGCCCCCACGAAGCCGCGCAGGTCGAGCACGGCGTCCTCGTAGCCGCCCGAGCTGCCCGTGTAGCCGTCGCGGCCGTCGGGGTAGCCGAACACGGGCGCGATGGGCTCGTAGCCGGTGCCCGGATCGATCGCGAAGCGGCCGATGTCGCCGTCGGAGATGGCGTACCAGTGGTGGAGCACCAGCGCGGGCTCGGCGAGGCCGGTCAGGTCGGGCAGTTGATCTCGAGCCAGTCCTCCGTGTCGTGCAGGTACAGGGCGTCAGGGTTGGTGCTCCCAGCAGGCGCCGAGGCCCACGGGGGCCGACCGTGGGTCGGCCCAGCCCCACCTGGCCCGTCTGGCCGCCCGAGACGAGCCCGCCGTCGCTCGCGGACAGATCGAGCTGCCAGGTCGGCGGCGGCGCCGCCAGCGCACTCGCGACCAGCCCGAGCCAGATCACCGCGGACCGGCCAACGTCACGAGGTACGACACGTCGATCTGCGAGGCCGGCGGCGGCGCCTCGTCGAACACCAGGCGCGGCGGCTCGTCGGCGACCGCCCAGCCGCCCTCGACCAGCGCGTCGTCGATGCGGATGCGCACGCTGCCGTCCGCCGGGCGCTCCCGCAGCGGGAACTCCGTCTGCCACGCGATCGTCGCCTCGGACAGCTGCGCGAGCACGGCCGCGAAGTCGATGGCGCAGATCGAGCCCTGCACCCCGCCCGACGCCGCGATGGCCTCGGCGTAGCGCACGGCGGGCTGCGCCTGCCCCGAGATCGAGTGGCAGCCCGACGGCGGCGGCCCGATGAGCCCCGAGGCGCGCGCGGGCAGGCCGGTGCGCTCGGCCTCGTCGGCCAGCAGGTCGAGGAACGGGCCCACCGGGTCGCTGCCCAGCCAGTCGTCGCTCTCGTCGTCGGCGTCGCTCACGAAGATGACGTTCAGCAGGGCGTCGGGCCGGCGGAAGCCGGCGTTCGGCCCCTCCACGGCGAGCGCGAGGGTGCGCTCCGCCGCGGCGAGCCCGGCCTCGGGGCCGTCTCCCTCGAGGCCCACCTGCACCATCTCGGCGAACACGAGCTCGCGCTGCGGCACCGACGGCGTGAGGATCCACGGCGTGCCGCGGAGCAGCCCGGCCTCGGGCTTCACCATCTCGGTGCTGACGACGCCGAGCTGCCACCCCACCCCCAGCGCGTCGAGCTCGTCGAGCAGGACGGCGAAGTCCTGCGACAGCGCCGCCTGCTCCTGGGCCATCGACGCCGTGTCGTCGATGACGAGCAGCAGGTCGGCCTTCGGCAGCGGCGCCTGGACGAACGACTCCGTCACCGCGATCTGCTGCGGCGGAGGATCGACCGGATCGCGCGAGTCGATGACGAACTCCAGGCAACCCGGCCCGAGTCGGACCAGCCACGGAATCAACGCTGCTCCCTTCGCGCCCCTCTCCAGAGTGGATGATGTCCCGATCCTCGGTCGGGTTCAAGCGAGACCAGCGCGGGACGATCGGCTAGGAGGGGCGGACGGGGGGCCGATGGCGGTGCGCGTGCGCTACTTCGCGTCGCTCCGGGAGCGCAAGGCGGTGGACGAAGAGGACGTCGAGCTGCTCCCGGGCGAGACGTTGGGGGCGCTGTACGCCCGGCTCTTCCCGGGTGACCGCGTGCCGGTCGCGTATGCCCGGAACCGGCAGACGGCGTCTGCGGGCGACGCCGTGTGCGACGGCGACGAGATCGTCTTCCTCCCGCCCATCGGAGGGGGCTGATGTACGCGATCGTCGACGGACCCATCGACGTGGCCGCGGTCCGCCGCGCGGTCGACGATCCCGGCTGTGGCGCCGTGCTCGTGTTCGAGGGGGTCGGCCGACAGCTTCGACGGCAAGCGCGTCCTCCGCCTGGAGTACGAGGCATACGCCGAGATGGCCGTGCCCGTGCTGCAGGCGATCGGCGACGAGGCGCGCGCGCGCTGGCCCGGCGTGCGGGTCGCCGCCGTGCACCGCACCGGCGTCGTCGCCATCGGCGAGCCGTCCGTGGTCATCGCCGTGAGCGCGCCGCACCGCGGCGAGGCCTACGACGCGAGCCGGTTCGCCATCGAGGCGCTCAAGGAGCGCCTGCCCGTGTGGAAGAAGGAGATCTACGAGGATGGCAGCGCCTGGAAGGCCAACGCCCCAGCCGGTGACCGCTGACGGCGTGCACCCGCGGTTCCGCGACGTAGGCGACCGAGACGAGCGCGGCATCAACGAGTACGTCGCCCTGCACCGCGAGCAGGGCCGCCTCGCGCTGCCCGCCGAGGAGGCCTGGCGCTGGCGCGGGCGGTGGGCGGACTGGTTCGGCCGCACCGCCCCGCTGGTGCTCGAGATCGGCCCCGGGAACGGCTCGTTCCTGGCCGAACTCGCCGCCCGGAACCCCGCCGAGGACCACGTCGCGGTGGAGATCCGCTTCAAGCGCGTCGTGCAGTGCGCGAAGAAGCTGGAGGCGGGCGGGGCGACCGCCAACGTCGTCGTGTGCCGCTACCACGCGGCGTACCTCGACGACCTGTTCGAGGACGCCTCGCTCGACACCATCTGGGTCAACCACCCCGACCCGTGGCCCAAGGACCGCCACGAGAAGAACCGGCTGATCTCGCGCTGGTTCCTCGAAGACGCCGCGCGGCTGCTCCGCCCGGGCGGCGAGCTGCGGATCAAGAGCGACACCCTGTACAACGTGGAGCGCGCGGTCTCGCTGCTGGCGGCAGGGCCCGAGGGCGAGCCGCTGCCGGCGCTGCCGCTCGAGGTGCTCGGCCGCAGCGACGACGTGACCACGGGCCCCGCGCCCTGGCCCGACGACATCGAGACGGGCTACCAGAAGAAGTTCCGCCTCAAGGGCGAGCCCGTCTACGCCGTCGCGCTGCGGCGCACCTGACCCGCCTCCTTCGGCACCACCGTGCGGCCGGGGTGCTGCGCCGCCACCGCGGCCACGACCTCGGGCGCAGCGCGGATCGTCGTCACCTCGGGCGGGATCTCGGGCGCCGGGCAGTAGCCGAGGCCCTGGTCGGGCACCGCCGCGCCCACGCCGCAGGTCAACGTCCAGGCGTCGCCCTCGCGCGCGAAGGTCACCGTGTCCTTCAGGGCGTCGATGGTGAGCGACTGCAGCGACGGGAGGGCGGCGCCGAGCCACGCCAGGCGCGGCACGATCGCGCCGTCGCCGGGGTGCCCGCCGCCCGGCACGCGCACCTCGAGCGCCACCAGCCGCTCGCCGAGGCCGCAGGCCCGCAGGTCCTTCACCAGGCGCGCCAGATCGAGCCCGTCGGGCACCGAGAGCGTGTCGACGCCCGCGAACGCCGCCGCCTCGACCACCCGCTCCAGCACGCCCTTCAGCGGCTGCTTCGCGAAGGCCAGCGCCTCGAACGGCCGCGGCAGGCCGTCGATCACGGCGTCGAGGATCGCGCGCGTGGGCAGGTCGATGCGGCGCAGGTCGCGCGCCTGCTCCGACAGCAGGAACCGCAGGTAGTGCGTCTTGTTGCCGACGCCCTGCACGAGCGTGCGGAACGTGGCGAGCCGCGGGTCGGCGGCGGCCGCCTCCCAGACCTTCGGGCTCGCCTGGCTGTTATGCGCTTGAGCGAGGCGGCGTCGGGGAAGCCGCGCCGGAAGACCACGTTCATCAAGGTGGCGTCGAGGTCTTCGCCGAGGCCAGGTGCGGCGGTGGGCGCGGACGAGCGACACCACCGCCGGCGCTGCGCTGCCGCCTCGTCGGCTGCGGCGAGCTGGGCGACAGCAGCTGCCCGCGCGGGTCCTCCGCTCGGCAGGGCGTCGGCCAGGACGTGGCGCCGCGCGTCGTCGGCGGGCTCGGCGAAGACGCCGGCCAGCAGGGCCTCCACGTCGGTCGCCTCGCCGCGCGGCGGCAGCACCTCGTCCCAGCGGATCGGCGCTCCCTCCCCACCGGGCGCTCGCGCAGCTCGCCGCCGTGGCGGGGAGGTACACCGTCATCCACCGCCGCACCAGGCCACGCGGGCGCGAGGCGCGCCAGCGCGTCGACGGCCTCGGCCGCGGCCAGGTCGCCGCCTCGACCAGCAGCTCCCGGAACGGGTCGTACATCCGCGCCATCGACGCGTCGTCGTAGCGCGTCCGCCGGCCCTCGGAGAGTACCGCCAGCGCGGCGTCGGCGATGCGCGGGTCGGGGCAGCGCGCCCGCAGGCGCGCGACCCGGTCAACACCGCCGTCGGTGGCCTCCCAGCCCGGGTTCGGCGTCACCCGGTCGAGCGTGGCCGCGAGCCAGCCCGTGGCCACCTCGGACGGGTCGTCGGCCGCGACGGCCAGCCACGCGCGCTGGAAGGCGTCGTTGTCGCGCACCCGCGGCGCCGGGAGCGCGCCAGCGCCGCCGCCGAGCCGGCGCACGGCCTGCGCGATCGCCGGGTGCCGGTGCGCACGCCACGCCGCGAGCGCCACGGAGGAGCGCGTCCTCGGGTCGGCCGGCGGCGGTGTGCGCCGAGACGCGATCGAGCGGATCCACGATACGCCTGCACGCCCGACCGCGCGCCATCTCGATCACGTCGCGCGGCAGCCGGATCAGCCGGTTCTCCTCGTCGACGGCGACCAGGTGGATGGTGACGTCGACCAGCGGCTGCTCAGGCCGCGCGGAAGATGGGCTGGTGGAACACCGCGCGGTAGTCGCTCTGGACGTCCACGGTCGTGCGCACCTCGAGCTCGTCGCCGAACCGCGCCCCCTCCTTGAAGGTGAACCGGCCTGTAGACGACGAAGCCGATCCCTGATCCCGGTACAGCGCCACCAGGGCGTCGCGGCCGAGCACGTGCTCCCGCGCCCGCTCGCGAGTACCGCAGATAGTTCGCGTGGTAGACGAGCCCCGAGGAAGTCGGTGTCCTCGTAGTAGATGCTCACGGGGAAGACGTGGGACCTCGGCACGCACCCTCCTGGCCTGGGGCGCACCTGCTATCCTGCGGCATCACCTGGGGACCGCTTGAGCAAGGGACTGTCCGGCCGCGTTGTTCGTCACGGGGGGAGCCGGGGGATCGGCCGCGCGATCGCGCTGCGCGCCGCCGCCGACGGCCGCGAACGTGGCGATCGCCGCGAAGACGGGCGAGCCGCACGCGAAGCTGCCCGGCACGGTCTACACGGTGGCCGAGGAGATCGAGCAGGCCGGCGGCCGCGCGCTGCCGCTGGTGGTCGACGTGCGCGACGAGGCCCAGATCCCGCCGAGGCCGTCGCGAAGACCGCCGAGACCTTCGGTGGCATCGACATCTGCGTCAACAACGCGTCGGCGATCTCGCTCACGCCCACCGTGCACACGCCGATGAAGAAGTTCGACCTCATGTTCACGGTCAACGTGCGCGCCACCTTCGCCACCTCCCAGGCGACCATCCCGCACCTGCTGAAGTCCGACCGGCCGCACATCCTCAACCTGTCGCCGCCGCTCAACATGGAGGCCCGCTGGTTCAAGGACCACGTGGCCTACACGATGAGCAAGTTCGGCATGAGCATGTGCGTGCTCGGGATGTCGGCGGAGTACGCCGGGAAGATCTCGGTCAACGCGCTGTGGCCGCGCACCACCATCGCCACGGCCGCGGTGAACATGCTGGGCGGCGAGCCGATGATGTCGGCCTCGCGCACGCCCGAGATCATGGCCGACGCCGCCCACGTCATCTTGTGCCGCGACAAGCGCTGCACGGGCAACTTCTTCGTCGACGAGGACCTGCTGCGGGCCGAGGGCCTCTCCGACGCCGATCTGGCCAAGTACTCGGTCACACCGGGCGCGGCGCTGATGGCCGACTTCTTCGTCTGAGCGCTATGCTCGGGGTGCGGAGGACGGTTGAGCGACATGCGTGACATCGGGCGGCGCGGGCGGACGATCCGCCGCGCCGACGACCCCGCGCCGAGCGCCGACGCCGCGGCACCGAGCGGCGACGACGCGCCGCTGTCGCCCTTCGCCGGCTTCGGCCCCGACGCGCGCACCATGGCCGCCGGGGCCGAGACCAACCGCACCCAGAGCCTCGGCATCCTGGCGATCGTGGGCGGGGTGGTGTTCTCGACCACCGCCGCCATCGTCGTGGCCGTGCTGGTACTGCTCCTGTACCTCGGCTACCGCAAGGTGCAGGACGACAAGCTCGCCGAGGCCGGCACCGACAAGCAGCACGTCCGCGACACGGGCATCGCCGAGCCCGTCGAGAACGTCCCGGTGCGCCCGCGCTCGCCCGGCAAGGGCCGCACCGACCGCGGCGAGAACACGGTCGGGTCGCCGAACAACGGGCCGCCGCCCGGACCCGTCTCGATCATCGTCTCGAAGAAGATGGTGTTCCTGTCGATCGAGGTGAACTGCCCGAGCGGCTTCCGCAGCCGCGGCACCTTCCGGCCCGACGCCAAGGGAACCATGAAGGCCACGGTGCAGAACGTGCCGGGCGACGAGCGCTGCGTGGCGACCTTCCAGGGCAGCCAGCCCGCGAAGGCCTGGGTCACCGGCAACCAGACCCTGCAGTGCACCTTCGATCCCATCGTGTGCGACCGCGTGTACTGAACTGAGCCGGCGGGCGCTCACGTTCCGATGGGGTGGCGGGTCTCGGCGGCGCCGTAGGCCTTGGGGACGAGCTCGATCACGGTGTGCAGCGGCACGTCCACCCGCGGGCAGTCCTCGGCGGGCAGGTCGACGAAGTAGGCGTACAGGCAGCGCAGCACCGCCTGGTGCGCGACCACGACCACGGGCTCCCGCTGGCGCTCGAGCTCGATGATCACCGGATCGAGGCGCGAGATCACGTCCTCGTAGGACTCGCCGCGCGGGTAGCGGTAGCGCAGCTTGTCGGCGGCGCGCGCGGCGGCCTCGGCCGGGGCGGTGGCCTCGATGTCGCCGTAGGTCCAGCCGTCGTAGACGCCGGCGTCGATCTCGTCGAGGTTCTTGAGCGCCACGGCGGGCCAGGGCAGCGCCCGCGCCGTCTCGATGGTGCGGAGCAGCGTGCTGGTCCACACCTGCGGCGTGCCGTCGATCCGCTCGGGCAGCCAGGCGCCGAGGTGGCGCGCGAAGGCGCGGCCGCGCTCCGACAGGCGCGCGTCGCCGCCGATCCGCCCGACCACGTTGAACGCCGACTCGCCGTGGCGCGTGAGGTAGATGGGGCGCGGCGTGATGTGGAGGTTCGCCAGGAAGAACGCGACGTGGGACGCGAGGTAGCCCTGGATGCGGTTGTGCACGACGCGCCGGCCCACGTCGACGAGCTTGACCCAGGACCGGTCGTCCTCGTCGACGGGCTCGTAGGAGCGCTCGTAGTGCGCGATGCGGGCGCGGAAGTCGGCCACGGCGGCGTCGGGATCGGCGCCGGCGTAGTCCGGCATCGACACTTTGGTCTCGCGGACGTTGGCCTCGACGATCGCCGGATCCGTGCACACCGACTCGACGAAGACGGGCGCCAGGCCGGCCTCGGCGAGCCGACGCACCACGAGATCGCGGCGGGCGCGGGTGGCGTTGGTCGCGTCGTAGATGGCGACGCGCCCGGGCGCCTCGCCGAGCCAGGCCACCAGGTCGTCGAGCGCGGCCAGGGCGAGATCGCGGCGCGCGGCCACGCCGCCCGGGTTGTCGGGATCGAAGAACGACGCCGGCTGCGCCGAGCCGAGGCGGCTGCGGCGGTAGTTGCCGACGTTGAACACCCGCGCCGGCCGGCCGAGCCAGTTCAGGTACCGGGCGGTCTTCCGGGCGAGGTAGGTCTTGCCGCGCGCCGGCAGGCCGACCATGACCAGGACCAGGGAATCGTCGCTCGCGAGGGTGCGCACGAGCGCAGTGTATGCTTGGATGGTGCCGTGCACACCCGACTGACGTCTCCCCAGATCGACGCCGCCATCGACCGCATCGAGCGCGCGGCGCACCGCCAGACCCTCACGATCCCCGACCGGCGGCGGCCCACCTGGGTCCACACGCTGCGCGTCCAGGCCGGCCACTTCCGCCACGACAGCGTGCGGCGGGCGGGGTCGCGCGCCCTGCGCCTGCTCCAGAGCTACGCCCCCGACTCGGTGGTCCTGGCGCTGGCGCTGCGCCTGCCGGGCTTCGAGGCGTTGCCCACCGATCCGAGCCGGGTCGACGCGCTGCTCGGGCGGCTCGAGTCGGGCGATCCCCACGTCCCGCCCGCCGCGCGCCTGGCGCACCAGGTCTACACGCGGATCCACCGCCAGCTGTCGCACCGGCCGGTCCAGGACCTGCGGATCGACTTCCACGATCCGCTGGGCCCCGGCGCCGACGACGCGGAGGACGCCGACGCCGCCGACGCCGCCACCGAGATGGCGCTGGCGCTGCGCGAGCAGCTGCTCTGCCCGATGGTGGGGCTGCGGATCGCGCCGCTCACCCGCGCCACCGCCCAGCGGGCGCTGCGCACGCTCGACGTCTTCGTGAGCACCCTCGCCGACCGCGCCGGCGGCGCCATGCCCGACCGGCTCGTGGTCTCCGTGCCCGACGTGAGCCACGAGGACCAGATCTCGGCGCTCGTCCAGGTGATCGGCTCGCTCGAGGCCGCGCTGCGGCTGCCGCGCATGTCGATCCGGGTCGAGATCGGGCTCGCGGCGTCGGGCGCGTTCGACGACAACGGCTCCTGCCGGATCCCGACGATCGTGAGCGCGGCGATCGGGCGGTGCGTCGACGTGCGGATCGAGCCCAGCAGCGTGGCCGAGGCGCTCGGCACCCGCGATCCGGCCGGCGCCCGCGGGCTGCGCGATCTGGCGCGCCTGTCGCTCGCCGGCAGCCCGATCCCCGTCTCCTACGGCACCAGCCCCGATCTGCCGCGCAGCGAAGGGGTGCGCGGCGCGGAGCAGGCGCAGCGCTACGCCGTGGTCCACGCCGCGTGGCGGTCGCACTACGACGCCGTGCTGCACGGCCTGCGCGAGGGCTTCGCCTGGGGCTGGGACACCGACGCCGGGCAGATCCCCGCGCGCCTCGCGGCCGTCGGCGTGTTCTACCAGCAGCACCTCGACGAGATCCGCCACAGCCTCGAGGCCTGGGCGCGCACCGGCGCCCGCGAGAACCGCAACCTGG
Source organism: Myxococcota bacterium (assembly GCA_041389545.1). Lineage (GTDB taxonomy): Bacteria > Myxococcota_A > UBA796 > UBA796 > JACKER01. The sequence goes on along the minus strand of JAWKRQ010000040.1, from coordinate 14,265 downwards.
TCGACGAGGTGCGCACTGGCGTCGACTGCGGCGCGCTGTGGGCCGAGGATCTCACCGGGACGGGCTTCGACCCCGACGACTTCTCCAGCTGGCCGGCCGACGACGGCGCATAGCCCGCCTCGTGGGCCGGATCCTGGCGTACCCGCACCATCCGTGTAAGGAACGACCCACGGTGCGCGAATAGCAGCAGCGCGAGCGACGTCTCCAGAGCACGTCGCGGGACGCTGCGGTCGGACGGGGAGGTGTGCATGCGGAGGCTGTTGGTGCTGGCGGTCACGCTGGTCGGGCTCGTGCTCGCGTCGGGGGCACAGGCGAAGGACGCGAAGAAGGGCAAGAAGGAGGACACGGGCATCATCCTCACGGGGGTCTCCTCGTTCGACAAGGTGTTCACCCGGGTCGACAACATCGACGGGCGGCTCACCAAGTCCGAGAAGCAGGTCCGCACCTCGCGCACCAACCTGAACACCGCCCTCGGGGTCAAGCGCAACGCGCCGGTGTCCACGGCGCTCACCCAGCTGCGCAACCAGGCCGAGGGCAAGGTGCGGCTCGCGGTCGACGACAAGGCGATGCCGAAGCTCGAGCTGACCGACGCCGTGCCGCCCAACGTCCAGAAGGCGGTCGACGCGCTCAACGCGATGACGGCGAACTACTCGACCACCCTGACCGAGCTCACCGGGCTCAAGCCGGAGATCGAGAAGCTCGTCCAGAGCACGCGGAAGATGCCCGCGAACCTCAAGAACGAGTTCTCGAAGGACAACGCCGGGCTGCTCGACCAGGTCTTCAAGCTGCCGAAGACGGCGAAGGCGCTCAAGCAGGACATCACGGTGACCAAGGGCCTCACGGGCCGCACCACGGCGCTCACCAAGGAGTGCACCACCGTGCTCGGCCTGGTGAAGAACGAGTTCGCGCCGAGCGGGCGCGGCGGCCACGCGAACGGCGGCGGCGCGCGGCGGTAGCCTCCGGGCGCGACAACGCTCCCGAGCAAGATAGCTTCCGGCGATGCTGACGCTGCTGTCGGCCTGGCTCGTCGGCGCCGCCGTCGCCCAGGTCCCCTCGGAGCCCTGGCGGACGGTGCGCACCGAGCACTTCCGCCTCCACTACCCCGAGCGCGCCGCCCCCTGGGCCGAAGACGCCGTGTCGCGGCTCGAGGCGTGGCACGCCCGGGTGATCGAGGAGGTCGGCTGGGCGCCGGAGGAGCGCATCGACGTGGTCGTCGTCGACCCGTACTCCGACGCCAACGGCGCCGCCCTCCCCTTCGTCCACGCCCCGCGCATCATCCTGTTCGCCACGCCGCCCGGCACCGACGACGTGATCGGCACGTTCCGCACCTGGAGCGAGGACCTGCTCGTCCACGAGGACGGCCACCTGGTCCACCTGATGCGCCCGGCGCGCAACCCGGCGGGCCGCCTGTTCGCGCGGATCTTCGGCCTGGCCCCCATCACGGTCAAGGCGCCGCGCTGGGTCATCGAGGGCTACGCCACCGTCATCGAGGGCCGCCTGACCGGCGCCGGGCGCCCCAACAGCGACGGGCGCGCGCTGTTCCTGCGCCGGATGGCCGCGACCGGCCAGATGCCGAGCTACGCCGAGCTGTCGGGCTCGACCCGCTGGTGGGGCGGCTCCTTCGCCTACCTGGTGGGCTCGGCGTACCTCGAGTGGCTCGAGGCGAACGCCCACCCGGGCGCGCTGCGCGACCTGTGGGCGCGGATGACGGCCCGCAAGGTCCGCTCGTTCGACGACGCGTTCCAGGGCGTGTTCGGGCGGCCGCCGGCCGAGCTGTACGGCGCCTTCGTGGCCGAGCTCACGGCCGACGCGATGGCGCTCGAGGAGGCGGCGCCCACCGCCGAGGCCCCCTTCCTCGACTACGGGTGGACGGTGCGCAGCCCCGCGCTGTCGCCCGACGGCGAGCGGGTGGCCGTGCCCGTGTTCCCCCGCAACCACCGGGCAAGCGGGTCGACGTGTACCGGCTGGCGGTGGACGAGGACGCCGTCCGGCAAAGGGACGAGGCCGAGCAGATGGATGCTCGAGCGCGACCCTTGAGGACGTGGCGCCGGTGCACGTCGGCCCCGCACCGCACGAGCGGGTCGCCGCGCGCCACCACGCGCTGTACGCCGCGCGCGAGGTCCGCTGGCCGCCCGACGGCTCCGGGTCGCTGCTGCTGTCGGCCTGGGCGCGATACAGCGCGGCGGCTGCGTCCCGACCTGTCTACCTGACCGCCCGAAGGCCGCCGCACCTGCTGCGTGACGCGCCACGCCGATCTGGCGGTGGCCGACCCCGCGCCCGGACGGGCACCCGGGCCGGCCGCGGTGCAGCTCGCGTGGGGCCAGACGCGATCGTGCGGGTCGACCTCGCGAGCGGCGAGTGACGCCGATCGCTCGGCCTGCCCCGGTCGACGCCGCGCGTGTCGCCCGACGGCGAGCGCGTGGCGTGGATCGAGAACGACGGCGACGGCAACATCGTCGTCGTGCACGACCTGGCGAGCGGCGAGGTTCGGCGCGCACGCCCCGGGACACGGGCGGCTCGCCGCTGTCGCTGGCCTGGGCATGACGGCGGGGCGCTGCTCGCCCGCCGGCGAAGCTTCGGCCGCATCGAGGTCTACGCAGGCCCGCGCGACGGCGGGGCCGGCCGCGGGCTGCATGAGCACCACCGCGGGCGGCGTGATCCGCGCCGAGCCCGCCGACGACCGCCGGGCGCTCGCGCCGTCGATGTCGGCGCGCTCGACGTGCACGAGGTGGCGCTGTCGACGCTCGGGCACCGTCCGCAAAGGACGACGCGCTCAAGGGCAGTCGGCCAGAAGCTGCCCGCGCCGCCCGACGCGCCGCCTCTGCCCACCCCCGCGGCGATCGACCCGCAGCGCTACGGGCCTCGGCCCCGCCGGGCTGCGCCTGGCCTGGGCCACGGCCGCCGAGCAGGGCCAGGGCGAGGTCGGCGTTCGCGCGGGCGAACCGACGGCCGCTGGGATGCGCGCTGCTTCGTCGGCGCTTGATGGCAACGACTCGGGCGGCACCACGGCGGCCAGCCGCCCTCACCTACCGCGGGCTGCCCGTGCGCATCGGGGTCGACGGCTGGGGCGGCGGCGACGGCGCGTTCCTGCAGCGGCGGCTGGGCGCGGCCCTGCAGCTCGCCACCGGCGCGCAGGGCGCCGGGAATACCAGCGCGGCGGCTGCCCTGTCGGTCGTCGAGACTGCGCGCCGCCGGGCAGCGGCATCGGGCCGCGCCGCTCGCGCATCGCCTCCGCCGGCCTCGGCTGGTTCCACCCGGGCACGGGCGGCAGCGTCGGTGCGCGCGGCGGCTTCGGCTGGGTGGGGCCGCGCGCATCGAGCAGGTCGTGCTGTCGGGCGCGGTCTGGGCGCTGGTGGAGGCGCCGCTGGAGCTGCGCTACGACTTCGGCACCAGCACCGGCCGCACGCGGCTCGACGGCTTCTCTCGCTCGGCGGCCAGGCGGCCACCGCCTTCGGTCGATGCGGCGAACCTGTGGCGGGTCTACGACCCGGTCTGGCTGCCGCGGGCACGGTGGAGGCGCCGCAGTTCGACAAGGTGACCGCGTCGTTCGGGCGGCCCTGGTCGCTGTTCGCGCAGCGTACCCGCTTCGGCTTCCCGCTCGGCGGCAAGCACCAGGGGCTGGTTGGCGATCGGCCTGAAGCTCGACGTGCCGCGGTGCCTCGCGCAGCCGATCGCGCGCGATCGGCGCGCTGTCGACGCAGGCGGGGGTCGCCTGCCGGGTGGAGTGGCCGGGCAGGGCTGGGTGCGGCAGCCCTTGCCTGCACCTCGGCGACTACGTGGCCTGGGCTGGTTGCGCTGGGAGCGCTGATTCTATGGAGTGTGCTCGGGCCGGGCGCTGGGCACCTGAACGTGCGGACGGGAGCGATGGCGTCGAGCCGGGAGGACGTTCGCCCGCCCGCCGCCCGGCTCCTGCGCGCACCTGCCCCCGGGCGAGGGGGCGGGTACGATGGGGGCGGGGCAACGAGGACGCATGCGCACTGCGCGCCTGCCGCAGCCGCTGTCGCGGCCGCTGGACTGCGTCCGCGACGAGCACCGACTCATCTCACGATCGTGTGGCCCCCCGGCGCCACGACCGAGGTCCCGCTGGACGCCGCCCGCTCCTGGGCGCCCCCACGGGCCGATGCGACCCCATCCTGCTGGACGGACGCCGACGGCGCCTCGGTGCCGTTCTCGACCGGCAGCTTCCTGACCCTTCGGGCGGCGGGCCTACGTCGTCGTGAAGCTCCGGACGCGCCGCTGGTGGAGGGGTGACGTACCAGCTCGACTTCGCGCCGGGAGGTCCGGACCTTCACCGCGACCGCCCCGCCGATCGACCCGGTGGACGCCCCCGTCCCGGTCCGCGCACGGCGCAGGGCGATCGGGGCCGACGACACGAACACCACCGCCCTCGACGCCCTGCTGCGCTACCGCCTGTGCACGGTGGAGGAGCCGCTGCTGTACGTCGTCGCGGAGGGCGCGGGCCGCGCCTGCAGCCCCCACGGTGACCGCACCGGGCGACGTTTGGGGCAGCCCCTGGGACTCGGCGGGTTCACCGCCGAGCCCGGCTCGTCGCACACCTACTGGTTCGGCGCGTTCGACCGCGCGGGCGCCTTCTCCGGCTGGACGGGCCTGGACACCGCGGTCTCGCCTGACGCGGGCTGCACCCGCGCCGACACCATGCCGGGGCGGAGGGCGGACGAGTTCACCCCACGGCGTTCTCCACCTGCCCGACCTACGGTGGGGCCTGGGACGAGGGCGTCCCGGAGGCCTCCCGGCCGACACCGCCGACACCGCCGACACCGGCGGGAACAAGCCCGTCCTGGCAGCCTGCGGCGGCTGCGACGGTGCGGCGGCGGCGCGGCCAGCGCGCTCGGCCTCGCGCTCGTGCTGGGCCCTCAGGCGCCGAGCAGGCGCCACGCCTCGGGAGCAGCGCGAACGGCTCGATCGCCTCGGCGAGCGTCCGCCCGCGCGGGTCGTCGCGCCAGGCCTCGAGAGCGTGGTGCGCACGGCCCCGTGCGCCGCGGCAGCGAGCGCGGGGGCGCGGATCGCCGGGCGGGAGCCCCGCCCGGTCGGCGATGGCGGCGGCCGTGGCGCGGATGGCGCGGTCGTCGATCTCGAGCTGGCGGTGCAGCTCGCCGACGTGGCGATCAGGCGCGCGCAGCCGGCCGACCCGATCGCCCGTGGCGGCGACGGTGCCGGCCACCACCGCGCGGCGGAGCGAGCCGAGCAGCGGCTCGCCGGGCAGCGGCTCGCGGATGGCGCCCACCACCCGGGCGACGGCGGCGTCGGCGTCGCCGACCACCAGATCCGCCTTGCTCGGGAAGTAGCGGAACAGCGTGGGCACCGACGTGCCCGCCGCCGCGGCGATGGCCTCGACGGTGGTGGCGGCGTAGCCCTGGGCCTCGAACAGGTCCCAGGCGGCCTGCTGGAGCTTGTCGCGCTGGGCGGCGCGTTGGCGGGCGCGCAGGCTCACGGCGATCCTCCCGTCCTCGAAGCGTGAGTCACTCAAACATGTTACCGACTAACGCATCCGGGATGGAGCGTCCCATGCTGAAGCGTCCCCTCGCCCGCACCGCCCGCCTGGCGCGCGCCGGGCTGTCCTCGGCGCGCCGCCTCGCCACCTCCGGCGCGGAGGGCGCCGCCAACGAGCTCGTCGACGGGCTCGGCGAGCTGCGCGGCCTCGCGGCCAAGGTGGGCCAGATGGCGAGCTACCTCGACGGCGTGGCGCCCGAGGACCCGCGTCTGGTCGCGGCCTTCGCCCGGCTGCGCGCGCGCACCGTCACCTCCGATCCGGCCGAGATCCGCGAGGTCGTGGAGGAGGACCTCGGCGCGCCCATCGCCGAGCGCTTCGCCCGGTGGGACGACGAGCCGCTCGCCAGCGCCTCGCTCGGCCAGGTGCACCGCGCCGCCCTGCCCGACGGCACCGAGGTCGCGGTGAAGGTGCAGCACCCCGGCATCGCCGAGGCCGTCGCCGCCGACATGTCGCAGGTCGACCGGGTCGCCTCGCTCGCGAAGCACCTGGCGCGCGGCGTCCCCGTCGAGGACGTGATTGCCGAGGTGCGCGCGGCGCTGCTGGAGGAGCTCGACGGCGCGGCCGAGGCCGCACACCAGGCCGCCTACGTCGCCGCGTTCCGGGGCGACCCCGACGTCGACGTGCCCGAGGTGTTCGCCGCGTGGTGCGGCCCGCGCGTGCTCACCACCCGCTTCGCCGAGGGGGCCACCCTCGAGGACGTGGAGGGCGCCCCGCTCGCGCTGCGCACCGGCTGGGCGCGCGCCACCTGGCGCCTGTTCGTCGACGGCGCGCTGCGCACCGGCCTGCTCCACGGCGATCCGCACCCGGGCAACCTGCTGTACCGGGGCGACGGCACGCTCGTGGCGCTCGACTTCGGCAGCGTCGTCGCGCTCGACCCCGAGGCGCTCGCCACCCTCCGCCAGCTGCTGCAGGCCGGGCTCGACCGCGACGAGGCGGCGATCCGCGCGGTGCTCGAGCGGGTGCAGGGGCCCTCGCGCCTCACCGACGCCATGATCCCCGTCTGGCAGCACGTGCTGGCGCCGCTCGGCACGGCGCCGTTCCGCCTCGACCGCGCCCACGGCCGCGCGCTCACCAAGGCGCTCATCGCCGCCAAGGACCCGCGCATCACCTTTCGGAGCGGCAACACCACCGTCCCGCCGTGGTTCCTGCTGGCCCACCGCACGTTCATGGGCCTGGTGTCGGTGCTCGGCCACCTCGACGCGCCCGTCGACTACCGCAGCCCCACGATCGCCGCGCTGGCGGCGCCCTCACCCTGAGCGCAGGCTCTGCTCCACCTCCGCGGCGCGCGCGGTGTCGCCCATCGCGCGGAACAGCGCCACCGCCGCTCGCAGCGCCGTGCGCCCGCGCTCGGCCTCGCCCGCCTGCAGCGCCGCCTCGCCCGCGAGCCAGCCGAGCCAGGCGGAGCCCGTGGCCTCGCCCGCCTTCGAGGCCCCCGGCTCGACGGCCTCGGCCAGCGTCTCGTCCCAGCCGGCCCAGTCGCCGTGGAGCGCCTGGCGGACGAGCTGCAGGCCGTAGGTGGCGGCGATGCGCCCGCGGTGGTCGAGCCGCTCGAGCTGGGGCTGCACCCGCTCCACGATGGGCCACACCGCGTCGGGCCAGCGCTCCGGCGGCTCCTCGCGCAGCGCCACCCGCGCGAGCCGCATCCGGCAAGACAGCCGGCGCTCGGCGCCGAGCGCCTCGTACTGCGACAGCGCGCGCTCGAAGCGCTCGCGCGCCCGTACGAGGTCGTCCGCGGCGAACGCCAGCCGGCCGAGCCGGTCGAGGCACTCCGCCGCGGCGAGGCCGGCGCCGAGCTCCGCGAAGACCTGGTGGGCCCGCTGGTAGCGCGCGGGCGTCGCCCGCGCGCCCGACGGCCTCGGCGGCCTTGCCCCAGTCGAGCAACGCCTGCCTGAGGTACGCCTCGGAGCGTGGAGCTGGCGCGGGCCTCCAGCGCCTCGCCGAGGCCTCGATGGCCCGCTGCAGCCGGGCGTTGGCCTCGACGGCATCGCCCGTGCGCCGCGCCACGTCGGCCTGCGCGGCGAGGGCGATGCCGAGCCGACCGCGGTCGCCGGCCCGCTCGGCCTCCCGCTCGAGGCGCTCGAGCAGCGCGGCGGCCTCGTCGAGGCCGCCGGAGGCGGATCAGCAGCCGCGCCTCGGCCTCGGCGGCGGCGAACGCGACCTGGTGCCAGCCGAAGCGCGCGGCGCCCTCCGAGGCGCGCGCAGCCGACGCGAGCGCGCCGTCGAGGTCGCCCGAGTCCTGCAGCGTGCGGGCGGTGAGCGTCCACAGCTCGCCCCAGCGGGCGTCCGTCTCGGGCAGCGCCGCAGCGCGCATCGCGTCGCCCACGGTGCCGAGCAGGGCCACGGCCGGCTGCGGTCCCACCGTGACCAGCCGGTGCTCGACGCCGCGCAGCAGCGGCGCCACGGCCTGCTCCGGCTGCCCCGCCTCGAGCAGGTGGCGGCCGAGGCGCTCGGCGACGCGCGGATCCTCGGCGTAGCGCGAGAGCATCGTCGCGCAGGCCTCGTGGTGCTGCGCCCAGCGGCGGGCCTGGCGCGCCGTGCGCTCGAGGCTCTCGCGCAGCATGCCGTGGACGAAGGACCAGCGCGCGCGCGTGCCCACCACCAGCCGGTGCACGAGCAGGCGGTCCACGAGCGCTGCGCGGAGCGGCTCGTCGCCGGGGAAGCGGTCGCCGAACACGCCCTCGGGGTCGTCGCAGGCGCGCCGCCACTCCACCTGCGTGATCTCCTGGCCGAGGCAGGCGGCCCGCTCGAGGTACTCCTGCGCGCGCGGCTCGAACTCCTCGAGGATCCGCGCGACGTGCCCCGCCCACACCGCGTGCAGGTCGTCGGGCAGCTCGGCCCGCGCGCCCGGCTTCAGGCGGAACCCGCGCTCCCCCACCTCGAGGGTGCCGTCCTGCACCCAGCTCCCGACGAGCTGCACCGCGAAGAGCGGGTTGCCGCCGGTGCGCTCCTCGACCCGCGCCGCCAGGGACTCGTCGAGGCCGAGCAGGCCCTGCACCAGCTCCCGGTGGGCGCCCGGCGGCAGCGGCCCGAGCCCGACCGTGCGGACCCCCGACATGTCGAGCAGCCGGCGCAGCCGCCGCGCCTCGTCGGACTCCTCGTCGAGGCCTTCGTTGCGCATGGTCAGGAGCACGAGGCCCGGGAACGGGTCGACGTCCTGGGTGGCCAGCACGTCGATGGCCAGGCCGAGGCCGTGCAGCCCGTACTGCACGTCGTCGAACCACGCGACGAGCGGCCGCTCGCTCGCCAGGCGGCGCATCGTGTTGGCGGTGCCGGCGTAGTACTCGCGCGGGCGGGTCAGGCGGACGGGGCGCACGCCGTCGTCGAGGTCGTCGCGGGTGGCGGGGCACAAGAGCTCGGTGAGGACCTCGGCCTCGGCGAGATCGGCCGAGCCGTGGCGGGCCAGGAACTCGACCACGCGCTGCTCCACGAGGGAGCGCCGCAGCCCGGCGGTGCGCAGGTAGTCGACGCCCATCTCCTGCAGCGCCTGCCCCGGCGCCTTCTGCGGCGCGAACGTCGCCTTGCACCAGTTGGCGGCGCCGGCCCTGTGGGCGCGGCGGCACAGCCACTCGACGAGGCGGCGTTTCTCCTCGTCCCGGGCCGGCCCGGAGATCAGCACCACGCGGGCGTCCGCTGCGCGAGACCTCCTCCAGCTCCGACCACAGCAGATCGCGCTCCTCCTCGCGGCCCGCGAGCTGCACGGCGCGCAGGCCGTACAGCGACAGCCCCGCGCCGACGAGCTGCATGGGCGGCGGCTTGGGGACGGTGCGGCGCCAGGTGGCGGGGATGGGCGGCGGGCGGGGGCGGATCGCCGGGTCGGTGCGCGGGCCCGTGTCGACGGTGAGGCGCCAGGACTCGCCGAAGCTCACGTCGGTGGCGGTGAGGGTGGCCTGGAAGGCGGGATCGAGCTCGACGATCTCGCCGTCCGACGGCAGCGGCGGGTCGCGTAGCTCGCCGAGGGCGAAGGCGGCGTCGGCGGCGAGCTGGAAGCGCCGGTCGAGCGGCTTCTCGAGGAGCTGGCGCAGCCAGGCCTCGAAGCCCTCGGGCAGCGGCATGCGGGGCTCGTACGCCGGCAGCGGGTTCGACAGGTGGGCCATCATGGTGGCCTGCGGGCGCGGCGTGGCGAACGGCGGCGAGCCCGTCGTCAGCCACCACAGCAGGCAGCCGAGCGCGTAGAGGTCGGTCCACGGCCCGAAGTCGCGCCAGTCGCCGCGGATCTGCTCGGGCGCCATGTACGAGGGCGTGCCCACGACGGTGTCGCCCTGATCCTGCGGCAGGCCGCGCCCGGCGAAGGCGATGCCGAAGTCGGACAGCTTGATGCCGGGCCGGGCGTCCTGCTGGGTGGCGACGAGCACGTTGGCGGGCTTCAGGTCGCGGTGGACGACGCCGTGGGCGTGGGCGTGGGCCAGCGCGTCGAGCAGCGCCAGCGAGATCGACTTGACCATGGGCCACGGCAGCGGCGCCTTGAGGTGCGCGAGCGTGCCCCCGCTCGCGTACTCCATGGCGAGCCAGGGCGCGCCGGGCTCGATGCGCGGGTGCGGCGGCATCGGCCCGACGCGGCCGTGATCGAGGACCATCACCACCCCCGGGTGGTCGAGCGCGGCGACGGCGCGCACCTCGTTCCGGAACGACTCGACGAACATCGGTCGGGACGACCCGGAGGCGGTGAGGACCTTCAGCGCGACCGGCACCTGCTGCTGCCGGTGCCGGGCGCGCCAGACCTCGCCCATCCCTCCGCGCCCGATGCGCGCTTCGAGAACGAACGGACCCAGCGTGATGGCTGCGATTCGACCTCCCCGCGGCCGGGACGCACCCTACCTCAGTGTCGGTCAGCGCCACCGTTCGCGCAACAGTGCGCGGACTCGGGCGGTTGCTCCGGCGTTGCCGCGGGCCGCGCGATCGGCTGGCCGCGCGGTCAGCGCGGCGGCGCGGCGCGAGCGGACCCGTCAGGGCGCGGGCGCCACCAGGCACAGCTGCTCGCCGTCGAGGTGCGCCGAGTTGCCGTCGTTGGCCTCGCAGGTGGTGTCGGCGTCGTCGAGGAACTCGAGCTCGGGGCAGCTGCCGGCGCGGATCCGCGGGCAGGCGTGCTCCAGCTCGAGGACGTTGTCGCCGGCGTCGAACCAGAAGGTGCCGAGGTAGAACAGATCGTCGCCGGGCTCGCCGTAGTTGTCGGGGTCGACGGCGACCCACTGGTCGTCGCAGTTGGCCACGACCGGCGCGCCGAGCCAGGAGGTGTCGTTGAGGATCCGCACCATCGCGGACTCGTTCCACTCCCCGGTGCCCTGGTGCGACATCTCCACGTCGTACAGCTCGTACCAGCCGGCGACGGGGGAGGTGAGCGTGCGCACCTCGAGGTTGTCGTCGTGGGACTTCACGTCGACCTCGTCGTCGTCGAGCTCCGCTGGGACGCCGATGTCGGCGCAGGCCGCCGCGAGCTCCACCGTCGGCGGCGTGGCGTAGTCCGGCGGGTCGAGCGGATCGCCGTTGGCCCACGGGACGGTGGTGGGGCCCGTGTCGGTGGGGGTCGACGGCGTGGTCTGCGTCGGCGGGGTCGTCGTCGTGGGCGTCGTGCCGGTGGACGTCGTGTCGGTGGACGTCGGCGTCGTGTCGACGGCGGGATCCGTCGGCGTGGTCCACGACTTCACGGTCTGGTAGGCGTCGAGGCCGGTGGTGCAGCCGGCCAGGGCCGCCAGGGCGAGGAGGCGGAGCGGGGGCATGGGCTCCTCCGTGCGCGGTTGCGCTCACCGCGCTGCGCGGCCAGGAGCGTAACACCTGCGCGGTCAGCCGCCGAGGTGGGCGCGGAAGAAGGCCAGGATGCGCTGCTCGAGGTAGCGCCGCTCGCGGGGGCCGCGGGGCATGTGGCGCTCGTCGGGGAAGGCCTGGAGCACGAAGTCCTTGTCGGCGGCGACGAGCGCGTTGACCAGGCGGCCGGTGTGGCGGAAGTGGACGTTCTCGTCGCGCATGCCGTGGACGAGCATCAGCGCGCCGCGCAGGGCGTCCACCCGCTGCAGGACGCTCGAGGCGGCGTACCCTTCGGGGTTGTCGGCGGGCAGGCCGAGGTAGCGCTCGGTGTAGTGCGTGTCGTAGCCGTCCCAGTGCGTGACGGGCGCGGCGGCAACCCCGCAGCGGAACACGTCGGGCTCGCGCAGCAGGGCCATGATCGTGAGGTAGCCGCCGTAGGAGCCGCCGGTGATGCCGACGCGGGCTGGATCGACGAGGCCGCGCTCGGCCAGGGCGCGCACCACGTCGGCCTGGTCCTCGATCTCGACGCGCCCGGGCTCGCCCGCCAGCGCGGCCTGGAACCGGACGCCGCGCCGCGCGGAGCCGCGGTTGTCGGCCTTGACCACGGCGAAGCCCTCGGCGCGCAGCAGCTGGGCGCGCATGTCGGCCGTCACGTCCCAGCTGTCGGTGACGCGCTGGGCGTGGGGCCCACCGTACACCGCGACGACGGTGGGCCACGGCGGCGGGGTGTCGGGCCGGTAGACGGCGACGTGCAGCGTCTCGCCGCTGCGGCCGGTGACGGTGTGCAGCTCGGGCGCGGGCAGGCGCAGCGCGTGCAGGCGCGGGTCGCGGTCGGCGGCACGGTCGATCTCGCGGACGACGTGGCCGTCGGCCAGCTGGCGGACGGTGGTGCGCGGGGGCTGGCCGAGCGCCGAGGCGTGGTCGACGAAGCGGCCGCTCGCCACGTCCACCAGGGCGTCGTGGGTGCCGCCTGGGGCGGTGAGGCGCCGCGGCGGGCCGCCGGCGAGCGGGACGGCGTAGAGGTGGCGCTCGAGGGGGCCGTCGGCGGTGGCGAGCACATAGACGGTGCCGTTCGCTTCGTCCACGGCGACGAGCTCGTCGACGAGCCAGTCGCCGGACGTGACGGCCGTGACGACGCCGTCGGCGCCGACGCGGTAGAGGTGCCGGTAGCCGGAGCGCTCCGAGCCCCAGAGGAAGCCGCCGTCCGACAGCGGGCACGACAGCGTGTCGAGCTCGAGGTAGGGCTGGCCGGGGGGCGGCTCCTCCACGAGCACGACCTCGGCGGCGCCGGTCTCGGGGTCGAGCCGCAGGGCGGTGAGGCGCTGCTGGCGGCGGTCCTGCACCTGGGCGAGCAGCGCGCCGTCGGCCAGCCCGGCGACGCGGACGAGGTACTCCCAGGGCCCCGCGGCGTCGAGCTGCATGCGGACGGGCGCGCCGCCCTCGCGCGGCACGACGTGCAGGGCGACGCGGGCGTTGTCGGCGCCGGCGAACGGGTAGCGGTGGTCTTCCCAGGACGGCGTCTCGGCGCCCTCGTAGGGGATGCGCCAGACGGGGATGTGCGTCTCGTCGACCTCGACGTAGGCGATGTGCCGCGCGTCCCGGGACCACCACAGGCCCGTGTGGCGGCGCATCTCCTCCTGGGCGACGAACTCGGCCAGGCCGTGGGTGCGGCCGGTGCCACGGGCGCCCGACGTGATCTGCCGAGCGGCGAGGTCGCCGGCGAGGTCCCCCACGTGGACCTCGGCGTCGCGCACGAAGGCGACGTGGCGGCCGTCGGGGGACAGGGCCGGGTCGAGGACCTGGCCGCCGGGGAGGGGGCGGAGGGCGGTGCCCAGGGGCTGGGCGTCGTCGCTGCGCTCGACGAGCACGTCGCCGCCGCGCTTGACGAGGAGGGTGCGGCCGCGGGCCGCCTGCTGGGCGCCGGTGACGCCCTCGCCGCGCTCGCGGAGGCGCTCGCGGCGGAGCTGGTCCTCGAGGGTGCCGCCGGCCTGGTGGCCGCGGCCGTCGACCCGGCAGACGGGGGTGGCCGCTGGGTCGTCGAGGTCGAGGGACCACAGGGAGCGGACCAGGTCGCTGCGGGCGGGGTCGGGGCCGATCCACCACAGGCGGTCGCCGACGAGGCGGAAGCTCGAGGGGCCGCCCAGGCCGGGGGCGGGCAGCTGGACGACGTCGTCGACGGTGACGGGGCGGTGGTCGGGCATCGCGCCTGGTAACCGGGGCGGTTGCGACGATCGAGACACCGCGTGGGCGTGGGGCCAAGATACGATCGGGGTGATGGACGGTACCGTCACCTGGAAGACCGACGGGTTCCGCCTCCGCCTCGAGCCCCGCTCGGACGGCAGCGTGCCCATGCTCCCCCTGGCTGCGATGTACGCGCTGTGTGCGCCGTCGCTGGTCGCCGCCGCGGTCGACCCGGCGTTGGTGCCGCTGCTCGGCTCGTTCTTGCTGCCGCTGCCGTCGGCGCTGTGCTGGTCGGTGTTCCGTCCGCGGGCGCCGGTGGTGGTGGACGTGGACCACCAGCGGCTCGTGGTGCGGGGGCGGCTCGGGCGGCGGCAGGTGCTGCCGATCCGGGCGATCCGGGCCGTCGGGGTGCGGCTCGACGGGCTGGACCTGGAGCTCGGGAGCGGGAAGCGGGTGGCGGTGGCGATCCCGGGGTCGCTGGCGCGGCTGTCGTGGCTGGCGGCGCGGCTGACGGAGCTGTGCGACGAGGTGCGGGCGTTCGAGGAGGACGTGCGCGGGCGGCGCGGGGACTCGGCGCAGGTGCGGGCGCTGACGCGGGCGGTCGGCCGGTAGCGGCGCGGGTGCCTGCGACCTGGCTCGACGGGCTGCGGCGCGAGGCCCTCCGCCCTCAAGTGTGCTGACGGGCGAAAGGGGACCATTGGCGGGCGGGCGCTGGGCAGATCTCGCGACGATGCCCGCTGGATGCGCCTGACCGACAGGGTCCCCCGCCCGGCGGCACCCCAGGAATGACGGAAAGGCGTCGGGCGCGTTTCCGTCAAATGACGGAAACGCGT